>NZ_JBLXAT010000011.1:0-128898 GCF_048265805.1 Shewanella sp. | reverse complement strand
CAAGACAGTGATACAGAATGGTTGTTCATCGATGGCAGTATTGTCAAAGCACATCAGGATAGTGCGCGAAGTGGACGTAAAGATGAAGAAGCTATAGGCAAAAGCCGAGGTGGAAACTCAACTAAAATCCATTTGGTTGTAGATAGTGGCGGTTTGCCAGTTTATTTCGAATTATCGGGTGGTCAAGTCAACGATATTGTCCATGCAACAAGCTTAGTTAGTCATTCGCCAACAGCACAACAGGTCATTGCTGACAAGGGCTACGACAGTAATCCACTTCGAGGTGTGATTGAAGATAGAGGTAGCCAATCTCAGATCCCGCGGAAGCAAAATAGCATGGAAGGAAACCACGATATGGACAGGTGTTTATATAAATACCGACACTTGGTTGAGAACGCTTTCATGAAGATGAAGAAGTACCGAGCGGTAGCCACTCGGTATGACAAACTAGCAAGGAATTACCAAAGTATGGTTGCTCTGGCGTGCGTAATGATGTGGCTACCGATGTATTGCGACTAATAAATAAACAAAGATCAACACACTCTAGCTAGCGTGCAGCATTGGGTGAAGGATTTGTGTGGCGGATGTGTGAGGAAGCAAGCGCTCATGGGCCGCAGAAATGAAAACCCCATCTTTGGCAGATGGGCTTTGTGATTGATCTGTTTGAAATCCGCTGGCCGAATAAACGGCCGTATTCAGCGGAATCTTAATGACCTACAGCTTAGTCATGTTTTTTGAAACTGCTCAGCAGCAATGCGCCAATGAGCCAATGGCTAGTGGCATAACTGCATGAGTTTGCTGAGTAACTGGGTTTTGTCAGCCGCTATTTCTATTTCTTCGTTGAGCACGCCTTTGAGGATCTGCTCGGTGGTCAATGGATTAGCTAACACCACGCGAAATACGGTAATGGTTTGCCGTTGGTAACGTGCTGGCTGCAAGCGGGTACGCGATACAAATGACTTGCCTTGTTCACGCTGGCTTTTTTGAATGCTGCGGGTGAGATCATCCAGCACGGCGTTAATTTTGCTCACTTTTTCCCAGTCATTGATCGCAATCGCCTGTGTTAATGCTTGCTGGGCGTATTGCGGAACATAGCGGTAGGTTAGCAGGCATAACTCAGGTTCACTGATTAACTCAAAATCGGGGTGTTGCTTAATCACATTGGCAAAGTAACGCGCTTTTTCTAGCGAGTTATCGATAAGGATTTCATAGCCTTGGCGGCCAATAATTTGTAAACAGGCATGGACTAACATTGCCATTCCCGGACGGGAACCTTCTAACGTCTGACTCCCCAAATCTTTAGAACCTCGACGTAGAATATACTCAGCGTGATGCACAATTGCGCGAGCCAGTTCGGGATCACGAAAAATCACCATGCCAGCGCCCATTGGCACATACATCTGCTTGTGGGCGTCAATGGTGACAGAGTCGGCGCGTTCGATACCTTGCAGTAAATGACGGGCAGTATTCGACATCAAACTGGCGCCACCCCAAGCCGCATCCACGTGGAAGTGACACGCAAGCTCACTGGCTAAGTCAGCTAATTGTGGTAATGGGTCGATATTACCGGTTTCGGTGGTGCCTGCTACGCCCACTATCGCCATCACGCGCACACCACGCTGTTGTAGCTGTTGTGCCGTTTGGCGCATGGCGTCGACATCGACGCGGTTGTTGGCATCGGTTGGAATAGCAATAATATTGTTGCGGCCAATACCTAACAGATCGGCGGCTTTACCCAAGGAGTAGTGGCCACGCTCAGACACCAGAATTGCTAAGTCATTCCAGCCGTAATGGCGCAATCCCGCCATCAAACCATCGGCATTTATCCCCGCAAAGTCACCATCTGCTGTCAACAAGCGATTTCGAGCGATCCATAGCGCGGTTATGTTGGCAACTGTACCGCCAGAACAAAACGCCCCTAACGAATGATCGGCGCTGTGCATCCATTGCTGATAGAAGTTGTCTGATTCGCCATAGACTAAGTGGTGCATCATCCCCAGCACTTGTCGCTCAAGCGGGGTAAAGGCTTTTGAGGTTTCAATCTTGACCAAGTTTTGGTTCAAGCCCACCATCATTTTCGACAGTGGCAGCACAAAGTAGGGCATGGCTGAGGTCATGTGACCAATAAAGCTTGGCGCGGCAGTATGCACTGAGTGCGCGACTAAGCTTTGCATCATCTCTTCGGTATAGTCTGAGACGAACGTTGGCTCATCGGGGATCTCAAACGCGCAAAAATCTTCTTCGACTTCGTGAAGTGGTTTTTCCAAGGCAACAATGCTTTGGCTTAGAAAACCTTCCAGATCTTCAGATAGCGCATGCTCAATTTTACTTAGCGTAGATTCGGGCGCTTCTGGCACCGTAAAAATACGCAATAAGCTGGCTGCAGAGGCGGTTGCCTTTCGTGATTTACTGGCAGACATGAATCGAACAGTTCTCGCAAATAGTGCCTGATATGCAGGCCTAAGAATGGTGGGACACTTTACTGCAAGCCATTTATCCATACAAGCACTGCATTAGCAAGCCTTTGCGCAATCGGCGAAAAAATACAGGCTGACAAGCCAAGACAATGGCATTGTTCGACCAATGTCTAGCAATAGGCTGGTTAAAATGTGAGCATGGTAACGATGTCAGTCCTGCGGCCGATAAATTAAGGGGCTGCTGAACGTAGCAGCGAATTTGTGGAGTGGACTAAACGTTACGGACTGTGCCTCGTTCATAACGCACTTGATTTGAAGCAAAACAGATGTAAAAGCCTGATTTCAGATAATAAGTGCGACATTCATGGCAAGGTGTGGTTGCGATGACCGTAGCAAGCTGAGAGAAACTCGCTACGGTCATGTCGGTTAATGATGCCGTAAACCTAAGCGCCAAACCGCGGCGATGTTACTGGCGGCTCGGTGAAGGTTAGGGCGGGCGTTGGCTAAGGCTAACGCTAAATCGCTTGCGGATGGGATAATATCAAAAATCGCACTCATACCTTGTTCTAGCATCTTGTCGGCGCCTTCCCCAAGACAACCGGCAATGCCAATCACGGGAATTTGCTGCTGTTTAGCTACGCGTAACACCCCCATTGGTGTTTTACCAAACACGGTTTGACCGTCGATACGGCCTTCACCGGTGATCACCAGATCTGCACCAGCGATTTTGTCCGCAAGGCCAACCGCTTGCATCACAATATCGACACCAGGGCGCAGATTGCCCTCAAGGAACGTCATCACGCTAAAGCCCATACCTCCGGCGGCACCCGCGCCCGCAGTATTTTGTGCTTCGCGAAAGCCCAGTTGCTCGGCTACTTGGGCAAAGTGTGCCAAGGCGGTATCGAGTTGTGTCACCATTGCTGGCGTGGCGCCTTTTTGCGGGCCAAAGATAGCGGATGCCCCGCGCTCGCCACACAAAGGATTATCGACGTCGCATGCCACGTCAAAGGTGCATTCAGCTAAAGCTGGGTGTTGGCGAACAACGTCGATACTTTGTAGTTCGCTGAGTGCTGCCCCGCCTGCTGGCAGTGCTTTGCCATGTATATCTAACAATTGATAGCCCAGCGCTTGCATCATGCCCGCACCGCCGTCGTTAGTGGCACTGCCGCCCAAGCCGAGAATGATATGACGAATACCTCGATTAAGCGCATCGGCAATCAGTTCACCTGTACCATAACTTGTGCTGAGCAGTGGATTACGTTCTGCCGCTGCCACGTGGTGTAGCCCCGACGCAGCCGCCATCTCAATGACTGCCGTATTGGCGCCGAAGCTGCTATCTGCACCTAAAATGCCGTAGTGCGCCTCAACTGGCTGCCCCATCGGCCCGATGACGGTTTTATGGATAATCCGCCCGGCAGTGGCATCCACCATCGATTGCACTGTGCCTTCACCACCATCAGCTACCGGCACTTTAACGAACTGTGCATCAGGCAAATGCACGGCAAATGCTTCCGCAATAACCTCAGCAACTTCCAGTGCGCTAAGGCTCTCTTTAAAGGAATCAGGCGCTATCACTATTTTCATAGGGGGTTCCTGTTACAACATGAAAGCCACTTTGCAGTGGCTTCGCAGGTATTAAAGTAAAATTAAACTCAATAACCACACCAGCAATACTGCGACAACACCTTGTACTGCGGTTGCGGCCGTTTGGGCACGGTAGGCTTGTGAAACGCTCATGCGGCTAAATTGGGTAACAACCCAGAAGAAGCTATCGTTGGCGTGGGATACGGTCATCGCCCCAGCACCAATCGCCATTACCGTCAGTACGTGGCCCATTTCCGAACCCAGACCGATATCAGCCAGCATTGGCGCCACCATGGCTGAGGTCGTGACCAGTGCAACGGTAGATGAACCTTGGGCTGATTTAAGGGCTGCGGCGACAAGGAACGGCATAAAAATACCAATCCCCAGATCCGACAGCGTTGTACCCAGATAAGTACCGATGTCAGTTGCTTTGATGATGGCACCAAAGGCACCGCCAGCACCGGTGATCAACAAGATCGGTGCGGCAGCCACTAAACCGTCGGAGATACGTTGAGTAAACTCTTGGATGCGGTGAGTTGACTTCAGTAACGGTAACGACAGTACCAAACCAATCAGCAAGGCGTTCAGTGGTTGACCGAGGAAATTCAACACAGTAAAGGCAATATCTGAGCCGAATGGTTTAGCGGGTAGAGAGGCGATAGACCCCAAACAGATCAGAACAATGGGCGCAAAAATTGGTGCAAATGATGCCATCGCGCTTGGTAATTTACCGTAGCTGGCTTTTAGTTTGTCGAACTCTTCCGCTTGTTGCACTAATTCCTCAGCACCTTCGCCGTTTGGCTCCACCTGCAAAAAGCGGTTGGCCCACAGCATACCTGCAATTGCGGCAACCGCTGACACCAGCAGGCCGACGGCAATGACTAAGCCAAGGTTAGACTCCAGCCCCAAGTTACCCGCGGCAGCAATTGGCCCCGGGGTTGGCGGTACAAAGGTATGAGTCGCGTATAGGCCCGTGGCTAACGCTACGCTCATCGCAACACTGGATACTTTCATCCGGTTGGCCATCGATTGCTTCAAACTATTCAGAATGACAAAACCTGAGTCGCAAAACACAGGAATTGACACTATGTAGCCGATGATCGACATGGTTAATGTAGGAAAACGTTTGCCAATCAGCTTAATTACAGTGTCGGCCATGGTGATAGCCGCGCCGCTTTTTTCCAGAATCGTACCGATGATTGTCCCCAAAACAATCACTAAGCCGATGTAACCTAGGATATTACCAAATCCAGTACTGATGGTTTTGGTAATATCTTTGGCTGGCAAGCCGAAAGCAAATGCAGCAATTAATGACGCCAGTAGCAGCGTTAAAAATGGATGCAGTTTAAATTTGGTGGTGGCGATCACGATAAAAATGATCACCGCTAACAGGGTTAATACCAAGCTCATATGTGTCCCTTAATTGTTGTTATAGGGTGTTTTAATGGCGTTTTGTTACGCCGCTGTAGCAAAACAGACGGCTCTGCCATTATGAGCGAGGCAATTAAGCTTTAGCTTTAGAAAAAACTACCGAACTTGGGCAACTTTGCTGCTGTTATTTGTGTATTTGCACAAAGTTATTCAGGTTCTATACGGCTGAGGACATCGCCGAGATACAGCTGCAATAAACCATCCAGTGATGACAGGTCGATGCCGCTGATCTCCGCAATTTTTTCGAGGCGGTAGCGCAGGGTATTACGGTGAACATATAGGGCATCAGCACAACGTTGTTGGTCGCCAAAATGCTGCAGATATGCGCGCAGTGTTTTGAGCAATACTCCACGGCGGTCTTGCAGTTGTAGTTTGATGAATGGCATCGCCAGTTCGTGGCCGCGCCAATCGTTGCCCAACGATGACAACAGCACTGACACTGCATGATCTTGATACAAGTATTTCGTTTGCTCTGGCGCAGTATGCTTGCCCAGTTTGAGTGTTTCACAGGCGGTTTGATAGGAACGTTGCAGTCCGCCAGCTTCAGGAAAGTAATGCCCGAGCGCGATCTTTACCCGTCCTTTGGTATCTGCCGGTAGCCGTGCCAAGAGTTTTTCAATGCGCAGATCTTCCAGCTGTGGGTCCCAGCGCTTACCATCTAAAAATGCTGGTTTGAGGATCACCAATTGATCCATCGCCGTCATCGCCACTAAGTTGTCACGCTGCGGATACTCCAATAGCTGTTGAATATCTTTGAGTGTGGTGGCCAATATGCCATCGCCATTGAGTTCGATCAGCGCAGCCACTCGCGGCTGAGTCAAATCAATTTCGAGCTGTTGCGCCCAAGCATACATGCCGGCAGGCAGAGGGCCTTCTTGCCGTACGAGCTGCAAAATAAACTCTTCGCGTTGCCGTTTGTGCCACTGTTTCAGCTCAAGCGAGTTAGCCTGTTCAACCATCATCTCGGCAGTCATTTTCAGCAGTTCACCGTACTGACCTAGCTTAGCTGGATCACCAGTAATCCCCACCACCCCAATAATTTGGCCATGGTAATGCAGTGGCAAATTGACCCCTGCTTTGACGCCGTGCAGGCTCTGTAAACTGCCTTGGTCGATGGTTACGGCACGATTTTGGCTAATCGCTAGCAGTGCACCTTCGTGAACCGTGTTGATACGGCTTTTGTCACCGGAACCGAGAATAACGCCTTGGCTATTCATCACATTGATGTTGTGTTGAATAATGCGCATGGTGCGGTCAACAATTTGCTGGGCAATTGCCGCATCAAGAAAATACATGGTTAGGCTCCAGAGAATTTAATGCCGATGCAGTAAGCTGGCGATACGTTGTTGTAGCCGCGGTAGCTGCTGCGCTTCAAACTGAGGGTGTTGTGCTAGCCAACGGTTATTACGTGGGCTTGGATGCGGCAATACCATCAGCTGTGGCCATAATTGTTGCCAATGAGTGGTGAGCTGTGCAAGTGGCTGTTTGGCAAATTCGGTATTGGCTAAGTGCCAAGCTATGGCAAAACGACCAAGTAGCAAGGTAAGTTCAATGTTGGGAAGGGCTGCCAGCAGCGGTTGTCGCCAAGTAGCGGCACATTCAGGTCTTGGTGCCGCGTCGCCAGCTGTCGCTTTACCAGGATAACAAAACCCCATCGGTACGATGGCAAACTGGTTGGGGTCGTAAAAAGTCTCTTTGTCTACTGCCAGCCAACGACGTAATCGCTCGCCGCTGGCGTCATCAAACGGTCGTCCTCGTTGGTGTGTCACTTGCCCTGGCGCTTGGCCCGCAATCAGAATACGGGCATTGCTGCTGGCTTGCAGTATCGGTTTAGGCCCAAGCGGCAGCCCCTGACAGAGATGGCATTGACGGATAGTTGCGACTAATGCATCACATGGGGTTGGTTTGGTCATTGGCTAGGCGGCCACTAATGACGCGTTACTGTTTCATAAAGAGCAACTAACTGGTGTATGAACCAACCCGTACTGACGATTACCAGCAGCCAACGTGACATATTGAATAGTGGACTTTTGTTGGTTTGCCATTGGCTAGCCACCAAGGCGAGTACGATGGCAAACGGTGTAATTAATGATGAAAATAGCAATGCGGGTAACAGATAACATAGGCTAGCGATTAGCAGGTAGCTGCCAGCATTAGCCGTTGGCGCTTTAGCGCTATTTTTAATTAAAAATGGCAGGCTAGCGATAGCAATGGCAACCAGCACTAGGCCTAAATAGAATGCCATTTCAGCTAAGGTGCGCTGATCATAAATAGCCAATGCTGCACCGAACAGTGCAATGAAGATGCCGATGGTACTATGCCACCTAACACAGCGTGAACTTTGGTACTGTCCATTGAAATAAAACAGCGCTTGCAACGGAATGTTGACCAGCGTGTAGCCGCCAACCAGCATCATAATGACAATGCTTGCCAGCAGACTCCCCGATTGTGGGTGATTGACCTCTGCCGCCAATACGACGGGGCTGCAAGCCGCAGAACTTAGCGCTATTGCACGAAAGAATGTACGAAGAAAATTCATAGCTGTTGGGGAAGATGTTCAAGGTGCAGGTACATTGTCGTAATTGCCGTACGCTAGCAAGTGACAATATCGCAAATTAGTAAATTTACTGATAAATAGGCAAAAAAATAGGCGGATCCCTCCGCCGAAGTATCACAAGGTAATGGAATATTGCGTGGTTGAGAAACTTACGAGTTACTACTTTGCTGCGCCAGTTATTGTTAGCCCAACAAAATTCAATTTATAACAAAAATACAACACTTACTCAGTGTAGGAGCTATACCACTGGAACTCAAGAGAAATCTATAAACTTTTTGTATCAGTAAGTTATTTTATAATGTGTCTATTGTTTAACCAAAAAATAAAACCCGCGCGTGGCGGGTTTTATTAACGAGTTTTGTAACAGAGTTAAGCGACTGTATTACAGTTTGTAATTCACACTCAGCATCAACATGTTAGCAGTGTAGTCATGGTCGATATTGCCAAAGCTGACTAAGTTCCAGATGCTATTCACGTCAATGTCGTTAGCTTCGTCGTTATCTTCATAACGTTGGAAACGGTAATCAAGGCGCAGCGCGACTTTCTCAGTTGCTTGGTATTGAGCGTAGAGCGACAAATTATGCTCTTTGGCAAAGTAAGCACCAAAATCACCAGTTACTGCTTGGCGTACGACGGTGTTGGAGTCTGAGTCAGAGTAGGTGTAATCCAGCCCTAGACGCAGTTTCTTTTCCCACAGATTGTCGTAGTAGGCACCAAAACCGACCACATCGACGGTGTCACGCACGTCAGCAAACCAGTTAGCGTTACCAAAGTTACTGCTACCAGCTTGTTGAGACTTGATGATCTGATGGTTGTAGAACAGATTCATGTTCAAGTCTTTGGTTGCTTGGTAGTTGACGTTGATGTCCATGCTACCGTCACGTGATTCAGTTAAACCGATGTCTGTGTTGTCGTATTCGTCATAAGCATAACGACCACCAAAATCGACGGTGAGGTTATCCAATGGTGTGTGCGACACACGCAGCTCTACCATAGTGCGTTCGCGGTCGGCCATGTAGTACTTACGCAGCAAGGCATTATTTTCAGTAGAGGTGTAACGGCCAGCTTGATAGTTTGAACCATCACGGTTGCCGTAACTGCCTTTGACCCACATATTCCAGTGCTCAAAGCTGTTCAGTGTAAAACGGCCCCACAAAGTGTTTTCGTTGGTGTTTTCACGGTCTTCGTAGCTACGTTCTTCACGTTTAAAGTCATAGCCGCCTTCGACTTTCATACCTGAGCTGATACGGTAGTCGGCAGACAATTTGGCTTTGTGAGTAGTGCTATCTAGTGGAGTGTTGTATGCCACTTGGCCGTTAACATCGCTAACACTGATTTGTGTCCACGGTTCGATATCAGTTTTGTTATCGCGGTCGTAGTAATCGTAGCTGGCACTGATACGGACATCGCCAAAGCGTTGAGTCCCGTTCAAGTCCACACCGACGATATCAACCTGTGCATCGGCATTTCCTTCAGGCAGGCTATAGCCGTACCCTAAGGTTGAGAAGCTTTCATCTTGACTCATACGGCCGATCAGCACACGACCTGACAGTAAAGCTCCCATGTCGGTATAAAGACCACTGAGCGAGACTGTATGTGCTTGGTTATCAGGATCTTCTGATAAATAAGCCACGGTCTGTCCTGCGGTTTGGCCGAATGGGTTGGCGTAACCTAAGCTGTCGTTATCGTTTTTGAAACGAGAACCGTTGTAGGCAAGGGCAGTAAACCAATGGTCGCCGCTCAACTTCACGCCTGCTTCAAAGGTATCGGTGGTGTAATCCACATTCTGTGGCAGCATAGTGGCTTGGTTGAAAATCACCCCAGAGGTGGATTTTGTGCCGGTTTTTTCTTCACGTTGGTAATTAACGTAAGTGCTCCACAGCGAATCGGCTGAGTATTCAGTGTCCAATGAATAGCGTTTGCGTTTCAAAGACATTTCCAGTGGGTTAACCAAGGAAACATCAACACCGTTACCTGTGCCGGCATTGGCCCAGTTAGCTGGCAGTGATAAAAACTCACCACTGCGGCTAAAAGGTGTTACGGCGTTAGTGTTGCCGTAGGTTTCCATCTGACGCAAACCAGCAGTTACTGCATATTTACCCGGTTTTCTCGCACTAATGCTAGCGCTACCAGTGTCCATACCTAGGTCATGAGCGGTTAATGTCAGGCGGTAGCCGCTTTCAGCAACGTGGGTGATATCAGCATCAATCTTAGTTGCCACATCGTTGTCGGTTCCCATTGCATTAGCTGAGCGGAGATCGTGTCCATCGTTAACATAACCTACGCCAGCGCTGATATTGCCTTCGGTGCCTGTTTGCACTTTACAAGCATTACATTTCCACTTGTCCAAGCTCACTTTTTCAGTGTTGGCATTGGCTAGGCCGTAACCGTCAGCAGCCATGGCGACCCCCGCATTGGCCAGCAAAGCAACGGTAATTACGTTCAATCTGAAGTTCATCTTGCTGTCTCCTTAGCGTTGCAGCAGCTTGCCGGATGGATTGTTAGAGCCGTGGATCTGACTGTGACAGTTCAGACAGCTCTTACCGCCGGTAAATGCTGAACCATTGACGGTACCGCCCAGGCCGGTATTGCCTTGGTAAGCACGGCTTGCGTGGCCATCACTTGCGTGACATTGCTGGCAAAGCTGTGGAGGACGTGCGGTAAGCATCGCTTGGTTTACGGTGCCATGAGGGTTGTGACAGTTAACACAGTTGTCTGTCACTGGGGCGTGTTCCCATAGTTTTGGACCACGTTTTTCAGCATGGCAGCTATAGCAAGTGTCGTTAATGGTTGGTTTAACCAAATCGGCTTCAGTTGTTGTACCGTGTGGATTGTGGCAATCGGTACATACCATTTGATTCCATTTCAATGGATGAGCTGAACGTTTGTTCATGTCAGCTTTCTGCTTGGTATGGCAGCTAGTACATACGGCAACTTCAGTATCTTTAGCCAAAATTGGGTCTTTAGCAGCATGGATTGTGTGACAAGATGCACAAGCAATATCTGCACTAGAGTGGTGGCTGCTTTCCCAATTCATCCGTTTGTCGTCTTGGTGACAGCTCAAACATACACTGTTTTGTTTTTCAGCGGGCAGGGTTGAGTCTTTACCAAAGGCGATCATCGGCTCGTTCGCGCCCCGGTGTTTGCCCTGAGGACCGTGGCAGGCTTCACATTGCAGGCCAGCCATTGGGCTCTTTGATGAGGTAATTGCACCATGCACACCACCGAAAATCGCCATAACTTTGTCGCTACGTTTATGGCACATCAAGCAGGTGTCAGCGCCTTTTGCAGAGTATTTTCCCTCTTCAAATTTCTTATCCAGCGTGGTTTCAACCTCTGCAGGGGTCATTTTCTTATCCCACACCGATGCGTTAGCGGTATGGGTGAAGCTAAATGCCATCACTGCTACCAATACGGCAGAGCTTAGTGCTGACATTAGTTTTTGTTGTGTTTTCATCATTGCATCCTTGATTTGTCCAAACTAAATGAAGGGCAGGGACGTGGGTCCCTGCTGTTCGGGCAAATTACAAATTCACTTGGGTGTGATCCGCCGCTGTTGGTTTGTGACAGTAGAAACAAGTTTCAGACTGTGCAGCTTGGTTAGCTTGGGTGTAATCCCCATTCACTACCGCACCATAGCTTTCCAGTGTCGCTTGGCTATGCAAACCGTCTGAACCCAGCGCGTGGCAAGAAGTACATACCGCAGTGATAGGCGTAGTGTATTGACCAGCCGCTGTCGCCAAAGCGCCTTTTTTCTCAAATGCGCCAGTGTTGAAGGCGTTGTGACATTGCTGACAGTCAGTAATTACACCAACGGCGTTGTGTACAACGTGCAGCTTCTCTTCAAATGGACCCTTGTTTGCGCCATTGGCGTAGGTGCCATCGGGAGTGTGACAAGCCACACAGCCATCTAGACCCACCACGCCATCACGAGCAATCTGTTCGCTCAATACGAAACCTGCGTGATAGCCTTTGTGCAGTGAGAAAGTGTCGCCGTGACATTGCTGACACGCACCATAGTTCACTGAGTCAGTGTGGCGATGCGATGGCGCACTACCTGATTTAGTACCGAAAGCTAGCGCAGCTTTCATACTGGTAGTTGCAGAGTCTTCGGCGCAGTTAATCACTGAGTTCGCATCAGAACACATTTCTAAACCTACGAAGGTGAAGGCGGTGTCTTTATCGCCAGTACCAAATGGCAGTGCAGGTGTTGTGAAACTCAGCGTATTGCCATCAATATTGATGCTGTCTTGCAGCGTATTGTCAGTAACAAAATCCTGCGCGATGTGGCCAAATGGATTGCTTGCGCTAGCGTTATATCCCATGGCTGGGAAATTAGGGCCAACGTTTGTCGCTGTTTCCAGACGTTTGATTTTTGGCAGTTCGCTTTGTGCATCCAGCGGATTACCTTCACCGTCCAGCAGCGTGATGCGGATAGTGGCTGTATCATCAGCATTTGGCGTTAGAGTAACATTCATGCCACGTGAATCAATCACAGCATGTTTGTTGTTGATACCTTCGCTGTGAACTTCTTTAGTCCATTCAGGGGTATGACATGCCACACAACTGCTGTTGTCTTGTTGCACTGAGTGACCTGTGCCACTCGCAAAATCGATGTTGCTGTGACAGCTACCACACGCTTCAGCAGTAGGTACGCGATTCCAGTTACTCCAATCTGGAGTTTGTTCACCTCTGTCATTGTGACAAGTTTGACAGCTCATCAAGCTATCGCCTGGGAAAGCTGGAGCAATTGCGCCGTCAGTATTGGTGAAGTGTTTTTCGTGGATCAGCATGCTAAAGCGATCATCAGGGTCACGCAGACGGCTAGGGTTGTGGCAGCTTGCACACATGTTGACGTCTTTGTAAGAACCACCATGGTGCGCGGTGCTGACATCGCCGTGACAGGTGTTACAGCTGTCAGTTGCGACAATCTTACGAGTATAGATTGCTGCAGAACCATCAACGTTGAAGTCAACAATAGCGGCGGTATTTGGTACCGCAGTGCCATCTGGCAGCGGAGTATTGTACAAACGCAGCATAATGCGTTGGGCAAACTCTGGATTGAAAGCTGAACGCGTGGCTTCAGCGTTGGTCAGATTAGTGCCGAAGGTATAGGTATAAACGCCGTTGCGTTTATCTTCCAATGTACCTGGGCAGCTAGATGCTACGTTACAGGTTTCATCGACCAGATATTGCCATTCTGAGGCATTACCCATACCGGTGGCATCTTGCGGTGCTAATTGCAGCGCGTAGAAACGAATTTGTTGTAGACCGACGATAGCTTCATCGTCTTGATTTGTGACCAAAAAGCGTACGCTGGCTACACCGTCAGTCACACTCTCCTCATAAAAGCTAACTTTCATGCTGGAAATAGTCATTGCTGGCTGACCACCTGTGCCACCATCGTTGCCATCTGTACCGTCATTGCCATCACCGCCGCCGCAACCGGCAAGCGCTAACGACAAAGCGCCAGAGGCGAACCACCGAGCGTATTTTGATTTAAGTGCGTTCATCATTTTTCCCTGCAGAATTAAGCAACAAGTCAGTGGCGAAAAGCTAAAAGTCGAACTTATTGTTAATATGCGCCACGTACTTATGCTGGAAAACATTCCCCTGTAGAGAGGCTAACTCACAAATCACTTTTATTCCGCTGAGCTGCGATTAATGTGTGATTTAGATCTGCCTATTTCTAAAGGAGTAATCCCTAATTTCGTAAAAAGTGAAATTTGAGGATTTTTCATTCAAACCTAGCCAATCTAAGGCAAAAAGGGGACGCCAAATGGCGTTCCCTTTTTCTCAGATTAGCTAGGTGTTAATTACCATGTGCCTCTAGCAGTTGATCCACTGTATGACAGGTTCTACAGGTTTCAGCTGCTCGGTTTTGCACATCCTCCTTGCTCGTACCATTGATGATGCCACCGTTGGTTTCAATGTGACTGCGAGTTGCATCAGTCAAATAGGGTTGGTGGCAAGATAGGCAGGCACCAGCATCTGATGACACCCAAATATCATTGCCAGTAGCATCACCGAAGCGCCATACGCGATCGGCTGAGCGACCTAGTTGAATACCGTTGTCGGTATGACAGGTCATACAGTCACTCTTGATCACTGTGCCTGAACTCATACCATTATGGTTAAGTTCATGACCTGGGCGATGGTGTGCTTTAAAGGCGAAGCTAGTTGGAATGCGCCCACCTGGGTAACCGTCTTCAGCACGAAGCGTTTTATCTGGAGTATGGCATGAGCCACAGTTAACACCGTTATCGTAGTGGTGGATTTCGGCGCCATGGCAACCTTGACACTTAGTTGGGTCAATAATGCTACGACGTGCGGCGGCAGTGGCGCTGCTGTCTGGGCCAGTTGCACCCCACACAAACTGATAAGGTGTTTGTTGAATGTAAGTTCGGCGAGTATTGTCTGCACTGCAATCAGTCAGCGTAATATCATCTATGCCATAACCACCATTATTGAAACAAGCTTGCAGCGTAGACCAGATCTCAAAGGTTTTACCTTGAGCATCAGCGGGCAGGCTAAAGCTGCTTGCTAAGCTATAGGTATGGCTTTCAGCATCATAGGTACCTGAACTCAGTGCAATACGACGTTGCGCGTATGATGCGTCTTCATAGGCAGGGAAATCTTTATCAACATCCCACGCTACTACCATGCGGCTACTTTGGCTCACTACGGTTTGATCAACTGCATTGCCATCTTGGTCTAACACTTGTACATCGAAGGTCAGATTGCCGTTGTCATTGGTGGCAACGTTAGAAACAGCCACACTCATTGCTTGTGCTTCGGTGTAGGCTTTCAACACATCACCATGGCGTTTAACGGCACTGCCAGTGCCCTGATAAGGCGATTCGGCTTGGTGACAAGACATACAGTTGGTGCTGCTGTGGTTGTTTGATGGTTTTTCTGAATGACAAGCGATACATGCTGTATTACTTTGTTCAGCTGTGAACAGTGCAGCGTCTTTTGGTGCGTTCGCACCTTCTACATGGCACACCGCGCAATCGGCACCAGGTTTATGTGGGAATGCGACATTACCAAAGTCATAAACATTGCCACCGTAACCGACGATTTTGTATGGTGCGGCGACTTGTTCTCCATCGGCATTGAAAGTATGGCGTTCTTCACCGCGGTGAATCGCGTGGATCATGTAAGTGAAGTCAATGCTATTACCTGATTCTGGATCACCTGATGTTGAGGTATGGCACACAACGCAGTTTTCAATATCCATGCGGCGTCCGCCGTGCATTTTCAAACTGTCAGGTTGGTGACAGGTATAACAAGCATCAATGGATACAACGTTACGGGTTTGAATGTCATCGGTTGAACCGCTAGATGGTTGCCAGTCGTAATGGGCATTAACTGCCAAATCAGCAGACAAACGCAGTTCAAGGGTCACGCGCTGTGTGTCGTTGGCATCAAAGGCAACGGTTACCGGTGAGGTGACATTGGCGATATTTTGTTGGTAAGTATAACTATAAGAACCATCACCATTATCTACTAAACAGGTGTCACAGGCTGATGCGGCTTCAACGCTCGCTTGGAATTCATTTCGTGGCGTAATGCCACTGACATCTGTAGGAGCATTATTGGGGGCTTGCTCACTATTGATGTATGACAACCATTGATAGCCGTGGTCAAAATCTGCTGAGCCATCAGCGGCGGTATCAACAATGTGAGTCAACTGCGCGATACCAAAACGGATATCGTTGCTATTGGTTAAGCCTGTGATAGCGACACCGTTAGCATTGGTTAACAGAAAGTTGACTGTTACAGTACCGTCCGCCACGCTAGCGCTTTCAATGGATGCACCGAGCGTGGTGGCATTGTCAATGTTGATGGTCGCCAAACCTGGCTCGCCATCAATGCCATCTTGACCATCTTCGCCACTCCCGCCACATCCTGCGAGCGCTAAAGATAGTATGCCGGCTCCCAACAACGCTTTATAAGCGGTATTGAATTTAAACCGTTTCATCATTCATTTTTCCCTGCAAAAATTTTGTATTCATCACTGATGTGCGGCTGTGCGAATGAAAAGGACACATTCAGTGTGTGGAATTTAGTTTCCAGAATATTAGGCTATCCAATAGCACGCTTTTAAGCAGTTAATTTAGCCATGTTATGTGACTGAGATCGGACTATTTATAAAGAGTTAGTTAATTTATTGACGTAAGTTAACGAATGGACATTTACGTACAAATTTTGACAATGCGAAAAAAATGCGACTCGTGCGAGCGTGTGAGGGCAGGAAGTAGACCTGAATTTTATGGGGAAATACTATCACTGTTAATAACAAGCGGTTTCAACTATCGGCTCGCAGATTAGGATTTTTGAATAGGAGCCACAATCTTGGCAAATTTTCACGTTAAATTTGCTGTATGTGGTTTATTCCTAGTTTTTTTTGTCTCATAATACAGAACACAATTGAAAACTATTCTCGTTTACAAAAGTATCACCGAGACTCTTTCCAAGTTGTAGCAGACAGCAATGCTTTTTCAATTACGGTGATACTAAAGATGGTAGGTAGAATGAAGTTAAATGAATTGAACCCCGGTGACCACGCTATCATCAGTGATGTTGGTCAGATAGATCTTCCTTCGTCTGTAAAACGTAAGCTACTGTCTCTCGGCATTACGCCAAATACCCGCCTTTCTCTAATTCGTCGAGCTCCACTAGGTTCGGGCTTAGAACTCGACATCCGCGGCAGTAAGCTATGTGTCCGTCAAGATTTGGCGAAAATCATTGAGGTGGAGAGGACGAATGACTAAGCAGTTTCATTGCGTCACCGTTGGTAACCCTAACGCTGGTAAATCGACATTATTTAATGCCTTGACCGGCTCAAACCAACAAGTTGGTAATTGGGCCGGTGTCACCGTTGAGAAAAAAACGGGGCGTTTTACCTTAAATGATACGGATGTTTATTTAACCGATTTACCTGGTATCTACGATATTCTTCCGGCTGGCAAGGATTGTGATTGCTCGTTGGACGAGCAAATCGCTCAACAATATCTCGCCAATCAACAAACTGATGGCATCATCAATATGGTTGATGCGACTAACATTGAACGCCATCTGTTTTTAACTGTGCAGTTGCGCGAATTGGGTATCCCAATGGTGGTGATACTCAACAAAATCGATGCGGCGTTAAAGCGTGGTGTCACTGTTGATACAGAAGCCATGGCCGAAGCCTTGGGTTGTCCGGTCATTGCTGTGACGTCGCGTGATTCTAAAGATGTCGAGAAAGTCAAGGCGTTAGTGGTACGTTTTTTAGAGGGCACAGTGTCTGCTGACCCGCTACTGCTGGATTACGGCCCAGAAGTTGAACGCAGTGTTGCCGCATTAATGACTCAGCAGTATGTCGCAAACCGTGGTCGTGCGCTGGCGATGCTGGCCAATGGTATCGGCTGTGGAAGTTGTGAACGTGGTCAAGGTGACCAATATGTTGAAGAGTGTGCCGCAGCCCTTGCTGCTAACGGCAAAGATATCGAAATGGTTGCTGCTACCACTCGCTTTAATTTCGTCGAGACAGTATTTGCCAAAGCCGTACAGCAAAAAGCGCTGTTAACCTTTAGTGACCGCATTGACCAAATAACCCTGCATCCGGTGCTGGGCATCCCGATTTTCTTAGGGGTGATGTACCTGATGTTCATGTTTGCCATTAACGTGGGCAGTGCATTTATCGACTTCTTTGATATTGCCGCTGGGGCACTATTTGTTGATCATTTGGGCGCGTGGTTGAACCAACTTGGCTCACCTGAGTGGTTGGTGACTTTGATTGCTGGCGGTATTGGCCAAGGGATCCAAACAGTTTGTACCTTTATCCCAGTGATTATGGCGTTGTTCCTTGCACTCTCAGTGCTCGAAGGTTCGGGCTATATGGCTCGCGCAGCATTTGTGGTTGATGGCTTGATGCGTCGCATTGGCTTACCGGGTAAAGCGTTTGTACCGATGATTGTTGGTTTTGGTTGTTCGGTGCCAGCAATTATGGCAACGCGTACGTTAGGTAGTCAGCGTGAACGTATTGTTACGGGGATGATGGCACCATTTATGTCATGTGGTGCGCGTTTGCCTGTATATGCGTTGTTTGCTGCCGCATTCTTCCCAACCTCAGGTCAAAACTTGGTTTTCGGCTTGTATCTGTTGGGGATTTTGGCTGCGATTGGCACCGGTTTCTTGCTACGCAAAACGATTTTACCGGGTAACAGCAGTGCCGTAGTGATGGAGTTACCAACCTATGAATTGCCAAAATGGCGCGCAGTGGCTTCACGTACCAGTAAGCGCACTAAGAGCTTTATTCTTGGTGCCGGTAAAACCATTATCATCGTGGTGACTGTACTGAACTTCATCAATGCGATTGGCACTGATGGCACCTTTGGTCATGAAGACAGTAAAGAGTCGTTACTGAGTGTTGCGAGCCAGAAAGTTACACCGTTTTTCGCTCCGATGGGACTTGAGCAGGATAACTGGCAAGCGACCGTAGGGATCATTACCGGTCTATTTGCTAAAGAAGCGGTAGTAGGTACGTTAAATAGTCTCTATAGCACTGAAGCGCAACACGGTGGCGAGTTAGCCCCTCTGTCAGACAGCTTTAAAGAAGCATTGCAAACCATTCCCGAAAACTTGCTGGGCATTTCACCTGATGATCCGTTGTCAATCTCGGTTGGACATGTTGATAAGCTGGATGAAGCCGCTGCGGAGCAAGGTGTGAATGAGTCAACCTTTGGCGCCTTGCAACAGGGTTTTGCTGGTCAACTTTCTGCCTTTAGTTATCTGCTGTTTATTTTGCTGTATACCCCATGTGTTGCCGCTATGGGAGCACTGGTTAACGAGTTTGGCCCTCGTTGGGCAGCATTTGCTGCAACGTGGACTTTCTCCTTGGCGTATGGCTCTGCCACCGTGGTCTATCAAGGGGCGACCTTTACCGAACATCCATTACAATCCACTATTTGGATTGGGGTATTTGTGGTTGCTCTAGTCGTGTTCTACCAATGGTTGAAACACAAAGGTAAGCGTGCGCAACAGATTATTCCCGGCATTAAGGTGATCGCCGGCCAATAATCGAGATACTTGTTTGAAAAGCAGCCAATAAGGCTGCTTTTCTTTTACAGAGTCGTTGACGCCATACGCACCAATTCTTATTCTACTTAGATTGTCAGCGGGCATGATGTTAAATCATGCCCGTTTTATCAGGTTTGCACGGTGCAAAGAGGAAATACATGAGTCAGGTGGACACTGAAGTTCGTCCGAGTAACTTCATTCGCAATATCATTGATGAGGATTTGGCTAGCGGCAAGCACACGAGTGTGCATACCCGTTTTCCGCCAGAGCCAAACGGCTACCTCCATATCGGTCACGCAAAATCCATTTGCTTGAACTTCGGTATTGCTCGTGACTACCAGGGACAGTGTAACTTACGCTTTGACGACACTAACCCTGAGAAAGAGAACATCGATTACGTTAACTCCATCAAAGAAGACGTGCATTGGCTCGGTTTTCAATGGAGTGGTGATATTCACTACTCATCAGATTATTTCGATAAGCTGTATGGCTACGCACTGGAGCTGATCAACAAAGGATTGGCGTATGTGTGTTTCCTTAACGGTGAACAAACCCGTGAATACCGCGGTACATTAAAAGCACCAGGGAAAAATAGCCCATATCGCGATACTAGTGTGGAAGAGAACTTAGCACTGTTTGAAAAAATGCGTGCGGGTGAGTTCAAAGAAGGTGAGTGTTCACTGCGTGCTAAAATCGATATGGCATCGCCATTCATGTGTATGCGCGACCCAGTGATTTACCGCATTAAGTTTGCCCATCACCACCAAACAGGTGACAAGTGGTGTATCTATCCAATGTACGATTTCACCCATTGTATCTCTGATGCGCTGGAAGAGATCACCCATAGTATCTGTACCTTGGAGTTCCAAGATAACCGCCGTTTGTACGATTGGGTATTGGATCACTTAGATGATTTCAACAAACCTAACCGCACGCGTCAGTACGAGTTTTCTCGTCTGAATCTGGAATACACCGTGATGTCAAAGCGTAAGCTGAACGACTTGGTGGTACGCGGTTTGGTGAGCGGCTGGGATGATCCTCGTATGCCAACGGTTGCTGGCTTGCGTCGTCGTGGTTTTACCCCTTCATCCATTCGCGAATTTTGTGACCGTATTGGTGTGACCAAGCAGGATAACCTGATTGAAATTGGTATGTTGGAAGCGTGTATTCGTGATGAACTGAACGAATTTGCGCCACGTGCGATGGCGGTGATCAAGCCGATTAAGCTGATCATTGAAAACTATCCGGCAGGCCAGTTTGAAACCATTAAAGCTCCAGCGCACCCTAACGACGAAAGTTTAGGTGAACGCGAACTGCCATTCGGCCGTGAGTTGTACATTGATGCAGCAGACTTCCGTGAAGAAGCCAACAAGCACTACAAACGTTTAGTGCTTGGCAAAGAAGTTCGTTTGCGTAATGCATACGTCATCAAGGCTGAACGTTGTGACAAAGATGCCGAAGGCAATGTCACCACCGTTTACTGTACCTACGATGCAGAGACCTTAGGTAGCAATCCAAGTGATGGTCGCAAGGTTAAAGGCGTGATCCATTGGGTAGAGCAGACTCACGCTAAACCTGCAGAGTTCCGTTTGTATGACCGCTTGTTTGTTGATCCAAACCCTGCGGCAGCCGAGACGGTTGATGAAGTGCTGAATCCAGAATCTCTGGTGGTTGCTCATGGCTTTGTTGAACCAGGTTTGGTAGCTGCACCAGTGAGCAAGGCGTATCAGTTCGAGCGTGAAGGGTATTTCTGTGCCGATAGTAAAGATTCAACGCCGGATGCGCTGGTGTTTAACCGCACCGTAGCATTGCGTGATTCATTCGCATAATCGCTAATTATGTGAGTTTTAAAAGGCGCCGAAAGGCGCCTTTTTGTTGTTATTGGACTCAATGAAGAACGGTTTGCACTAGGCAGCTACCAACGTGGTTGTTAGAATCGCTGCCAATTTTTGACAGCAAGCGTTTGACTATGTACCAGCAACTATTGGCTCCTGTGCACGAGTTTCTCGGCTGTGAAACTCCAGAATCATGGATTGAGGAAGCCGCTAAGCCTGAGCGACTGTCGCTACTGCTTATCGACCACTGTAACTGCGAGCTTAAGGCGGCCCAAACGGCGATGTTTCTTATCCGCAAATACGCCGTAGATGAAGCCAGCGGTCAACTATTGCTTGAATGGGCGAAACCCTACGAAGAGTTTGTTTATCACCGTGACCGCGATATCAATCGCTTTATGGCGCGTGATAGTCGTAAAAATGAGTTGGCGGCGCAGCTGAACGCCAAAGCAGGCTTTGCTCATGGCCAAGACTTGATTGCGAAAATGGTGCGTTTGATTAAAGAGGAGTTTCATCATTTCGAGCAAGTGCTCGAGCTGATGCAAGCGCGGGATATTCCCTACAGCAATATTCGTGCGGGTCGTTATGCGAAAGGGTTAATGCGCCAAGTGATTACTCATGAACCGCAAACCTTAATCGATAAGCTGATTATCGGCGCGTTAATCGAAGCGCGTTCATGTGAGCGTTTTGCCAAACTCGCACCGTATTTAGATGATGAACTAGGGCGCTTTTACGTGTCGCTGCTGCGCTCAGAAGCGCGTCATTATCAAGACTATCTAACGTTGGCGGAGGCAGTTGCCGGAGCAGATATCAGCGATCGGGTGGCTTATCTGGTGGTGCAAGAAGCTAAGCTAATCCAGCAGGAAGATAATGAATTTCGTTTTCATAGCGGCGTGCCGAGCGTGGCATAATTTGGCTGGATAACAGCGCTGAGACTCTGCTCGGCGCTAAACCGTTGGGCTATTTTCGGCAAATGGTAATGATTGCAGTTCCATCCCCTCTGGCGTGACCACCAACACGCTCCCTTGTTCGTACCAATCACCCACCACTGCACGCGTTTTACCATTGGGCAGAGCGTGAATTGCTGGACGATGTGTATGCCCATGGATCATCAGCATGGCTTGTTGGCCGTTAAGTAGCTCACACACTGCATCTGGCGTTACATCCATGATCTGCTCATGTTTGTACTGATTTTGCTGCTTACTGTTGGCGCGCAACTTTGCAGCTATGGCTATCCGTTTCTTCTTGGTCAGTAACTTAAAGCCTAAGCGCACCAATGGATTGTTGCGGAAGCGGCGAAACTTTTGGTAGTCGTGATCTAGCGTGCATAGGCTATCACCGTGCAAAATTACGGTAGTTTGTTGATACAGCTTGGTGATAAACACTTCTGGCAATAACTGCATACCTGCGCGTTTGGCAAAACGCTTACCGAGCAGAAAATCACGGTTACCGTGGACGAAAAACAACGGAATGCGTTGGCTTATTTGCTGAAGCTTGTCAGCAACTTGCAGTGCAAATGGCTCTGCCAAGTCATCACCGACCCAAACTTCAAATAGGTCGCCCAAAATATACAAGGCGTCCGCTTGTTCGATGTTATCTAAAAAGCGGAAGAAGGCATCGAGGATATCAGGACGATCTGCACTTAAGTGCAGATCGCCGATGAACAAAGTTTGCATGCGTCGATTATTCGCCGATGCTCACTTTTTCAATCACAACAGCTTCCAATGGTACGTCTTGGTGCATACCATGGTTGCCAGTTGCAACGTTTTTGATTTTGTTGACAACGTCCATACCTTCAACCACTTCGCCAAATACGCAGTAACCCCAACCTTGCAGTGATTCACTTTTGTGATCCAAGAAGGTGTTGTCGTTAACGTTGATGAAGAACTGAGCGGTCGCAGAGTGTGGATCTTGGGTACGTGCCATGGCGATAGCGCCAACTTTATTGCTCAGGCCGTTGTTCGCTTCGTTTTTCACTGGTGCATTGGTAGGCTTTTGTTGCATTTCAGCAGTGAAACCGCCGCCTTGGATCATAAAGCCATCAATCACACGGTGAAAGACTGTGCCGTCGTAGAAGCCTTCTTGTGCGTATTGCAGAAAGTTTGCTGCGGTTTCTGGCGCTTTTTCTTCGTTAAGAGCCAGTTTGATATCGCCGTGGTTGGTGTGCAAAGTGATCATAGTAGTTCCTTTGAGCTAAATTCGTGGGCGGATTCTAACTTATCCATCAATGGCGCGAAAGGGCGGTATTCAAGAGCATGGTGCAATGCTAAACTCTTGAGCCAATTTCGAGCCACACGTTTATATAGAGTACAAGAGAAAATTCGATGTTGAAGATTTACAACAGTCTGAGCCGCCAGAAAGAGGAATTTAAGCCAATTGTCCCCGGAAAAGTGGGCATGTATGTCTGTGGTGTGACCATTTACGACTTGTGTCACATTGGACATGGCAGGACGTTTGTGTCGTTTGACATGATTGTACGCTATTTGCGCTACGCCGGTTATGAAGTCAATTTTTTGCGCAACATTACCGATGTGGATGACAAAATCATCAAACGTGCGAACGAAAATGGTGAAAGCTGTGATGCGTTGACGGAGCGTTTGATTGCTGAAATGCATGCCGACTTTGATGCACTTAACATGCAACGCCCTGATTTTGAACCGCGTGCTACACTGCACATCAATGAAATCATTGAGATGGTGCAGCAACTGATCGAACGTGGCCACGCCTATGTGGCCGATGATGGCGATGTGTTATTTAGTGTGGAATCGTTCAAAGAATATGGCCGCTTGTCTGGGCAAGACGTAGAGCAGCTGCAAGCAGGGGCGCGTGTAGAAGTAGACCAAGCCAAACGCAATCCGATGGATTTCGTGCTGTGGAAGATGTCAAAGCCAGGTGAACCCACCTGGGATTCACCTTGGGGGGCTGGCCGTCCAGGTTGGCATATCGAATGTTCGGCAATGAACAGTAAACACTTAGGTTCCCACTTTGATATTCACGGTGGTGGTTCTGATTTGATGTTCCCGCATCATGAGAACGAAATCGCCCAATCTTGCTGTGCGCATGATGCCAAGTATGTGAACTACTGGATGCACACTGGTATGGTGATGGTAGACAGAGAGAAGATGTCAAAATCGCTGGGTAACTTCTTTACCATCCGCGACGTGCTGGCACATTACGACGCCGAAACTGTGCGTTATTTCTTACTGTCAGGGCATTACCGTAGCCAACTGAACTATTCTGAAGATAACCTCAAACAAGCGCGCGCTTCGCTAGAGCGCATGTATACTTCGCTGAAAGATTTGGATTTAACTGTAGCCGCTGCTGATGCCTGTGAATATGTTGAACGCTTTAGAACGGCCATGGATGACGATTTCAACACGCCAGAAGCGTACTCAGTGCTGTTCGATATGGTGCGCGAGGTCAATCGCCTGAAAGGCAGTGACTATAGCGCAGCTTCAGCTTTGGCGGTCGCAATGAAACAGCTTGCCGATGTGTTGGGAATTTTGTCATCGACACCGGAAGCGTTTTTCCAAGGAGAAGGCAACGACGATGAGGTGGCAGAGATTGAAGCTTTGATCGTTGAACGTAATCGTGCTCGTGCTGAAAAAGACTGGCCTGCCGCAGATAAAGCGCGTGATCGTTTAAATGAGCTAGGCATTGTGTTGGAAGATGGCGCCAACGGTACTACGTGGCGTAAGAAGTAATTTTCACGCACATCTGTGTAAATAGAAAAGCCGACATCACGTCTAGTGCCGATCGCTTTAAGTAATTAACGATTCTGAGCAGACTTCATAATCGGCCTCAACATCGTCGTTGAGGCCGATTTTTTATTAAAGACTTAAAGGTTAACGCCGAGTTTTTGCCAAGAATATCGCCTCAACGCGTTTGCTAAACAGCAATATCCATCACGCTCTAGAGATAAAAATGCCACTGGCTCTTAAGCTAGTGGCATTAACATCACGTTGGCTTTTTGTCTGCAAAATGCGGGTCTGATTAATTGTCGTGATATTTTTCCGCGGCAAATAAGGTGTTTTCTAAGAGGCTCGCAATCGTCATTGGGCCTACACCACCGGGAACTGGGGTGATGTAACTCGCGCGAGCCGCCGCACTGGCAAACTCAACGTCGCCGACCAAACGGCCATCCGCTAAACGATTAATCCCCACATCAATCACTACTGCACCGGGTTTAATCCATTCACCGGGAATAAATCCAGGCTTGCCGACGGCAACAACGACTAAATCGGCACGGCTGACTTTGTCTTGCAAATCGTGGGTAAAACGGTGGCAAGTGGTGGTCGTGCAACCTGCAAGCAGCAATTCGAGTGTCATTGGTCGGCCAACGATATTAGAGGCGCCAACCACAACGGCATCTAAGCCGTGAGTTTTAATGCCGGTAGACTCAATCAGCGTCATGATTCCTTTGGGTGTGCACGAGCGCAGTACCGGAATACGTTGAGCAAGACGACCTACGTTATAAGGGTGGAAACCGTCCACATCTTTGTCGGGCTGAATGCGTTCAATAACTTTGGTGTCGTCAATATGGGCAGGTAAAGGCAACTGCACTAAAATTCCATCAATACTGCGGTCAGCATTGAGAGTATCAATCAGCGTCAGCAATTCCGCTTCGCTGGTCTCGACAGGCAGGTCGTAAGAGCGTGACAGAAAACCAACTTCTTCACATGCTTTACGTTTACTACCAACGTAGACTTGCGATGCCGGGTCGCTGCCGACCAGAATTACCGCGAGTCCTGGAATGTGTTGTCCCGCCGCTTGGCGGTCTGTGACTTTTTGTTTGAGTAGTTGTCGAATGGATTGGGCTATCGCTTTGCCATCTATCAGTTGGGCAGTCATGGGTGTAGGGGTTCCTTTGTTATGGCGCGATGTTTGAAAAAGCGGCGACATTTTAACAGTGGAGGCATTGGGTGTCATGGTGATTGGTGCGCCAGAACACAGAATTTGCCATTTGCAGCACTAAATTTCAGCATCTGAATTTATTGCCCCAAAAAATCGTTGACGCAATGAGGTCTAATCGCTAACATGCGCCCCGTTCTCAAGCAGTGGGGCTGGTTTGAATACCAAATCAAACGCCAAGCTGATGTTTAGCAAACAGATGTGTTAAACATTATTCTTGAAACGACTCTCGGTGATTAGCGCAGTCCGGTAGCGCATCTGGTTTGGGACCAGAGGGTCAGAGGTTCGAATCCTCTATCACCGACCAAATTTTAGGGCAGTGTGCTATAAACATTGTCAGTACCGAACAGGATGCAACATGAAGTTGCCGCCCTTGCGCCCGTAGCTCAGTTGGATAGAGCATCCGCCTTCTAAGCGGATGGTCGCAGGTTCGAATCCTGCCGGGCGTACCAAATTATGGTGATTGTAGCTCAGTTGGTAGAGCCCTGGATTGTGATTCCAGTTGTCGTGGGTTCGAGCCCCATCAGTCACCCCATTATTTAGATTTCAAAAAAAGCGACCTTGAGTCGCTTTTTTTGTACCTTTAATCGGCCATTGTGGCTCGACTCCTCGCTGGGGCATGGCTATAATGCTGCGTCTTGATAAACATCAACAATTGTACGACAGATGCTCGCGAGCGTTTATATGCGGCATTTAAGTCAACATAATCGTCAAGAAACGAATACCTGAATAGTTGATCAAATGTCGGCTATAAAAAGGAAGTTAGACACATTTCGAGGTAAAAGAATGCAAGTTTCTGTTGAAACAACACAAGGCCTGGAGCGTCGCCTGACCATCTCCGTACCTGCTGAACAGGTAGAAAAACTGGTAAAAGAAAACCTGCAACGTGAAGCTAAGCGCGCACGTATCCCTGGCTTCCGTCCAGGTAAAGTGCCTGTCAGCGTTATCGAAAAACGTTATGGCAATGCTATCCGTCAGGACATTACCGGTGAGGTGATGCAGCGTAACTTCGTAGAAGCAATCATCGCTGAAAAACTGAACCCAGCTGGTGCACCAACTCTGACTCCAGGTGCCACTGAAGGTGAACAGTTTGAGTTCACAGCAACTTTCGAAGTGTATCCAGAAGTGGAACTGAAAGGTGTTGAAGCGATCGAAGTTGAAAAACCCGTTGCTTCTGTACAAGACGCTGACGTTGACAACATGATCGAAACTCTGCGTAAGCAACACGCTACTTTCTCTGCAGTAGAACGTGAAGCCGCAGAAGGCGACAAAGTGATCATCAACTTTGTTGGCAGCATCGACGGTGAAGAATTCGAAGGCGGTAAAGCTGAAGATTTCGAATTGCAACTGGGCGCTGGTCGTATGATCCCTGGCTTTGAAGACGGCGTTACTGGCCACAAAGCAGGTGAAGAATTCGATATCGACGTGACTTTCCCAGAAGAATATCACGCTGAAAACCTGAAAGGTAAAGCGGCCAAGTTCGCTATCACTGTGAAAGAGGTTCAAGGCGCTGAATTGCCAGAAGTGAATGATGAATTCGCTACTCGTTTCGGTATCCAAGACGGCGGCGTGGAAGCGCTGAAAGCTGAAATACGCAAGAACATGGAACGCGAGCTGGAACAAGCACTGAAAGCGAACGTTAAAGAACAAGTTATCGAAGGCCTGTTGGCTGGTAACGAAGTGGCATTGCCAAAAGCATTGATCGACGGTGAAGTAGACGTACTGCGTCGTCAAGCAATGCAACGTTTTGGTGGCCAAATGGATCCAAAACAGATGCCTGAACTGCCAGCCGAACTGTTCACAGAGCAAGCTGAGCGCCGCGTGAAAATCGGTCTGCTGTTGGGCGAAGTTATCAAAGGTAACGAGCTGAAAGCTGAAGATGACCGCGTTAACGCGTTGATCGCATCTATGGCATCTGCATACGAAGATCCAAAAGAAGTTGTTGAATACTACAACAGCAACCAAGAGCTGATGCAAAGCATGCGCAACTTGGCTTTGGAAGAGCAAGCCATTGAAGCCGTACTGAAATCTGCCAAAGTAACCGACAAAGAGGTTGCTTTCGAAGAATTTATGAACAAGGCTGCTGGCCGCGCGTAAGCGAGACTTGACTTAATCCGTCAGTCGCCATTTATAATGGCTCGTATGAGGTCCCTCATGCGGGCCATTTTTATTTAGGGAAACATCAGAATGCATACACCTCAGTCAGTGATGAATGCTCTAGTACCAATGGTGGTAGAACAAACCTCGAAAGGCGAACGCTCCTACGATATCTATTCTCGTCTGTTAAAAGAGCGGGTCATTTTTATGGTGGGTCAAGTAGAAGAGCACATGGCTAACCTGATCGTGGCGCAGTTGCTGTTTCTTGAATCAGAAAGCCCAGACAAAGATATCTCGTTGTATATCAACTCTCCAGGTGGTTCTGTGACTGCCGGTATGGCGATTTATGACACCATGCAGTTTATCAAGCCAAACGTAAGTACCGTTTGTATTGGTCAAGCTGCTAGCATGGGGGCATTTTTGTTAGCGGGTGGTGCCAAAGGTAAACGACATTGTTTGCCAAACGCACGTGTGATGATCCACCAACCTCTGGGCGGATTCCAAGGCCAAGCGTCTGATATCGCCATTCACGCGCAAGAAATTTTGGGCATTAAAAATAAATTAAACAGCTTGTTGGCTGAACACACAGGCCAACCGCTGGAAGTCGTTGAGCGTGACACCGACCGTGATAATTTTATGAGTGCAACCCAAGCGTTAGAATATGGTTTGGTTGACTCGGTAATTTCACAGCGCGAATAGTAAGTTTTAGGCTGAAAAATGCCACTTTCTGAGCTAAGCTCAGTAGGATGTGTTAAGCAGCACGTAGCGCGTGCTGCAAATGAGGAACAGTAATGGCTGACAATAAAAACGGTGATAACGGTAAACTGCTGTATTGCTCTTTCTGTGGAAAGAGTCAACACGAAGTGCGTAAGTTGATTGCCGGTCCGTCCGTTTATGTTTGTGACGAATGTGTAGAGTTGTGCAACGACATCATTCGCGAAGAGATCAAAGATATCTCACCGAAACGCGATCAAGAAAAATTGCCGACGCCGAAAGAGTTAAGAGCTCACTTGGACGACTATGTTATCGGTCAAGATAAAGCGAAGAAGGTGCTTTCAGTTGCGGTCTACAACCATTACAAACGGTTAAAGTATCCAAGTCCTAAAGACGGTGTTGAGTTAGGAAAAAGTAATATCCTGCTAATCGGTCCTACCGGTAGTGGTAAAACTTTGCTGGCCGAAACTCTGGCTCGTTTTCTCGACGTACCATTTACCATGGCTGATGCTACGACGTTGACCGAAGCTGGTTACGTGGGCGAAGACGTTGAAAACATCATTCAAAAACTGCTGCAAAAGTGCGACTACGATGTAGAAAAAGCGCAGCGTGGTATTGTTTATATTGATGAGATTGACAAGATTAGCCGCAAATCTGACAACCCATCGATCACCCGTGACGTATCGGGCGAGGGGGTTCAACAAGCCCTGCTGAAACTGATTGAAGGTACAGTTGCCGCGGTGCCGCCTCAAGGTGGCCGTAAGCATCCGCAGCAAGAGTTCTTGCAAGTTGATACATCGAAAATCCTGTTTATCTGCGGCGGTGCGTTTGCTGGACTTGAAAAAGTCATCGAGCAGCGTGCTCACGTAGGCAGCGGTATTGGTTTTGGTGCGATTGTTAAAGGTGAAGCTGATAAGAAAACTATCACAGACACTTTGCTGCAAGTAGAGCCAGAAGATTTGGTGAAATTCGGTTTGATCCCTGAATTCATCGGTCGTTTACCTGTGGTTGCTACCTTGGGCGAGCTTGATGAAGCCGCACTGGTGCAAATTCTGTCACAACCTAAAAATGCTATCACTAAGCAATATGGTGCTTTATTCGACATGGAAAAGGTTGAGCTGGAATTTCGTGATGATGCGCTGAAAGCGATTGCTCTGAAAGCGATGACACGTAAGACTGGCGCCCGTGGTTTGCGTTCTATCGTCGAAGCCATTTTGCTTGACACCATGTATGAATTACCTTCATTCGAGAGTGTTGCCAAAGTGGTGATTGATGAATCTGTAGTCAACGGTGAATCAGATCCTATTTTGATTTATGAAAGCAATGAGTCACAAGTTGCCTCAGGTGAACATTAATTGTGCACTTAGGTATCAGTTTGAAAAATAAGGAGCCTTAACCGGCTCCTTTTTTTATTTTGGGCATTGAAAGCTGAGATCACGTCCCAATATACTCAAGGTAATACTATTAACTGAAACGGAATCAAGCTATGACCATAGAATCAGAAGCGCGAATCGAATTGCCCGTGCTGCCATTACGAGATGTGGTGGTTTACCCCCATATGGTAATTCCGTTATTCGTCGGCAGAGAAAAGTCCATCCGTTGTTTAGAATCGGCAATGGAGCAGAATAAGCAAATTATTCTTGTTGCTCAGCGCGATGCTGATATGGATGAGCCTACGACAGATGATATTTTTGATATTGGTACAGTGGCCTCAATTTTACAGCTACTTAAGCTCCCCGATGGCACTGTCAAAGTATTGGTCGAAGGTGGTCAACGCGCCAAAATTGGCAACTACACTAAAGACGATGATTACTTTGTTGCTACCGCCGAATACCTTGAATCTCAGCCGATGGATGAACGAGAAGAAGAAGTATTGGTGCGTAGTGCGATTGGCCAATTTGAAGGCTACATCAAGCTTAATAAGAAAATTCCACCTGAAGTACTGACATCGCTAAGCGGCATTGAAGAAGCCGACCGACTAGCGGATACTATGGCTGCGCATATGCCATTGAAACTGCAAGACAAGCAGTCAGTGCTTGAAATGGTAAACGTGGCCGAACGTTTGGAATATCTGATGGCGATGATGGAGGCGGAAATCGACTTGCTACAAGTCGAGAAACGTATTCGTTCGCGTGTTAAAAAGCAGATGGAGAAAAGCCAGCGTGAGTATTATCTGAATGAGCAGATGAAAGCTATTCAGAAAGAGCTTGGTGATCTCGATGAAGGCCATGATGAATTTGAAGTCTTAACTCGCAAGATCGAAGAAGCGGGTATGCCAGCTGATGCCAAAGAAAAGGCCTCAGCTGAATTAAACAAATTGCGCATGATGTCACCAATGTCCGCTGAAGCGACCGTAGTGCGTAGTTACGTTGATTGGATGACGTCGGTGCCTTGGAAACAACGCTCTAAAATCAAACGCGATCTGTCAAAAGCAGAAACCGTGCTTGATACCGACCACTATGGCCTGGAAAAAGTTAAAGAGCGTATTCTGGAATATTTGGCGGTTCAAAGCCGCGTTAAACAACTGAAAGGCCCAATCTTATGTTTGGTTGGTCCTCCAGGTGTGGGTAAAACGTCTCTGGGGCAGTCAATCGCTAAAGCGACTGGCCGTAAATATGTACGTGTTGCCTTAGGTGGTGTGCGAGATGAAGCGGAAATTCGCGGTCACCGTCGTACTTATATTGGCTCTATGCCGGGTAAGATCATCCAGAAAATGTCGAAAGTGGGAGTGAAAAACCCGCTGTTCTTGCTTGATGAAATCGACAAGATGAGTTCAGACATGCGGGGCGACCCGGCGTCAGCATTGCTAGAGGTATTAGACCCAGAACAAAATGCGACATTTAACGACCATTACCTAGAAGTTGATTATGACTTGTCTGATGTAATGTTTGTGGCCACGTCAAACTCAATGAATATTCCTGGACCGTTGCTGGACAGGATGGAAGTGATTCGTCTGTCAGGTTATACCGAAGATGAAAAACTGAATATTGCCAAAGCCCACTTGTTACCAAAACAAATTGAACGTAATGGTTTGAAAAGCAGTGAAATTACTGTTGATGACAGTGCGATTATTGGTGTTATTCGTTACTACACCCGTGAGGCTGGGGTACGTTCGTTAGAGCGTGAACTGTCGAAGATTTGCCGTAAAGTCGTCAAACAGATCCTGCTGGATAAGAGCGTTAAACATGTCGAAGTGAATCAAGACAACTTGAAGTCATATCTTGGAGTGCAACGTTTTGATTACGGTAAAGCCGAGTCACACAATCAAATCGGTCAAGTCACAGGGCTGGCGTGGACTGAAGTCGGTGGTGATCTGTTGACGATCGAAGCCACCTCTGTACCAGGTAAAGGTAAATTGACTTATACGGGTTCATTGGGTGACGTAATGCAAGAGTCTATTCAGGCAGCGCTTACCGTGGTTCGAGCACGTTCTGAGCATTTGGGCATTAATGGCGACTTCTACGAAAAACGTGACATTCACGTACACGTGCCAGAAGGTGCTACACCAAAAGATGGTCCATCTGCTGGTGCCGCGATGTGTACTGCTTTGGTATCGAGTCTGACAGGTAACCCAGTACGTGCTGATGTGGCGATGACTGGCGAAATTACTTTGCGTGGCGAAGTGTTACCTATCGGTGGATTGAAAGAAAAATTGCTAGCCGCCCATCGGGGGGGGATCAAACTGGTGTTGATTCCAAAAGAAAACGAACGTGATTTGGAGGAAATTCCAGCAAACGTAGTGGCTGATTTAGAAATTAGACCAGTACGTTGGGTGGACGAAGTTCTCAATTTGGCACTGGAAAGGCCGGTAAAAGGCTTTGAAGTTGTTAAAAATTTGGACTAACGCAACAAAATACAGCTTTCGCTAAAAAAAACTGAAAAAAAGGGCTTAACAAAAGCACGACCTGTGATAGCCTAAGTTCCGTGGAGAGCCAGACCGCTCAAGCCCTTGAGGTGTCTGGCTTTGAGCTGTATCGAAATACATAAACTTGGTTTTCCATCTGGGCTTGAACTTTCAAATCAAGCTTGTTATAAAAGCCTCCGCAGACCGCTCGAGAGAAGGACTTGGTTGCGGCGCGAAAACTACATTCAAGGGGATGACATGAATAAATCTGAACTAATTGAGAAAATCGCTTCTGGTGCCGACATTTCTAAAGCCGCTGCCGGCCGCGCACTGGATTCTTTTATCGCTGCTGTGACTGATGGTTTGAAAGAAGGCGATAAGATTTCTCTTGTTGGTTTCGGTACTTTTGAAGTGCGTGAACGTGCAGAACGCACTGGTCGCAACCCACAAACTGGGAAAGAGATCAAAATTGCAGCTGCTAAAATTCCAGCATTCAAAGCTGGTAAAGCGCTGAAGGATGCTGTTAACTAATTGAGACTTGTTGGCGTAAAGCGATTCGTTTTACCGGACGCGCAGTCCGACAAGAAAACAATTACGCAGTGTTTTTTAAACTGCAGTAAATAAAACAATAGGCGCATCCATTATGAGATGCGTCTTTTTTTTAACCAACATCGCATAAGCGAGATATCTGATGTTAGATAAGTTGCGCGACGGAGCACAGAGCATTGTAGCCAAAGTGATTTTGGTGCTGGTGATCCTGTCTTTTGCATTTGCAGGGGTCAGTAGCTACATGGGCAGTAGCTCAGAAGCTGCTGCAGCCATCGTTAATGGCGAAAAAATTTCTAAATCCGAGCTGGAACAAGCGTACCAAAGTGAACGTAACCGCTTGCAACAACAGCTGGGGGACATGTTCGACACTCTGGCAGCTAACGAAAGCTACCTAAACAGTGTGAAGCAGGGCGTTCTGCAGCGCTTAGTTGCCCAACGTTTGATTAACCAAGCAGCTAATGAGCTTGGTTTACGTGCTTCAGATGAACAGATTAAAGACGCAATTCGGAATGAAACTGCATTCCAAACAGCAGGTGTGTTTGACAATAATCGTTACTTGTCCATTTTGCGTCAAATGGGCTACACCGTATCAAGCTTCCGCGATGCAATGCGTGGCGACATGACCCGCAATCAGTTGGTCAATGCCTTAGTTGCTAGTGATTTTGCGTTGAAAGGTGAAAGCGAAGCTCTAGCTAAGCTGCAAGCACAAACTCGTGATATCCGCTTTACTACGGTTCCATCTGAACCATTCGTTGCTGATATTAGTGTTACTGATGACGAAGTGTCTAAATACTACGAAGACAACAAGTTGCAGTTCCAACGCCCAGAGATGGTTAGCCTCGAGTATATCGAGCTGAGTGCCGCAGCGTTAAGCGAAAAGGTGAACGTAACTGATGACGAAGCCAAGGCTTATTACGATGAGCATGTAGCTGACTATCAAACCAAAGAGAAGCGCCAAGCGGCTCACATTCTCATTGAGGCCACCACAGATGATACTGCCGCTAAAGCGAAAGCTGAAGACATTGTTAAGCAGCTGAAAGCTGGCGCTGACTATGCCGAGCTGGCAAAACAGAATTCACAAGATCCTTTGACGGCTGATAAAGGTGGTGAGTTAGGTTGGTTTGAAGCTGGTGTGATGGATCCTGCATTTGATACTGCGTTGTTCGCACTGAACAAAGGTGACGTATCAGATGTTGTGAAGACACCTTACGGTTACCACATCATTAAACTGTTGGATATTCAACCAAGTGCCGCCGCTCCATTTGATTCTGTGAAAGCGCAGATTGTACAGAAAATCAAAATGGATAAAGCAGTTAATGAGTTCTATACGTTGCAGCCTAAACTAGCAGATACCAGCTATGAAGTACCAGATACTTTAGAAGAAGCTGCGAAAGCTGTGCAGTTGCCAGTGCAGACTTCAGCGTTGTTTAGCCAGAGTGATGCTCCAGCGCCATTTAATACACCAGACGTATTAAAAGCGGCATTTTCTGACGATGTGTTGTCTGGCATGAACAGTAACGTGTTGGAAGTCGCTGATAACGACGTTATGGTCATTCGTGTGAAGCAACACGAAGCTGCTGGCTTGAAGCCGTTTGATGAGGTGAAGGAACAGATTGCTGCTTCACTGAAACAACAAAAAGCGAATGAGCAAGCTAAGAGCAAAGCTGAGGCGTTATTGGCTGCCGTTAAGTCTGGCGATACCAGTGTAGCGCTAGAAACGCATAAGGCTGTTACTCGCAACTCTAGCGATGTTGATTCTGCTATCGTAAGCCAAGCATTTAAAATGGCGAAGGCGGCTGATGGGCTAACCGCAGACGTGACCCAGGTAGCTACTGGCTATGCCGTAGTGATTGTGGATAGTGTTACTACACCCACTAGTGTTCCTGATGAATTGGTCAACGGGTTACAACAACGTCTTGCTAACCAATACAGCCAAGCGGATTACCGTGCTTTGATTGAGTTGTTGAAGTCAAAAGCGGAAATCACGTATCCAGAAGCGTCTTAATCACCTTTTGGTTGAAAAAACCGGCATATATTGCCGGTTTTTTTATAGCTAAAGCCTTTGATTTACATAGCTTAAAACTCACCATTCGCATGTTGTGTACGCAAGGCTGTAGTGGTGCTATAGGCGCCAATCAATCGGGGTTTTACCTTGCTGACGTAAATACTCGTTTGCCAAATTGAAATGATTACAGCCAAAGAAGCCTTTATTGGCCGAAAAGGGCGATGGGTGAGCCGCTCGCAATACTAGGTGTTTGTTCTTATTCACTTGTGCAGTTTTCTCACCAGCATGGCGGCCCCACAATAAGAACGCGACGCCTTGGCTGTGCTGGTCGATTTGCGCTATCACTGTATCAGTAAAACGTTCCCATCCCAGCTCTGCGTGAGAGTGTGCTTGGCCCGCTTCCACCGTTAATACGGTATTGAGTAACAGCACACCTTGCTCAGCCCAATGGTTGAGGTTGCCATGGTTGGGCATGTTAAAGCCTCTAACAGTGTGCTGCAGCTCCAAAAAGATATTTTGCAACGATGGGGGCGGGTTAATGCCAAAAGGCACTGAAAAACTTAATCCGTGCGCTTGGCCGTGACCATGGTAGGGATCTTGTCCAATTATCACGACTTTCAGTTGTTCAAATGGTGTTAACTTAAAGGCGTTAAACGTATCTGCTTGTGGTGGATAGATAGTTTTGCCTGCTGCTCGCAGCTCATTTACTGTGTGAAGGATTTGGCGAAAGTAGGGTTGATTACGCTCTTTATTGAGCAAAGATTTCCAAGTGAGTGCTGTTGTCATTATCTCTAAAAAGCAGTGCCACGAAGGGCACTGCTCAACTTAATCCATTAATCATCGACACCAATCATAACATTACTGGCTTTGATTAGCGCGTAGGCATCCGCTCCTACTTTTAATCCTAGTTTTTCGCTTGATGCTTTAGTGACGACCGCAGTGAGCTCAACGCCTGGAGCAAGCTCAATAACCACTTCATTGTTAACCGCACCCACTTCAATCGCTTTGACAGTACCACTTAAACAGTTTCTTGCGCTGACTTTCATTTAGAGTCCTCTCTAGTAGGGGTAAACCAGCTCAAGTATAGATGGAATATTTACTCTCATAAATAAAAAACGCCGCAAAAGCGGCGTTTTTTTAGCATTGTGATTACAGTTGGATAACGTCAAAATCCACTTCTGGATTGACGTCCTGTTCGTAATCAATGCCTTCGATACCAAAACCAAACAGTTTGATAAACTCGGCTTTGTATTCACGATAATCAGTCAATTCACTCAGGTTTTCGCTGGTGATTTTCGGCCAAAGTTGTTGGCAGTGTTGTTGGATGTCTTCGCGCAGTTCCCAGTCATCTAAACGCAAACGGTTGTCAGCATCAGTTTCTGGTGCGGTGCCATCGGCTTTATACAAGCGTTGGCTAAACATGCGATAGATCTGCTCCATACAGCCTTCATGCAGGCGCTCTTCGCGCATTTTCTTGAATACCATTGCGATATATAACGGCATAACAGGAATGGCTGAACTCGCTTGAGTGACAACACTTTTTAGCACTGCAACGTTAGCGCTACCACCGTTAGTGGCTAGTTTATCGTTCAGTGCATGTGCCGCGCGGTCCAAATCCATTTTGGCTTTGCCCAACGCGCCATGCCAGTAGATTGGCCAAGTGAGTTTGGTACCAATATAGCTGTAAGCAACGGTTTTGCAGCCATCGGCTAATACACCGGCTTCGCTCAGTGCGTTGATCCACAACTCCCAATCTTGACCGCCCATTACGGTAACCGTGTCAGCGATTTCTTGTTCGGTTGCAGGTTCAACAGAAGCTTCAATGATGACGTCTTTGTTGGTATCAACCGCAGTAGAGGTGTAGGTCTCACCAATAGGCTTCAGCGATGAGCGAATAACCTCGCCAGTGTCTGGCAGTTTGCGTACTGGTGAGGCTAATGAATAAACCACCATGTCGATTTCGCCAAGGTCTTGTTTGATCAGCTCAATTACTTTGGCTTTGGCTTCGTGGCTGAATGCATCGCAGTTGATGCTTTTTGAATACAGACCTTCCGCTTTGGCAAATTTGTCAAAGGCAGCAGAGTTGTACCAACCAGCAGTACCAGGCTTAGTTTCGGTGCCTGGTTTCTCAAAGAATACACCGATAGTTGCGGCATCAGAGCCAAATGCGGCGGCGATGCGGGAAGAGAGTCCGTAACCACTTGATGCACCGACAACTAACACTTTCTTTGGGCCATTGGCGATCTTGCCCTGTAATTTGGTGTAATTGATTTGTTCTAACACGTTGGCTTCGCAGCCAACTGGATGTGTGGTTGTACAGATGAAACCACGGATTTTCGGTTTAATAATCATGGTGTACTTTGTTCCAGAAAAATTGTCACTAGGATAAGTAATTCCGCAATAATTGGTACTACTATCCGAGTGGTTGGAGCAGTTACATCAGGCCTTTTGACGGGTTAACTGCAGGTGTTCTTGTAATAGTCGTTGAGTGTATTCATGCTGCGGATCGGTAAAGAGCGTTTCCGTTGGGGCAAATTCCACCATCTCGCCCTTATTTAGCACCATGACCTTGTCACTCACATACCTTACAACGCTTAAATTGTGACTTACGAAAATATAGGACAGACCAAGCTCTCTTTGTAAGCTCAGCAACAAATTCAATATCTGGGCGCGAACGGATACATCCAATGCCGATAACGCTTCGTCGGCAATAATGATATTAGGATTAAGCATCAACGCGCGAGCAACGGCTACTCGCTGTTTCTGTCCCTCTGAAATCATGTGTGGATAAAAATCAGCATGTTCAGCCAACAAGCCCACCTTTCGCAAAGTATCCACTACCTGTTCTTCACGCGCTTTTTCTGACAAGTTGGTATTAAACCGCAACGGTTCTTGCAGCAGCTCACCGATGGTCAAACGCGGGTTCAGCGAGGTCGTTGGGTCCTGAAAAATCATCCGAATTAAACGGCAACGCTGTTTGAGGTTCTTCATATCCCAAGGTTGGGCTTGGTAGTATATTTCGCCACCAGTACGTCGTTCAGCCCCCACAAGGATACGCGCTAAGGTACTTTTGCCTGAGCCAGCTTCACCCACGATCGCCAGCGTCTCGCCTTGTTGTAACTCAAACGATACCGGATGCAAGGCTTGGTTGTACTGTGCTTTAAAGCCTTGATAGCCAGCGAAGTAACGTTTCTCCAGATTGACAACTTTAAGCAAGGAGGTCGTCATCGGGCACCTCAGTATGGTAAGGGAAATGGCAGGCGTAATAGCGATCTTTATAGTGGCTCAGTAACGGTTGATTTACACATTGGCGTCTTGCTTCGGGGCAGCGAGGGCCAAGGCGACAACCAATTGGCAAATGGCGTAATGCAGGTACTGAACCAGGCAACGTAGGCATGAGTTTTTTGTGCAAAGCCGCCAGATTATAGTCAGGCATGTTATCCAGCAGTGCCTTGGTATATGGATGATTTGGCTGTGCTAGCAACTCACTGGTGGGGCCGGATTCCATCACTTGACCGCAATAAAGCACGGTCATTCGGTTACACCAGTTAGCTAAGGTATCTAACTCATGACTGATCAATAACACGGTCACGTTCTGTAACTGATTTAGCTGCATCAATAGCCGATAGATTTGCGCTTGTGTCGCCGGCTCCATCGATGCTGTCGGTTCATCGGCAATGAGTAGTCGCGGCTGTTTCGCCAGTGCCATGGCAATCATTACCTTTTGACACTCACCCTCAGATAATTCCCACGGATAGCTATTAAGTACTTTGCGTGGGTTTTTAATTCCCACTTTGTGTAGCCATTTTTGTGCCGTGAGGCGTTTGTCACGCGTATTACGCCAAAACGCCCACTTGTTACTCACCGGAATGGCCTCAAGTAGCTGCTTACCAATGGTATAGGTAGGATTGAAGCTACCGGACGGGTCTTGGAAGATCATCGAGATTTCATCGCCCATCAAACTGCGCCGCTCTAGGCGGCTCATCTCCATCAGGTTCTGCCCATCCCACATCATGCGGTCGGCGGTAATGTGCCAACTGGGATCTTGGATGCCAAGAATCGCACGCGCCAGCAAACTACGGCCTGAACCAGATTCGCCAATCAGCCCATGCATCTCACCCGCATTGATCGTTAAGCTGACTTTCTCCAACGCTTTCGCTGGGCCTTGCGGCGTGTCTAGCTCAATGGTTAAGTTGCGAATATCAAGTAGTGGCATAACTAGTTTCTCATCGGTGCTAAAGCTGAGCGTAGCCCATCGCCAACGAGGTTGACGGCTAACACACTGAGCAAAATGCTAATACCTGGAATGGTCACTGTCCAAGGCGCGAATAAAAAGTTATCTAATCCTTGCATCACCATAGCGCCCCATTCAGGCATTGGTGCCTGAGCGCCCAAGTTGAGGAAGCCGAGCGCGGCAATATCCAAAATCGCGGCAGACATGGCCAATGTGGTCTGAATAATCACCGTATCCCAGACGTTAGGCATAATCACATACCAGAACACTTGTAGCGGATTGGCACCATCAAGCGTAGCGGCGGTGACATACTCTTTTTGCAATTCGTCATGTACCGTTTGATGGATTGAACGTACAAACTGCGGTGTCAGTGAAATACCCACTGCCCAAAATACATTGCTTAGCCCAGGGCCAGTGATCGCCACTACTAAAATCGCCATTAACAGTGATGGAATCGATAGCAGTGCATCTAGCAAGTGGCCCAAAATACTCGATTTTAATCCCCGCATCATGCCGGAGATGGAACCGATAATGACCCCAGCAAATAGCGCACAAATGACAACCAATAGCGCGACACCAAAAGTGTACTGCGCGCCATGAAGTAGGCGACTGAAAATATCACGCCCTAGGTCATCGGTACCAAGGAAATGACTTACGGCGCCTTGGTTACTCCAAGATGGCGGCATTAATAGCGCCGATTGATCTTGATATTCCGCTGCGTAAGGAGCGATATAGGGGCCCAAACAGCTTAGTAGCAGCAAAATTGCTACGCCCCAGAGGCCTATCAACCCCTGTGGCTTTGCTGCGAATAGACGCCAAACCCGTTTGCTATGAGACGGAATGTCATCGTCGAGATAAAGCTTAGTTCGTCCCATACATTTCCTTTCTGCTCATTGGGTTTGCCGCGGTATATAACACCTCAATTAAGATGCTGAAGAAAATAATCACCAAGGCAACAGCGAAAATACCCGCTTGGATGACGGTATAATCTCGTTGATAAATGCCGGAAACCAGCCAAGCGCCAATACCAGGCCATGAGAAAATTACTTCTACTACAATGGCGTAACTGGCAAATGGCCCCAACATTAGGCCTAAGTGTTTCAGCAGTGGGATAAGCGCATTTGGCAGCGCATGTTTTAGCACTATGGTGTGGTAAGGCAGCCCGCGCGCTTCCGCGGCACGAATATAGGTTTGACTCATCACATTAAGCATGGCAGCACGGGTAATACGTACCACTACAGTGAATGGCAATACTGCCAAAGTACAGGCTGGCAAAATAATATGCGCGAGTACGTCCATAAAGGCGTTCCATTTATACACGCCATCGTACAGCAAGGTATCAAACAACATAAAGCCGGTAACTTTGGGGATTTGATACAGCAAATTGATTTGCCCTGAAATCGGTAACAGACCGAGTTCGATACCAAACCACAGCGACAGCAGCAACCCTAGCCAAAATACTGGAATGGAATAGCCAGTCAAGGTAGCGGCCATAATAGTCTTTTGCACCAGTTTGCTACGGCTAAGTGCCGATAACATGCCTAATGGTACGCCGCATAATAACGAAATAACCCCTGCCACAAATGCCAATTCAAAAGAGGGCGGTAGTACGCCAGAAAGTTCACTTAACACCGGCTGGTGGGAGGTTACCGAAATACCAAAGTTGCCACTCAAGCGCTCTGCAACGTAAGCGAGGAACTGACTAATGACATTGCTGTGTAACGCGTAATCTTGTTCTATCTGTAATTGCTGCTGCGTGGTTGGTAACGTTATACCGCTCAGTGCGTAACTTAACTCAGCGGGAAACCAGCGGGTAGCTACAAACAGAATGATAAATAAGGCCAATGTTGTGGCTAAGAATAGGTTTAAACGCCGAACGAGGTAACGACCCATTATTGGCGTCCTCCAACAGGCACAGGCTGGCTGATATTATCAAAGGCGATGCCACCAAACGGTAACAGTTGCACATACGGGGCATTTTTACGTTTGAGCAGCATACGCTGCGCATAAGCAAGCGGTATTACGGGTACTTCTTGGCCGATAATCTCTTCCGCGGCTTGATAGAGCACTTTGCGCTCTTGCTCGCTTGAAACATTCTTGGCTTGGCGTAATAGCGCATCAAAACCACTGTTGCACCAATTAGCCCAATTGTTGTGAGATTGAATCGAACCACAGCTGAGTAACGGCGTGAAAAAGTTGTCAGGATCACTGTTGTCTGCACTCCAACCGATCAGTACGGAGTCATAGTTGCTATTGGCGAGGCGTTGGGTAAATACGCTCCAATCAAAGCTGATAATGTTTACGCGGATGCCCACGGCCTTGAGATCCGCTTGAATTAACTCTGCCGTTTTTTGCGGATTAGGGTTATAACTGCGTGCCACGGGCATGGCCCAAATATCGATGGTGAGATTTTTAATGCCAGCCTCGGCTAATAAACTCTTGGCTTTGGTGGGGTTATATGGCAGCTCAACACTCTCATCCGGAAATGCCCACGAGGAGGGTGGTAAGATACCCGCTGCAACAATGGCAGTATCGTGGTAAACGGCGTTAAGTAGGTTTCTTTTATCTATGGCATAAGCCAGAGCTTGGCGTACGCGTACATCGTTAAAAGGCGGTTTCTTCGTATTAAGTGCCCAATAGGCCACGTTCATACCTGGACGACTATCTACTTCGAGATCAGCATGTTGTTTGGCAACTTGTAGCTCACCTGCTTTGGGCAGCGCAGAGATACTACAATCGCCCACTATCAGCTTGGACAAGCGCACAGTGCTACGTGGCGTGATATCAAATACCAGTTGTTCTGACTCGGGTTGTTGCCCCCAATAATCTGGGTTGCGACGGTAGCGAATGTATTGGTTCTTAACGTACTCGACTAGCTGATATGGACCAGTCCCGACGGCGTTAGTGTCCAGTAGTTGAGGCGTGCCTTGTTCAAGCAGCTGCTCAGCATACTCCTTAGACAGCACCACGGCAAAATCTGTCGCCATATTGGCGAGGAAGGACGCATCAGGATAATTTAATTCGAAGCGGACACGATACTGATCTACTTTGCTGATCTGCTTGATTAGCCTATCGAAACCGATGCTGTCAAAGAATGGAAAACCGCGTAGCGCTGTGTGATGAAATGGATTTTCGGGATCGATGATACGTGAAAAGGAAAATACCACGTCGTCGGCATTCATTTCTCGGCTAGGCGTAAAAAAGCGGGTTGAGTGAAACTCAACGCCATGACGTAATTCAAACTCGTACACTAAGCCATCATCTGACACGGTCCAAGAGCTGGCTAACGCTGGGATAAAGTCACTACTACTGGTATTGTCATCAATTAAGCGACTGTAGATTTGATGCGATGTGGCATCAATGGTGGTGCCGGAAGTCACAATCTGCGGATTGAAGCTTTCAGGGTTACCTTCGGAGCAATATACCAATCCGTTAGGCACTTTCCCGTCATCTTGTTGTTGGCAGGCGGTGGCTAACAACAAGCCGCACAACATCAATAGACGTGCGGCAACACGAGACGTGATGGCAACGACATGATCTTTGGGCTCAGAGCCTTTTAAATAAGCGTTCAACCCTGATGGCGTACACAGCGTGGATAATTCCATGAACTTGTTAGAAATACAGAAGCGTAACGGACATTCTAACAGTCTAAGTGATTACTCGGCAATTCCCTCAATTTTTGTCCAGCAAATTGTATTTCTTTAAAATTCCGCGCAATTGGTGGTAGCTCAGACCGAGTAACTCCGCCGTTTTCTTCTGGTTGTATTGGCTTTCTGCCAAGGCATTTTGAATTAGCGATACTTCAAAGGCTTCGCACTCTTGCTTGAAATCCAATGGGAAGCTCATTGCCGCTGCGTGCTGCCGATGGCTGACCTCTACGGCGGTATCTCGCTCAGGTGGGTTAGGCATCGGCGCGGGTGACGTTGGCAGAGCTTGACGCTCTCTGGTTTTAACGCGTGACTGCGGTCGATAAGGAGAATCAAATGGATCCAAAATAATGTGGTCGATCTGTTCTTCATCATTGCCATGGCGGTAGACACTACGCTCAATCGCGTTTTTTAATTCACGAATATTGCCGGGCCATGGGTAATCTTGCAGCATCTCTTGTGCGAGTCGGCTAAAACCAGTGAATAGCTCGAGTTTTAGCTGGCGAGCCATGCTAATGGCAAAGTGTTCTGCAAGCGGCATAATGTCTTCTTGCCGATAGCGCAGAGGCGGCAGTGTGATCACATCAAAGGCCAGTCGGTCGAGCAGATCAGCACGAAATTCGCCTGCGTCGGCTAACGCTGGCAAATCTTCGTTGGCGGCGCAAATGAGCCGTACGTCGGTTTGCAATGTTTTGCTGCCCCCGACACGTTCATATTCACCGTATTCGATCACCCGCAGCAGTTTTTCTTGGATAAGACCGGAGGTATTAGCAAGCTCATCAAGAAACAGCGTACCGCCATCGGCACGCTCAAAACGTCCTTCATGGCGGCCTTTGGCGCCAGTAAATGCACCAGACTCATGACCAAACAATTCGGTTTCTAACAAAGTTTCACTGAGCGAGGCACAGTTGAGTTTGATAAAACTCTGATCCCATCGCTGTGATAGAAAGTGCAGACGCTCAGCAATTAGCTCTTTACCCGTACCGCGTTCACCAATGATCAGCACTGGTTTACTTAACGGTGCAACTTGCGACACTCGTTCCAGTACTTCCAAAAAGGCGTTAGATTGGCCGATAAGGTTTTCTTGTTGGTTAGTCTTTGCCACGATTTGTGTTGGTCTTTATCGCTAATAAGTGGTGAAATCCATAATATGTGGCTGTAAACAATAAATAAAGTAAAAGTTAAAATTTGTATAATGCATTGAAAATAAATAAAAATGTAAAGTTGGCACAGTATCTGTATTAACGATATCGCGTTCTACAGTAATTTTTGAGGACAGGATTATGGGAATCTTTACACGTTTTGCCGACATCATTAATTCAAACATCAGTGCTTTGCTCGACAAAGCTGAAGATCCAGAAAAAATGGTGCGCCTGATTATTCAGGAAATGGAAGATACCTTGGTAGAAGTTCGTTCAACCTCCGCCAAAGTATTAGCAGAGAAAAAAGAGTTACTGCGCCGTATGGGCAAACTCGAAGAGCAAGTGGCTGATTGGCAGTCAAAAGCGGAGTTAGCGCTGACTAAAGACCGCGAAGATCTGGCCAAAGCGGCACTGATTGAAAAGCAAAAAGTGGCGACGACACTCGATATCATGTCGAAAGAGCTGGATGTGGTTGATGAGCACATTAGCCGTTTGAAAGACGAAGTGACTCAATTGCAAGAGAAACTTGCTGATGCACGCGCTCGCCAGAAAAGCATCATCATGCGTAAGCAAACTGCCTCTTCACGCTTAGAAGTGAAAAAGCAGCTGGACTCTAGCAAAATTGATAATGCGATGATGAAATTTGAGCAATATGAACGTCGCATTGAAAATATTGAAGCGGAAGTTGAAGCTTACGAGTTAGGTAACAAAAAGAATAAATTGGATGATGAGTTCGCAGCTTTGCAAGCGGACGATGCGGTTAGCGATGAGTTAGCGGCATTGAAAGCCAAAATGAAAGGCAAAGATAGCGCAGCTAAATAATTGAGTTCGGGGAGGGTATTATGGATCTGGAAACCCTGATGGTACCAATCTATCTGTTCATGATATTTGTGGCACCACTATGGTTGATTCTTCACTATCGCAGTAAGCGCCAAGTGAGTCAGGGATTAACTGATGAAGAGTTCAATCTGCTAAATGAGTTAGTTGATAAGGCAGATAAAATGACGCAACGGATTGGTACTTTAGAGTCGATTTTGGATGCCGAGTCACCAGAGTGGAGACAACGTAATGACAAATAAACGTGCTTTGTATCGTAACCGTCGCGCCGGTAAAGTCGCAGGGGTATGTGCTGGGATTGCTGAATACTTCAATCTGGAAACTTGGTTGGTGCGTGTGGCAGTGGTATCCATATTCCTTCTCGGTGGCTCAGCAATTATCTTTGTAGGCTATATTGCCCTGTGGATGATTTTGGACGAGAAACCAGTAGAAAAGCAGCAGGATGCCGCAGATCTCACGGTGAAGAAAAAGGTTTGGCAAGCAGGGGAACCTGCAAAACAAGCGCTACAGGACGTAAGTTCTCGCTTCCATACCTTAGAAAGTCGATTAAGAGCCATTGAAACTTATGTCACCTCAGATCAATATGAGCTAAAACGGCAAATCAATAATCTCTAATCCCAAAAGGCAGCGTCGTAGCGCTGCCTCTTTTTTAGGAGAGTTATGGCAGATCTTAAGCAACGTTGGCATCAACTCGAACAAAAAGCCAAGGATATTGGCTACCGCACCACAGACCGGCATCTTCGCCTCGCTGTTACTGGGTTATCTGGCGCTGGTAAAACCGCTTTCATCACTGCAATTGTTGAAAAACTGCTTACCGCAGAGCAACTCCCACCTTACGGCGGGCTCCCATTATTTACTGTGTGCCGAGAGGGGCGTTTTATTGGCGCACGTAGAGAGCGTCAACCTGACCTCAATATCGCCAGTTTTAGTTACGACACCGCCATGGGGGCATTAAGGCAACGGCTGCCACATTGGCCGCAGTCCACAACGAACATAAGTGAGTTACGCTTAGCCATTGATTATCGTCCTCAGACTGGTGTGTTAGCTAATTTCATGGACAAGGCGACATTACATCTGGACATTGTTGATTATCCCGGTGAGTGGTTGCTCGATCTGCCGATGCTCGACCTTGATTACCAACAGTGGTCAACACAGCTATTAGCAGCCAATAGTCCGTTGGTAAATACGCCGAGCTACCCTGATTTCATCGCTAAGATCACTGCGTTAGATCCAACCACAGAGCCGAGTGATGAAGCTTTAGCGACCATTAGCGATAGTTATCGTGTGTTACTTGAGCAACTGGTGCATCAGCAAGGATTCTATCTCGCGCAACCGGGTAGGTTATTGTTGCCCGGCGATCTGCAAGGTACGCCGTTGTTGGCGTTTTTCCCGTTACCGAATGAGTTTTTCTCCGAGTTAGGCGAGGCTTCTCCGCTTACACGTCAGCTACACCAGCGCTATGATGCTTATGTGAAGCAGGTAGTGAAGCCGTTTTATCAACACTATTTTGGAGAGTTTGATCGTCAGTTGGTGCTAGTTGATGTGCTCGGTGCCTTAAATCGTGGGCGGCCACAATTTGAAGATATGGCTAATGCGTTAAATGCGCTTAACCAGAGTTTTCGATTTGGTAAGGGCGGGTTTTGGCAGCGGTTATTTTCACCTAAGATCGACCGATTGTTATTTGCTGTGAGTAAGGTAGACCAGATCACGCGCGAACAGCAAGGCAATGCATTGTCGCTGCTTAAAGCGCTACTCAATCCGGGGTGGCAACGGGCGGACCAACAAGGCTGTGCAGTTGAGGCTATGGCGGTCAGCGCCATTAAAACGACCCGTTATGGCATGGCGAAAGACCGTGGACTAGGTGAAGTAGCGGTAGTGAGTGGTCGTGGTCTCGATAACGGTGGCGAGACGATTACGTTATTCCCCGGTGAAGTGCCACAAGCATTACCCAATGATGATTTTTGGCAGCAGCAAGGCTTTGAGTTTGTCAATTTTGCGCCGCCACGGCTACCAGCTGATCAGCCGTTTGAACATATACGGTTGGACCATCTACTCGAATATCTCATAGGAGACAAGTTGTCGTGAATCTCCCTCCATCAGATGATAAAGCTGCTCCGATTCAGCAGCGTAAGCTATATGATGCCAACGACATAGTGCAGTGGCAGGATTCCGAACCTGCCCAGCACGGTTTTGCTGAAGAGGTGGAACAAGTTGCCGAGCAGACGCTACGCCCTAAACGACGTACATGGTCGTTGTTGACGCGCTTAGCCATGTTGGCTTTGCTTGTCGGTGTCATAGTGCAGTTAGTGGTTACGTTAATTGAAGCGTGGCAGCGTAGTAGCCTGCTATTTATTACCTACACCGGCATTTTTGCCATTCTGACGCTGTGGTTATTGGCGTTGGTGGTTAAAGAGTGGCGTTATTTACGGCAACTTAAAGGCAGCATCGATGGACAACAAGTGGCCGAGCGTTTAAAGGTCAGCGTACAGATGGGGGAAGCGCCAGGTTTTATTGGCGCTATTACGGCGCGCTTGCCAGCTGATGCAATCGGCTGTGTCAAGCAACTCAATCAATCGCTTTCACCCAATCAAAATGACGCGGAGCAGATACGCTTGTTTGAGGCCATCGTCCTAGATGATCGCGATAAAGCGGCGCGACGCATTGTACGCAAGTTTGCGTTGCAATCTTCGTTAATCCTCGCTGTCAGTCCATTTGCCCTGTTAGACATGGTGCTGGTGTTGTGGCGAAATCAGGCAATGATCAAGCAAATTGCCGCGTGCTACGGTATCGAGTTGGGTTATTGGAGCCGAGTGCGACTCATTCGCGGGATTTTCTGGAACATTATTTATGCTGGAACGAGTGAGCTAATGACTGATTTCGGTAGCCAAATGCTGTCTATGGAAATGACGGGCAAACTCTCTGCACGTTTAGCACAAGGATTGGGTGGAGGGTTATTAACTGCACGCTTAGGATTACAAGCGATGCGCTTATGTCGCCCAGTAAAGTTTAATGAGCAAAACCAACCGAGTTTGACCAAAATCCACATGGAGCTGCTCAAAGAACTGAAACAACGGATGGCAAAATCGGAGCAAGCGGCAACGGGAACTGACCCTGTACAACGCAACTAAAGAAGTGCTGTTCAAATTGTGAACTAATTATTACACTGGTCAACGGAGTCAAGGAAAAGGTATGCAGGCTCCAGTTTGTATATGGAAATCACAAGGAGGAACTTATGAGTTCAATGATCAAGTGTAGTTTACTCACCGCTGTGTTGTTGCTAGTGCCATTTGCGTCCAATAGCTTCGCTAAAGACGAATTGCCACAGGCATCAGTTCAACAACTGCAAAAGGTTAACATCAATACCGCTTCAGTCGACGAGCTACAGCTACTAAAAGGGATTGGTGCGGCAAAGGCAAAAGCGATCGTAGACTACCGTGAAAGCAACGGTAAATTTGAATCGGTTGAGCAATTGGAGCAAGTAAAAGGTATCGGCAAGAAACTTATTGAAAACAATGCCGATGCGCTAACGCTCTAGCGGCACCTGCTTACAGTAAAAAGTCCGCTTCGGCGGGCTTTTTTGTATAGTCAGTGCGCAGTTAGCGGGTAATTGGTAGTTTTACCTTGATTCAGGCGGCTGCTTTATGGATAATTCCCGCCGTTATCAAGAGTTATTAGCCAGTGGCTAATCTTGGTAAATCAATGGTGACCCCAGGGTCCCCCCGCAATGATAACTTGTGAACTCGGCCAGGCCCGGAAGGGAGCAACCGTAGCAAGTGACTCATGTGCCGGGGTGTTGGCTCTGGGGGAACCTCCAGCTTTCACCTCTGTTCAAGCACGCTGATCTAGGCGACTTTTCAAAAACGCTCGTGATTTTTCCAACGCTTCATAAATTTCATTGCGCATCTGCTGTTGTTCGTTATTGTCGTTGTAAAAATAGGTATCCACTAAGTGGTGCACATAACGCACGGGTAGCTGATTGAGCGTTACACAGGCTAAATCCGACATATAGTCTTCGGGTAATTCATCCAATAATCCCTCTTCGGAGAGTATCTCCATTAGCATCACTTCGTAGTAGTTGCGGATATCCAGCTGCATATTTTTCTCCCGATTAACTGAACAATTCCTTGGCGGCAACATACAACTGTAGGTGCCTATCAACTAAGTGTAGCGTGTCACGGCAATATCCGCCGCCAGCAACACAAATAATTGGAATATCGGCTTTTTTAACAATACTCAGTACAGTTTGCTCTCGCGCTAATAAGCCAGCATCAGTGAGTTGGATGAGGCCAAGCTCATCTCCTTGATGCACATCCACCCCCGCATCATAGAAAACGATATCAGGTTGGTAGGTGTTAACTAGTAGCGGAAGCATCTGCTGGATCAACTTTATATAGTCTTGATCATTGGTGGCGCGCTCAAATGTTACATCATGATGCGAGTTGGCTTTTCTCGCCGGGAAGTTTTTATCGCAATGTAGTGACACACTAATTATGTCATCACGATGTTGGGTGAGCGTCGCCGTGCCATCGCCCTGATGCACATCGCAATCAAAGATGAGTACGCGCCGGACGTTACCTTGTCGGATCAGCTGATCAGCAGCAATGACTAGATCGTTGAACAAACAAAAGCCGCTGCCAAAGTTATGATGAGCATGGTGATAGCCACCACTAATTTGGGCGGCAAAGCCTGTTTGAAGTGCGGTGCGTGCAGCGAGTACGGTAGCACCAATCGAGTAATTCGTGCGCTCGATCAGCGCATCAGACCAGGGAAAGCCGATACGCCGCATAGCTTTCTCTTCAAGTGTTCCATCTAACAGCGCATGAACATAATGGCTATCGTGAATAGATGTTAGCCACGAGATTGGCGCGGGCGTAGGTATTAAAAACTCGCAGTGCTGCTGGAAATCAGCTTGCTGCAATCGCTGATGTAATAGGTGATATTTCGCTATCGGGAAGCGGTGTCTGGGTGGTAACGCCAGCGCGGAGTAGCTGGCGTGATAAGTCACCGGTAACAAGATTTACAGCTGCTTGATAGCCCAGCTCATAAACTCTTTACGAGTTTTTTCATCAGCTTGTTGCCACCAGTATTGTAACATTTGTGCTGACTGGTTTTGCGGCAAGGCATTGGTCTCGCTTGATGATGTTGCAGTTGCTGCCACTGCTGGTGCGGCGGTCATGGCTTCCACTTCACTCGCTTGTTTTACCGGTTGTGGTACTGGTTTACCGCCAGTAATTGCTGCTGCGGCGACATCCACTTTTGGAGATTGCTCACCGACATTAAATAAACGACTGAAGAATGAATTTTCTTGAATATCGGTTTGCTGAACGCTGTATTCCACTTCGCTGTTGTTGCTGCTAATAACGACTTTAGGATCTTTAGCGTAAGCTTCTGGGTCGGTGATTTTGTTTGCGGGTTTCAGCTCGTAGTTCGCATCTTGTTGTACATTGATGGTCACGATAAAAGGTGACGATTTAACAAAATTTGGGCTTTCAGAAAATGAATCCTCATACATGTCACTGTAACGAATAGCAATTTTATGCTTACCACTGCTTAATGACAGGTCAGCCTTATGAGTAAAGTGATTGGTCTCAATTTGAGCGCCATCTAACGCCAAGTATTCGAAAGCCATTGGAATAGTCATATTTGCTGCAAACGCAGATGACGAACAGAACAGTGCCAAAATGGCTGAAACGGTCGTTATAGGTTTCATTGTTGCTCCTTAACAAGAATTAGGATTGTTTATTTGGGCGCTCAAATAATTGAATACGTTCTTCAATATAATGAATTGCTTGCCTGCATTTCCCCAAACGTTTGTGCATAGCGAGCAGGTCATTCTGAACAGCAATTTTTTCAGTAATGTGACAGTTGTCAAGCTTGGCCTGCAACTGCTCAATTTTAAACTGAATTTTCTTCTCCCAGTTGAAATGCTTGTTTAGCTCTTCGTATAGCTGGTGGCTGTTGCGCATTACATCTGCGGCGATCCAGCCAAAGCCAGAATCTGAATGACGCTGCTGCATTTTACGCTGGTAGACTGCTTTTTTGCTGTTTTTATTTTGTTGTTGCGCTTTTACATCTATTGCGGTGGTGCCTATTGCGCGTTTTAATGCCACAAATCTGTCAGATAAACGTTCACAACTTGCCAATAATACTGGTGTTGAGATCCCCGCTGCTAACTGTTTCTCTAACTGTGTGATACTTTGTTCGAGCTGCGTTACACAGGGATAAAGTTTACCACCACTTTGATGGAACAATGCCTGATCAAAGCGTTCTAAATGCGCTAGTAAACGCAAAGTATGCTCAGACTGGGATTGGTCATGCTGTAATACTTCCTGCTCCAGTTGTTTGAGCTGTTGTCTTAGCTTTTGCAGTAACGCTTGGGTATTCATGTCCACGCATTCCAGCTGAGGTGTATCGCAATGATAATCACCATAGTTATGAACAGCGGCCTAATAAACGGTACGCCAAAGCGTATTGCCGAATGTGTGCCGATGTAGGAGCCAAGCATCATCGAGCTACCGAGCAGTAAGCCTACGGCAAAGTCCACGTTCCCGTGATAGATAAAAATCGCTAATGCCACAATGTTACTCACAAAGGTCATCGCGCGAGAGAGGGCACAGCTCTTTAAAAAAGACAGCTTATACAATACACGGCTGCTGACGATCCACATCGACCCGAGTCCAGGACCCGCAAAACCGTCGTAGCTACCAAGGACAAAACCTTGCAGCAACTGACGCTTGGTGTGTGGTTGATATTTGGGCGGATTAAATTCACCATGCAGTACTTTTCTAGACAGTAAGCTGTACAAGGCGACTAAGATAACGATGACTGGGAGGATTTTTTCCAGCAGATCACCCTCAATTAAGTATACCAACATGCTTCCCACCACGGCGCCAATAGCAGTGGCTACAAAGCATTTTTTCCAAAGCCGAGGATCCAGTAAGTGTTTTTTATAATAGGTGTAGGCAGCAGTCGATGAGCTCATGGATGACGCGAACTTGTTGGTGCCAAGGGATAAATGGGGCGGCATGCCAACGCTGAGTAGAGCGGGGATCGACAGCAGTCCACCGCCACCCACTATGGCATCGATAAAACCTGCCAATAACCCTGCGCCAGCTAATACTAACCAGTTGATACTTGTTGAAAGAATTTCCACTAAAGGCCCAGTTTATTCAATAACACGACGATACGGCGGCAAGGCATCCAACAGGGATTTGCCATAGCGTTTACTGACAAGTCGCCGATCGAGGATGGTAATTCGGCCATAATCTTCCTCCTTACGCAAGAGTCGACCACAACTCTGGATCAATTTACGCGAGGCGTCAGGAATCGTCAGTTGTAAAAACGGATTGCCGCCTTTGAGTTTGACATACTCTGAATGCGCTTGCTCGACAGGGGAGGTTGGCACCGCAAATGGCAGCTTAGTAACAATTAAGTTGGTCAGGTAATCCCCCGGTAAATCGAGCCCTTCAGAGAAACTCCCAGTACCAAAGATAATGCTAGCTTGGCCTGCGTCGCAGCGCGCTTTGTGCGCTTCAAGCAAGGTTTGCCGTGGTGATGAGCCTTGCAGCAATGGCGTGACTGGGAGCTTTCCTTCCAATAGTTGTGCGACTTTTTCCATCTGCCAATAAGATGCAAACAGCACTAAGGTGGCTGTTTCTCCCTCTACCAGTTGGCGGATCTGTTTGGCGAGCTCATCGGTGTACGCATCTTCTGCAGGCTCGGTTGCCATTTTAGGCAGATACAGCGTGGCATTATTTTCAAAATCAAAAGGCGATTGTAACGCCAAGTAGCGACTGCCATCTCTTGGAGATAGCCCCACTTGATAGGCAAAATGCTCAAAGCTATTAAGTGCCCGCAATGTTGCACTACAGAGCACTACGCCGGCGGCTTTTTCCCATAATAAGTGCTCCAACATAAAGCCAACTTCAATTGGTGAGGCGCTGCACAGATAATCTTGTTGCTTACCGGTTATTTGTTCTAACCAGCGCGCGGTCGGGGCTCCTTTGGGATTATCTTCCTTGGCCATCATTTTCCACAGTTTTTGTAGATTCTCTAATCGCTGCAGCATAAAGCCGCATTCAGACACTAAGCCGTCTGCTTGGTGTTTCGGTATTTCACCATCTTTAATCGCTTCAGACAGTAGCATCTGCATCTTATTGAACTGTTTGAGCGCTTCGTTCGATGCGGTGGCTAGGTTCTCTGACAAAATAGTAAGCGGCTCTGGCAACTTTCCGTGTACAAAACGCCAGCGATTATCTTCATTCGCAAAAAACTTAGGATTGCTATCGCAAAAGTGCGCCACTTTTTGTAGCAAGGAGGCGAGTTCTTCGGTGCGATCTAACATCGCCTGTGCTGGCGCAATGATGTAGTTGCTTTTGATTTGTGTCTGTAATTTACCGACAGTCTTTTGCAGTTTATCTAACCAATCGGCGGCACCTCTTAAGGAACCTTGAGCGCTAGAAAAGTCACGTGCAACGATTGGCAGGTGGTGTGCTTCATCAATTACATACAACAAATTTTCTGGCTCGGGTAAAATCACCCCGCCGCCTAGTTCAAGATCGGCGAGCAGTAAGCTGTGGTTGGCGATCAACACATCCCACTCTTCCATATTGTCACGGGCTTTGTGGAATGGACACTGGCCATGGCCCGCTAACTGCTTATGGCAGGAATGTTTATCTGAGGCGACTTGTTGCCAAAGGTGATCCGGAATCGGGGTTTTTAGCGAGTCTAGCTCGCCGTTCCATCGACCTTGGCGATAATCATTGAGGATCTGTTGCAGTTGTTGGATCTGGCTGTTATCAGGTTTGGTTTGCCACATTGCTAACTGCTCAGCGCCGCTATCACCCAGTAACATCTCTAGCTTAGATAGACACACATAGCGCTGACGCCCTTTTACCAATCCGAAACGGAAATCGATACCGCTATGTTCAAGAAAGAAGGGTAAGTCTTTATGCAGTAGTTGTTCCTGCAGAGCCACGGTCGCTGTTGCAATGCACACTTTTTTATTGGTAGCCATGGCTAAAGGAATTGTGCCAAGGATGTAAGCGAGTGATTTACCAATCCCAGTGCCTGCCTCAATAACAATAATTTTTCGGAGCTTATCGTAATCGCCCGCCAAGGTTTTGGAGATCTCTGCCACCATGTAATTTTGCTCACGACGCGAGCGAAAGTTAGGTAGGGATGACGAAATCCGTTTGTAGATTTCTCGGATTTGGGTTTTTACGTGGGCTGCAAGCATTCAGTGCTTTCCTCTAGGAATTCCTGTATATATTAACAGTAATTATGCCTGCTGATAACCGTAAATTGGCTGCTTTGGAATGATAAATTGATACCGCAATACCAAACAATTTCTGGTCGAGTGCTGACGCGCCATTGGCGACAACGAGCCACTGGCGCGGTACTGCAATACTACCTGAATACTGCAGCGGGAGCAGTATTGGTTGAAGTGCCTGAAGGACAACAGGTATTTTTTGCTGCACAACGTGACGCTGCAATACTCACGCAACAACAGCATGGCCTAAACTGTCGCCCTGTGCCGTTAACAAATTTTGAGCACGAACCGGTAACTGCGCTGTATAGCGGCAGCGCATCGATCACTCGACAAACCTGTGCCCGTGCCAAGGATTTAGGCATTGCTTTGTACGAAGCTGAAATCAAGCCACAACAACGTTTTTTGATTGAGCGTTTTATTGCGTTTGAAGCCGAATTCTACGGTTATTTCCAAGCTGATGAATCAGCCGACAATTTGCCTGCTAAATTTGCCGCAACACGTGCTCGCGCGACCACTTTAACGGATGCGAATGTTCCCATCAAAATGGTGTCGTTCGATCTCGAATGTGCGCCTAGCGGCCAACTTTATTCCGCGGCCGTTTATGGTGCGGATACTTTGGGTAATGAAGCCGTGGCGCAAATATTTATGATTGGGGAACCTGAACCGTCCGAAGCGAAAATTCATTGGGTAGCGAATGAACGGGCGCTGTTGTTGCAGATTATTGACTGGTTTCAACAGTGGGATCCTGATGTGATTATTGGGTGGTCTGTTATTGGCTTTGATCTCGCACTACTTTCTAAGCGCTGTCAGTTGCTAGGTATTGCGCCTCAATTTGGTCGTCACGGACAACCTTTAGGATGGATAGTCGAAGGGACGTATCGCCCAGAAACCTTATCTTTACCTGGACGCGTTGTCTTAGATGGTATTGACTGGCTAAAGGCCGCCTTTTACCAATTTGATAGTTTTTCATTGGATTTTGTTGCTCATGCTCTGCTAGGTGAGGGCAAAACTATTGCCACGCAAAACAAAGTGGCTGAAATCAACCGTCAGTTTCGAGAGGAAAAGACGGTACTGGCACAATATAATCTTACCGATTGCCGCCTCGTCTGGGACATCTTTGCTAAAACTGATTTGCTTAATTTCGCCATGGCGCGCGCGCAACTCACGGGGCTAGAGTTTGGGCGTGCTGGCGCCTCGGTGGCAGCGTTCAATAATCTCTATCTACCTCATCTGCACCGCGCTGGTTTTGTTGCTCCAGCAATGCCGGCAAGTAATGGTTTGGAAAGCCCTGGCGGTTATGTGATGGATTCGATACCAGGATTGTACCGAGATATTCTGGTATTGGATTTCAAAAGCCTGTATCCCTCAATCATTCGTACCTTTTTGGTGGATCCGCTTGGTTTGATTACTGGTCTAAAGCAAAATGCTGAAGATACGGTGGCTGGTTTCCTAGGTGCACAATTTAGCCGGCAAGATCATATTCTGCCTGAGCTGGTTGGTAAGCTGGCCGACGCAAGGGAACAAGCAAAGCACGACCAAAACGCAGCACTGTCTCAGGCCATTAAAATCATCATGAACTCGCTTTATGGGGTATTGGGTTCTAGAGGCTGCGTATTTCACGATGCCAAGCTAGCCAGCTCAATCACCATGCGTGGTCATCAGATCATGCAGCAGACCAAAGCATGGCTTGAGGAGTTAGGTTACACGGTGATTTATGGTGACACTGATTCCACGTTTGTGTGGCTGGGTGAATCACATAATGAAGTCGATTACGAAGCTTTTGGCCGAAAATTGGCAGTGCAGATCACCGAAAAGTGGCGCACTCATATTCAGCAACACTACCAACTCCCTAGCTATTTAGAACTGGAGTTTGATAACCATTTTAGTCGATTCTTTATGCCAACATTGCGAGGTTCGGATGAAGGTTCCAAAAAGCGTTATGTCGGCATGAAGCAGGACAAAAGTGGTAATGACCAATTAATCTTCAAAGGTATGGAGCAAGTACGCAGTGATTGGACGCCACTCGCTAAGCGAATCCAGCACGAGTTATACTGGCGTTTGTTTCATGATGTCGACGTTACCTCCTACCTGCGGGAGCAGATAGCATCGATCAAAGAAGGAAAATGTGATGCCGAACTAGTGTTCACTCGCCGATTACGACGAGACATACAAGGCTATCAATCTAAAGCCATTCCGCATGTTAAAGCTGCCCAAAGATTAATCGAGTTTACTCAAGATCCTCAACATGGCAAAAGAGGGGCAGTTATTCATTATGTAATAACCGCGAACGGCGCCATTCCTACAGTAATGACTAATATTCCTCCTGACTATGTTTATTATTTAAACAAACAACTCCGCCCCATTGCTGAGCCAGTACTTAATATTTTAAATGTGACATTTGAGTCAATAGTTAACAAACAGTTTTCTTTTAACATATAAATGTTGTTATATTTATGTTAATTTAGCGTGTTAAATATTTTTATGCTTATTAAAAGTAGCTATTAGACTCATTTTGTTACAAATTTATGGTTATATAATGAGCGTTTACCAGTATTTTTAAACATTTCTCTGACATATCAAATCCGATAAATACTCAGTCATTTCTGATATATCCTCTCTTTTTCCGCAAAACAACTATGGCATGTTCACAAAATTAATTTATTTTCTATTCATTCGTTTGTGTTAACTCAATCTTAAGTGCTGCTTAACAATAACAACGGTGTTGATAAAATGTTTTTGTTGTGTTTTTATCTTCACATTTTTCACAAATGTACCTCTATTTTGTTACGTATTGTGACATGTAAAGCAGGCGACAATTACGCTTGCACTAATAAGTAAGTCAAGGGAGAAATAGCATGATCGTTAAGAAGAATGCACTGGCTAAAGCAGTAAATTTTGCTCTAGTGAGTGGTGTTGTTGCTGCGTCGTTCTCTTCTGTTTCATATGCGGCAGAAGAAACAGCAACGACAGTTGAGAGAATTGAGGTCACTGGGTCTCGTATTAAGCGGACTGATGTGGAGACATCTAGTCCAGTGATGGTGATGGATGCGACTGAAATCAAACAGTCCGGTTATGATCGAGTAGAGGATATTCTGAATCAGTTGCCTCAAATCGAAGCTGCGGAAACTTCATTTCTTGCCAATGGAGCAACTGGCACTGCAACACTCGACTTACGTGGCTTAGGCTCTAATCGTACGCTAGTCTTAATTAACGGACGTCGAATGCAAGCTGGCAGTATCTACTCTCAATCTGCCGACGTAAACCAAATTCCCTCATCGTTAATCAAGCGAGTTGAAGTGCTGACAGGCGGTGCTGCGGCTGTATATGGTGCTGATGCAGTGGCAGGTGTTGTCAACTTTGTCATGAACGATGATTTTGAAGGCTTTCAGTTTAATGCGGGAGCATCAGGCTACCAGCATAAAAACGATAACTCATACATCCAAGGTTTAATGGATGAACAGGGATATGACTATCCTGATGGCTACAATGGCGTTGATGGCAAAGCTTATTCCATGGACATGACTATGGGAGGCAACTTCGACAATGGTAAAGGTCATGCTACTGTTTATGCTGTTTGGCGTCGTAATGATGAGCTAAGACAAGGTAGCCGCGACTATTCTTCTTGTGCATTGAACAATGCTGGGACTGTTTGTGGTGGTTCAGCAACAGCTCCTAATCCTTATTTCGATGTTTTCCCCGTTGTTGATGGTAAAATGGGAAGTGACGAATTTTTTGGTTTTCTGAACCCTAATGGGAATGGATTCATTGAAGATCCTGACGGGGTTATGAATCTCTATAACTATGCCCCAGTTAACCATTTTATGCGCCCTAATGAGCGTTTTTCTACTGGCGCGTTTGTTAACTATGAAATAAACGAGCACTTCCGTCCTTATTTAGAAGTGTCATTTATGCATAACCGCACCGCGGGGCAGATCGCAGAATCAGGCACTTTCTTTAATAATGAACTATTGATGGATTATAACAATCCTCTAATGACCGATGCACAAAAAGCCCAGTTGCAAGCCTATTTTGGTCAGACTCCTGATGATCAATTTATAATGTATATCGGTAAGCGTAATGTTGAAGGCGGCCCTCGTTCAGATAATATGGAACACACTTCATACCGTATTTTAACGGGTATGGAAGGTGAAATTAATAGTTCGTGGAGTTATGACGTTAGTTACAGCTATTCGGCTACGTCCTCAAGTTCAATTTATAAGAATGACTTACTAGCTACACAAATTCCGCAACGTGTCGGTGCTGTTGACACTGAATGTTTAGAGGCCGATGGTTGTTTGTATTACAACGTGTTTGAGTTGGGTGGCGTAACAGCTGAGCAAGCGGCTCAGTTAGCCGGCGTTGGTACATTAAACGGTATCGTTAAGCAGACAATTTACAATGGTTATATCTCGGGTGACTTAGGCTGGAGTTTGCCTACGACGGAAAACACTATTGGTGTGGTGATTGGTGCTGAACGCCGCGAACTAGATTATGAGAGAACAGCCGATACTATTTATGCGGAAGGCCTGTTACTAGGACAAGGTGGTCCGACAGAAGATATTATTGGTGATATCAATGTAAATGAAGTGTTTGCTGAACTTGCCGTTCCTGTATTAGATAATTTGAATGTTAATTTGGCCGGTCGTATATCCGATTATGATACAACTGGCACTGACTCAACTTACTCAATAGGTGCCGATTATACTCTGGCTGATGCATATAAATTTCGCGCAAGCTATGCGCGAGCTGTGCGTGCACCAAATGTAAGTGAGTTATTCTCTGCTACAGGAATCGGCTTGTGGTCTGGTGCAGACGTTTGTGCCGGCTCAGCTCAAGAGATTGAAAAAAGTGGTTTGAATGCGGAAATGTGTGCTCGTACTGGGGTTACTGCTGATCAGTATGGAAATATCAGTTCTTCTCCTGCAAGCCAATATAATGAGGTGTCTGGTGGTAATACAGAGTTGAAACCGGAGACTGCAGACACCTACACGGTCGGTCTAGTTAGCAGTCCATTTGAAGGGTTCAACTTCTCTATTGATTACTTTAAAATCAAGATGGATAAGGTGATTGACAGCATCGGTGCTGAGACCATTGTGGAAAACTGTGCTTTAACTGGTGATGCAACTTTCTGCGATAACATTAACAGAAGTGTATCGGGAAGCCTATGGTTGGGACAAACTGGATACGTTGAGAACGCATTGGCTAATATTGGTAGCCGTACGTGGGAAGGAGTTGATTTAGAAAGTGGTTATCGGATGGAACTTGATGGCGGTACGTTAGCTTTCGCATTGAATGGTTCATACAGCATCAAGAAGGAAATTGAACCTGTTGCCGGCGCGAGTAATCTTGCTTATGACTGTTCTGGCGTAATAAGTTCTAGTTGTGAAGTTGCGTCTCCTAAGTGGCGCCACACGGTCAGAACTGAGTATATAGCTGACGATTACAGTGTTGCTTTTAAATGGCGCTTCTATGGAAAAGTTGACTACGAAGGCAGCACAGACATTTTAGTTGGAGACGGTATCAGTTCGTACAGTTTCTTTGATCTTTCTGGAAATTACGCAGTAAACGATTATATAACTATTACTGCAGGTGTGAATAACATCTTTGATAAAGAGCCTCCGATGGTTGGTGGAACATTATCAACAAATGCTAATACAATGTCTGGCTTTTATGATTCGCTTGGCCGTTTCTTATTTACCAGTGTAGGAGTTAAGTTCTAGATTTTGCATAGCACTGTGTGTCAAATTCTAGGATAAGTTGACAGTATTAGGCCAGCTCCAGTAGCTGGCCTTTTCTATGTAAGTGACTAGCGGTGTTATTATGTAGCTCCTGCAAGTTGTAAACTCAGCTGACTCTCTTTCAGCCGTAACCACATTGCTAATGCCTGTTAATGAATAGTGGCTATCCAGCAATCTTGATGTTGCTCAGCAGCTTGAACATTCTCGGGGTGCAGCAATAAATTATCAACCGTCATGAATAGGGTTTCGGGCTTAATCGATTTTTTCGGTTGGCAGATACATGCTGCTATTTTGCTATCGACACCAATACCATGTTGCTGCATGTAGTTGTTGGAGAAGTTGCTAAGCTGTTCTTTTATACGCTCTACCACCACTTTTGTGCCAGTATCATCGGTATTGAATAGTCCTACGGCAAAGGTGTTGCTGTTTAAACGAGCAAGCATGTCAGTGTTACGCAGTAGGCCTTGTTGAATGCTTTGCGTATATGTTTCCCGTACTCTAGGATTGGCACTGTGCTCATACAGCTGCGGGTGGATATATAACAACACTAACGTTTGTTTATCCCTTAAATGGCGGAACCATTCACGGTGAAATACTTCCATGAAGTAAGCTTGGTTATAGACACCAGTTTCTGGATCCCTGAAACCGGAATTATTAAACGAATAAATCATGCCGGTTACCTGTTTGCTATGACCTCTCAATTATAGTTTAGCTTTGAAAAGTGCAAGTCCCTTAGGAGAATGTTAATAATGAAACTCGGATTATCGGCTGTTAGTTTAGCGTTGCTAGTCAGCTTAGCAGGATGCAGTTCATCATCCCCTTCCGTGACGACTGATGTAAATAATGCTAATGCTGTTCAGCAGCAATCTGCAGCAACGCAGTATTTGGCATTGGCCGATCAATTCTTCAATGAATATCTGCAATTGGAACCAATTTACGCCACGTTTGTTGGTGTTCATGACTATGACGCCGATTTCGGCGGTGATTTGACTGATAGCTATTACCAAAAGCAGCATGAGCTTAATCGTCGTTACTTGCAGTTAGTGCAGCAGCTTGATCGTTCAGCTCTGCCAGCAGACTTGCAGTTAAGTTACGACATGTTTGTTTATGATCGTCAAATTGCACTGCAAAGCGAAAAATTCCCGAATCAGCTATTGCCGATGACGCAGTTTTATAGCTCAGTGATTACTATGGTGCAGCTCGGTAGCGCTGAGAGCGCTCAACCTTTTACCACGGTGAAAGATTATCAAAACTGGCATCAGCGCGTTAAAGGCTTCATCAGTTGGACTAAGCTGGCGCAGCAGCGGATGAATGAAGGTATCGAACAACAGATTGTGCTACCGAAAATTCTGGTACAACGTATTATTCCTCAGTTACGTGCACAGTTGGTTAGCCAACCGGAACAGAGTATTTTTTATAACCCGATAAAGTTTCTGCCAGCGAGTTTCTCAGCAAGTGAGAAAACGCAACTTACTGCTGAATATCGTGCGATGATCCAAGATGAACTCGTGCCAGCTTTGCAAGATTTAGTTGACTATTTTGAACGCACTTATCTGCCTGCGGCGCGTGATACTGCAGGATATTGGGATCTACCAAACGGTTTAGTTTGGTATCAGCAGCAAGCGAATTATCACACTACAACGACCATGTCGGTGGATGAGATCCACCAGATTGGTTTGCAAGAAGTTGCCCGTATTCTGAAAGAGATGGATAAGGTACGGCAGCAAGTGGGTTTTAAGGGCGATCTGAAGGCATTTTTTACCTCCCTGCAAACAGAGCCGCAGTATTTCTACGACACACCAGCGGAGCTTATCAAAGGCTACGATGCCGTTAAGGCGCGGATTAATGCGGTACTCCCGCAGTATTTTAACGTAATGCCAAAAGCCGATTATGTGGTGAAACCGGTAGAAGCATTTCGTGAGCAATCAGCTGCCGGTGCGTCTTATGATGCGCCAGCGGTAGACGGCAGTCGCCCCGGTGTGTTTTACATCAATACCTACAACCTACATGCTCAACCCAAGTGGGGCATGACGACGTTATCATTGCATGAAGCGTCACCCGGTCACCATTTTCAAATCTCTATTAAGCAAGAGTTGGAGCATATTCCACAGTTCCAACGTTTTGGTGGTTACACTGCATTTGAAGAAGGGTGGGCGCTCTATGCCGAATATTTAGGTATTGAGATGGGCATGTTTAAAGACCCGTATCAGTATGTTGGCAAACTGTCGGACGAAATGCTGCGAGCCATGCGCCTAGTGGTTGATACTGGGATGCATGCCAAGCATTGGACACGCGAACAAGCTATTCAATACATGAAAGATAACTCGCCATTGGCCGAGAGCGATATCATCGCCGAAGTTGAGCGCTACATGGCGTTGCCGGGGCAGGCTTTGTCCTATAAGGTCGGGCAGTTGAAGATATTGTCTTTGCGTCATAAAGCGGAGCAAGCATTAGGTGATAAGTTTGATTTGAAAGCTTTTCATGATCAGCTGCTGACCACTGGTTCACTGCCGTTGGCGGTGATGGAAGATAAAATCGATCGTTGGATTGCTTCGCAACAGTAGCTTAGAGGTTAGAGTGCAAACGCCGTCATCATCGCTGACGGCGTTTTTGTATGTTAGGTTAACGTTTCATGTTTGGTAGACAAGTATTGTGATGACCCACGCACTAATTTCGACTCCACGATTAACCTTAAGACAGATGCTGGCGCAAGATTGGCCGTTGTTTCTCCGTCTTAATCGTGACCCAGAGGTGAATCGTTTTATTCGCGACATTGAGAGCGAAGACATTTTGCAGCAAAAATTTTCCGCTCGTTGTTTTTGTGAGGATTTTTTTGCCGGAGATTGGTTATCGCTAACCATTATGTATGGTGATGATGCAGTCGGCCTGATGGGTATTTGTTGTATTGATAACGAGCTGCTTCAGGCCGAGGTTGGGTACTTAATTGCTCCTGAGTATTGTGGGCAGGGGATTGCGACCGAAGCGCTAACAGCGTTGTCACAATGGGCGTTGACGCAATATCAGTTGCATAAAATTGTTGGTCGTTGTGTTGATGGTAATATGGCCTCCGCTCGGGTGTTAACTAAGAGTGGCTTTCAGTTAGAAGGCATCTTACGTCATAACCATCGAATTGGCGGAGAATGGTTAGATGAGCGTTTCTATGGACTGTTAGCGCCGTAACTCTGATAGCTGTCAGAGCTTGAGGTTGCTATAATCAGCGCAATTTTTCCAAGTGGACATATGTTGTGGCACAACAGACTGAATTCAAACTTCGCGCCGACGAAGAATTTATCGAGTTATACAAAATCCTCAAAGCCGAAGGCTTATGTCAGGATGGCGCTCAGGCCAAAATTGCGGTGGCAGATGGTCAAGTGCTGGTAAATGGCGACGTTGAAACGCGTAAACGCAAAAAGATCTATGCTGGTGATACGGTAGTATTTGCTGGCGAAACTATTGTGGTGGTGGCCGAAGCGGGTCAAGCTGCAACAACCGAGGCAACAGAAATGCAATTCCCTGCAGATGATAACGGCCAAATGCTGCAAGCTATGGTCGATGCTGGTATGGATTTAACCAAATCAATGGATATCGATTTCTTCTTAGTATTTGATGAGCGCAGCGATGCGGAGTCAGTGTTAGAAGATTTGACAGCTAAAAACGACAGTGCTGATTTGGAACTGCAATTCAACGAAGAAGTTGAAAAATGGGAAATTATTGCCTGTTATCACATGGTGCCAGACTATGACGCCATTCTTGCCAAAGAAACCGAACTCAATAGCTTTGCTGGTGAATTTGATGGTATGACCGACGGTTGGGGCGTAATGCAACACCAAGACGGTGATGACTTTGCTGGCGATGACGATGAGCACGAATGTGATGAGCATTGCCATCATTAATTGATTACCAGTATGGCAGCTATTTTTTCACTAGCTGCCATGTTTAGCTGCTATATTCCACTCTTTGATACCGCTCCCGCCGTTACGATTTCATTGCTAATGTTACAGTTGCTGAGACTTGTCTCCATGAGGTTGGTCGCCAGCCAGAATGATTTTCGCTTGGAAGCCCTGCTCAGCGAGTGCTGACTTGGGCTCGCTTTTGCGCAGTAACCATCCGATACGTGAATTAATCTCAGCATTGTCGATGCGCAGCATACTAGGGGGCTCAGTCATCTGCGTAAACGCCATTCCTAGAAGCCATTTGTGGCCGTGTTGCTGCTGATCTTGTTGGCTTATATCGGTCTCATGTTGAGTATTTGGCCGAAGCGCATTCCACCGGAAATTGACTTTTGGCAGGCCGCGTGGCCGCTCAGTAGCCAACTATTTGCTTTGATGGGCGTACTGTTGATTTTGCCTGTCATCATCGGCTACTCCGCGTGGGGTGACTATGTATTCCGTGGCAAAGTTCACCAAGGTGAAGCCTATCACTAGCGGCAAATGAGCGTTGCGAAACGAAGTTGCATCCAGTTGGCTAACTAAACTGGGGCACCTCGTTCATAGGATGAAAATCGAACACCATAGGTCAATCGCACTCGATGTGTTGCCATTTCACTCCAACTGCAGCAAAACCGATCTGCCCCGGTAATCCCCCATAAAGTGCTGGTCGGTTTTTATTTGGCGTTGGTTACTTACGGTGCTCCTTGCTCACCGCTGCGAGCTACGTTTAAACCTCATTGGTGAGTGAATGATTAAGCGGTGTTTTTTTCTCAGTTAACCCTTTGCCTTTTATATAGAAAACCTCTCTAATACCGATTTCCCCCACGCTATAAGATTGTGCCTTAAATGGATATTGAACTGACATTTCAACTGGTGTTGCTACTGTTTGCCATCGCCTTTATCGCTGGTTTTATTGACGCTATCGCCGGTGGCGGCGGTTTGATCACCATCCCAGCATTAATGTGGATTGGCTTGCCACCCGCAGCAGCGCTGGCAACCAACAAGTTGCAAGCGTGTGGTGGCAGTTTTTTTGCCAGTTGGTACTTTGTGCGTAAAGGAATGGTGCAACTGGGTGAGATGAAGCTGGCCATCTTCTGCGCGTTGGTTGGCTCCGCAGTGGGGACAATCGGCGTACAGATGGTCGATGGCAGTGTCCTGAAACTCCTATTACCTTTTTTGATTTTAGCCATTGGTGGCTATTTCCTGTTTTCGAAAAAGATCAGCGACGATGACCGTGCGCGCGTACTGAGTCCGCAACTATTTGCGTTGACTGTTGGCCTCGGCGTGGGGCTGTACGATGGTTTCTTCGGCCCAGGGACCGGTAGTTTCTTCGCGCTCGGTTTTGTCACGCTTGCGGGCTATGGCATTGCAAAAGCGACTGCCCATGCCAAAGTGATGAACTTTGCCACCAATATCTCCTCGCTGCTGTTTTTTACCCTTGGCGGTAAAGTAGTGTGGAGCATGGGGCTGATTATGCTCGTGGGGCAGGGGCTCGGCGCGACGTTAGGCTCGCGGCTGGTGCTGACCAAAGGCACCAAACTTATCAAGCCGTTAGTCGTCACCATGTCGCTGCTGATGAGTGTTAAACTACTGGCCGAGCACTACAACTTATCGCCACTGTAAGCACGCGTTATAAGGAATCATGCATTAATGAAGTTTATCCATACCTCTGACTGGCACCTCGGTCGTCAACTGCATGGCGAATCATTGCTGGAGCAACAGCGCATTGCACTTGAGCAAATCGCCGCGTTAGCCGTCGAGCACCAAGTGGATGCATTGATCATCGCCGGCGATATTTACGACCGCGCGATCCCGCCTGCCAGCGCTGTGACCTTGTTATCAGCGTTTTTAGATGAACTGATTGACCAGCATCAGATCCAAGTGCTGATTACTGCTGGTAACCACGACAGTGCTGAACGTATCGGTTTCGCTGCTAAACAGATGCGTAGCAGTGGCCTGCACATGGTGGGCAGCTTGAGCTTGCCAGTTACCCCGATAAAACTGCGGGGTAAGCAGTCGGATGCGTGGTTTTATCCGATCTCCTATGCTGAGCCTGCGGTGGTGCGCCATGCGCTTGGCGATGAAGCGATTAACAGTCACGAATTGGCGATGCAAGCCTTGTTGCAGCAAGTCACCGAACATGACAGCGACGGCTTGGCCAAAGTGGTAGTTGCGCACTGTTTTTTGGATGGCAGTAGCGAGTCAGAGTCTGAAAGGCCGCTAAGTGTCGGCGGCGCTGACCGGATCTCGCCCGCGTTATTTGCCCCGTTTGATTATGTCGCGCTGGGCCATCTGCATGGGCCGCAATATCGTGGCGTTGAACATGTGCGTTATAGCGGCTCGCCCCTCAAATATTCGTTTAGCGAAGCCACGCAGAAAAAGTCGGTCACCTTAGTGGAGTTAACTGCCGACGCACCCGCAAAAATTGAGTTATTGCCGATTCACACCGGCCGCGATGTTCGCATTATCGAAGGCAACTTGGCGGATTTATTGGTGCAAGCCAAAGACGATGCCCATGCGGATGACTATCTGATGGTGCGTCTCAGTGATACCCATGCGTTGCTTGACCCAATGGGCAAGCTGCGCAGCGCCTATCCCAATGTGTTGCATCTCGAGCGCACAGGCTTGATGTCACAGCAACAACAGCGTGATATCGGCCGTGACCGCATAAAAAAAGGTGAACTGGAAATGTTTAGTGACTTCTTTGATCAAGTCGCAGGCGAGCCGTTGTCCATGCCGCAGCAGCAACATCTACAACAGTTGCTGGATGAGCTGCATCAAGGAGAGGACGCATGAAACCATTATTGCTGAGCATGAGCGCATTTGGCCCGTTTGCAGACAGCCAAACAATCGACTTTCGTCGCTTGGGCGATAACCCACTGTTTTTAATCAATGGCCCCACCGGCGCCGGTAAAACCAGTATTTTGGATGCCATCTGTTTTGCCCTGTATGGCAAAACTACCGGTAACGAACGCGAAGCCCCGCAAATGCGCTGCGATTACGCCGATGACAATTTACTCACCGAAGTCAGTCTTGAATTTACCCTGGGTGAACGGCGTTACTTGATAAAACGTATTCCCGACCAGCAGCGTCCCAAAGCGCGTGGCGACGGCTTTACTCATCAAAGTGGTGAGGCTGAATTACAACGGCTGTACGATGATGGCCGGAGTGAGATTTTGGTCGCCAGTAAAGTAACTGAAGCCACGCAGATGATTGAGTCATTAACCGGATTGGACGTTGACCAATTTCGGCAAGTGATGGTGCTGCCACAAGGTAAATTTCGAGAATTGTTGCTGGCCGACTCTAAAGCGCGTGAAAAAATCTTTAGTCAGCTTTTTCAAACCAATGTATACAGCCGTATTGAAGAACGCCTAAAACAGCAAGCAGCAACGATTCGTAGAAATGCCCACGACTTAGAGCAAAAACGTCTTGGCATATTAGAGGCCGCTGGCGTTGACTCACCCGAAGCGTTGCAGGCGGCTATTGCGGAACTCACTCCACAGTGCGCCGATGCCAAAGCACAGAAAGAGGCGGTAAGCGCGCAGTTGGATGTTGCCAATAAGCAGCTCGATGCCGCCAAACTACTGAGTAATGAACTGGCTGAAAAGGCGCGCATAGCGGCGAGCCTTGAGCAAGCCAAAGCGCGTCAGGCTGAAATGGATGGGGTAAAACAGCAACTCAACTTAGCGCAATTGGCGCAGCAAGTGTTGCCTGTGTATCGCCAGCAGCAACAGCGCAGCCGAGAATTTCTTGCCCAGCAGCAAGCATTAACCCAAGCCGAGCAAGCGCTGAGCAAGGCTAGCGCTGATAAACAGCAAGCCGATAGCGCAGCCGAGCAGTTGCCTGCGCTTGATCAGCAACTGCAGCATAGCCGCAGCACCCAACAGCAAGCGGAGCAGTTAAAACCGCTGCTGGATAGCTATTATCAGCAGCAGCAACAGCTTAATCAGGCGCAGCAGCAGGCACAGCGTGCCCAACAAGCACAACAAGACGCAGAGCAACAGCTGAATCAGCTGCAAACTCAAAGAACGCAATTAGCGCAAGTGATGGCATCGCTGCAGCAACACGCTGGGCAAGTGTCAGCGCTACAAGAACAGCAATATCAATGGCAGCGCCGTTGTGAGCAGGGCCAGCACTTCGTTGAGCTCAAACGCCAGCAAGCGCAGTTAACACAGGCGTTGGAGCTCAAAGCACAGCAGGGCAAACAAGCCAAAGCCGCGTTAGATGCTGCTGAGATTGAATTGACCCAACTGCGATTGCAATGGCACCGAGGCCAAGCCGCGCTGCTCGCCCAGCAACTTGGCCCGCAGGCGCCATGTCCAGTGTGCGGCAGTTTGGAACACCCAAATCCGGCCCACAGCGAATTAGCTATCCCCACCGAGCAGCAATTGGAAATGGCGCAGCAACAGCTCGATAGTAAACGCAGTGGCTGTGAAGCACTGCGCAGTGATTATCGCAGTGTGCGCGACCAAATCAGTCAGTTAGATAAACAACTTGCGCCATTGTGTGAGGCGCTGCAACTTGAACCGTCAGTCACTTGCGAACAAGTGCCATTGATGGCATGGCAGCAGCAATGGAATGAAATTAAACAGCAGTTAGCCACAGCGCAACAAGCACAGCAGCAACTTAATCAGCAGCAACAGCAACTGCAGCAGCTTGATGAACAATTAACGACACAGCAACAGCAAGTGAATACTGCACAGCAACAGGCATCTGAGCAGCAAAGTGCAGTCAGCAGTTTGTGTGGTGCTTTAAGCGAGAATCAACGCCGTTTACCAGCAGAGCTACAAAGTCTGTCCGCTGAGCAAGCGTTGACGCAGTTGACCACACAGCTAGAGCAGTTGGCGCAGCAGCAAGCCGAATTAACCTCAAACATCAGTCAAATACAGCAAGCGCAGCAGCAGGCAAGTGCAGCTTTAGCCACTGCTGAGTCAACGCTGAAAGCGCATCAGCAGCAATTAACACAGGCGCAAAATTATCGCGAGCAAGCGGATGCTGAGCTTACCAATGCTCTGCAGCAAGCCGGTTTTGCCGATGCTAACGCATTAACCTCAGCACAGCTAACGGTGGAGCAACAGCAACAACTCAACGGTCAGATTGAGCAGTGGCAGCAGCAATGCCATGCATTAGCAGGTCAACTAGAGGCGTTGCAGCAAAAGCTCAAAGATGCGGTGGCGCCTGACCTTACCGCACAGTCATCCCTAGTTGAACAGCAACAACAACAGTTGCAACTGGCTGATGAACAGTATCAACAGCTCAATAGCCGCTTAAGTAACCTGAGCAATTGCCAGCAAAAGCTGGCGGTCGACGCCAAGGCGCTGGCGGCGTTAGAGCAACAGTTTGCCGTTATCGGCACCTTGGCCGATGTCGCCAACGGCAACAATCAAAGCAAACTCAGTTTGCAGCGCTTTGTGCTGAGCGTGTTGCTGGATGATGTGTTACTTGAAGCCTCCGAGCGGTTGGCACGCATGAGTAAAGGCCGTTATCGCTTGCTGCGGAAGGAAGATCGCGCCAAAGGCAATCGCGCTTCAGGGTTGGATTTAGAAGTCGAAGATGCCTACAGCGGCAAGGTACGTCCTGTCGCTACATTAAGTGGTGGTGAGAGCTTTATGGCTGCGTTGTCGTTGGCGCTGGGACTCAGCAATGTCGTGCAAGCCTACGCAGGCGGCATCAAACTCGACACCCTGTTTATTGATGAAGGTTTTGGCAGTTTAGATCAGGATTCGTTAGAGCTGGCTATTCGTACGTTGACCGAGTTGCAGTCGGCTGGACGCATGATCGGGGTGATCTCCCACGTGACCGAAATGAAAGAACAGTTGCTAACGCGGGTGGATGTGCATAAGCAGGCGCGAGGTAGTGTCATTAGCTTAGTTTGTGCGTGATTTCGCAAATTTTTAGTTCAAAAAGCCAGCAATTGGATTTTGGTCACGTTTCGGCCTTGTTTATTGCGTTCGATCTGATATAACTCTGTCCAGATTAGCTGTTGTCTTAGTGGGCTGCAGCGTGTTTTTAGCGACATACCACTTGGGAGACGCAGATTGCAGACAGAGAAGTATTTTGGATTCAGCAGTATTACCGCCCGTTTGCAGGCGCTGCCATCTCTTCATCGTAAGGCCCTTGTTACCACCGGATTCGCGCTTGTTCTCGCCGCTATTTGGCCATCATCCCAGCAGCATGGGCTGGTCAGCGTGGGTGACCGCGTGCCGCTAGAACTCGATTTTAGTCGTTTTCTTCCTCAACAATCGCCCGATGCACCTGTTACCGTGTCCACTGCGCCGAGCTTTGTCCATCGGATTGAATCCGGTGACACCTTAAGCGCGTTATTTTCTGCAGCGGGTGTTGACCAACAAACCATGTACAAAGTGTTAGAAGCGGATTTAAACATTCTGGCGTTAGATACCTTGATGCCGAGCGACCGCATAAGCTTTTGGACCGACGACCAACAACAACTGACCAAGTTAGAACTGTACTTTAACGCTGCCCGTCAGGTGGTGTTTACCCGTTACGAAGATGGTTCATTTGCGGTCAACGAAATCAATGTTGAGGGTAACTGGCAAGATCGTATTATCAGCGGTGAAATCAACGGTTCTTTTTACCGCTCAGCAGAAAAAGTCGGCTTAAGTGCTGCAGAAATTCAACGTATTGAGATGCTGTTAAAAGATAAAGTTAACTTTGCTCGTGATTTGCGCGCTGGTGACAGTTTCTCGGTACTGCTTAAAGATCAATTTGTTGAAGGTGAGTCTACCGGTAACAGCCAGTTACTGGGCATTAGCATTCATAGCGGCCGTAACGATATTACTGCCTTCCAAGATGCTGATGGTAACTTCTATGATGAAAACGGTGGCAGCTTAGTCCGCGCCTTTCAACGTTACCCAACCGCTAAACGTTTTCGTGTAAGTTCAGGTTTTAACCCTAATCGCCACCATCCAGTGACAGGGCGTTACGCACCGCATAACGGTACTGACTTTGCTACGCCGATTGGCACTAAGGTTGAAGCGACGGGTGACGGCGTAGTGAAACTGGTGACTAACCATGCCTACGCAGGGCGTTATGTGGTGGTGGAGCACGACAGTAAATACACCACACGCTACTTGCACTTATCCAAAGTGCTGGTGCACAAAGGTCAGCGGGTGAGTCGTGGTCAAGTCATTGCGCTGTCGGGCAACACCGGCCGTGTCACTGGGCCGCATCTGCACTATGAATTCCACATCAACGGTCGTCCGGTTAACCCGCTCACAGCAAAAATACCGATGGCGAGTCACCTTGATAAACAGCAATTATTGGCGTTTAAATCATTGGTTGAGCAGCGCCGTCACATGATGAACTTAGGCTAATGTGAATCATGGTTGATTGAAAATCCTCGCTTTGGCGGGGATTTTTGCTTTTACGGGGATAATTCCAGCGAAAAAACGCTCACGGTTTGCTCGCAACGGCTGGCCTTGCTAGGCTGTTAGCCGACATTATTATCCATCGAGGCCGCCATGTTTAAATATCTGCTGTTGCTGGTTGTCAGCGTATTGAGTTTTACCAGTATTGCCGCTGACGAACCTGAACCCTATTCGCAACAGAGTATGTACGATAAACCCTTGATGGAACGCTACGTGCTGGATGAACTGAAATCCATTCGGCAAGATCAGCAGTCGCTCGAAATGCGAGTGACGCAGCAGATCACTGACCGCGAGTTGGCGGTGGCAGATAAGTCGATGAACTATGCCAATGTTACCGTGACTTACTTCTTTTATCTGATTGCTGCTGCCGCATCGTTGATTGCGTTGGTGGGCTGGCAGTCGCTGCGGGATATTCGAGTGAATACCCAGAAGATGGCCAACCAAAAGTTGGATGAAATTGCCGCTCGCTATGAAAAGAAATTCCAAGAGATGGAGCGCGAACTGAAACGTAAATCACGCATCATCAGTGAAAACAACAAAGAGATTGAGCGTATTAACGAAATCCATAACTTGTGGATCCGCGCGCAACATGCGCAAACGCCTGAGCAAAAAATCGAAATCTATAACGAAATTCTCAAAATCCGTCCAGGCGATTTGGAAGCGTTGACTTATATGGCTGATGCGGCGATGGAGATGGATGAGTACCACTGGGCATTAAGCATCTGTAACCGCGTGCTCGAAGTCGATAACCAAAATGCTAACGCTCTTTATCAGCGTGCTTGTGCTTACACCAAGCTCGGCGCGGATGAGCAGGCGATTTCGGATCTGCAGTTAGCGGTCGACTTTAGCTCGTCATTATCGGAAGCCGCCAAAGAGGAAAAAGATTTCGAATCCCTGCATGGATACCAGCGCTTTGATCAGATTATTGCCGACGACGAAGAGAATAAATAAGGTAACGTTGGGCGTTATTAAACAGCAAAGGCACTCATGTGAGTGCCTTTGCTTTATCTACACAGATAGGTCACTTACGGCTGATATGGATCTTCACCGGCGTCAGCGAGCGTGAGGTAGATGCGCAGTTCAAATTCCAGCTGGTGGTAATCAGGCTCCATGTACTGGCACAACTTGTAAAATGCTTTGTTGTGTTCTTTTTCACGCAGGTGCGCCAGCTCATGCACCACCAGCATGCGTAAAAAGCCCTCTGGTACCAACTTCAACTTGGATGAAATGCGGACTTCGTTTTTGCTTTTGAGCTTATTGCCTTGTCGTCTGGCGGCGTAAGTATGCAGCCCAAGCGCATGGTGGCTCAGGGTAATCTTGTCATCAAAGCAAACTTTGGCGATGGGAGAGGATTGCCGCAGGTATTGGTTTTTTAGTGCCATAGTGTATTCGTACAGCGCTTTATCACTGCGAATTTGATGCACTTCGGGATGACGTTTTAGCAGATAAGCGCCCAACTTGCCTTGCTGGCGGAGTTGGGCAACTTGCGCTTGAATATCGGGGCTGTAATGGCCGAGATAATCTACCGCCACGGCAATTAGTCTTGTTTGCCGTAACGTTTGGCGCTGAGGTAGCCGTATGCCGCTTCAAAAGCGGGTTTTTGAATGCGGCGCAGTTCCAAACATTCAAAATCAACTTGCAGTGGGTTACGTTTCAGCTGCTCTTTGACTTCCGTTTGTTGAATGGTTGCCGCTGGCAGTTTACACAGTTGAATGGCTGCTTCCATTTTGAAGCTGGCGGCTGAACCGGCAAATTTGCCTTTGAGTGGGCGGCTGATGATCACAATTTCATCGACACGATAATCTTGCATCAGCTTTTTGAACGCGAAGTGAAATTCTTGAATCGCTGTATCATCGGTTGCATTGCGCAAGCTGACTGAGCGAGAACGACACTCTGGTACGTTAAACATTTCGCCATCTTCCTGCACGAGACAGATGATCGCTTCACTGTTGTTAATCTCTACACCACAAACTTTCATTGGTCTTTCCTTGTTGTTTTGCTCAATGTCGTTGGGCAAAACAGTGATTCGTTGTTTTTAAAACGGTTATTCGTCGTCGTTATCTAAATCGATAGGTTTGGCAGGCTTGCGGCGCATTGGCGCATCACCGACATCTACCGCTGTCATAAAGCGTTTATCGCGGCTGGCAGGTTTCTGCTGTTTTGTTCTGTTGGCTTGACGTTTCGCTGTCTTGGCCTTGTTGGTTGGCCGCTTGGTCGCTGTTGTGCGCTCTGGTGCTAGGCCAGTGAATTTCGCCGCTAATTCTTCAAGCGTGGCACGCTCAATCTCGTGTCCTAAGAAGGCCTCAATACGCTCAAATGCGCGCCAATCTTTTGGCCCCACCAAAGAGATAGCATCCCCTTTGGCACCCGCTCGGCCAGTACGGCCAATACGGTGGATATATTCTTCTGCGAACTTTGGCATATCAAAGTTGATCACCAAAGATACGTTGGTTAAGTCCAACCCTCGTGATGCCACATCGGTGGTTACTAACACTTTGCTGTAACCGCGGGCAAACTCATCCATTATCTGGTTACGTTTGCTTTGCGCTAATTCACCACTCAGGCCAATCGCTGAGTGCCCCCATTGATTGACTAAGGTTGCCAAACGCTCGCTGTCTTCACGGGTGGCGGTAAATACAATGGCTTGCTGGAACACAGATTGTTTCAGTAGCGCTTCTAGCAATGCTTCTTTGTGCGTTAGATGGTCGGCTAAGTATAAACGTTGCTGAATATCTGGGTTAGCTTGGTTGCTGGCACCAATCGCCACATGACGCGGCTCTTTCAGTAATTCGCCCGCTAAGAGTTGCACTTGCTCGTGGGCGAGGGTGGCCGAGAACATCAGTGTTTGGCGACGACGGTGATCCGCCGCGGCATTAATCGCACGTAACTGCTCAGCGAAACCGAGATCGAGCATACGATCAGCTTCATCGAGGATCAGCAATTCCAAGCCGTTGAGGAACAGGTGACGCTGCGACAGGTGGTCGGCCAAACGTCCCGGGGTAGCCACAATAAAATGCGGATTACGCGCCAGTGCTTTGGCTTGGTCGTTAAAGTTCTCACCGCCAAGAATACTTACTGCTGAGTATTGGGTGTTTGCTACCAATGAGCGTAGCTCGGCATAAACTTGGTTAGCTAACTCGCGGGTAGGCAACAAAATCAGCACCCGTGGGTCTTGTTTGCTGAGTGCTTTGGTTGAAATGATTCGCTGCAACGCCGGCAGTAAAAACGCTAATGTTTTGCCTGAACCGGTTTGTGAAGATGCCATCAGATCCTTTCCCGCCAGCGCGACAGGAATGGCTACTTCCTGAATCGGAGTCGGTGTATCTATGCCTTGGTGTGCTAAAGATTGCAGCAGGCGGCGGTCGAGAGAAAAATCTGAAAATTGCAAAAGTTGGCTCCTCTATTTCAGCGGCCGCATATTATAGGCGTTTTTTCTGCGTTTGGGCAGCGATTCCCGCCGTTAACGCTAACTTTTGTCAGATTGGGTTGGTGTGACAAAAGCGTACTTAATTTCAACGCGTTGAGCTAACGTGGCTTCGTCATATAGAATGGCGCTGCCGGTTAATTTTACCGCGTTACTCAGGAATTGCCGCAAATGAAGAAATCGAACATGCCTAGCATTGGTATTGCGCTTGGTAGTGGGGCCGCCAAAGGATGGGCTCATATTGGTGTATTAAAAGCTTTAGGCGAGATGGGCATTCATCCGCAAAAAATCGCTGGTTGCTCTATTGGGGCCTTGGTGGGCGCGGCGTATGCCAATGACTGCTTGGATGAGTTAGAACAATGGGTCACAGGCTTCACCAGTTGGCAAGTACTGTCGCTGATGGATATCAGTTGGCGACGTGGCGGGCTGATCAGCGGTGATAAAGTTTTTGACGCCATGGAGATGCATTTAGGGGAATGGAAAATCGAGGAGCTGAAAAAGCCGTTTATTGCGGTGTCCGCCGATTTAAATTCTGGCCAAGAGGTATGGTTCCGCAGCGGCAACGTTCGTAATGCGGTGCGCGCTTCGTGCTCGATTCCTGGCATTATGTCGCCAGTGCGCCAAGGTAAGCGCTGGCTGGTGGACGGTGCCGTGGTGAATCCGATTCCGGTATCTGTCGCACGGGCGATGGGCGTCGATATCGTGATTGCGGTGGATCTCAATGGCTATCGCCGTGAGAAACTGCAAGTGTTGCCGGTCAGTATTAAAAGTGAAAGCTCGACACCAGAGACCCTATTGGAAGAGCAACAGCATCAGCAATCAGAGTCGATGTTTATGGATTTCTTTGCCAAGGGTAAAGATTACATCGCTGGCCTGACACAGAAGTTCTCATCGGTTAATCGCCAGCAGCCCGGCATGTTAGGGGTGATGTCGCAATCGATGGATATTTTGGAGCAACGCCACAAGCGAGCGCGTTTAGTGGGTGATCCACCAGATATCTGCATAGTGCCTAAGGTGGCAGATATCGGCATGATGGAGTTTCATCGAGCTGAAGAAGCGATTGAAGCTGGTTACCAGGCGGTGCAACGCGTCAAACATCTTATTGAAGCCACATTAGGTGACGAATAATCTCTGCCCATGTCAGTAGCAACATGCAGCATGTTGCTACTGCTTGATACCCTTCAGTGTTTTTCTCGTCAAGCGCAAAAACTGCGTTTCTGATACCGCCGCACAACAATTCTGTCAGTTAGTGAACTTCTGCATTAGCTTGATCTTGATCAAGGTATCCTCTAGTGGTTTGTAGCTAAATAAGACCCAACATATAGTGTCTGATTAAAAAATATTCACTATATATGGTAATTCATAACGATAATAAGGAGAGGAAATATTATGCCAGTAGTAATCAAAAGGGACGGCTGCCGTACACCGTTTGATGAAACAAGACTCAAGGATGCAGTACTGGCAGCCTCGACGCACTGTGGTGTTGCCGATCCCGACTATGCTGCCACGGTTGCAGCGGTTGTCAGCCAAGCAGTAAATGACAAAGCGGAAGTTGGTATTCAGGAGCTACAGGACCATGTTGAAAATCTATTGATGGATGGTCCGTATAAACAGGTTGCCCGTGCCTATATTGAATATCGTCACGATCGTGACATTCGCCGTGAAAGCACCAGTAAATTAAGCATGGAAATTCGTGGTCTCGTAGAGCAAAGCAACGCGGCACTGCTGAATGAAAATGCCAATAAAGATTCTAAAGTGATCCCGACTCAGCGCGACTTACTGGCGGGTATCGTCGCTAAGCACTATGCCAAGCACCATATTTTACCTAAAGATGTCGTGGCAGCCCACGAAGCGGGCGAGATCCACTATCACGATTTGGACTATGCGCCGTTTTTCCCTATGTTCAACTGTATGTTGATTGATTTGGGCGGCATGTTGACCCATGGCTTTAAAATGGGCAATGCTGAAATTGATACGCCAAAGTCGATCTCCACTGCCACCGCCGTGACTGCGCAGATTATTGCCCAAGTGGCGAGCCATATCTACGGCGGTACCACCATCAACCGTATTGATGAAGTGTTGGCGCCGTTTGTCGCTAAAAGTTATGAGAAACACTTAGCCGTTGCGCAGCAATGGGGCATTGAGAACGCTGACGGTTATGCCAAAGAGCGTACCGAAAAAGAGTGTCACGATGCATTTCAATCGCTGGAATATGAAGTTAACACGTTACACACCGCTAATGGGCAAACACCATTTGTGACCTTTGGTTTTGGTTTGGGTACCAGCTGGCAGTCTCGTTTAATCCAACAATCGATTCTGCAAATCCGCATGGAAGGTTTAGGTAAAAACGCCAAAACCGCAGTATTCCCTAAACTGGTCTTTGCTATCAAAGATGGTGTGAACCACAAAGCTGGCGATAGAAACTACGATATCAAACAGTTGGCACTGAAATGCTCCACCATCCGTATGTACCCAGATATCCTCAACTATGAGCAAGTGGTACGCGTCACGGGGTCGTTCAAAACACCGATGGGTTGCCGCAGTTTCCTCGGCGTGTATGAAGAAAACGGTGAGCAAATTCATGAAGGCCGCAACAACTTAGGGGTGGTCAGTCTTAACCTGCCACGTATCGGCTTGGAAGCCAAAGGTGATGAACAAGCGTTCTTCCGTATTTTGGATGAACGCTTAGCCATGGCCCGGAAAGCCCTAGATACCCGTATTGCTCGCCTTGAAAACGTTAAAGCGCGTGTTGCCCCTATTTTGTATATGGAAGGTGCGTGTGGCGTACGTTTGAAAGCGGATGAGAGTATTGCCAAAATCTTCAAAAATGGCCGTGCATCAATTTCTCTCGGTTATATCGGGCTGCACGAAACGATCTACGCACTATACGGCAATAAAACGCATGTGTTTGATAGTGAACAACTGCGCGAAAAAGCCGTGGCCATTGTTGGCCGTTTGAAAGCGGCAACCGAGGCGTGGAAGCAAGAAACTGGTTATGGCTTTAGCTTGTATGCCACGCCAAGTGAAAACTTGTGTAGCCGTTTTGCCAAACTGGATGTGAAGCAGTTTGGCATGGTGGAAGATGTAACTGATAAAGGCTACTACACCAATAGCTTCCATCTGGATGTGGAAAAGAGCGTTAACCCATACGACAAAATCGACTTTGAACAGCCTTACCCAGATCTCTCTAACGGCGGGTTTATCTGTTATGGCGAATATCCGAACATGCAGAAAAACATTGAAGCGCTGGAAGATGTGTGGGACTACAGCTTCAAACATGTACCGTATTACGGCACTAACACACCGATTGATGAATGTTATGACTGCGGTTTTACTGGCGAGTTTAAATGCACCTCAAAAGGTTTTGTGTGCCCTAAATGTGGCAACCATGAGCCAAGTCGCGTGTCGGTGATTCGGCGTGTATGCGGTTACCTCGGCAGTCCGGATGCTCGTCCGTTCAACGAAGGTAAGCAAGAAGAAGTTAAACGTCGCGTTAAACACCTGTAGTTTAACGAACATTCATAGGGGCACCGCGCGTGCCCCTTGTTCTGGAGGCAGGTATGAACTATCACCAATACTATCCGATTGATGTGGTTAATGGCCCAGGCACGCGTGCCACCTTATTCGTCGCTGGTTGCAGCCATCAATGTCGCGGCTGTTACAATCAATCCACTTGGGACCCTCGCTCTGGTCATCTGTTTGATCAGCAGATGGAAGACCAAATCATCAAAGATCTCAATGACACGCGTATTCGGCGCCGCGGCTTGTCTTTATCGGGGGGCGACCCGCTGTTTCCCGGCAACCTAGCGGCTATCAAATGCTTATTGCAGCGCATTAAAGCTGAAGCGCCAGACAAAGATGTTTGGCTGTGGACAGGCTATCGCTTAGATGAGCTGAGTGATGAGCAACAAACATTGCTGCCGCTGATTGATGTGCTGGTAGATGGTAAATTTGAACAAGACTTAGCCGACCCGATGCTGACATTCCGTGGTTCATCTAATCAAGTGATCCATTACCTGCATCAGAAAATTGCCTAAAGCGCTGGTAATTTATGCAGTAAGTGGCCTTCTTATGGCTTTAATCGTTCAAAATAATCGAAATTTTGCGGTAAAAAGCAGATTCATCCCGCGCGGGATATTGCTATACTCCACAGCCTATCAAATGAGGTCTCACTAGCCGTGCATGGCTATGGGGCATGAATACTGGAGTAGGCTGAATTTCGCGCCATACTCAAGTATGAAGTTAAATAGCTTTTAATCTTTTGTCGGTAAGTTGGTTAGATACGGACAAAACGATGTCGTTAAGGTTAGTTCATGTCGATTAAATACGTAGCTACAGCTAAATTGCCTACGCCTTGGGGCGTTTTTTCCATGCATGGTTTTGAAGATACAGAGTCGGGTAAGGAGCATGTTGCCTTAACGTTTGGTGAGTTGCAGCCAGACGAGCCGATGCTGGGGCGTATTCATTCCGAGTGTTTGACTGGTGATGCCCTGTTTAGCCTACGCTGTGATTGTGGCTTCCAACTGCAAACGGCGATGCAAAACATTGCTAAAGAAGGGCGTGGCTTTATTTTATATCTACGTCAAGAAGGCCGCGGTATTGGCTTGCTCAACAAAGTGCGTGCCTATGCATTACAAGACCAAGGGGCGAATACCGTTGAAGCCAATGAGCAGCTGGGTTTTCCTGCGGACATGCGCAAGTACGATATGATTGCGCCAATGTTGGAGAAAATCGGCGTACATAAAGTCCGCTTGATGACTAATAATCCGCGTAAAGTCAAAGCGATGCAGCAAATCGGTGTCGAAGTGGTTGAGCGTGTTCCATTACAAGTGGGCAAAAACCCATACAACGAGTTTTACCTGAAAACTAAGTCACATGAACTTGGGCATTTAATCCCTGACTCTTTTTTTGAAGAGCATCAAGATTGATAAACAGATGATCGGTTCGCCCATTGTTATTGCATGATAGAAGGCCGCATAAGCGGCCTTTTTTGCGGTATGAAAGGTAGCATTATCGTGATCGGATACGTGGCCTTGATGCGCGGTGCCATCATGCAGGCATGTATATCATCTGCTCCTATGGGCGGTGGATACATTTTTTAAGGCTGCTAACGATAAAATTCGACATATTTTTCATTGTGTTGATGTATTTTAGGTATTAACTTGGGCGCTTCAAAAATGACACAACCTACTGACACTATGATGAAATATTTACTGCTTGCTGCAGCGTTAATCGGGCTTGGCGGTTGCGCTAGTAGCTCATCTACTTCGGCCATCCAATACAGTAACACAATGGATATTATTGGCTCGGCTGCGACGCAAGCTCCTCAAGTGGTTGCTGGAGACTACACCCTGTTGATTAAAGCGGTAGGAGAGCAAGGGGCCATGGTTTTTCTGAACACTGAGCTGGACTATCGCGACCAACGTAACGTCACCATCGCGTTGCCGAAACAGGTGTTACCACAAATGGGGATTGCTGATTTCAACGCGTTGCAGCATCACTTTGTTAACCATGCGGTGCATGTTCGTGGTGATGCAATGCGCGTCAGAATCGATTTCAATCGCGATCACGTTCCAACCGGAAAGTACTATTACCAAACCCACATTCACATTGCGAAGCTTAGTGATATCAGTGTGATTGCTGAGCAGTAATTCAGTATTAGGGAAAATACCAAGCGTTATTTAATTCAGTGCAAAATAGCGCCTATTCTGCCTATAACCAGATATTGACCGCCATCTGTCCGCTAAAGTGCCATATAAACGTCTTAATCTTCGGTAAATTTACATTTGTAGCCCTTGATTGAATAATGATAATCGTTATCATTCCGGCCTCGATATGAAAACATGACAAATTATTTTAGAAGACTGGAGATGATATGCAGTGGTTTCGAAGTGCGGTATCGGCGGTAGTCGTTGCCAATTTGTACCATGGAGTAGGTTATGCCGCTGAGCAGCCCGACACTGACAATATTGAACGTATCTCTGTTGTAGGTTCATTGCAGAAAAACAGTAGTTCAGCTACTGGCCTCGATCTATCAATACGCGAAACGCCTCAGTCGGTAACGGTTATCGACAATAGCTACATTGAGCGTTTCAAGCTCGATACCATGAACCGCGTTATGGAATTCACGCCAGGTGTTACCGTTGAGCAAGCGGAAACCGATCGCTCGGTGTTAACGGCGCGTGGCTTTGAAATCAGCAATATCCAAATCGATGGTATCGGTGCGCCGTTCTATACTGATGTGTTGTATGGCCCAACAGACATGAGCTTGTATGAGCGCGTAGAAGTGGTGCGCGGTGCTAACGGTTTGACCGCTGGCGTAGGTAACCCATCTGCCACCGTCAATTTGGTACGCAAGCGCCCAACCGCAGAAACTCGTGGCTATGTGAGCCTAAGCGCTGGACGTTGGGACAATTACCGCTTAGAAGCTGATGTGTCAGGCAGCATGACTGACAAGGTACGTGGCCGTTTCGTGGGGAGTTATACCGATGGTAATTCTTATATCGATTGGTATGAGAAAAAGCTGTCATCCGTGTATGGGGTCGTCGAAACTGACTTGTCCAATGCTACCCTGCTCACCGTGGGCGCGCAGCATCAGGAAAACAAACCTAACTCGCCATTGTGGGGCGCTTTGACCACTATGTATGCCGATGGCACGCCAACAGATTTTCCGCGCTCAACCTCGACATCTTCAAACTGGGCTTACTGGAACATTGCCAACACCGAAGCCTTTGCTGAGTTGAAGCATGACTTCCTCAACGGCTGGGAAGGTGTAGCGCAATACAGCTATCGTCACCAAAATCAGTCTGGCAAGTTGTTTTACGTGACTGGAACCATTCAGCCTGAAACCAATGCCGGTCTATACGGCTACGCTAGCCAATACACGGCAGATGGTGATTCCCATCAAGTAGACTTGTCATTAAAAGGCAGTTATGACCTGTTTGGCCGCTCGCATGAGTTAGTAATGGGCGCTGGATGGATTCGTCACGAACTGGAAGATCTGTCGTTATATGATGCTGACCAAGACCGCGGTTTCCCGCAAATTCCTGACTTTACCCAGTGGGATGGCAATGCGCCAGTGCCAGTATTTGATGCTAACCCCAGCGGCTCAGATCTGACCGATACTCAAAGCTCCGTGTATATAGCCAACCGCCTCCATCTGACCGACAAGTTGACCGCGATTGTTGGCGGGCGCTATATCGATTATAAGAGTCGTGGCGAAAGTTATGGTGCAAACGAAAGTAGTGATGAAAGCCGCTTTATTCCCTACGGTGGTTTGGTGTATGACCTGAGTGCCAATCTGTCGTTGTACACCAGTATTGCCAAAACTTTCCGCGCTCAGACAGAGTTTGACGCCAATCACGAGCGTTTAACTCCCACTAAGGGACAAACTTTGGAAGGCGGTATTAAAGGTGAGTTCTTTGACGGTGCGTTAAATGTCACTGCCGCAGTATTTGATAACGACTACAAAAACCTTGCCGAAAGCATGGGCCGCAATGAACAGGGTCAAACCTACTATCGCGGTGCCGATTTTGAGTCACAAGGTTTTGAAGTGGAAGTGAATGGTCAACTAACGACAGAACTTAAGCTGCTGGCTAGCTATACCCAGCAAAGTATTGAAGACGAGCAGGGCGAAGATACTCGGACGTATCTGCCAGAAAAATCCGTCAAGGTGATGCTGCAATACACACCAGAATGGCTACCTGAGCTGAGTATGGGAACTAACGCGCGTTGGCAGTCGTCAGTTTATCGTGATTATGGTGCCGCCCGCCTTAACCAAGGAAGTTATCTGTTGGTGGGAGCCTTTGCTCGTTATCAAGTGGCAGACAATATCAGCGTTAATCTGAATATTGATAACATTACTGATAAAACCTACTACAACAGTCTGAACTACGGTCAAGCATTCTATGGTACGCCAATGAACTACACCGCGTCGGTACGTTGGAGTTTCTAGACGGCTAGCTTGGCTGAGCGCCCATTGTTGCGCTCAGCCAAATAAGTGAAGGGCAGAGTACCACCAGGGCTCTGCCATGCTATTTGAAAAATCGGGCAAATATTACGGACAATTCGATTTGCTAACACTTGAGGGGGCTCTTTACATTGGCATTCATAAACTCATTGGCTCAATGGGGTCGTAATTGTGGCCGTGGTAATTGTGTTAAAAGCGGATGATGTGGAGATTCCTGCCACCCTGAATGACACCGTAGCCGCACCAGATTTTAAAACGCTTTTACCGTTCAAAACATCGGGCTACCGTTCTACAGTTTGATTACTGTTGCACCGCTACTGAAGGGAAGTTTGACCCGAAAGAGAAGCAATATGACTGGAAATACGGCGATATTAGCTTAGCCGGTGGCTGGTTTGCAGTATTGTTTGCCGGAGAGGAGCAATCAGCCTCTTATGATGATATTATGCCGATCGCTAATATTGCAAAAGAGCATTTGCCGTTGGTGGATGCTTTGCCGCGCAACGTAACCTTTATCGTTGAAGCAGCTGAGTAACGAATTTGCGTTAGGCGCTAGCGCGCCCACCCTTTCTTCCCTTTGGCGCTAGCGTCTAACCTTCGTGACCGAGGTTAGGCTTGCATCTTTTCCAGTTTCGCTTTTTGCGTTGTAGCCAGCGTCAATTGCATCGACAGTAGCTGCTGCTCACTCTGTAATTGCGCCCGTTGGTTTTCCGCCGCTTTAGATTTATCTGACGTCAACTGCAGTAGCTCTTGACGGATCTCCTCCAAGCGTTCCTGCATCTGTTCGATGCGTTTTTCTAATTGAGCGATAGGGTCTTTACTATCGTCTTCATCGGCGGAATCTACTTTGTTGGTATTCGCACTGAGCAAGTCGTGCAAGGTTTTACCATTGCTATTGGTTAACTGCTCACGTCCTTCTTTGGAGATGCTGATTTGATCATCTTGCACCGCTGCACTGGGCGACAGTGGTTGCTCCGATACTGAGACGTTGGTACTAATACTGCTGGAACGATAGGGATTTTCTAAGGAAATATTGAGCCGTTTGATATCCATATATCAGGGCCTAAGATGCGCATCACATTCTCCATTATCGGCGGTTCCGCCAATAACTTAACCCTTGAGTCTGCTATTTTTTAGGAGAGCCCCAGATCGCGCTGTTATCGCCATTACCCGTAGCATTCGCCTTATTGGCTTTAGGCATGACCGGTGGCGTTTTACGACTCGCAACCGTTTTGAGATGTGCTGGCATTTTTTCACCAATCGACTTGATGTACAAACGCTCGAGCTTTTCGCGTGCCCAAGGGGTTTTGCGGAAGAATTTCAGGCAAGACTTGATGTTGGGGTCATTCGTAAAACAGTTTACTTTAATTTTGTCAGCTAGGCCGTCGAAGCCATATTGTTGCTCCAGATGACACAGAATCGCTTCCAACGTCATGCCGTGTAGGGGATCGTTTGAACGAGATGAGTTAGCTGACATAAACACTCCTAAAAAATGACGGCGGCATAGTAACACAAACCGCCGAGCAGCAGAGGGTTATTTAGTTGCTGCGGCAAACGCCTCTTTCAATTCAGCATAGCCACCAGCATTAACTACGTCACTGTAACCCAACTGCTGTAGCGCCTGCTTGGCGATTTCCGCCCGACGGCCGCTACGGCAGTAAAGTACAATAGGTTGCGTTTTATCGGTAAGCTGCTTGGGCAGCAGCGTAGCTATCGCTTGGTACTCGATATTTTGCGCCGTAGCTAAATGACCCGCATTAAATTCCTGCGGCGTGCGAACATCAATCAATAACGCACCTTGAGAGCTAAGCTTTGCTGCAACATCAGGGCTGATCTCACCTTTGGCGTTCGCACTCGCCGCGAGTCCAACCAATACCGCCAAGCATAGCAGCCATGGGGCTAGCGTTGAGGCCATGCGACTCATTTTTGAGCCAAGGTCTGCTCGGCTTCCGTTTTCACGCCAAGCTTGTGTAACAACATGCTAGCTGGGCAGAAACCGGTGAAGGCGCTTTGCAGCAAATTGGCGCCGACAAGTACTGTTAACCAGAAAAAATTATGATGTACAGTCGCTGTCAGCAGCACAGACAGCAGCACCATAAATCCCGCAAATGCCATGGTGGCTCGTTCTACAGATAAAGGTTTAGACATAGCATTAGGCTCCTGTCGTTGGGCGTTAAGTTGTCATACGGTTATGCATAAATGCGTAGTACAGCACGGGTATCACCACGAGGGTGAGCAGGGTGGAGATGAAAATACCAAAGATCAGTGCGATGGCGAGCCCGTTGAAAATCGGGTCGTCCAGAATGAACAGTGCGCCAATCATTGCTGCCAGTGCGGTGAGCATGATGGGTTTCGCGCGCACCGCACCTGAATGGATCACCGCTTGCTCAAATGGCAAACCGGCGGCTGTTTCCTGATTGATAAAGTCCACCAGCAGTATAGAGTTGCGCACTATGATGCCGGCAAGGGCGATCATGCCGATCATCGAAGTGGCGGTGAACTGTGCTCCCAGCAGTGCATGGCCGGGTAGTACGCCAATAATGGTCAATGGAATGGGCGCCATGATGATCAGTGGTACCAGATAAGAGCGAAAATGCGCTACGACCAACAGGTAGATGGCAATCATGCCCAACGCATAGGCAATGCCCATATCGCGGAAGGTTTCATAGGTAATTTTCCACTCGCCGTCCCACAACACACTGACCGCATCCAGCCCGTCCGGCTGTGCAATATAATGTTGGTCAAAACCAAGACCGTTGGGGGCATCAATATCCGCTGCCATCTCAAACATGCCGTAAAGTGGGCTATCAAGCGGCCCCGCCATGTCTGCCACCACCATAATCATTGGGATCATGTTTTTGTGGATAATCGGCTTGTCTATTACGCCCTGTTGCACAGTGACCAACTCCGACAAGGGCACGGTACCGCCAAACTGACTGTCGAGTTTCATGGTCATGAGTTGCGTTAGATCCAATTTATCTGCGTCGTTCAGCGCTAAACGAATAGGAACGGGATTTTTCTGCAGCGATTTGTGCAGCACATTGACGTCATTGCCGCCGATTGATGTGGCAATCAAATCCACAATGTTGGCGTAAGGCACGCCCAGTAAGCTCGCTTTACTGCGGTCGATATACACCTGCCATTTTTGTTGCGCAGCAGGCAGGTAGATATCAATATCGACAACATCTTGCGTCTGTTGAAATAACTGCATCAAATCATTAGCGGCTTGTTCACGGATTGACTCGCTTGGGCCATAGACCTCCGCCACAATGGGGGACCACACTGGTGGACCGGGGGGAACTTCTACCACTTTGACATTGGCTTGGTATTGGGCGGCGATTTGCTGTAATGGGCCACGTACTGCCAACGCAATGGCATGGCTATCTCGATCTCGATGATGTTTATCAACCAAGTTAACTTGAATATCGCCTGCTTCTTGGCTGTTGCGTACAAAGTAATGGCGTACTAAGCCGTTGAAGTTAATCGGTGCATGAGTGCCAGCATAAAGCTGCATATTGCGTACTTCTGACACACTGGCGAGATAGTTGGATAGTTGTTTTAGCACCTTTTCTGTTTGTTCTACTGGCGTGCCCTCTGGCATATCAACAATCACTTGAAACTCAGATTTGTTGTCAAATGGCAGCATCTTCATCACCACCAACTGCCCGACAGGCAGTGCCACAGCCATAGCAATAAGCAATGCCACGACAGCGGACAGTCCGAGACGTGCTTTACGACTTTCCAAGAACGGCTTTATCAAGCGATTAAACAGCTTAAGCATCATCGGTGATGCTGACTCAGTCGATTCTCTAGCGTGGTCGCCGCTGGGCTGATGCGGTTTGAGTAACTTGCGGCTTAGCCACGGCGTTACCATAAACGCCACGGCTAGCGAAATGACCATGCCCATGCTGGCATTAATCGGGATCGGGCTCATATAGGGCCCCATCAAGCCACTGACAAATGCCATCGGCAACAGTGCGGCAATCACGGTAAAGGTAGCAAGAATCGTCGGGCCGCCCACTTCATCCACTGCTATTGGGATCAGTTCACTTAAGGAACGCTTGCCAAGCGCCATATGGCGGTGAATGTTTTCTACCACCACGATGGCATCGTCCACCAAAATGCCGATGGAGAAGATCAGCGCAAACAAGCTGACACGGTTTAACGTAAAGCCGTAAGCCCACGAGGCGAACAGCGTTATTGCCAAGGTGATACCGATAGCAACACCGACCACGATGGCTTCACGTCGCCCCATGGTTAGCAACACTAAGATGACGACTGCACTGGTAGCGAAGATAAGTTTAAATATGAGGGTGTTGGATTTGTCGGCGGCGGTTACGCCATAGTTGCGAGAGACCGTGATATTGACTTTGTCAGGCAGTAACACATTGCGGACCTGCGCGACTTTAGCCAACACCGCGTCGGCCACATCAACGGCGTTTTCACCGGGCTTTTTCGCAATGGAGATGGTGACTGCGGGATAAACGCCAGCCGCTTGGTCGGCTTGCTCTTTATCAGTTTGATAGTGCCATGCACTGGCAACCGGGACATCGGCTTTGAGAGTAATGTCGGCAATATCATCAAGGAACACCGGCGCTGGTTGGCCATTAGCATCCTTGTTGACAGCCACCACCAGATTTTTTACGTCATCGACTGACTGCAAAAATTGACCTGCTTGCACCTTAATCTCTTGGTTGTTCTGTACTAATGATGCGGGCATTGATACGGCATTATTGGCAGTGAGAGCATGGCGAATACTATCGTAGCTGACACCATAATGGTTCATCCGTTGTGGGTCGATACGGACATTAAGCACTAGCTCGTGGGGCGCCACCGTGGTGACTTCACGAGTGCCATCAATACGTTTTAGCTCAGTTTCCAGCCCGTTGGCGATGTGGGTCAGTTGTTGTGCCGAAATCGCGCGGTCTGCCGACCATAGCGTCAGGCTCACAATTGGCACATCATCAATACCCATTGGCTTGATCAACGGCTGACCGACACCTGCGGTGCTGGGCAGTTTGTCAAGATTGGAATAGATCTGATTGTACAGTTTTACAATCGCTTCGTTGCGTGGGACGCCGACCTCAAAGATGACAATGATCATGGCGCCATCCGGCTGCGAAAACGAATACAAGGTATCGATGCCTTTGATTTGCGAGATCACTTCTTCGGCAGGCAGCGTGACCAGCTGTTCGACCTCAGCGGGGTTGGCTCCGGGGAAGGGGATATAAACATCGGCAAACGTCACATCAATTTGCGGCTCTTCCTCTTTTGGTGTCACGAGAATGGCGAATAGCCCGAGCAATAGCCCGAGTATGGCCAGCAGTGGTGTAATCGCACTATTTTGAAATTTGGCGGCAATGGTGCCAGAGATGCCTAAACGGTTGGGTTGTTCTGCCATGGTCTTTGCCCGCCTAGTGCTGATGTTGTAGCAACACGTGATAGGCATTGCTGGCAATGACATCGCCGTTTTGCAGCCCTGCCAATACTTCAACTTCGCCATGCTGGCTCGCACCAATGCGCACTTGTTGTAAGACATATCGGTCGCCCACTTTGAGATAGACCCCAGTCAATTCATTCACGCTGTAGAGCGCACTGGACGGAATGTGCAGCTGCGGCCGTTGGCCGATGACGAAGCGGGCTTTGACCCAGCTTCCAGGCAGTAGTGTGGGAGTGTTATCTGGTAGCGGTAGGCGCACTTTATAGGCGTGGGTTTGATTGTCACTAAAGCCAAAGATCTGCGCATTATCGATGTTGAACTCTCGGCCATCAGCCAACGACACTTGTACCGTTTTTGCGTCAATGAGTGCTTGCCGATACTGCTGTGGCACTTGCATGACCACACGCATCTTATCGGTGGCATAGCCTGACAGCAGTGGTTGTCCGACGGTGACTGTTTCACCTTCTTCAACGTGACGTGCGGTCATCACGCCTGCATAGGGCGCAGCAACTATCGTATATTTCAGGTTTTCTCGCGCTTTAGTCACTTGCGCTAGTGCCGCGCTGGCGGCTTGTTGGGTGGATTTTGCATTGGCAATCGCTTGATCCATCGCGCCTTTGGAGATCGCGCCTTGGGGGAATAATGCCTGATAGCGTGTCAGCGTTTGTTGCGCTTCAACATCCAATGCCTTGGTGCGTGCATAACTGGCTTCTGCGGCAGCAAGTTCCGCGCCTTGCTCTATGCTGGTGATCTCCAATAAGGAGGCTCCCGCTGGTACCAAATCATTAACATCGAAATTAAGTCTGACAATACGGCCAGAGGTCTGCGCTGATACCGTGGCGGCTTTGGCTGCTTCAATTGTGCCATCTAACGTTAAATAGCTTGCCTTAGGCGTTTGACTAACCGTTAGGTTGGTGATCTCTGTCGCGTTCGATAGCTGTGGCAATGTCCACAGGGTGGTCACAAGGAGTAACGATAACACTGGGCGCATATCAAGCAATTCCAAATTGAATTACATCTATGAGAAAATTCTAATGGATGTTTTATAACAGCGCAATCTTTCATTAGAAAAATTTTATATAGTTAAGCTATGACTTAACTATGATACTGACATAACAGACCTTTTTAGCTTTGAAGCTGTGATGAATTAACGAAAGGAAGTAGCAACTTGTCGTTAGTACTTGGGCTTGTAGGCTAGGGGTTATGAGGGCAGGGGGTTTAGGCTGATAACGAAATTGCTTTCCACACAGCGCCATCTCGATTAAGCCGCCGATGCTGCATGTTCAGGAAAGTAGGTACTTACAAGTTAATTGTGACCGAGGTTAAAAATAGCAAAAAACCGGCACAAGGCTTAATGCTGAACAGTTAGTCACTTTTTTGAATAATTATGCTTATTTTATTCAATGTGTTGATGAAAAACCAAAGCCGCTATAATTCTGGTTAAATATAGATACAACAAGGGCTCCAGAAGGAATGACCAAAATCTCCTCTGGAACCCTTTATTTTACGAGCAATGGCTTAAATGACTTGCATTAAGCACAAGGCTGGCTTTAAAAATATCGTGAAACGGCCGTATTAGAAGCTATAGCTGTACTGCAGTGCGTAGTACATCGCTGACGACTTAGTCTTGGCGTTAACCGGACCAACCAAGCTACTGTTTTCGACTAGCTCAACTTCGGTACCGCGGACATAGGCTACGCCGAAATCGATACTGGTGTTTTTGCTCCACTTATAACCCGCACCAAAGGTAAACCATTGGCGATTTGAATCGGGGATAGACAGTGAGCTTAGCTCGTCAACAACACCGCGGTCATACATGTAGCCCGCACGCAACGTCACTTTAGGGTTCACCGTATAGGTCCCCCCCACACTACCTAACCAAGTATCGCGCCAGTGGTATTGCTTCAGTGGCGATTCTACGCCTGATGCCACTGGTGTGCCGGCATAGTCACCACTGACGATGGTGGCATCACCTTTTTTAGCGGTGATTTGCTCAAATGAGCTCCACGCTGTGTATTGCGCAGTATAGTGCACCGCAAAGCTTGGTGTCAGCTGGTGGAAACCTGCAAACTGGGTGATATCTGCCAGAGGTACTTCTAAGCGATCAAAGTCGATACCCACTTGCTGAGTGCTCAACCCGGTGATTTCTTGGCTAGACAGCACATTGATGTCGCCAGTTACTGTTACCGTTGGGCTCTTACGGAAGCTCAAACCAAAGCGGTTATCTTGGTTAAGCTCATACGTTACCCCAACAATACCGCCGTAGCCGACCCCATCAGCGTCCACATCCAGCAGTGGTCTATCGCCCGCGTAACGAGTCAACTTACCTTTACCGTAGATAGTGTCAAAGCCTAGACCCACACTCCAATGTTGGTTAATGCGGTAAGACAGGCTGACGTTAAAGTTGACGGTGGTTACTTCGGTTTCACCGATCAGATCAAATGGCGCTACAGCACGGTTTTCCACCAGTGATGCGGTATCGGTACCTGTACCATAATTAGAGAAAGCTGCTACACCAATGGCCCATTTGTCGTTCAATGGTTGGATATAGTAGAAGTTAGGGATCAGTTTGACGCTACCAGCGTCATCGATGCCACCTAAATCCACTGCACCCCCCGCAAAATTCACGTCTTTAACGTCAATCTTAATATCTGCCACGGTCATCCCCATGGACAGAGCAGCGGTATCAAACAGTGCCATAGCACTTGGATTACGAGCAAGTACAGCGGCGTTATCGGCAATGACTGCGTCACCAGCGTTTGCGCGACCGACACCATTGGCCGATTGGCTGTTCAACTGGAAGCCCGCGGCACCAGCTTGGAAGCTGCCGCAGGTAACTGCCAGCGCGAGAAGAGTCTTGTTAAACTTATGCATGTATTTGAGTCTCTGAAATTAGCTTTTATCGCAAGTGCTTGTTAGTAAAAACTAACAGCCCCCATTTTTAATAGCTCGCCATGTTATGTATCAGTGAAACTATCAGCAAGTCCGACCAGATAACAAAACGCGAGATTTCCCAATAAATATCGCGGATTTAGCGTTATCAAGAGTAAAACACTGCCATTTTTCACTCTTCCAACATGTTGATATACATAATGTTAGTTGAAGTTTATAAAGAAAATAGGACTTTAGTGTCAAAAAGTTTACCCGAAGGTAAGTTTTTGCAATTGATTAAGTGGTGGGTATCCTTGTGATCTATGTCACACGTGGCTTACAGCGATGTTTTAAACATAGTGTAACTTTGCTGAGTTGCATCATTGGGGGAAAATTTTTTACTAAAAACAACGCCAGCAAGGCTAGAAAACAGAAAACCAGGGGCTATTTCGTATAAAGCAAACAATCCTTGGTCAGACAACTTCCATAGCACCACGGTAGTGGCACCTACTAAGATGCTGGCTATGGCGCCTTGGCGACTATAGCCGCGCCAAAATAGGCTGAACAGTACCACTGGGCCAAATGCAGCCCCAAATCCTGCCCATGCATAACTTACCAAGCCCAGTACGCTGCTTTTGGGGTCGAGCGCAATGATCGCAGCAAGCAACGCAACGGCCAGTACAGCCAAGCGGCCAACCAGTATCAACTCACGGTTACTGGCATCCTTACGTAGCCAGCGACGATAGAAATCTTCAGTGACAACACTGGAACAGACCAACAATTGTGAATCGATGGTGCTCATGATCGCTGACAGAATGGCGGCGATCAGGATGCCGCCAATCCATGGATTGAAGGCTATTTGCGTGAGGTGTATGAGTACCGTTTCATGGTTTTCCAGCGGGCTATCAGCAAAGTACAGCATGCCCGCAACCCCTGTCGCTAACGCACCTAATAGCGATAGTATCATCCAGCTCATGGCAATGCGGCGCGACACCGTTAAATCATTACGTGAGCGAATGGCCATAAAACGGCTAAGAATATGGGGCTGGCCGAAGTAACCTAAGCCCCATGCTACGGCGGAGCACAAGCCAATAATGGTGGTTTTGTCACTTAATAATGCCAACTTGGCCGGTGCGATGGTGTCGAGACCTTGATGCAGTTCCGGATGAGTAAAAATGCTGACCGGTACAATCAGCAGTGCCAGCAGCATTAAACATCCTTGGAAAAAATCGGTCCAACTGACGGCAAAAAATCCGCCCAAAAAGGTGTAGGACACAATAATGATCGCGCCGACGGTAAGGGCAAGGCGATAATTTAGACCAAAGGTTTCTTCAAACAGAATTGCACCGCCGACCAGACCGGACGAGGCGTAAAAGGTAAAAAATAGCAGGATGGTGATCGCTGATACTAACTTGAGTAGGCCGCTGGTGTCGTTAAAGCGTTTTTCAAAGAAATCGGGCAGGGTCAGAGCGTTATCGGCGTGCTCAGTGTAGTGACGTAAACGTTTTGCCACCAGTAACCAGTTTAACCAGGCGCCGAGCACTAAACCGATCCCCATCCACGCCTGTCCCATGCCGTAAAGGTAGATAGTACCGGGCAGTCCGAGCAGCAGCCAGCCAGACATATCAGAAGCGCCAACGCTCAATGCAGTTACTGCTGGTCCCATCTGGCGTCCACCAAGAATGTAATCGTCAATCGAGTGTGTCGCACGAAATGCCCAACAGCCAATGCCAAGCATAGCCACTAAGTAACCAGTAAATGTGATGAAAATCGGCAATTCTAGGATCATGGAAAAATGTTGTGATTATTGTTGTTATTATGTTGCATGTTAGCAGTTGGTTAAGCGATACCACAACTGCTTATTCATCCCGTCAGCCATGTACATTAATGCTGGTAGGTGTAAAACGTGGTGGTGAGGTTCAGGAAGAAAAGGGCAGATGAACACGGGGCGCAGTAGTCTCTGGCAATAAAACAACCGCCCGCGGGTGGCTGTTAATATTTAGCAATCAGGAGCTAAAAATTGCTTAGCAGCGGCTTGATATCCAGCATCAGTAAATTTGTCACCCCAAATAACGTTTTTGTCATCTTTGCTGGCAGTGATCACCAAGTGAGTCATTGGCGCATCTGCTGTGGCACCATGCCAGTGTTACACGTTTGTTGGGCCATCCGTTTTGAATTTGATCACTTTACCGTCACGTGTAGCAGTCAGTGCAGTACCAGAGGTAACCGTCATATATTGATCCGCTGGATGGTGGTGCCATGCAGTGTCCGCTCTAGGTTGAAAAGTCACATACGCACCAGAGTAGTGAGCGGTGTCATTGGCAGGGAACAGCATTTCTACTGAAACATCACCAGTAAAGTATTTTTCAGGGCCGGCAAATGCACCTTGAGTGCCCGCTTGATACAATTCCTGACCGGTGGTGTTAGCTTGGTCAGTTGCGTTTACCACGCCCGTGGCTCTTAGTTAAATGTCCACCGTTCAATAGCGACATCAGTTGGTTATTCATATGCTCGCCTAGGGGCTGTTTATCTTCGCTGGTTGTTTTTGCAGTAGACAGAGCGTGATTTAGGCAAGGCAGGTGATATGCCGTGGCGTTATTCTCCACAAATATCACCTAACGCTGAATAAATGGCGCTATGTCACTGCCCGAAGGGGTCATTTAAACGCATCCTGAACTTTGTTGCCTCAAGTTTGCTTACTTGCCTAAGCGTTACTGGCTGCGCCTTGCTCATAATGCGTTTAATTTGAACAAAAATTAAACACTAAAGATAAACAGTTCCTAACTTCAGCCTGAGTGGCTTTGCGTCGGACGATATTATAAAACGTGGCTTGTTGGGTGAAATTTAAGTGGATAACGCGCCCACGTTTTATGCTGATGCCTTGGTTGATTAACGCCATAGAACGCTGGAATATGGGCCGTTGCTTATAAATATCCATTTAATTTCAATCGCTTATCATTCTTTGCTAAGACGGCACTATGACTAATGGTATTATTCATTAATGATATGAATCGAGATGATTTAACTCATAAACTCACGCGTTCACTGGTCGCAGTAGCGCATGGGGTACGCTGGGATTGGAAACATTAGTGAGTATATTTCTACAACAACTCTGGTTGTTCAATAACGGCAATATTTGCGGTAAGAATACTCAGCAATTGCGTTAAGGTTTTTAGGTAGCAATTCATGTGCTGCTGGCTATCCCACGGGCAGGTTGCGTCTTGATATAGAAAAATCCCCGACGCATTTTTGAGCCCCTCGGGTAGGGGTAATTGGCTTATCAACTGATAACTTTGGTCGGAAATGCTGCATTGATATTCGGTGTAGTCGACCCACTCATTAAAATCGCCGATGCCTAGCGGTTTATATTCGCGATTCACCAGAAACATGCGGCCAGTATTGCTAAATGGTGTGATGGCATAGGGCAACAATACGCGAATATATTTTCTGAAATATTCCGAAGAGGACAGTTGAATTTGTTGGTCTTTATCAAACAGGTGAATCAATGCGCCCTCAATTGTCCGCACCAACTGTTTTTCGTGAGCCATATTTGCTTCCATTCACTAGATAAGAAAAACAATATCTCACCGCTATCGCTTGAGTTGATGAGACCGCTACCATGCCACTATACCGTGTTGAGCCCCCATTAAACATAGCACCGTCATGCTGCGGCGCTCGCTATTTCGTTGGCTATAGTGGATAAACAGCAATATTGGCTATGTTAGTTTATTGTAAACTGCTGTTGGCTAAATGATTGAAATAAACCGGCGTGACTTAGTCCACTCGTTAACAATGGTGTAGAACAGCGTATACTAGCTTTTTCGACGGCAAAGGATGGTTGTAAACATGGGCGTTGGCGTCATCATTAATCAGATCATAGTGTTATTTCTGTTGATGGGGCTAGGTTTCGGTTTAGCGAAATCTAAGCTGCTAGATAAGCCAACTACCGATAAGCTGATTTGGTTACTGTGTTATGTGGTCATGCCATGTTTAGTGTTTAATGCCTTTCAAATTCCCTACTCCTCAGAGCTTTGGCACAACTTTATGTTAGTGGGTGGTCTGTCGTGTGCCATTCATATCTTATTTATTGTGATGAGCAAATTACTGCTCAACTCCCGCCGCCTTAAACGTCAAGGGATTGCCGAGCAGATGCAATTCACGGCAGTCTATTCCAACTGTGGTTTTATGGGCTTGCCGTTAGTGGTGGCACTGGTAGGCAGCAATGGCGCGTTTTACGGCTCAGTTTACATCGCGGTCAATGGCATCTTTGTATGGACCCATGGTTTACTGACGCATTCCGGCCGATTAGATCGCACTGCGCTAATCAAGGTGCTGTTTAACCCCAATACGTTAGCGGCGATTATTGGCTGCTTGCTGTTTGTATTGTCGATTCAGTTGCCATCGGCGCTGCATGATGCGATTGGCCATGTGGGCAAGATGAATACCGCCTTAGCGATGATTCTGGTGGGCGCTGCCATGGCACCGGTTAAAATTGGCAAGATTTGGGGTAGTGGTGCTGCTTGGCTCAGCGTACTGATGCGTAATTTGCTGTTTCCAGCCGTGGTGTTAGCGGCCTTGTTGGCGCTGCATATCGGCGGCGATATGTTGCTGGTGGTGTTGGCGCTCAGCGCCTGCCCAGTGGCGGGAATGTCAGTGATCTTTGCTCAGTTGACAGGCAAAAGCACCGACTTTCCGGTGAAAAGCCTCACGCTATCCACGATCGCCAGCTTAGTGACCTTGCCGATGATGCTGTCGCTAGCCAATATGTGGACGCACGCGAGTTAACATCTTCACTGGCTGCGTTTAGTGCACACTACGATGGCATTACCCGCGTCGGCAGTTATTGGCAGAATTTTGTGATAGTCATGTTCAAACAGTTGCACCTCAAAATAGGGGGCAAGCAGCGTGATTAATTCGGCAAACGTGACTGCCACCATTGGGTGTTCATCATGCCAAACCTGTTGTTCAGTATCATTGGTTTTAGTGATGCTAAGTTTTAACGCCTGCATTTCACCTTCACCGCGGTAATACCAACTGGAACGGAAGTTAAATTGCTCATCGTCTTCCGTGGCACCATGTTCGACAAATAACGCGTTGTTGATTTTATCTTTAGCCACCGCGTTAAAGCAGAACAATCCCTCGTCAGCCAAAGCATCATGCACGCTGCGTATACATTGCTGCAATTTCTCGATACCGCCGTTGTAGTGGATGGAATAGAGAAAGCAGGTGATCAGATCGAGTGGCTCATCGGCATTAAAGTTACCCATGTCCTGCATCGAAAATTGTGCTTCAGGGCAGCGTTTAGCCGCGATATCCAACATAGGTTGGTTGATATCTAAGCCCGCGCTTTGAAAGCCGAAATCGAGGAAGTGGCGCACATGTGGGCCAGTACCGCAGGCCAAGTCCAGATGGCGTTTACCGCCATTGCCAAACAGTTGCGCTAATCTGCTAACACAGTGGCTTTGGGCGTGATAGTCGATATCGACACACATCAGATCATAATAGCCCGACAAGTCGGTATATAGGGCGTTCGCAGACATAAATCAGTTATAGGTCATTAAGCGGTGGCGCATAGTAATGGAATTTTCCCGCTTTGCGAAGCGTTAACTGCTGGCGTTGATAAGGCTTGGGTGGTGGCGCTGAACTGAACATAAAAAGAGCGGCTAGGCCGCTCTTACTTCTCAAACTGGGGTTGGGTTCACGCTAACCAAGCGTTGACCAGTTGTTCGTCACGGACGACTAACGATACCGTGTCGGGTGCCGCGGCTTCTATTGGCAGTTCGCCGCTCATCAACACATCGTCACGGAACCAATGTAACTTGATGCTGCTACCTTGCGGATACAGTTGTAAAAACTGTTCAAACTGCCCCCCCGCTTGCAGACCATCGGCAGCAATCAGCAGGTCTTTGGCACTGAGTCCGGCACGATGCGCTGGTGAGCCATTAGCAACGCTGACGATGCGAATGCCCAAACCTTCCGCTTTATATTTCGCGCCGAAGCCATTGGCTAGTCCCTCCACATCACCGCCACCTTGATCGGTGTTGCTGCTACTGGCGCGCAGTTTAAGTTCAACCCCAAATTTGGCCAGCAACTCAGCGAGTGGCAGATCGGCCGCTTTATCAATCCAAGCAAATTCAGCACTGGCATCACGGCCTAGCAGTTCGCTGTATAGTTGCTGGTGGCTATCATCATCAGTGCCGATGGCGGTTAAGCCGTAGCGTTGCCACAGCAGCCGCATCAGATCATCAAGATTTTTCTCGCCGTGACTCTCTAGGCGAAGAGTTAAATCAAGATAAAGCGCAAACAGGCCGCCTTTGGTGTAGTAACTCACAATGGCGTTGCCAGCGTTTTCATCTTGCTTATAGAACTTAGTCCAAGCGTTGAAGCTGGACTCACTCAAACTCTGTTGCAAACGGCCCGCACCGCGATAAACGCGAGTAAAAGTTTGGCTCAGCAGTTCGAGATAGCTTTCACGATCCACACGACCGCTGCGGTAAGTCATGAAATCATCGTAGTAGGAGGTAATACCTTCATACGCCCAAAGTTGTGGCGTATAGGTTTCACTTTCCAACTGATAAGGGGTGAAGGCCGCGGGCTTGATGCGTTTAACGTTCCAGCTGTGGAAATACTCGTGACTGCACAGCGTTAAGTAACTGCGATAATCTTTGTCTACTGGCGCATCGAGCGATTTAGGCAGCTCGTTGCGAGAGCAATGCAGTGCGGTTGAAGCGCGGTGTTCAAGCCCACCAAAACCGCTTTTGAGCACTTGCGTCATAAACAGATAACGTTCAAACGGCGCGGGTGCACCAAACAGTTTAATTTGGCTCTCACAGATAGCGGTTAAATCATTGAGCAACCGCGGCATACAGCAGTGGTGACGACCCGTCAGCACAACATCGTGGCGCACGCCACAGGCGTCAAAACTGCCCAGCGTAAACGTGCCCATCTCAACGGGATGATCAATCAGTTCGTCATAATCCGCTGCGCGGAAGCGGCCAAAGGCAAAATCGTCACCTTTGATGCGTGGCAGGGTGGTCGCCACTTGCCAGCCTTGCAGCTGTGTTGGCGGTAAGATTTCTACTTCGTGTGGCTGCTGTTCTTTACCGCGCACCGCGAGAAATACGCTGCTGCCGTTAAAGAACCCATGCGTTTGATCTAAATGGGCAGTACGTACTGACAAATCCCACGCATAAATTTGGTAGCGCAGGTGCAGCACGTCAGCATCAGCTTCAATTAACCAACGTTGCTTATCTAGCTGTTGGATAGGCACTGGACGGTTAATCTCGTCTGAAGCGCGTAAGCCAATAATATTTTTGGCGAAGTCGCGGATCATATAGCTGCCGGGCAACCAAGCGGGCAGCCAGAATTCTTGTTGTTTTGCTGGCGCGTCAACACGCATAGAAACTTCAAATAAATGTGCCACTGGATCAACGGCGGTAATTTGATAACTGATCATGAGTCTGCTGATTTGAAGTGTAAAAAGTGCTCCACATGCTGCCAAAATTCGCTAGTTACGGCAATCTGAGCCGCATAAATAAAGCTAATTTTCTGCGAGTTTAAGACAACCGCTGTTTTATTGCGCAAAAGTGTTTGGCTGGCTTTACAGCTTTTGGCCGTGGTATGAAGCTGTTATGTTAGTGTTACTGGCGCATTCGTTACCGCTTACAGGTATAATGCGATCACGTTTTGAGCTTAGCACAGTGTTGTATAGTGCTACTGACATTACTCGGCACTGTTGGCCTAAAGGGGGAATTAAACGGGCTTTAATGCGTTTAGTTGCCACCACATACAATACTAAAAGGTCAACAGCCCCTAATCACCGGAGAGTGTACTATGGCTGAAGAAACCCTATTCAGTAAGATTGTCAGACGTGAAATTCCTGCGGATATTGTCTATCAAGATCATTTGGTGACAGCGTTCCGCGATATTGCTCCGCAAGCCCCCACACATCTATTGATTGTGCCCAACCACGTTATTCCTACCGTTAACGATATCAAAGCGTCTGACGAGGCTGCGCTTGGCCGCATGTTCACCGTCGCCGCCAAGTTGGCCGCTGAGATGGGCGTGGCGGAAGATGGTTTTCGTTTGATAGTGAATACCAATAAACATGCTGGTCAGGAAGTATTCCACGTGCATATGCATCTATTAGGCGGCAAAGCGTTAGGGCCGATGTTGAGTCAAAAAAACGAGAATAATGAAGACTAATCCAGATTTTTTCCCCATGACCTTGTTGGCAACGCGCTTTGTTAATCAACTGGCGCAGTGCCGACGTTTAGGGCTGAAAGTACATGAGGCCAGCGAGCATCATGTGTTGTTGGAACTGCCTTATAACGAGGCGCTTATAGGTTACCCTGACACCGGCGTGTTGCACGGCGGGGTGATTACCACCTTGATGGATACCGGCAGTGGTTGCGCGGTGATCTGTGCCATCAAAGAGAAGTTTGGCACGTTAGAGATTTCGCCAACCTTGGACTTGCGCGTTGACTATATGAAGCCAGCCCAGCCACATAAGCCGATATTTGGCATGGCGGAGTGTTATCGCTTGTCCTCCAGCGTGGCTTTTACCCGTGCAATTGCTTATCAAGACAGTGTGGATGACCCCATTGCACACGCAGTCGGTTCATTTATGCGCATCAGTCCCGAGATGATTGGTGATAGTTTCCGCAAAGCCTTGATGGGCGAGGAGGTGCAGTATGACTGAGGCCAAAGCACCACTCACTGATGTTAAAACGCTGGTCGCTCGTGTTGCTGAAACCAACGATTTTGCCGATCTGATTGCCCACGTACCTTATGCCAAATTTATTGGTATGCAGGTAAATCGCTTTGGCGATGAACTGGTGTTTCAGTTGCCCGCTAATGACGACAATATCGGAAATCCGGTGTTGCCCGCGTTACATGGCGGTGTGATTGCTGGCTTTATGGAAATGTCGGCCATTATGCAGCTGATGGTATTTATGCAAACCAGCAAAGTCCCCAAAGTGCTGGATTTTTCTATCGACTATCTGCGCGCTGGCTATCATAAAGACAGCTACGCCGAGTGTCATATTACCCGCCAAGGCCGCCGGGTGGCCAACGTGCACATTGAGTGCTGGCAAACCAGCCGTAAACAGCTGATTGCTACCGCACGTGCGCATTTTTTGATTGAATAAAAATTATTTATTGGATTTAAGCTGAAATTTTTACAGGGATAGGTTTTTATGCAGATACTTATGCTTAAGGGAAGTTCCCAATATGACGTTTTGCGTTTTTTTGTTGATGAAGTTGGACATGGCTTTAGAAAATTAGGATTTGATGTCAATACAGTTGATCTTATTAGTGATGACTGGAAACCAAAATTAACTGCAGCAATGAAGTCTGGAATTGATGTTGTTATCTCTTTTAATGGTATGGGACTTGGATTGCAAACTGATCAAGGCGATTTATTATTTGAAGCGTTAAAAGCCCAATGTATTTCTATCTTTGTTGATCATCCTTGCTATCATTACTCCAGAATTATTACAGCACCTTCCAATACAATATTTACATTTATTGATAAGTCACACGTAGATTTTTGCCGTCAGTACTTTAACGATAAGAATTATGTGTTTTATTTTTTACCTCATGCTGGTTCAAAAATTAATCTGGCTGAACATCCTGAATTGTCCGCAACGATGATTAATGATTCCTATGAAAAAGCATCAGTGATGTTTAGTGGTTCATGTAAGGAGGCATCTGTCGATAGTGTTGGCGAACAGTACGCTTCTTCGCTACTTAAGTCGCTCTTCTACAATGTGTATGATGAAATGACAGGCTCCACTACGAAGAGTTTTTATGACGCAGTTGGTGATGTGATGAAGGATAAGGGACTTCATATTGCAAGCACCGAGCGCCTGGTACTGATAGTAAATCAAATTTTTGCCGGAATTAATCAAGTTCGTTGCGCTGAAAACCGCCAACGGCTGTTGGGTGCCGCAGAGTCTACCGGTATTAACGTTGATATTTATGGCCCAGCAACTTGGACAGCATATTGTGATGATAAAAAATTCCTTAATTATCGCGGTCAAAAAAATTATCAAGAAATTTTAGGCTTATATCAGCAGTATCAATTTGTACTGAATGACAATAATGATTTTTATAATGGTTCACATGAGCGCCATTTTGATGCATTAGTCAATTTTTCCTGTCCGGTTTCTCCTATCAATGAATATTACCAAGGTGGCCAGCATGGCAGCGGTATTGGATTGTTTTTTGACCGAAATAATCCGTTGGAAGTTATTGGTGAATTAAGCAACACTGAAGCGCTTTACGAACAGTTTAAACAGGGGTTAGAGTCAACCGAAGGTGATTTTAAGTTCATGCATAGCTGGCAAAGTCGCGTTGTGGAACTCGTTAATTTGATCGGATTATTCGGTCAAACAAAAAGATAACCGATGTGTAAATAAAGCGGATAATTGCGCGTATTAGCAGGAGCAGTAGTGTCCTTGTTTTTAACGAGGCCACTACTGCTTTTACATAGGTAAAGCGGGGTTACATCGCTTGACTCGCGGCCAATGGATGAGTGAGTTCAGCTGTAGCAATTGCCCGCACGGCCACACCAAAGCTGGTGATTTGCGGCAGGGTGCAGTTATGGTGCTGACGAATGAACTCACCACTGCTGTGTGGTTTATCGTCGGTAGTGTGCGCATCTGCCACTAAGTCTACTGAATACCCCAGCTCTGCGGCGCGGCGCACTGTGGTGTCGACACAGAATTCAGTGGCGTATCCACAGACGATCAGATGGTCGATGTCGTGTTGATCTAACAGTGGCTTCAAAATGGTGTTTTGAAAGGCATCCGGCGTGCACTTCTGTACAAATTGATCCCCTTGGCGTACTAACAAATCATGCTGTAAACGCCACGCATCGCTGCCCGCTACAACGTCAGCGCTTTGGTGCTGAATAAACACTACTGGAGTGCTAGTTGTATGCGCCCATTCGGTTACGGCGTTGATGTGGTTGATGGTGGCCGCTGCATCGTATGGCTGATTTTCTTGTTCAAAAAAAGCACGTTGCACATCGATTACCAACACTGCAGTTTTCATGGTAGTTCCTTCCATTTTCAAAATTGATCATACGGAAATCATTGTGCTAAGCAGTGGTGAACTGGGAATAGTGCGAATGATCCGTCAATACGGCAATTAAACATACGGCTTGAGCTACAGCTAAACGTTGATATTGGTCAAAATATAACGCTTTAGTAACTAATTTACGGAGTGGAGGTTGACAGTAAATGGCTTGGTAGCGGCTTTTGAAAGTTAATTGGTTATAAAAGCTAGAGTGAATATAACTTTTTACGCTCAGCGGTGTAATGCCACCATGCTTGCGGTGCGTCGCCATCAGCAAAACGAACCAATGAGATCATCACATCCAATACGCAGGGGTCTTGGCGTTCTCCGCTCAGTTCACATAATCGGAGATAGAGCTGATAGGGATCTTGCCCTTGCAGTTGCGTCGGATGATGAATCCCCAGCAACTGCAGGTCGGCGGCGGTTGCTGCTCCTACATTGGGCAGATCTGTCAGCCGTGTTACCTGTTGACGAATGACTTTGGCGGGATGCATGTTGTTATCCTTATCATTGCGATTAATGACTTATGCTAGTGCGAAATTAGGTGACTGACGAGAGGTTAGCACGAAGAAAGTCGCTAACCGCTTCTAACCGTAATTTTAGGGCTAACGGCTGCGAAAAATGCCTTAGATGCCAAACGCGGGCGGTTGATAATCGAGCTGTTGGCGCCAGTTGCTTGGTCGCTAGGTACGGGGTTACATCCAGTTGTGGCAGTATCGCCAAGCCGCTGAGGTTGAGCACCGCACTGAAGGTTCCCCTCATAAATCAGCTAATGCGTAACCATCTTGGCCTAAAATCGTCCTTAATTGCGTTGCTGCGGCAAGCAGCTCCCGCAACGGGAATTCATAACCTGATTTCAGTAACACCTCGCGCCCTGGTCGCACGATGGACAGTACATTGTATGTTGATACCGTGTTGGCCTGAAAGTCTCGCTGCCACCCTCGGCTCAAAGCATGCAATCCTGCCAACCAAAACAAGCATTGTAGCATCAAGGCTATCAGCAAGATGATGTCAAACCGTTTGGGGCAATGTGTTCGGCTTTGACGCAGTCCAAAGCCGAAGGCTGGACTGTTGAAATCTCGGAACGTTTCCTCTATTTGCATTCGTTTGGCGTATAAATTGATTATTTGCTTGGCTGAACGCGATTCACTTGGCAGGCCAGCAAGTTAGAGATTGCCTTAAAGATGATAGTTGTAATGTAAGCGCTCAATAAACCCGTAAAGCCCTACTCAATACTGCTGATATCAACATGCAACGGCATCAGAACCGACACGTCATCGGTGAAAAATGCTTCACCATATCCCGGAAACTCACGTGGCTTATTAACTAAAAATGCGCGTTAACCGCAAGGGTAACGCGCATTTTCTATCTTGGGTTACATCTTGTAGGTGACAGTGAAATAGGTTGAGTAAATACCATCACGCTCAACCATTGGGCTATCTGAGACTCCACTGGGTTCCCATGTGTAACGTAGCGCCAATGAGGTGGTTAGTTCTGGGTTTACTTGGTAACTAGCCGTTAAATTCACATAGGGTAGGAAGCCTGAATCTGATTTAAATTCAGTCAACCCAGAGGCTACCGCTTCGCGTTGACTTACGCCGCAGTAATAACGGTTAAACTTGTCATTGTGCCACTCAACACCAATAGCAGGTGTCAGTGACAGGGCTTGGTTCCACTTAAAGCGATAACCGTAGTTGGCATCCGCAGTCACACCACCATCACTTTCATCAAGAGCATCAATGTGTGATGCCACATTGACTTGTCCCCAGTCTGCTGACAGACGATATCGAACCCCCACCATCGCAGTGCTATGACGTCGATTGAGCAACTTCATTTGACGGTTGCCAGTGTCATCTGGATCAAATTGACGTGGCGAGTAGCTAACATCTAGCGCTAAGGCATGTTGCTTATTTTTGATGAGGTAGTAACCGGCAGAAATACCGCGAACATAGAAATTATCGGATTCATAACTCACCATTGGAATGGGCAGCACGAGATTGTCGTAGTCTTTATAGACATATTGTGAATAGCCGATAGCTCCACCAATGCTAAGTTGATCTTCAGCTAAAGATGGAAGGGAGGCTGTACCACAAGCGGCAATCAGCGCTAACTTCATCCATTTATTCATCATCAATTCCTCTGATATTTTAGGGGCTGTTGACCTTATCTGGTCATTTTCACGCTATTTAGCGGCCAGAAGGGTTCATTTAAACGCCTGCTGAGCGTTGTTGCGTCCAGCTTACTTAGTTGCCCAAGAGTCACTGGTAGCGCCTCATTCATAATGCGTTTGGGGTGAACGAAAATCAAACATCTAGGGGAGATGACCCTAGTGCCGCCGAGTATAGCCAACGCAACTTGAACGCTAGCTTAGCATCTTGTGAGGTAAACATAGAAAGCTTTTACGGTTCCGATACTTACCTCTCGGTAAGTACTTCCTTTATCAATGAAGATGCATAGACTTATTCCGGTATTTAATCAAGGATCTATGACAGATGAAATTGTACTTTACCCCTAGTGCTTGTTCATTGGCACCACACATCGTGTTGGAAGAACTCGGTTTCCCATTTGAATTAGCGCAAGTGGATATACCTACCCGTAAAACCGTTTCAGGTGAAGATTATCTGCAAGTTAACAGCAAAGGCTACGTTCCTGCATTGATGATGGATGACGGCACTGTATTGACTGAAGGTATTGTGATCTCGCAATTTTTGGCTGAAATGAAACCAGAAGCGGGTTTAGTGCCAACTGACAGCATGGCTCGTTACCAACTGCAAAGTTTGTTGGTGTACCTGTCAACAGAAATCCATAAACCAATGGGCGCGATGTTTAACCCTAATCTGGTGGGTGACGCTCGTGCCGCAACGGCCGCACAGCTGACTAAACGTATGGACTGGTTGGTCGCTGAGTTGGGGGAGCAGCAATACCTGTTCAATAACCGTTTCAGCGTGGCTGATGCCTATTTCTTTACCATTCTCGGTTGGGCTGGCATGGTTAAATTTGATTTGAGCCCATGGCCAACACTGGAAAGCTATCGCCTGCGTATTGCTAGCCGTCCAGCAGTGCAAGCGGCAATGAAAGCGGAAGGACTGATTTAATCTCATCCCTTGCGTTGGCAAAAGCCCCGTTTTTACGGGGCTTTTGTATGATCAGCGACTTAGCAAGGCGCCTACTGTTCGGTTGCTTTATGGATCTTGGCGGCGGGGGCTGTAGTTTTAGTGGGTTCATCACTAACCGGAAAGTAGCGGTCAACAAAGTGGAAACGGATCACAAACTGTTTCACCAGATATCCCACCAGCAGTGCAGCAATTATCGTGCCTTCACGAATACCAAGTAACTCGCCAAACAGCAGCAATGCGGTCAGCACGCCACACAGCACCATCGCGCTATCAATACTGATTTTGACTTTGCCAAACTCGGTTTGCAGCAAATCGGTAATTGCCACCGCCAGCCCTTCGCCCGGTAGGTAGGTTAAGTTGGCTTTCACAATGAAAAACACGCCAAATGCCAGTACCGCACAACTCGCAACACAGGTAAACAATTGCCAGAAATAGTTATCCGGCTGTAGCTGTTGCAACAATAGCATGGAGCAATCGATAAAGTAGCCAAAGAAGGATGCCGCGATAATTTGCAGCAGTTGCAGCGGCCGATAGCGGCGGCGTAGCAGTAGTATCTGCAATAGCACAATAAAGCTGTTGAAGATAATGGTCAGTTCACCGATGCTCAGCGCAAAATGCAGGCTCAATACGTAGGGGACACAGGAGATCGGTGATACGCCGAGGTTGGCTTTAATCGACAGCGCAACGCCGATAGCCATAATAAATAGCCCGATGACAAATAGTGTGATTTTGTTGAGCAAATGGTGACGTGAAATCTGTTTCATTTTCCTTCCTTTATCTATGCGTCACAACCATCGCCGCCCTCAAATCGCCAAGTTTGCTCTTTGGCAAACGGCGTGTTGGTGCGCGAATGGTGAACTGCTAATGTTGAATTTCAGTGTGGGCATTCAGCAAACGGGCGTTTGCTGAACAACAGCGATAACGACAATGATTAATCGAGATGTGTTTTGCTGGCTGAACTCGCCATGCATAGTGATATAGCGGCAAACACTGTGATACTGAAAGCGCAGTATTATCCGCCAAAAAACAGAGAATACTTTGATCGCGATAGCGAAATCCGCCTGAGCAGTATGATTAAGTCGATAGAGTTCAAACCTGACTGACACTCAACATTGCTGCTGTTGGCGATTGCGGCCATTAAGTGAAGGCTGTATGTGAGTGAAGGATAAAACGAAGCAAGGTGGCCACGTACGCTGATGTTAAAGGGAGGTTGGGCTGGCGCACACCAGCCCAGACGGCGAGCTATTGGGGGTAAAATTGATGAATATCTTGCGCCAGTTTTTCAAAATCGGGTTGGTGCAGATAGATCATATGGCCAGATTCGTAGAAGGTTTGTGTGACGCGTGATAGATCGATGCCATAACGGCTAAAGGTATATTCCGCATCAAAAAATGGCGTGGCGTAGTCGTAATAACCGCTGGCAAGCAAAATGTGCATGCTTGGGTTTTTACGCATCTCTTCTGACAGTTCATGGGCACTATTCACATATTTGGGTTCGCTGTGTGAGTTGCGCTCATAGATCCAATGGCGGTTCACTTCACTAGAACTCACCACATAATCGCGTGACCAACTTACTTGCAAGTCATTCGCCAAATAGTGGCGGAATGCCGCGTTATAGGCGGAGGAGATCGCTACGCTAGCGGCGTCGTAATGGGGATGAACGTCTAAATTGTCTAGCTCATCGTTTTGGTAACGTGAGTCTAAGCGGCCCACAGCTAGGCCTTGGTCAGCCAGCAACAGTTTTACATGACGGCTAGCCTCAACACGCAGGTTAGCACGTTTAATAATGTCTACTGGTAACCCGGTGAAATACGCCAGCTTATCGGCAATCGCATCAAACTCCGTTTTTGGTAACTGGCTGCCTTTGAACAGTGCGGGCAGGTAAGTATCTACCGCGAAGCTTTTGGCCTGTTCGACCAGTGCTTGGACGGTGATGCTGCTTTGATCGATTTTGCCGTGATACCAAGCTGTCGCCGCCATGGTTGGCAGATAAGTCACGTAGGCAATTAAGTTATTGGCGGCAGGCGTGCTGCCGGTGTAATCCAATGCTTGGCTAATCAAAATCAAGCCATTCATGCGAACCGGATTACTGCGGTCATCTAAATAGGGTTGCATCGCTGCGGCGCGGGTGGTGCCGTAACTCTCACTGGCAATATATTTGGCGGAGTTCCAACGGTTATTTTTTGCAATCCAACGTTTAACAATTTGGCTGACTGATTCGGCATCTTCGGGTAATCCCCACACATCTTCAGCGGTGCCTTTGCCTGCCAATTGGCTAAAACCTGTGCCGATAGGATCGATAAACACTAAATCGGTTTTATCCAGCGGACTCAAGGGATTGTCGTGCAACGTATAGGGGGCGTTACCTGCGTCTTTAGCATCACTGGGCACTGACACCACTTTTGGTCCGAACAAACCCATATGCAGCCAGATAGATGCTGAGCCTGGACCACCGTTGAACACAAACGTCACAGGACGATTATCTTTGCTGTTGGCCACATAAGCGGTGGTAACGGCATCGGCAATCACATCACCTTGGTCGTTATACAGATGCATATTGCTTACTGTGGCGGTGTAGTTGACCGTTTTACCGTGAAACTTACCTTTATGTTCTGTGGCAAAGGTTTGTAACTGCGGAACTTCCAGCGTACTGGCTTCTGGCGCCGCTGGTGTTTGCGCCCACGCGGGAATGCAGCTGAGTAAACAGCCGATAAGCAAAAATTTCTTCATTAAGTGATCCTAATCTGCACTCACCAGTGGCTGGCGAATTTTACTGTCGAACGACATTTGTTATGCGCTCTATCATAAGTGTTAACTTATCGATAATTAAGGGCTTAAACCGGTGAATAGCCGCAATAACGGCAGTATTTGGTGAACAAATGTTACGAGGTGAGTATTGCTGAAGCTGCGAGCTAGTGACAGTTGCTTGAGGGGGTCAAACATTTGCCGCGGTGCTACTAGTGAGCACCGCGGCCATAGGGGACACAAGGATTAGTGACGTGGACGATAGCCGCGTGCACCGTACCAAGCGATATAGATGTAACAGATGATCGGCAGCGCTAATGCGATGTGCAGGCCAGCAGCATCGGCAAATTTACCTACAACCACAGGCACAATCGCCCCCCCCACAATAGCCTGACACAAAATGCCTGAACCTTGTGAAGTATGACGGCCAAGCCCGGTCAGTGCTAAGCTGAAGATGGTTGGGAACATAATGGAGTTAAATAAGCCGATAGCAATGATTGACCACATAGATGTCGAGCCGGAACTCATCACGGCGGTCGCCAGCAGTGCAACGTTGACGATGGCATTGAATGCCAGCACCTTGTGCGCTTTAACATAGTACATCACAGCAGAACCGATAAAGCGGCCTACCAAGGCGCCGCCCCAGTAATAACTTACATATTTAGCCGCTTCAGTGGCGGTGAAACCCGCAATGTTTGGCAGCTCTAAGAAGTTAATCATCGTTGAACCGATGGTTACCTCTGCACCAACATAAGCAAACAGGCCCAGTGCACCTAATACAAGGTGAGGGTATTTCCACGCCGAACCTGATTTGTCATCGCTGTCAATCGCTTGCTCTTCTTCCTCTTGACGCATATCTGGCAGTTTCATCGCTGCGAAGATTGCCGCCAACAAGCCAAGGGCAATAGCCAACAGCAGGTAAGGGAACTTAACTGCGTCAGCTTCTTGCAGATGCATTGCAGCTTGTTCTGCTGGCGTCATATCCACCGAATAGGTGGCAGAGCTCAGAATCAACAAACTCCCGGCCCAAGGAGCCAGTGTACCGCCTAAAGAGTTCAGTGCTTGGGTCAGTGTTAAACGGAAAGAGGCGGTTTCTGGTTTGCCGAGAATAGTGACATAAGGATTGGCCGCCACCTGCAATATGGTGATCCCTGATGCCAGAATAAACAACGCGCCCAAGAACAGCGGGTAGAGTTTTGAGATGGCCGCTGGGATAAATAACAAACATCCCACTGCGGCAATCAACAATCCAACCACTAGGCCCCATTTATAGCCAACCCGTTTAACCAGCGCCCCAGCGGGTAACGACATGACAAAATAGGCGCCAAAGAAACAAAATTGGATGAGTAACGCTTCGAAATAGTTAAGAGAAAAGGCGTTTTTGAGATGGGGAATTAACGTGTCATTGAGATTCGTTATAAAACCCCAAGCAAAAAACAGAGTAGAAAGAATCACTAAGGCAAACAGGTAACCTTTGGGTTGATTTTGCTCCGGTGTTTTTTGCGGTGTGCCCATTAGCGGTGAAGCTGCCATGGTGTCATACCTCATTTTTTTAGGAATAATTCTTATGATTTGCGGCTTTTTAGCCGAGGGCACTATGCCCGTAAACCTGCAGCTTGGCAAGCTAGATTATCGATTACTAAAGTTATTTCTTATGACTAAAAGCCTCTGCCACCTTATCCCCCAATTAAGCAAATGACAATGTTGACTAAAGTTGTATTTATTAGGAGAACCGTGAGTTAGCGCACATGATGCGGACGGCTGTTGACTGTGACAATTTGCCACAGTTATTGTTACACGCGGTCTGTTTATAATGCGTTAATATTCAAAGTTTTACCTATATTTTGTGGGCAGCTCATTGTTCTCGATTCCTTGTTTCTTCTACCGCCGCAGCGCTAGGCATTCACCGGCGTACGCTACAACGCAAACTGCAAAAATACGCGCCTGTGCGTTAAACCCACGTAAGCGACTCGGCGCTTCAATTGCGGACTGTCCGAACGCACATCTGATGGAAAACGTGAGTTTGACGTTACGCTGCTACGGCGTTGGAATAGCGCAGCTACAGCAATAACTGCTCATCAATGGCGATAAAACGATTGGCAGCATGCACCAATGATGCGGCAGTTAATGGCGGAACACCATAAACCTCTACCGATTTGCCGTGGTTTTGCTGTAGCGTTTGTACTAACGGGGTAAAGTCGCCATCGCCGGATACCAACACCACGGTATCGGCCGCGGCAGTTTGCTCGAGGGCGTCAATGGCAATGCCCACATCCCAATCGCCTTTGGCTGAGCCATCAGCACGTTGAATAAAGGGTTTGAGTTTTACCTCAAAGCCGATAGCTCGCAGAATATTTTGGAACTCGCGTTGCTTACTGTCACCACGGTCAATCGCGTAGGCGAATGCTGCTACCACTTGACGTCCTTGGGTTGCTTGCGCCCAGAAGCGGTTGTAATCGAAATGACGTCCATAAGCTTGGCGGACAGTGTAATAAACGTTTTGTACATCAACCAATAAGGCAACATTTTCCATGGGGTCTCATTCAACGTTAAGCTATTAGCGCACTGGCGCGGGATCGTAGCAGATTTGCTAGCTAATTGATGCTCGGGCGAGGAGTTTATGGCTATTATAGTGGCTGAAAGCTAGAAGCCATCGGTGGCTCAACTTGCTTAAAGGAATGCTCGTAATGCCTTCGCCTAAAGGCTGTTGCGCATTGGTGGCCGATTTTTAGTCGAATTAAGTGCTATATGGACGAGGCGCGGTCAGCGTGAATAGTCAACTCAGCAAGTTGAACGCGACAAAGTTCAGCTACCGCGATTAACTCTCCGCTGACTTTTAACGTTTCGATGCTACAATCGCGCCGTCTTAAATTACGGTATGCGGTGTTTGGTTATGAGTTTCTCCTCTCTTGGTCTTCATTCTGATTTATTGGCGGTGCTCGATGCGGTGGGTTACAAGGTGCCAACGCCCATCCAGCAAGCGGCCATTCCTGCCGTGTTAGCGGGGAATGACGTGATGGCGGGGGCACAAACCGGAACCGGTAAAACCGCAGCCTTTGCTTTGCCATTGATTCAACGTCATCTGGTGCGTGCGACTTCAGCTAAGGCCATTCGAGTGTTGGTGCTGACGCCGACGCGCGAACTGGCGCAACAAGTACACCAAAGCTTCGTCAAATACAGCCAAGGGTTAGGGCTTAACGCGGTGGTGGCTTATGGCGGCGCGAGTATTAATCCGCAGTTGGAGGCGCTTAACCAAGGCTGTGATGTGCTGGTAGCAACCCCAGGTCGCTTGTTGGAACTTGCTTTCAAAGAGCTTATCGACCTCAGTAGTTTGGAAACCTTGGTACTGGATGAAGCCGACCGTATGTTGGATATGGGCTTTATTATCGACATTAAGCGCATTCTTAAGCGCCTACCCGCAGCGCGACAAACCTTGTTTTTCTCCGCCACCTTTAACGATGAGGTGTTTGCCCTGAGTAAAACCATGTTAAAGCAGCCTAAGTTGATTGAGGTTGCTGAGCGCAATGCGATGGCGGCGCAGATTGAACAACGTTTTTATGAAGTCGACAATCAGCGTAAAGCTGGGTTAGTGGCGTATTTGATTGGTTCCCAAAACTGGCAGCAGGTGTTGATCTTTACCCGTACCAAACAAGCGGTGGATGAACTGGTAAAAGAGCTGGCGAAAGATGGCATCAGTGCGGCGGCGGTGCATGGTGATAAATCGCAAGGCGCTCGTGATCGCGGTTTAGAACAGTTTAAAGCGGGGCAGGTGCGAGTGCTGGTGGCCACCGATGTGGCGGCGCGGGGACTGGACATCGAGCAACTGCAATATGTGGTTAACTACGAACTGCCTTATAACGCCGAAGATTATATTCACCGTATTGGCCGTACCGGCCGCGCTGGACAAACGGGATTGGCGGTGTCGTTGGTATCAAATAAAGAGAAATACTTGGTCGAAGATATCCAAAAACTCACAGGCGAGCAGTTTTTGCTGCAGTGGCTGGAAGGTTTTGAGCCTAATCTGCTGGTGCAGGATGAGGCGAGTAGTAATAAGCGTAAGCCGTCGAAGAAAAACTTACGCGCCAAAGCGCTTGGACAAAGCCGTAATAATAAGAAGCCGAACAAACCACATCGGCGCTAATGCCATAGCGGAGTGATGAGTCATCTCCGTTGTGTGTTGATGCTTGGGCGGCGCTTACTGCCTGAGCCGCAACCACTAGAATAAACGGCCGCATGTTGCTATGTGCTCATGGCGGTTTGCAGGAACAGAATCTTGCAGCAATAGTGAAACGTTGGCCATCCTGCCGCGTGTTGAGTCCGTTGGTATCTATTTCGGCTCCTATAAAATCAATAGCGTATTGATGATACTCGCTATCTCTTTCCCCAAATCCCATTCGTCACGCTGCTCAAATTCGCCACCCGAAATGCATCTGCCCAACCGTCTTTAATTGAGCCGCGTACTGTGTGATAGCGCACCAGTTAAAGCGTGCAGCCATAACGGTTTTATTTCTCTGTTTGGCAGGCAATGTCTTTTAAACGCGTTCACTAACAAGATTAAAAATCCGACGGTGACGAATGTCACATAGTATTACGAAAATTAAATTCGTAATACCAAACGTGCGTGGCATCAAATAACGACCACGTCATCTCCGTATACTTAGCCCTTAAAATAATACTAAAGGGAAAAAAGTATGAACATTTTGCGATTATCGCTGTTAATCGCAGTGGCGTTAGGAACAGTGCCTTTGGCTTCGGCTCAAGACAATATCTCAACAACCCAAGACAAAAAATCCAATCATGATGATATCGAACGCATCGCTGTATTTGGCCGACAGATGAATTTGCTCGGTCAAACTAGCTCCGCATCTGAAGGGGTGATTGGGGCTGGCGAAATTCAAACTCGGCCGCTACTTCGCACGGGAGAGGTGTTGGAATTTGTGCCGGGCATGATGGTGACCCAGCACAGCGGTTCTGGTAAGGCTAACCAATATTTTTTGCGAGGATTTAACCTCGACCACGGTACTGATTTCGCCACCACCGTCGACGGTATGCCGATCAATATGCGCAGCCATGGACATGGTCAAGGCTACACCGACCTCAACTTCTTATTGCCAGAGTTAATTGGGCAGATTCATTATCGCAAAGGTGCCTACTATCCCGAGGTGGGGGATTTCTCCGGGGCTGGCGCGGCAGATATTAGCCTGCTTGACCAATTGCCATATCGGCAGGCGAGTGTGACCTTGGGTGAATATGGTTATCAACGTTATTTGGCTACCGGTGAACAGCAGTGGCAAGACAGCCGCTTGATTGTTGGTGGTGAAGTGCAACGTTACGACGGCCCTTGGCGTGATGTTGAGGAAGATGTAAAAAAATACAATGGCTTGGCGCGTTATCTAACCAATATTGCCGATGGTCAGTTAGCGGTAACTTTCATGGCTTATGACAACCAATGGAATTCAGCTGACCAGATCCCAGCGCGCGCGGTGACTAGTGGTTTAATTGATGAATACGGCTCGCTCGATACTGCGCTTGGGGGCGAATCATCGCGTTACAGCTTATCAGCCAGTTATACCGATGCGGATTGGCGCGCAAGCGCTTATGTGATCCGTTCACGCTTAAACCTATTCTCTAATTTCACCTACTTACTGGAGCACCCCTTGGAAGGTGATGAGTTTGAGCAAGTCGACCACCGCGTTATTTGGGGCGGTAAGTTAGCGCGCGATTGGAATGTTGTTTGGGCTGGTTTGCCAACAGATATCACCGTTGGCGCCGAGGTTCGTTATGACGATATTGGTGATGTTGGCTTGTATCACACCCAAGAACGCCGTCGACTCGACACCGTGCGTGATGATGCCGTGGATGAACTTTCGACTGGCATCTTCGGTAAAGTCGAAACTCACCTTACTGATGCATTAACCCTACGTTTGGGGGGCCGTTATGATTACTACGACGCTGATGTGGATAGCAATAACGCACTTAATAGCGGTGATGCTAATGATGATATCTGGAGCTTAAAAGGCGGGTTATCTTACCGCTTAACCGATAGCACAGAGCTGTATGCCAGTGCCGGACAAGGCTTCCATTCTAATGATGCCCGTGGCGCCACAATTAATGTGGATCCTGTATCTGGTGAAGATAGTGACAAAGTCGATCTGCTGGTGCGCTCTAAAGGCGCTGAAGTGGGGGTGCGTTACTATGATGCTGAACGCTTTAATTTCTCCGCCGCGGTGTGGTACCTCGGTCTCGACTCTGAGTTGCTGTATGTTGGCGATGCTGGTACTACCGAACCTAGCCGTGAATCGGAACGCTATGGCACGGAAGTTACCGCGTATTATTGGTTAAACGATGTGCTGAGCTTTGATGCTGAATTAGCTTATACCCGTGCGCGCTTTACCGAGCAACAAGACAGCGAAGGTAAGTATGTCGATGGCACCGTGCCTTGGGTGGGGAGTGCTGGCGTTACTTATCAAGCTGGTGACGAAGGCATTTATGCCGCCATGCGGTTGCGTTATCTCGGCAAGCGAACCTTGGATAGTTTTAAAGAGCATGAAGCCGATTCATCCACCTTAGTTAATTTGTCACTCGGTTATCGTTGGCAAGCATGGGATGTGAAAGCCGAAGTGCTGAATCTGTTTGATAGTCATGATATCGACTATTGGTATGAATCTCGTTTATCGGGTGAAGCGGATGAAGGTGTAGAAGACCTGCATTTTCACCCTGCTGAACCACGTATGTTACGGATAAATCTCAGTTATCGTTATTAAAACAATAAGTTAATTATTCATGAATTAATACAAAAGAGTTATAGCGCCCCTTGGTTGCCTCAGCTATGTTGAAAGTACTTTTAATTGCTACTGTCACGTTATGAAGCTGAAATGGTTTATCTGGGGCACATTGCTGGGTTTGTCTTGGCAACTCTCGGCGGAGGAGTTAGTGGTATTGAAAGCGGATTTTCGTCCGCGTCCGCCAGAGATGCGCTACGGTGCAACATCACACAGTTTCACCGGGCCCTTAGTGGTCATTTTAGAACGCGCCTGTGAACGGGCAGGCTGCAAAATTGACTGGCAAGATAAACCTTTTCCACGTTCCATGCGTGACCTTAGCCTTGGCCGAATTCATATCGTGCCGAGGCTTATTTTTAATCAGGAACGTAACGAGATTGCGCAGTACATCGGCCCGATTGCAATTAGGGCTAACGCCATTTTGTTTATTGCCCATCCTGGCAAAGACCTTGTGCATGAAGAGCAGTTACTCACGCAGCGAATTGGTCTCAAGCTCGGCACCTATTACTCGGATTTTATTAATTACGATAACCGCTTGACCCGTGTCACTGCTGCCGATGATGCCAATCTTGCCAAGATGTTTGCCGCGCAGCGGTTTGACTATCTTGCTGTTATCGATAAAAACAGTGCAGAGGCCGCTTTTGAAGAGATAGGTTTCCACGACTATTATTACGCCAGTTTTAGCTATCCTAACCGAATGCCTATTTACTACGGTTTTTCCCGCGCGGCCGACCATCAAGAGTTTGTCGGTAAGCTGCAGTATCAGTTAGAGATGATGATATGGCGGGGGGAGATTGACGAAATTTATCGGCGAGACGCAGAAGTTCCAGCGGCTAAAGTCTCTGTGACATTGCCGGTAGATATGCTCGGTAATTAGTCAGATGCTACCTATACTTATGCAGTAAAGGTTATTGAGGGCGGAACATGGCACGAAGTATTTGCCTACTGGTTGCTTGGCTGACTTGCTTTTTTGCTGTGGCAGAGTCGAATATCAGGCCAGAAACGATTAATTTATATTTTACCGGACGGCCGCCGTTTATTTGGCGAGATGATGCTGGGCAGATGCACGGCATTAGCTATGAAATCGGCGAGAAAGTATTTAAGCAAGCCCAGTTACCCTATCAATGGGTAAAAGCCCCCTCAGCGCGAGTGCAGCATTACTTTGTCACAGATAAACAGCCTTTGTGCTTAGTGAACTGGATCTACACCGAAGAACGTGAGCGCTATGGTCGTATCTCATTACCCACCTATCAAGAGCATGATTACGTTGGCTTGGTGCCCGTCGGCGATGCGGCAAATTTTAGTGGTCATCAAATAGACGCGCTGCTTAACAATCCAGCGATGGTGGTATTGTTCAAAGAGGGTTATGCCTACAGTACGGTGCTGACCAACTTGTTGCTGAATATGCGGGCGGCCAAGGCGGATTACCGCGGTGATCAGGCTCACAACGTGCGTTTAATTGCAGAGAGACGCGCGAACATCGCCTTTTTTGAGCAGCAAGAGTTATCGCTTATCTTAAAACAACAACCTGATCTGGTGGATAAGGTGGCCATTATTCAGTTTCCTGAACTCAACACTGTGCCCACGACTCGACATATCATCTGCTCAAAGTCAGTTACCGAGCAACAGATGCTAAAAATGGATCAAGCGATAGAACAGCTCAAGCTGATCAGCGTGTCTGCGGACAACTGATACTGTAAGCTTTTTCAGCGTATTAAGTGTAGCCACAAGCAAAGCCTTAAGGTTTTGCTTGTGGCACTGCTTGCCTGCCGCTGAGAACACGTCATTTTACCGAGATGTAAACAACAACGATTATCGTCTGCCATTAATTGTACATACAACTAATGTAGCCTGAGCAGTTGCGACGAAAGGCAAGGATTGTGGTTTACTCTCAACAAGCATCGCTTGTACATCTCACCAGCTTAGCAAGTCGCTTATTGAACCGATTACTGATGCAGCGCTTTAAGCAAGCGGGTATCGACATGATCGCTGAGCAGTGGGCGTTATTTTTTTGTTGTCGTCGAATAGTCCGCAACCACTCGGGGTTAGAGTATGAGTGTTCACTATTTCATTAGATTGATGATTAACTGGTCTTCGTATCATTTTGAACAGCACAAACCGTATAATTTCAAAACGAAAACTGATTACATCCCAAATAGTTTTTGTTCAATAAATGTTCACGATTTTACCCTGTAAGCCCACGCAGAGCACGCACGGATTATTCGCCCCTTCCTTAATCTGATCTTCCGATTTATATATTTATTAAACACGATATTGCGGCGGTTTTTTACCTAAAAACTCTAAAACTAATGTCTATCCATTGGTCTAATAAAAAATATTACTGAAATAACATGAATTGGTATTTTAATTTCTGTTTTTACTCATTCATTCTGGACATTTAAACAGGGTTTTGTCCTGAATAACTTGCTTTCCATATTATGATGGTATCGGTAATTGGTGTTTTTGAATTACTATTCTGTAATTATTTTTCAGTTTTCACTAAAGTAACCTATTCATTCCTACGCTAGTTTTTCACATGAGTATTTCATGTCGTTGACAGAATATCGTCATTTCTATTTACTTATTTGTAATACAAAACTCATCTTTATTTAGTCAAGGCTGTTCGCTGCTTCGGCAGTGTTGACAATTTTAGGGGTGCCTCAAGCACAAGGAATGCATATTTATGAGTAAATATCATCGACAAAAAGTGTGTAATGGATTGTTTTATTTGTCCGCCTTGTCATTCGCTATCAGCAGTTCTCTTAGCTATGCGGCCGACGAAACCGATAATGATATAGAGGTTATTCAAGTTATTGGAATTAAAGGCAGTTTGCAGCGTTCTATTTCGATGAAACGCGAGTCACTGCAGATTGTTGATTCTATATCGGCCGAGGATATCGGTCAGTTTCCTGATAGCAACCTTGCTGAATCACTACAGCGTATCTCCGGTGTCGCTATCGATCGTAGCGGTGGCGAAGGGCAGTCTATTACTGTGCGTGGCTTTGGCCCCGAATTTAATACCGTATTACTCAATGGTCGGCGCGTCGCATCTGATACGGGGGCTCGTTCATTTAATTTTGATGTATTGCCTGCAGAATTAGTCTCTAGCGTTGATGTTTATAAATCACAACCCGCCAATATTGACGAAGGTGGTATTGGATCGACGATAGTCATGCATACGCCGAGACCACTCAGTTACGATGGTTTTAAAGCGGTTACCTCGGTGAAAGGGGTATATGAAGATCTTTCTGGTGAAGTGACGCCGCAGTTATTTGGTATGGTGAGTGACACCTTTGCGGATGATACTTTTGGGGTGCTATTTTCTATTTCACATCAGCGCCGTAAAAATGAAATAGAACGAATACTCACTGACGGCTATATGGTATTAAATCGTGATGATATGACCAATATTTCAGCCGACTTAGCTGCGCAAGGTTATAGCGCTGATGATCAATTCTTTTTTCCGCAAAACCTGAATATCAGCCCCGTAAATGAAGACCGTAAACGCACTACGCTGAATACCACTCTGCAATACGCACCAATGAGTAATTTGGAATTTACCCTAGATGGCATGTATAGCAAATTCGATGTTGATGCTGATACCACTAACGTAGGGCTATTTTTCACGCCATCACTCATTTCAGACGCCAGCTTTGATGAAAATGGCGTTGCTACCTCTGTCACCGAAAACCGTAATTTGGACGCGACGCGCGCGACGTTAAGCCGTCCTTCGGAGTTGTACTCTGTGGGGTTTAATGCTGATTGGTGGATCAATGAAAATTTCAATCTCGCATTTGATACTTCGTGGTCAAAAGCCGAGTCGGGCGGGGCCGAAGGCACGAATGTCAGCGTGATGGGGATTGGTATCGCTCAGCAAAACTTTAACTCCATCGATTATGATGCACAGGGCTTGCCGACGCTTTACGGCGATAGCCAAGCGGCCTTGGTTGATCCAAGTCTAGCGCGGGCGCACTTTAATATGCTTGGCTCAGGCGGTGGCCCGTTTGGGGGCGGACAAGATTTTAGCGACGAGATCCTGCAACAGCGCATTGATGCGCGTTGGACGCCATATTTCGGCAATTTGAATGAAATCGCCTTCGGTGTGCAGTATTCCAAACAGAAACAGGCGGTAACCATCCGCGTGACTGATCCGAAAGTGACTTGTGCTTATTGTGGTTTTGCCGTGGATGTGCCGGATTCGTTGTTCTCTGAAACGGGCATTGGTTCTGATTATCTTGGTGGGATCAGCGGCTTACCGAGTCGTTGGCTCACCTTTAATATTGATGATGCCATTGCGTATTTAGAATCCGATGAGGCGATGGCGGCCGCGGATGCGGCGAACAATGCACCTCCGGGCACCATGGCAGCATTGCTGGCAAGTACTAACGGCTTTGGCATTGCCGTGCAACCTAACTCCTCCAAGGTGGAAGAGGAGATTATCTCCGGTTATCTGAATTTAGGTTTTGGTGGTTATTGGGGCAGTATGGCGTGGAACTGGAACGTCGGTGCCCGCTATGTGCATACCGAGACTACCGCAAAAGGCGTTTCGCAGGTGATGATCGACTTAGTGCGTGCTGCGGCTGACCTTTACACGCCGATATTTGACGGCGAAGCCAATGTGGAACAGACCAACAAGTACAACTACTTTTTGCCTACCACCGATTTTCGCTTAAACCTGACCGATGATCTGATCGCAAGGGTCGCCTTATCGAAAACGCTGACCCGTCCACCACTTGGCAATCTGTCACCGCGCACGACCATTGGTTCGACCCGCCCTGGTAACTTATCTGCGTCCAGCGGCAATCCAGATTTGAAGCCATTTATTTCAGAAAACATCGATGTGTCGCTTGAATGGTACTTCAATGAAAGCAGTTACGTTACCGCGGGTTATTTCCGTAAAGATGTCAAAAATTTCCTCGTCAGTACCGTTGAGAACCGTCCATTTTCAATCACAGACTCTGAAAACCTGTTTGATGGGGACCCGATTTTTGAAGTCAGCTTAGTTGATAACATGGAAAAGGCTGCGGTAGATGGCTATGAATTTGGTGCGCAGTATGTCTTTGATAGCTTGCCGGGTTTCTGGAGTGGCTTTGGTATCACTGGCAACGCTACTATTGTCGATAGTAATGCAGAGTTGAATGTTGAAGATACGACGCAAACTTTCGCCTTGGTGGGGTTAGGTAATACTTACAACATCATCGGCTTTTATGACAAAGACGGTTTTCAAGCGCGGGTAGCATGGAACCGTCGAGATCGTTTCTTGCAAAACGCACGGGGATTTGGCGGTGAACCGACCTATGTGCAAGATTATGATCAGATTGATGTTCGCGTCAGCTACGACATCACCGATTCGATTCAGATGTATGTCGAAGGGATTAACGTGACCGATGAAAAAACGCAGAAAGTAGGGCGTTACGACAACGAGGTTTTGCTGTATGAACGTACTGGCCCGCGTTATTCGTTAGGGGTGAGTGCTTCGTTCTAAACGGGCAGTGTAACTTTAAGGGATGTTGCAGCAAGCCGCGCGGAATTTAGGCAAAGCAGGTGAAATGCGGTGTAGTTATCTCCACAAATAGCACCTATCGTTGAATCGATTCCGCTCTGTCGCTACTTTAGGGACATTTAATGCGCGCTTTTGCATCCAGCTTACTTAGTTGATTAAGCGTCAGTGGCGCTGCCTCGTGCATAACGCGTTTAATGTGAAAAAAAATCATACACCTAAGATTAACGGTTCCAGAAAGTATTCGGCCTCGCCAATGTTATCCATGGGTGAGGTCTAATGATAAGTGTCTACGCAGGGTTGAGCGAGCAGCTGCGCTAGCACTTGAACAGGTGAGTCTTGCTGATAAACCGGGTAGCCGCTGGCATTACCATAATCTTTAATGCGTTCGAGACCGCTGAGTATGGTCATATTGGCATTAGAGATGGTGAAGTCGACATCTGCATTGTTTTGTATATGGGCTAGATTAGCGGTTTTAGGCAGTGGCAGTAATCCCAACTGCAGAGTGTAACGATGCATAGCTGCGGAATAGACACGCCGGACTTATCCGCCATCGCGTTAATTTGCCTCGTTCTTAAATAGCCCGCCAAGCATTGCGGTACAAGCGCAAATCTTTTGCGATGAACAAGCGTCTTGGCATCGCGAGGGGATAACGGCCAAACGTTTTGCGGGGGGGCCGGCGGAATAGAAAGACCATGTCGCAGGGCATGGCCTTAATTATCTTGCGGTACTAGCTAAGCTCTGCTGACATTGCCTGCGCGTTCGTTTGGGCTATGTTCTGACGCTAGAAATTGTTGTCGTTGTACACCATCAGTTGGTGTGCGGTATGGAGTAAAGCGTCCAACTTTTCCAGTCGCGTTTCCTCTTTGAGCACTTTCAACAGCTGCTGTGGTTCATCTAATGCCACTGGACAAGGGGTGCTGAGTAGATCGTTATCAGCAATGGTGATACATAAATCGCCTGCGCTGTTAAATTCAAGGTTAACCTGACGCAACTGGTCTTTTAGGTGCAGCAGAATTTCCACAACCGCTGGTTTAAAGAAGCGCGCCGCGGTCATTTCTGATGTTGCACGAGCAGTGTAAGCACGCCGAAAATCCAACGATGCCGGCTGCCATTTAGTGCCGCGATGCCCACTGCTGCTATAACCCAACACGCTGAGATCTTTGACATAGCCAAACGGTAAAATCACGCCGTAGCGATGATAGTGGGTATAGGTGGTGCGGGTGCTGCTACGGCCTTTACTGTCGGTGGTTGTGGTGGTGTGTTTATCCACATAGTGGAAATCGAATGCTTCAAAATCAAATTGATGCTGCTCGCCTGGGTAGTGACCACGACATAGATAATCAATGCTCTGGCGGTGGTTACCGCGATGAAACTCGTGAAAGCGCGCTTTGTAGCTATCAGCTTGTGCGTCAGGATTAGTGTTCACTTGAGTAAGCTGATTATCGAGCAAGAGGTTTTTCTGCCAGATAGCTTGGGTTAAGCCTTTGAGGCGACTGCGGCGCTTGATAATTACCAATAAGCCGATGGCGATAAGTAGGGCACCTGATGACCATGGGCCGAAAGGCAGGTCATAAATAAATCGCAACAGATGCCATACTGGTTCGGCGGCCCATGCTGGCAGTAATTCAACCGTGGGCATCCCTTGGTCGATGCCGTAAAACAGTAATAACATTAGCGCGCCAAGCGCCACTAACCACCACTGCAGTGTATTGTTGTAGCCGATTTTCCCTTTAAAACTCAATGCAGGGCGCATGAGTCGGTAGAGTGCTTGTTCATCTTTTACCTGCTGTAAATCTTGCTTCATGCTATTAAGCAGCAGGTTGACTTGGGCATTCTGTGGATTGCAGAACAACCGTTTTATTCCAGTAATACTTGGTTCTGTCATGGCATCTGGTTGGCGGCTAAGCGTGCCGCATAGCTTCCCTGTCTAGCGTGTGAGGGTGCCAACATTGCCGCTGGCACCTTAGTGGTTGGCTTAGAAATTGGGTTTGTATTCAAACCCAGCAGCGGCTTCGCTGTCATCAAACACTTGTAAGGTATGCTTACGGGTAAACATGCTGTTGATGATGGAATTAGGGAAAATCTCAATCCCGTTATTAAACTGCTCAACATTGCGGTTAAAGATACGAATGGCGGCACCGATGTTGTCTTGCTGCTCAGTGATTTCACGCATCAACTTCATATAAGTTTCTGATGCTTTGAGATCTGGATAGGCTTCCACCGTCAGCGTTAGTCCTTTCAGCAGCGCCCCCATATGGCCTTCGGCTTTACTCAAGGTTTTGACATCGATGTTGTCGGCCGATAACTCAGTTAGGCTTTGACGTAACTCGGTGACTTTCTCTAATAACTGTTTTTCATGGCTGGCGTATTTGGCCGCCACATCTTCCAAGGCAGGCAGAATTTTATTCTTTTGCCGCTCTTGCGCAATCACATCACTCCACGCCCGTTGCACTGCATTGAAGCGCCCGATAATGGCGTTGTGGATCAGAATAATCGCTGCAATTACCACACAAACGATGATCACGACTAATAGGGTTGGGCTCATTAGTTTTCCTTAACAATCAGCAATAAACGCGAGGGGCTGTTGACCTTTTATGTTTGATTTTTGTTCAAATTAAACGCGTGATGAACGAGGCGCAGCCAGTGCCGCTTAGTCAACTAAGCAAGCTGGGTACTGTACCAGAATCATAAGCTCAGGTTAACCAACTTAACCTTTGAATTTGGCCTGCATCATGCGGCTAATAGGCAAGGCATGCCCCGCGACGATCGCTTCCATGCCTGTGAGCGTACGCCGTATTTTACTGACCTGCGCTAAATTGACGATCACGGCACGATGGATCTGCCAGAATTGTTCTGGGTCGAGTTGTTCCAATAATTGCCGTAGTGATTGTCGCAGCAGATAGCTTTGTTCTTTGCCTCCATCATTCACAACTAAGGTCAGATACTTATCTTCGGCGCGAATATAGAGAATATGTTCGGTAGCTACAAGATGAATATCCTCACCTTTACTGGCTTTGAGCCACTTGCTGTACTTCTGGGAAGGTGGCAACAACTGGGCCGTCAATTGTTGCAATAGTTGCTGGTAGTCGGAATTAGCTGGCTTAGTTAATCGTTGTTGTAAGCGTTGACAGCAGTGCGCGAGGCGCTCCTCACTTACGGGCTTTAATAGATAATCAACTGCGTTGTTTTCGAAGGCATTAACCGCATATTCATCATAGGCAGTAACGAACACAATCAGTGGTGGGGTAGCGGCTTGGCTGAGGTGTTTTGCCACCGTTAAGCCATCACTACATGGCATACGAATATCTAAAAAAATGATATCGGGCTGGCATTCGGAGATCTGCGCCAATGCCTGCTCACCATTTTCAGCCATAGCGCTAATGGTCAACGCGGGCCATAGCTCAGCTAACATCTGTTTGAGATGGAACCGCAGCACCGGTTCGTCATCGGCAATCATGGCACTGTGATGGGAAGCCATCGCTAGTCATTTCCTTCCGTCAGTTGTTGTAATTGTGCGAGTGGCACACTGATACAGGCACTCACTCCGCAAGGTTGGCGCTGCTGTAACTGTAACGTGGCCTGCTTTGAAAATAGCTGATTGAGTCTTTGGTGAATGTTGGCAAGCGCTAGGCCGTGGCCCACGCTGCTGTTATGTGCGCTAAAGCCGCCACCGTTATCGTTGATAACCAGTCGTAGTGTGTTTTCGGTTAACTCCGCCTTAATGGTTATTTCTCCGCCATCACTGCGAGGTTCTATACCATGTACGACGGCATTCTCAACCAGCGGTTGCAGCAGCATTGGCACCCAAGGTAATTGACGACATTCATCGCTAACTTCAATCTGGTAGTGTAGTCGTTCGCCTAAACGCATCTGCTGGATAGCGAGATAATCTTCTAGCAATGCCAGTTCCTCCCCCAACGTTGCGAGAGTACGTCGACTGGCGTGCAGATTATGCCTTAGCAGAGAGGTGAGCCGTGATAACAGTTGTTGGGCTTTGGAAGGTTCCAGACTGATAAGCGCGTTAATATTTGCCAGCGTATTAAACAAAAAGTGCGGTTCAATTTGGCTTTGTAGTTGTTTCAGCTCTGCCAGTAGCAGTGCTTGTTGTTGTTCGGCTTGCTGTCTTTTAGCAACTTCCAATGCTTGTTGGACACGAAACTTCTGCTCAAAAAAGTAAAAGCCGAAGGTGAGGACACCCGTGATGATGAGAGCCAGTAATAAGCTGGGAAACAGCTTAGGCAAATGTTGCAGTTCCCAACCGTCAAGCGCCCAGTAAGCTGCATTCATGCCACCTAGCAGTAAGGTTAATACTATGCTCAGAAGGGACCGTCCAACATGATGAAAACTTGGTAGTAGTCGTGATAACAACGCCGACGACATTATGGCTGCTAAACCATAACCAAGGCTAATCAATAAATGGATAACCAATTCACCATGCCAGATGGAATAAGTAAAAATGGCGATTAAGCTGCACGCTAATACAATGATCATTATGCGTATCAGTAAATTATACTGCAACTGGCCAAGCAAATGTGCCATTAAAAACGTCCTGTAAGTCCAAGCCAAGTTACGCTCTGTTGGCCCAGATTAGCAAAAGCGGCATCTGAGCGACCACCATAATATCGCCATGATAGTGATAAGGCTAAACTGCTGCTGTTATCACGGAGTTGATACCGCATCCTCGGCGTGAGTACCACGCTGCCGTCCGCAGGGCCAAATAGTAGGTCAATGCTGGTGCTGAAGGAGGCAAGTGAGTCATTAATTTGTTGCCAAAAGCGTGAGTTAGCCGCCCAATGCAACAGCATAGTATGTTGCATGATATTGGCGTGACGATAACCGTAGCCGTAGCGCGCCGGATTGCGGCGGGTATCAATTGGCATGGCACTGTTAAGCGCTGCTTGATCAAGCGCTAATTGCGCCAGTGTTTGTGCTTGCTGCCAATCATGTTTTGACCAACTGCGGCTATCAAACCAATATTCACCAATGATTTGTATGCCTGCTCGGTTCGCCCAAGTAAAGCCGAATAACGTTTGCCAACTGTGTTGCTGCCTTTGCAGTGTAACGGGGGCTGTGGACTCGTTGACTGCGGGCAATTGGGGTGAAACATACTGTTGCTGATACAGCAGAGAACCATGCAACTCAAGACTATCGCCGATAACGGTAACCAGTGATGCCCCTGCTAGCCAATGTCGCTGCTGATCCCAATACAGCAATGCTTGCCATTCGTTAACACCATCAAACCAATAGCGGCGCATGCCTAATCCTTGCTGAGTTTGTGCTGGTGTAATTGATGAGTAATGTGAGCGGCTCACTAACCACTGCCACGTACCATTCGCCGTGAAATGGGTCAGCATGGCCAGTTGCGCCCCTTGCTCGACTTGAATACCTACCGGATGGCGTTGATAGTCGCTGAAAATATCCAGTGGTCGATAGCCATAACCAACCCCCCAATCGAGCTGTACTTTGCCAAGGGTCACTTCCCAATTAGCCTGTTCATTAAGGCTTTGTTGCCAATAAAGTGAACTCAGCGAGCCATGCTGAATGCCGCCGCCCCCATCTAGTGACCGGTTATATTGTAGATTGGCGGTGCTGCGTAAGTTGCCCTCGGTCAATTGCAACGACAGCAACGACTGCCATTGATTGCTGCTGTCAGCATCGCCAAAAAAGCGACTGGTCTGGGCTTTATTGCTGGTCATACCACTTTGCCAATCCCATTGCCAGTCGGCTGCGGTCGCGCCGTTGGCACCCAAAGCGCTGACGTAGCACAGCGCCACCCAACAAGGCGTTAACCGTGAGCGCGTCATAGTTGTTCCAGTGTGGTCCGCGTCAGAAACGCTGGGTTAAAGTAGCTCGCTGGCAAGGCTTGCTGGCTTACGTCCAGATAGTGCACTTCGGTCATTTTTTGCGGTTGCAGTTTATCGTGTAAACGCATGGTGACCACGCGGCGCTCGCCGTTCAGTTCGCCAGCAGTAAACTGCGCCATTTTTGCCAGCTTGCCAGAGGTGAGATAAAACGCCGCTTGCAGCGGGAAATTGTCCTGCTGGCTAATCCACAACGTAATGCGCTGGTAGCTGTTGCTGTCAGCTTTGGCATTAAGCGTTAACTGCTGACAGGCGTATGGTTTGCCATCAATCATTAACTCAGTGGCGCTGATAGCTGTGATGTCATAATCACGGTGCCAAGTGAGTGTGGCTATGTCGCCAATGGAGGCTTGGCCGAGCAGTTTTTGCATCGGCGTGATACGAATCGGGCGGCTACTGCGTGGCATTATCAACCAGTATTGCTGATCGAGCATCAGCATCTTTTGCCCTAATTCTGCCGCTGATTTAAACATCACCAACGAGTTCTTGCCACTGATGTAAACGTGGTAACGACGTTGGTTAAGCAAGGTTTGCTGCTGATACTCGTTCACTTCGGTCACTACTCGCGCTTGATCACTACCAAGACGGTAACTATCGGCGGCTCGCAGCATCGCGCTAGCCTCCAGTTGTTCGTCGCTAGCGGTTGCCTGAATACTGCACAGCAATCCCAACATGGACACAAAATTTCGGCATAGTTTGATGAAAAAGTGACGGTTACACATAAGTCAGTGCCTCAGTAATAGGTTTGTTGACGCCATTGCGTGCCGCTAGCCACGCCGCGAATACGCACACCAGCAGTACCAGCAGACTGCTGCCAAGCCAGACATCAATAGAAAATAGAATGGTTAGCGGATAGCCTTGGGTGCGCCCCGGCGGTGGCGGCATCTGAATGTTGAGCTGTAACAAACTCAAGCACAGCAATGCGGTAGCAACGCCGCCCAGTAATGCGCCGAGTAGCGATAGCAAGCCCGCTTCACGGATAAAGCCGCCGATGATTTCACGGGGCCACGCGCCCATGGCGGCAAGGGTGCCAATCTCGGTTGTGCGTTCGGTCACCGACATGGTGAGGGTGTTAAACAGTGCGGCAAACACCACCATGGCAAGGATCACGCCAAAGATGCGGTCATACAGTGAGCGAACTTTTTGGTAGAAAAACGCGCTCTCGTACCAAGGCGTGACTTCCAGTGGTTGCTGGGCGATGCTGAGTTGTTGGTTAACCCATTGACTCATCGCACTTGTGTATTGGCTGCGTTGCAGATACACCGATAGGGTGCTGACCCGCTGACTTTGTAGCAAAGATTGCGCAGTATCAAGGGAGACAAACAGTTGGCGTTTATCGAGCTCTGGCACGCCGGTGCTGAAAATGCCGCACACTTTCACATCCAGTGCATTGAGTGCACCGCTGCTGGTGGTGCTCATCAGTGTCACCCAATCACCAATATTGAGTTTCAACGATTGCGCTAAATCGGTGGCAAGCATGATCTGGGGCTCATCTGCATTAAATCGTGGCGAACTGCTTGGCAACAATGCGTGGCCTTGGCTGACGGTTAGCATCGGCCCCTGCAAATCAAACAAACGAGGCGTAACACCTTGCCCAAGGTAAATTGCCGATTTCTGGCCGTTAGAAATCAAACCAGAGAACAACACCTTGGGTTCCACTTGTTTGACCTCATCGCGGCTAAGCAGTTGCGCCGTTAATTGCTGGCTATCGGTTAAACCATCCGCCAGCGGTGTTTCTTCCTGCTCCTTTAAATAGCCGGGACGACTCAACAGCAACTCACCATTGGTGCGGATCGCCGCTTGCTCTAGCGATTCATAGGTGGATAAACCAAATCCCGCAATGGCTGTGATGGCGAAGATGGCAATCGCGATCACCAACAGCGACAGCAAGCTACGACGTTGGTTACGCCAGATATTGCGCCATGCTAAGCGCAGCGAATGGGGAATGAGCCGTTTCATGCTGCGGCCTCCATCAGAATGCGGCCATCGTGTAACGTGATGGTGCGATCACAACTGGCCGCCATCCGCGGATCGTGAGTGGCAACCAATACCGCGCTGCCAGATTGATGGCACAGCTCGCGCATGAGATTGATCACTTGTTGTGCCGATGCACTGTCTAAACTGGCGGTGGGTTCATCGGCAATGACCAGTGCTGGGCGACTAACCATGGCGCGTGCAATCGCAACTCGTTGCTGTTGCCCGCCAGATAGCGCGGCGGGTTTTTGCTGCAACTGTGCGGCTAGGCCAACTTGGCTCAACATAGCGCGAGCAGCCTGCAGCTGTTGTTGCGTTGACCAACCGCGCAGCTGCAACGGTAGCATCACATTTTCTTCCGCGGTTAATACGGGGACTAAGTTAAAACGTTGAAAAATAAAGCCAAGCTGTTGTCGTCTGAGTAAGGTGGCTGTGTGCGCAGTACGAGGAAATGGCTGACCGGCAAATGCTATCTCGCCCTGATAACGTAAATCTAATGCCCCCAAAATCTGTAGCAGGGTGCTTTTGCCCGAGCCCGATGGGCCGCACAGTGCCACCATTTCACCCGCCGCCAGCTCGCCGGAAACACCTTGTAGTACCGCCACTTGCTGTTTGCCGACGGCATAGTTTTTATCAATATTATTGAAGCACAACATGGTTAGGCTCCTTTGTGCGCACTAGCGATCATCGCCGCTGTGGCTTGTGTTAGCGGCGCTGACGGATCATAGCGGGCCAACTGTTGCTGCCATTGCTCGGCTTGGGCCAGATCATCGGCTTTGATGGCGGTGCTGATGGCACGTTGATAAATCCATCCGGTGTATTGAGCGGGTACGGCTTGAAATTGTGGTGATGCAAGCAGAGTGCTGAGGAATCCCCTGATGATTTAGATAAAAATCATCAAATTAAGGTAGATGCGCATCTTGTCATGTGATCAAATGAT
>NZ_JBLXAT010000010.1:0-130040 GCF_048265805.1 Shewanella sp. | reverse complement strand
CGAATAGGCAAGTTCCCAGACATTACTCACCCGTCCGCCGCTCGTCAGCAAAGTAGCAAGCTACTTCCTGTTACCGCTCGACTTGCATGTGTTAGGCCTGCCGCCAGCGTTCAATCTGAGCCATGATCAAACTCTTCAATTAAAAGTTTTGACTCTAATGAATTCTGTTCGTATGAACACTCTTCATAAAGTCGATAAATCGTTTGTCGATATATCACTCTGAGAGTGCCCACACAGATTGCTTGATAATTTGTTAAAGAGCATCCTGAGCGTCTTCGCTTCAGGTCAGGGCTGCGTATTCTACACTTCCCTCAATCGGCGTCAAGCTTGATTTCAAACTTATTTTTCGCCGTGTGATGAGTCACCTCATCACCACCTCTACGACCTTTGCTTTCGCGCTTTGCCGTGTCAGTGGGTGCGCATTATAGGGACATCAAAAAACTCCGCAACCCCTTTTTTAAAGAAAAAAGATCGCTTGCTGATCTTTTCAGCAACAAGCGATATTTTCAGTCAAACTGGTGTTATTTCAGCCTTATTTAGCCGCCCCAACAGCCGAATTAACGCTTTTTGGGTGGTGTGCAATCAGTTTACGGATCTTTTGCTCCACCTTTGGATCGTCCCAGTCCACAAAGCTACGTACAAAAGCAACAAGTGTTCCTTCTGGGCTAAGTATAAAAGTGGCGGGGATGGTATCGAGGGGGAAGATTTCGCTGAGTTGCATATGAGGATCATAGAAGCTGTTGAAGTTCTGCATTCCCTGTTCATTGAGAAAACTACGCACCTGTTGCTGTTCAGTTTGATCAATGGAGATGGGCACCAGTACCACATTGTCATCTGCAAGCTTTTGACTCAAACGATCTAGTGCTGGTAACTCTCTTACACAAGGCGGGCACCAAGTGGCCCACATATTCACGATAACAACTTTACCTTTATATTGGCTGAGGTCGTGGCTATTACCTTGGGCATCATTAAAAGGCACTGTCTTTAAGGGGAAGCCATGTGGCAAGACGTTAATACGGTCAGCGGTTGAGCTACTAGCTGCCGTACTTGCTGTATTTGTCGCATCATCTGTTGCCTGTGCCACAAGAGGCAACAAGGCAACAGTGAGGACAGCAAATAGATGCGGCAACTTCATTATTGACGCTTCAGCAGTTCGGCCAACTTCTGCTGGTCTTCAGCAGAGATCTCTTCCGCAGCGACACTGATACGTTGTCTACGGATAAAGATAAAGGCAATCACGCCACCAAACAGTAACAGCAACAGCGGTCCTAACCACAGAATATAGGTTTTGCTATCAAGGCGAGGCTTATAAAGTACAAAGTCACCGTAGCGGCTAGTCATGAAGTTAATGATCTCTTGATCACTCTTACCTGCATCAACCATTTGATAGACTTCCATACGGAGGTCTCGTGCCACTGGTGAGTTTGAATCCACAATATCTTGGTTTTGACATTGTGGACAACGCAGTGTGCGCGCTAATTCCATAGCATGCTTTTGGTTAGCTTCGTTTTTGAATTGATAAGTATCCACTGGTGTGGCGTTAGCCAGCAAGCTAACACCAAATACCAACGCCACACTCATCAACAGCGTCATCAGACGTGATTTCATGATGCTTTACCTTCTGCTTCGGCGGCTTCTTGTTTGAGCTGTTGGACTTTCGGAAAGAACGTTTCTTGCCATACCCGCATATCAATCGGTCCCGCATAACGGAAACGGATGATACCGTTATGGTCAACCAAGAAGCTCTCTGGTGCACCATATACGCCAAGGTCTAAGCCAAGACGACCATCGTGGTCGTAGATGTTGAGCGAGTATGGGTCACCCTGACGATTCAGCTCTGCGATTGCCGGACCACGCTCGTCACGATAGTTAATGCCATAAATAGGCACGATGTTCTGACGCGAAATCTTCATCAGGTATGGGTGTTCATATTTACATGAAGGGCACCATGTGCCCCACACGTTCATGATGTACACCTGACCTTTTAGATCGTGGTTAGTAATGGTAACTGCAGCGTCTTCCAGTTTTTCCAACTTAAAGTCTGGTACTGGACGACCTTCCAACGCAGAATCAAGCTCCTTCGGGTTCAAATACAACCCTTTGAACAGAAAGAACCCGAGTACCACAAACAATACCAACGGAATAAAAAGTACCAGCTTTTTCATATTTCACTCTTTATTCAATTACGCAGACGCAAGATCTGCCTTATCAGCAGTAGCTTTGTTAGCAACAGCGTCTTTTGCTTTTACACGGTAGCGTTTATCTGATGCGGCGAACAGACCACCAATCATCATGAACACACCACCAAACCATAACCAACGTACAAACGGTTTGTAGTTCAACCGTACAGCGAACTCAGTATTACTTACTGGATCACCCATTGTCACATACAGATCGCGGAACAGCCCCCAATCGATACCTGCTTCGGTCATATCCATAGTGCGCACATTGTACTGACGGCGATCTGGTTTCAGCAACGCAATCTCTTTACCGTCTTTGGTCACACTCACTTGGCCTTGTTTGGCGGTGTAGTTAGGACCAGCAATGTTCTTAGTCTCTAAGTAGTTGAAGGTGTAACCCGCCAGCTCATGGCTGATGCCAGGCCCCATGCGGACACTTTTCTCGATAGAGTAGTTAGACACCATAGTGCCGCCCACGACGGACACTGCAATACCTAAGTGCGCAATGACCATACCGAGTTGTGAACGACCAAGACGACTCATCTTCACCTTGCCGTCGCTGCCTTTAACAATGGTCAATACCGCTTGGATAGTGGCTAAGAAAACCCACATAGCGGCGCCCATACCAAATACGACCCACAGGTTCAGTTCTCCACCAGCAATAAATGGTACGGCTACACCAAACACAGCAGAGACAATGGCAGGGATCAGCAGTTTACGTCTAATCTCACCAGCTTTGGCTTTCTTCCAACGGATGATAGGGCCAATACCCATAAAGATGAAAGCGGTAATCGCTAATGGCACAAATACAGCGTTGAAGTATGGCGGGCCAACAGAGATTTTACCCATGCCAAGTGCGTCGATAAGCAGCGGGTACAGTGTGCCCAGCAATACCGTGGCAGAGGCTACCGTCAGCAGCACGTTACAGATAAGCAGCATGGTTTCTTTTGACCACAGCTCAAAACGTGCCGGACTGCTCATATCACTGGCGCGGAAGGCGAACAAGATCAATGAACCACCAATAGCAATCCCCAACAGCAGCAGAATGAACAAGCCACGGCTTGGGTCAGCGGCAAATGAGTGTACTGAGGTCAGTACACCGGAACGTACAATAAAGGTGCCCAACAGACTCAAAGAGAAAGCAAAGATAGATAGCAATACCGTCCAGTTACGGAATGCACTACGTTTTTCAGTCACAATCAATGAGTGCAGCAGTGCAGTACCCACCAACCATGGCATGAACGATGCGTTTTCTACTGGGTCCCAGAACCACCAGCCACCCCAGCCTAGTTCGTAGTATGCCCACCATGAACCCAGCGCAATACCGCCAGTGAGGAAGATCCACGCAGCCAAGGTCCAAGGACGAGTCCAACGTGCCCACGCAGCGTCTAGGCGACCACTCATCAATGCGGCAATCGCAAACGCAAATGGCACCGAGAAGCCCACATAACCGAGGTACAACATAGGCGGATGGAAAATCAGACCTACGTCCTGCAGCATTGGGTTCAAGTCACGGCCTTCCATCGGCGCAGGAATCAAGCGTTCAAATGGGCTTGAGGTCAGCAACATGAACAGTGAGAAACCGATAGTGATAATGGCGAGAATCGCCAGTACGCGTGCGGTCATCACCTCTTCTAAGCCTTTACTGAAGAAGGCTACCGCCGCACTCCAGACAGCAACAGAGAACACCCAGAACAGCAAAGAACCTTCGTGTCCGCCCCAAACTGCAGCAATTTTAAAGAAGATTGGCAGTTCAGAGTTAGAATGGGATGCTACATAGGCAACGGAAAAGTCATCCACTGCAAAGCTATAAGCTAACGACAGTACTGACAGCGTGATAAAGAAGGTCATCCCGTAGCAAAGTGGCCACGCATAGCGCACTAAGTACTGGTCTTTTTTGGCAACACCAACTAACGGAACAATTGCGAGTAACACCGCAAAAGCTAATCCGATGATCAGTGCAAAATGTCCAAGTTCTGGGATCATGGTTATTCCTCAGGTTTAGTCTTCAGCGCTATTAAGGTAATAGGCTCCTGACGACTCGACTAAATAGCTCACACAACACTTTAATTCTTAAAGTAAAAATCTTTTATAACTAGCTTAACTTAATTGAGCTTATGCTCATTTTAGTATTTGCTATTGTTCATGTCTGCCCCTTTGAGTCAAATATGGGTCGCGGCTCTCATTATGCAAAAACCCTATGTTTAAAGGGGTTTTAGCTGGACAGAACTCATGGCTGTGACCGAGTGACCCATGGGAAGTTTCATCGGTTTATTAACTTAAATAAGGAACTGTGAACCAGTCCCCAAACATGGCGATTGGATTTATGGCGCCGAGTTATATTACTGTTCAATGAAACATCTTTAAGTAATAATTCCAGCCCATTAACAAGCGACATCCGGTCGTCCGCCCCATCACCAACCGAGTGAAGTGTGAATAATGACTACCTTTTGGATTTTCATAGCGATTGTAGTGCTGGTCAGCCTAGCACTGATTTGGATCCCTCATTTTCGGCAGAAGAAACTACTTGAAGCCGGCGAAGCTGGCGTGCGCCAACAGACCAACCTCGAACTCTTTAATGAACGCTTAGCGGCGTTAGAAAAAGACTTGGACGAAAAACTGCTCGACCAGCAGGAATTCGACGCCATGAAGAAAGAGCTCGAAATCAGTCTGCTACAAGACATAAAGCAGGGGCAAGACGAGTCACTGAGCGTTGAAGGTAAACGCAAAAGCGCACTGTGGCCAAGCTTGATGTCAGTAGCGGTTATCGTGGTTGCAGGTTTCATGTACCAACGTTTGGGCGCCTATCAAGAGGTGGAACATCCAACCGCCGCGGTTGACCCATCAAATCCACATGCCGGCATGTCACCAGAGCAGTTGATGATGTTGCGAGTGCAGATGTTGGAGCAGCAAACCCAAGCTGAGCCAGATAACAGCCAAGCATGGTACAGCCTAGGCCAAGCCTATACGCAAGCTGGTATGTTTGATAAATCCATCGCCGCATTTGATCAAGTGATTGCACTGGTCGGTGAACACGCTGAATTACTCGGTCCAAAAGCCACTGCACTTTATTACAAAGCGGGTCAGAAAATGATCCCTATCGTGCAGCAGCTCATTGACCGCGCGCTGGAGTTAGATCCACACGACCCATCAACGTTATTGTTGATTGGTATGGATGCGTTCTACACCGCGGACTACCAAAAGGCGATTGACGCGTGGCAGAAAATCCTCGAAAGCGATCGCAGCGACTTAGACCGTAGTGCCATTATCAACGCCATCGACTCAGCTAAGATGCGTTTGCAAGCAACTAATGGTGCAATGCCAAACGACTCAACTCATGCCAAGTTCAAAAAAGATGGCACAGCAGCGACAGCAACGGCTAATACCGTAACAATCAACTTATCTGTATCACCTGAGCTGGCCGATAAAGTAAGCACTAACGACATTATCTTCGTGTTTGCTCGCCCAACTGAAGGCCCAAGCGTCCCCGTCGCCGCCACGAAGATCAGCGCTAAAACGCTACCTGTGACAGTAGTGCTGGACGACAGCACTAACATGGGCGGCAACGTGAAGCTAAGCGATAGCAAAAATGTGGAAGTGATTGCGGTACTGTCTAAACACGGCAACCTCAAACCACAAGCCGGTGACTTGCAAGGTAAGCTTGCCAGCATTGATGTAGGTGCTGCCGCTGACTTAGTCCTAGATAAAGAAGTGCAGTAACACACTGCATCGACAAAAAACCGGCTTAGGCCGGTTTTTTTATGAGAGAACGGCCACGTCAGCCGTATGAGTCACTTAGGCTACGTGCCACTTAAATCGGTTATTTCTGCTTTTTCTTTGCCATAAACTCGATAGAAGCTTTGAACTCTTCATCAGTACATGAACCGCACATCGCGTTAGGTGGCATGTTGCCTTTGCCCTCTTTAACGGCTTTCAGCATCGTTGGCATACCTTTATCCATCAGCGATTTCCATGCAGCTTCATCATGGGCACGTGGCGCACCACCCACACCGCTTGCATGACAGAACATGCAAGACTTGTTGTAAACCGCCTCACCGTCAGCTGCTTGGGCACCTAGGGTAAACAGACTAGCTGCAGTTGCAGTCATCAACAGCGTTCTTTTCATCATGGGAAAATCCTAGCTAAAAATGAGTTGTTTAGCTGGCGCTGATATAGCGCAGCACGATTCCATTGCCCGCACAGGCTACAACAATTTGCCCAATAACTCATCTTTTTGTGACTCACATCTCACCTTAACTTACTCAAGTTCTAGAGGCTTTTTAAGTTAATAAAGCGCTAATGTATTATTGGCTTAATAATAAGTTCCCAAAAGTTACATTTTATTGGAAGCACATCAAATTGCTGAAACTTCGTCAGCCATATTGGTAAACCACCATGGTGCTTTATGTTAGGATAATCGCGTCTCCTAAAGTGCGTGTTTTATCGAGGGTTAAGTGACTAAACCAGACTCAGAAACATTGCTGTCGGCAAAAAACCTCACCTGTATTCGTGAAGAGCGGATCTTATTTGATGAGCTTAGTTTCGACATTGGCAGTGGTGATATTGTGCAAATCGAAGGCCCTAACGGTGCCGGGAAAACCAGTCTGTTACGCATTTTGGCAGGGCTTTCTCGTCCGTACGCTGGCGATGTGTGCTATCTCAATGACTCCATCAGCCGTAGCCGTGACGAATTTAACGAAGATTTACTCTATCTCGGCCATTTAGCAGGGGTAAAAAGTGAACTCACTGCCGAAGAAAACCTCTATTTTAATCTGCGGGTTAGCGGTTATAACGATTTTGACAAGCGTGAGATCCTCAGCAAGGTGAACCTCACCGGTTTTGAGGATGCGTTAGCAGGACATCTTTCAGCAGGGCAACATCGCCGCACGGCACTCGCGCGGCTATGGCATACCAATAGCCGGATCTGGATTCTTGACGAACCATTCACCGCTATCGACAAACGCGGTGTAGCAGAACTGGAAGCGTTATTTATACAGCATGCCGATAACGGTGGCTGCGTAATAGTGACCACTCACCAAGATATGGGCATTATTTCCGACGAGCGGTTACGCAAAATCCGTTTGGAATACCGGTTTGTATAGAGCAGGGAACGAATGAAACGAGGCATTAGTTTTACACAAGCATTCTTCACCCTGCTGATGCGGGATTTGAAAATTGCAGTGCGCCATCGCGGCGATATTTTTAACCCATTATTGTTCTTTATTATTGTGGTGACGCTGTTCCCGTTGGGGATTGGTTCAGAAGCGAAGATCCTCAGCCGCATCGCCCCTGGTGTCATTTGGGTTGCAGCGCTATTGGCATCAATGTTGTCGCTAGAGCGTCTTTTTAAAGCCGATTACAACGATGGCAGCTTAGAGCAGATGCTGCTCAGCCCGCAGCCACTGCAGTTGCTAGTACTCGCCAAAGTATTAGCGCATTGGTTATTGACGGGGTTACCACTGATTATCATCGCACCATTGCTGGCAGTGCTGCTGCATATGGAAGACAACGCCTACCCCGCGTTGATTGCGACGTTACTGCTTGGCACTCCGGTGTTGAGTTTGCTGGGTGCCATTGGTGTGGCGCTTACTGTGGGCTTAAGAAAAGGCGGCGTATTACTCAGCTTGCTGATTTTACCGCTGTATATTCCAGTACTGATTTTTGCTACTGGGGCAATTGAGTTTGCCGCTTCTAATCAACCTTATGATGGTCAGCTAGCAATTATTGCTGCCTTGCTGGTCGGTTCTTTGGTTTTGGCGCCGTTTGCTATTGGTGCCTCTTTACGTGTGAGTACTAACTAATATGTGGAAATGGTTGCATCCTTACGCCGAGCCGCAACGCGCCTATCGGCTAGCAGGGAAATTTATTCCTTGGCTTTCAGTTATCGCCATCCTAATGCTGCTGACCGGCACCATTTGGGGCATGGTATTCTCGCCTACCGATTATCAGCAAGGTGATAGCTACCGTATCATCTTTGTACACGTACCTGCGGCATCTATGTCAATGATGGCGTATGTATCGATGGCAATCGCGGCATTTATCGGTTTAGTGTGGCAGTTGAAAATGGCCGACTGGATGGCCGCTTCCATTGCACCAGTGGGTGCAGTGATCACCTTCATCGCCTTGGTGACAGGTTCTACTTGGGGCAAGCCTATGTGGGGCACTTGGTGGGTATGGGATGCACGCTTAACCTCTGAGTTAGTGCTGCTATTTCTCTACCTAGGTGTGATCTCGCTCTACGCTTCGTTCGAAGATAAGGTATTAGCGGCACGTGCGGCTGGTATTTTATCTATAGTAGGTGTAATTAATATTCCAATTATCAAGTATTCAGTTGATTGGTGGAACTCATTGCACCAGAGCTCAATCAAAATGACCGGTAAAACTGCCATGCCACCTGACATGTTAATCCCACTGGTGATCAATATTCTCGGTTTTGGCGTCATGATTGCTGCACTAAGTTTGATCCGTTTCCGCTCAGAGGTGCTGGCCCGTAACGGCATGCGTCCTTGGGTTCGTGAAATGGCGTTGGCTCAAGGAGCAAAATAATGCAGGCACAATTTCACTCAATAGCTGATTTTTTCCATATGGGAGGCTACGGCTTTTACGTATGGTTGTCCTATGGCGTGGCCTATGCGTCATTGGCGGTTTTGATTGGCGTGACTTTGACTCGCAAAAAGCGAGTTCTCAAAGAGATAGCAGCGAAAGCTAAGCGTGAAGAGCGTTTGGCGCAACACCGGAGCGCAAAAGAATGAACTCAAGACGTAAAAAAAGATTAGTGTTAGCCAGCAGCCTTGTTGTGGGCGTGGCGGTAGTGGCATCATTGCTGCTGTATGCGTTGAACTCGAACCTGAACCTGTTCTACACCCCGTCAGAGATTGTGAACGGTAAAGTAGACACTGGCATTAAGCCAAGTGTCGGCGACCGTATCCGTATCGGTGGCATGGTAACTGAAGGATCGCTAGTGCGTGATCCAAAAAGCTTGCGCGTAAGCTTTGCAGTACACGATGCAGCGGGTGGCCAAGTCACGGTAACTTATGACGACCTGTTGCCAGATCTGTTCCGTGAAGGCCAAGGCGTAGTTGCGCAAGGCGTGTTGACGGGGCCAGGCCAACTGGAAGCCACTGAAGTGCTCGCAAAACACGATGAAAACTACATGCCGCCAGAAGTGGCTGAGGCCATGGGTAAAGATCATCAAAAAATGCAGTACAGTGAAGCACAGAAAGCTGGCGGTTAATCGCCACGCCTTAGTCAAAAAAAGCCCCAGTTTGGGGCTTTTTTCGTTGCTATCGTCGCGCTAGTTGGCTTGTTCCAGCGAGGCAAAATAGCGCTGCGCCGCTTGCTTCACTTTGGGCGCCAATAATACCGCCGAGATCATGGTTGGAATCGCCATCAAGGCATAGGCACCATCAATCAGGTTCACAACGTTGTCTAAGCTAGTTGTCGCCGCAAATAGAATGGTGAACAGGTAAAAGCACTGATAAGCCGAAAGATAACGGCTACCGCACAGAAAGCGAAAACACTGACTGCCATAAAATGCTTGCGTGATGATAGTAGTAATAGCAAAAAACACCACACACAGCAGCAGGAGATAAGGGCCGACCCCCGGCATGGTTTCCTCAAATGCGAGGCTCGACAAACTGATACCATCCGCCCCGCCCTGCTGCCATACGCCAGAAATGAGAATAATCAGCGCAGTTGCGGTACACACAATCAAGGTATCAATCGCAGGGCCAAGCATCGCCACTAAACCTTCTTTCACTGGCTCAGCGGTTTTAGCACTACCGTGCGCCATCACTTCAGTACCGATCCCTGCTTCATTAGAGAATGCCGCACGCTTGACACCAACCACCAGTGTCCCCAACACACCTCCTGCAACAGACTGCATTGAAAACGCTTCAGAAACAATCTGCACTAAGTAACCGGGCACTTGCTCAATATGCGAGCCAATCACATAGATAGCACAACTGACATACACTAAAATCATGGTCGGTACCGCTTTGGTTGCCACCGCGGCAATACGGTTAATGCCGCCGAGCACCACGCTGCCCACCACCAGCATCACCACGCCACCCAGCGCTAGCTCTAACCAAAAGTGCTGCCCAGCCTGCGCGCCTACCGTTCTGTCCGGCCCAAGTATCAGCCATTCTTTGACGATGGTGACTAACTGATTGGTATTAAACAGCGGAAAGTTGCCCATCATGCCAACAACGGCGAAGAAGATAGCGAGCGGTTTCCACTTGGGGCCAAGCCCTTCGGTGATGATATACATTGGCCCACCGCGTACTTCGCCACGATCATCATGACCGCGATACATGATCGCTAAGGTACAGGTAAAAAACTTGGTTGCCATGCCGATAATGGCACTGACCCACATCCAAAAAATTGCGCCGGGGCCACCCGCAACCATCGCCAATGCCACGCCGCCAATATTGCCCATGCCAACCGTGCCCGCCATGGCGCTGGACAAGGCACCTAAGTGACTGATCTGCCCTTCCGCGTTGGGTTCATCGTATTTGCCACGCAAAATGTTGATCGCATGTTTAAGATAGCGAAACGGCGCAAAGCCAGAATAGAACAGAAAGAATAGCCCGCCACCCACTAACAGCACCAGCATGTGCGGGCCCCAAGCATAGGAAGCAAAAGCAGAGGTTGCTTCAGCAAACGTCATTTAGTTAACTCCGTGTTAAATCCTACCCTAGAGTAACAAGCACACGGAGTTATTCAATCGCTTTGCAGTTTAAGTGAATATTTATTCAGCGAATATAGGATCAGCTTGCAGCAAGGGCTGCAGTTGGTCTTGGTGTTCAACAAATCGCTGATATAAGGTGAATTGGTTGATAGCACGTTCTAAATTGTGCTCCGCATGGTGAATACGGAAATAGCGGTCACCATCTAAATAATCGGTGAGGAAGCGAACCGCCAACATCAGGGTGACAACTTTCACCCCGAGCCACAGGCTGTCACGCTCTAATGGCGTCATCACTGGCGCCAACGCTTGCAGCCAGCCTTGGCTGATCGCGGCAAAATAGTCCGGTAAGACGTCAATCTCGGCCAGTTGCGTCGCATCCTCAGCCACCGAGGCACAACAGCTACGAACCATGTCACCAAAGTCATACATCAGATAGCCGGGCATGCACGTATCGAGATCCACCACCGCCATCGGCTGGTTATCAGCATCAAATAGTAGGTTATTGATCTTAGTGTCATTGTGGCAGATCCGCAGTGGCAATTTGGCTTCCATTTCGGCAACCTCATCCAACAACGCGCGTTGGCTTTCGGCAAAAGCCAGCCACTGCAGGCAATGCTGGCGCCGCTGCTGCGGGTCGTCCTGCGCTACCTGCTGCAATCGCTGCAGACGCGCCGCCAAATGGCGAAAATCTGGAATGGTTTGCTGCAACTGCTGCGTATCCATCTGCCCCAGTGCGGCGGCAAACGTACCAAAAGCATAAGCCGTTTGCTGCGCTTGTTCGGTGGTGTGCATCTTTTCAATGCTATGGCTGTTTTCCACAAATGAAATCGCTCGCCAAAAGCCATGCTGAGCATCTTCTACCGCCAATTGTCCAGCCAACGTCAGCACGGGATAGGTCAGCAGCAATGCATAGTTATCTGTTTGCTGCTGTAAAAAATTGGCAATCACCATGGCATTTTCAACCACCGACCACGGCGAGGTAAACACTTGGGTGTTGAGCTGTTGCAGCACCATACGGCGCTGGTTACTACTCACTAACCAAGTACTATTGATGTGGCCGTTCCCCAACGGAGCCACAGTTAAATTGGCATATTCCAGCTCTGCTGCCGTCAAATAGTGCGGCAAAACATGCTGCTTGATGCCATTAACATCCATCTGCATTGATGATTTTTATCCTAATTGAGCAAGCGACTAAATTGGCTATTCGCTTGTAACGCCGCTTGGCTACCTTTGAGACTAAAGTCATAGCCACACAGCGAGAAACTGCCGCGCATCGCTACATCATTGACTATCTGCCGAGTATCTAGCGGACTAAAATTGGCTTCTACGGCACCGTTCGCCACAATATTGACCTGCATCGGCCGATAGCGACTGCCGTCATTAAACTCCATGTTGGCACAGCGTTTATCGCCGCTAGCACTGGCAAGATCCCACATGTTGCCAAGGGTCATGGTATCCCCCAGCCATTGCATGATCAGTTGATCACCTTGCAGCATCAGGCTGAAATGGTCGGGCATTTTGACAATCTCTCGCGCTGACTGAACCGCATCAGTGGCTGGCGCGACTGTTTCGGTATGAGTGGTTGGTTGTTCACTGTCGGCAGACATCCACCAACTGGTGATGCCAATGCACACCAGCACGACGATGGCCGCCACGGCGACAAATTTACGATAACGCAGCAACCACTGCCCCAACATGCGCAGATTTTGCTGCAGTTCAGCCACGCTATTGTCTTTTTGATAGGCCGAGTTTAACCGTTCAAATGCCGTTGCCTCATTGTCATCAACCATATCATCGTGGCTCACCGCTGCTGCGCCCCCAATGGTTGGCTCAACCCGCTGTGTGGTTTTTGCCACGGCAAGCGGCACTGGCCCACAGTAACCTTGCACATAACGCCGTTGGGCGCGTGCGCCCTTGGCTTGCACGTTAGGTAGCAACGCAAAACCTAGGTGCAATACTAAGGCTAGCACCAGTGCGCAATACAACACCGGTCCAGTCGACATCGTTAATGTGGCAGACAAGATAAGCAGCCAAGGCAGCAACGCCACGGACGCCATCAACGGCGGACGCCCAGCATCACGCACCCGTCGCCATGCCGTCGCCAATAAAATAGGCAGTAGCACAATGGCAACTATTGCGGCAAAACCGCCACTCGTCGTCAGCCCCCACAGCAGCAGTATCAATAGATAAACCGCCAAGCTGATCGCCACATGGCGCAGTCCTTGGTCATATCCCCGCAAGCAGATAAGTGATCTCAACAACACAATATCCTCTCTGTGACGCCCCAATTCGATAATTTACTGGCGCAAGCCTATCGAATTTGCACACAATTGTCAGCGGTACTGGCGCACTATTGCGCAGCGCTCTATAATATCGCCCCTAATTTTTAGTCCTTGGCCGAATTTAGGCCGTCACCGTAGATTGAGTAACTATGACTACCCGTGGAAATCTGTTTATTGTCTCCGCACCTAGTGGCGCTGGTAAATCATCTCTGATCGCCGCCCTACTAGCAGATAAACCCGCAGACATGCAGGTGTCGGTATCGCACACCACACGGCAACCACGTCCAGGCGAGGTTAATGGTCAGCATTATCACTTCGTCTCCGTTGCGCAATTTAAGCAGTTAATTGCTGAACAGGCCTTTTTTGAATGGGCAGAAGTGTTTGGTAACTACTACGGCACATCACGTACTGTGATTGAACAGACGTTGGCACAAGGGATTGATGTGTTCCTTGATATCGATTGGCAAGGTGCACAACAGATTAAACAGCAGATGCCAGAAGCGATTGGCGTCTTTATTCTGCCGCCATCACGTGAAGAGCTGCAACGCCGCCTCACTGGCCGCGGACAAGATAGTGACGAGGTCATTGCCGGCCGTATGGCTAAGGCAGTTTCCGAAATGTCGCACTATCATGAATATGATTTCATCATCGTAAATGATGATTTTAAACAAGCACAAACTGATCTACTCGCGATTATTCGCAGCCAACGACTGACTCAAGCTAGTCAAACAATCACCCACAGTGATATGCTTAAGGATCTATTGGCAGAGTGACAGTCATAGTGTACACTTTTGCGTCATTTTTTCATCGAACACACTGGAGTTCCAACACATGGCTCGCGTAACTGTAGAAGACGCCGTAAAACAGATCGGCAACCGTTTTGACATGATCATGGTTGCAGCGCGTCGCGCACGTCAGATCGCCGTTCAAGGTAAAGACCCGCTGGTTGAAGAAGAAAACGACAAGCCTACTGTGATTGCTCTACGTGAAATCGAACAAGGCTTAGTTAACTCTAAAACATTAGAAGCTGACGAGCGCCAAAGCGTACGTGAGCGCGAAGCTGCTGAAATTGCCGCAGTTGCCGCGATCGCTGAAGGCCACAACTCTTCTTCACTGTAAGGTTAACAATATCGGGAGTACCACCAGTTGTATCTATTTGAAGGTCTGAGAGACGCCGCTACCGCCTATCTAGCGCCGGAACAGGTTGAACTACTCAAGCAGGCCTATCAGATAGCGCGTGACGCTCATGAAGGGCAGATGCGTACGAGTGGCGAACCCTATATTACCCATCCGGTAGCAGTAGCGCATATTTTGGCTGACATGCGTCTCGACCACGAGACGCTGATGGCTGCGCTACTGCACGATACCATCGAAGATACCCACGTCACCCAAGAAGACCTCGCCAACCTGTTTGGTGAATCGGTGGCCTTGTTGGTGGAAGGTGTCTCTAAGCTTGATAAGCTCAAATTCCGCGATAAGAAGGAAGCGCAAGCCGAAAACTTTCGCAAAATGATGCTAGCAATGACGCAAGATATTCGCGTCATTCTGATCAAGCTCGCTGACCGCACCCATAATATGCGTACACTCGGCGCCTTGCGCCCCGATAAACGTCGCCGCATTGCGCGTGAAACGCTGGAAATCTACGCCCCTATCGCCAACCGTCTCGGTATTCATAACATCAAGACTGAGTTGGAAGATCTCGGGTTTCAAGCCTACTACCCGATGCGCTATCGCGTATTGAAAGAGGTAGTACGGACCGCCAGCGGTAATCGCAAAGAGCTGATCCAAGCGATTGAAAATGCCATTCGTGGCCGGTTAGAAGAAAATCACGTTGGCTGCAAAGTTAAAGGGCGTGAAAAAAACCTCTATTCCATCTACAACAAGATGCGCACTAAAGAGGTTAAATTTGAAGACGTGATGGATATTTACGCCTTTCGCGTCATCGTCGACACCGTCGATACTTGCTATCGTGTGCTCGGCATTATGCACGGCCTGTACAAACCCCGGCCGCTGCGTTTTAAAGACTATATCGCTATCCCGAAAACCAACGGTTACCAATCACTGCATACGTCGCTGATTGGTCCGCGTGGCTTACCTGTTGAAGTACAAATTCGTACCGAAGATATGGATCAGATGGCTGATAAAGGGGTGGCGGCACACTGGATGTATAAAAGTGGCGACGCGGCAAGCGGCACCACCACGTCACAAGTGCGTGCCCGTAAGTGGATGCAAAGTCTGATGGAGCTGCAACAAAGTGCATCATCATCCTTTGAATTTGTTGAGAACGTCAAAACTGAACTGTTCCCTGACGAAATCTACGTATTCACCCCAGATGGCCGCATTCTCGAATTGCCTGTTGGCGCAACACCCGTGGACTTTGCTTACGAAGTCCATACCGATGTAGGTAACACCTGCGTTGGCGCCCGCGTAAACCGTCAAGCTTATCCACTGAGTCAACCCTTGATTTCTGGTCAAACCGTCGAGATCATCACCGCCAAAGGTGCCAAACCTAACGCGGCTTGGCTCAACTTTGTGGTAACGGGTAAAGCTCGCGCTAAAATCCGCCAAGTGCTCAAATTCCTCAAGCAGGATGAAGCCATTGCGCTGGGTAAACGGTTACTCAACCACGCCTTGGGTGATGCGAAACTGGAAAACTTTACCGAAGAACAGATTGCCAAAGTCGTTAAAGATACCAAACACAGTAATTTCAATGAGCTGCTGACCGATATTGGTCTGGGTAACGCCATGGGCTTGTTGATTGCACAGCGATTGAAAGGCGAAAGCGTCGATCCAAATAGGGGCGGTGATGACGATGGCAAACTCATGCCAATCCGTGGCGCCGAAGGTATGTTGGTCACCTTTGGTAACTGCTGTCGCCCTATTCCAGGCGATGCGGTGGTGGCTTATGTCAGCCCAGGTAAAGGTCTTGTGGTGCATATGGAAAACTGCGCCAACATTCGCGGTTACCAATCTGAGCCGGATAAATATATTCCAGTACAGTGGGATGCAGTAGAAGGTGCTGAGTACCAAGCGAACTTGCGTATCGAGATCGTTAACCACCAAGGTGCATTGGCGAAAATCACCAGCATTATTGCGGCGGAAGGCTCCAATATCTCCAACATCAGCACAGAAGAGCGCGATGGCAGAGTGTATTTGATCCACCTGCGTATCACTGTGCGCGATCGGGTACATTTGGCTAACGTGATGCGCCGTATTCGGGTACTACCTGAAGTGCTGCGTACTTCTCGTAACCGCTAAACATAAGGAAATCGGCGTTATGGCAACAAAAAAGATTATTGCAACTGACCAAGCTCCAGCCGCTATCGGTACATACTCGCAAGCGGTACAAGTAGATTCTACCTTGTACTTATCTGGTCAGATCCCCTTGGTACCCGCCACGATGGAAGTGGCAGGTGAAGACTTTGAAACCCAAGTGGTACAAGTATTTGAAAACCTGAAAGCGGTATGTGAAGCCGCTGGTGGCAGTTTGGCTGATATCGTCAAACTCAATATCTACATGATTGATTTGGCCAACTTTGCCAAAGTAAATGAAGTGATGAGCCGCTATTTCAGCGCACCGTACCCTGCTCGTGCTGCCATTGGTGTTAAGCAACTGCCAAAAGATGTGCAAGTAGAAATGGATGCCATTGCCGCGCTGTAATTCACAGTTAAGTATCGACTAAAGAGCGCTAAGGCGCTCTTTTTTATTGGTATTTCCCTCTCTTTTACCCTTTCCTCGCCTTATCGCATATTCCACTAATTTCCTAGGCTGCGGCACTGTAAATAGTTTGCAGCACTATCAGGGGCACTCCATACTTATTGGAGACTTTTTGTCGATTAAAAACAGAAAGTTCTCGGCCTGCTGGGTGATTTTGGGGGACCACGGCAGTGACTCGATAGCACTCATGATAACTAGACTATAAGGGGAACCCCGATGACAACGAGCTACCGCAGTCCGGTTGATATGTTGAATCAATGGGCCACCACACAGGGTGACGAGATCTACCTGCGACAACCCATTAAAGGGCACTATCAAGATTACACTTGGCGGCAAGTGCAGCAAGCGGTGCAGCAGATCGCTGGTGCATTGCGCCATTTGGGGTTTGAACCCGGCGATAAAATCGGCCTGCTATCAAAAAACTGCGCCGAATGGTTTATTACTGATTTAGCGCTGATGTATGGCGGCTATATCAGCGTACCCATCTACCCAACGGCCAATACCGATACTATCCGCTATGTGTTGGAGCACAGCGGCTGTAAGGCGATCTTTGTCGGTAAGTTGGACCACTGGCCGGATCAAGAACCCGGTGTCGGTGGCGATATTCTGCGGCTGGCCCTGCCCTATGACACCATGCCAGCTCAATACCAATGGCTACAGTTGCTCAATCTTGGCAAACCGTTAGTCGACCCACTGCCACCGATGGAAGATCAAATTATGACGTTGATCTACACCTCTGGCTCCACGGGTAAACCTAAAGGCGCGGTACAAACCTTTGGGGCTTACAGCTGGACATGTAATGCCGTGGTACGGGATCTCAAAGCCGATGGCAATGACCGACTTATTTCCTATCTGCCATTAGCGCATATCACTGAACGAGTCGCGATTGAAGGCTCTTCATTTTACGCTGGATGTTCCGTGGCGTTTGTCGAGAGCTTAGAGACCTTCGTGGCGGATGTGCAACGCATGCGACCGACGGTATTTTTCTCGGTACCGCGGCTGTGGACGCTATTCCAGAAAAATATCATCGACAAGGTGGGTAGCTACAAGAAGCTGCAAACGTTACTGCGCATCCCACTGCTCGGCTGGTTGGTAAAACGCAAAATCCATAAAGGTTTAGGCTTGGATAAAGCCCGCTTGCTCGGTTCAGGCTCCGCCCCCATCCCGCCCTCACTGGTACATTGGTATCACAGCATTGGTTTGGATATTTGCGAAGCGTGGGGCATGACCGAAAACTGTGCCTACTCGATTATCAACCATCCATTCAATGCCGCCAAAATTGGCACAGTGGGTAAGCCGATTGTTGGCTGCCACATTAAGCAATCACCTGAAGGCGAGTTGTTGATCAAAAGCCCAAGCTTAATGCAGGAGTACTACCATGCGCCGGAAGCGACCGCCGCCGCTTTTGATGATGAGGGCTATTTTAAAACTGGTGACTTATGCAGTGTTGATGACGAAGGTTATGTCAGCATCACCGGCCGTGTGAAAGACAACTTTAAAACGGCCAAAGGCAAGTACGTAGCGCCAGTGCCGATTGAACGCAGATTGGCGCAAGATCCGCACGCCGAGCTGATTTGTGTGGTGGGCACAGGGTTACCGCACCCAATCGCCTTGGTGCAATTATCTGAGGGAGCCGCACTGCAAGCGCGTGAAGAGGTACGCCTGTCGCTCAAGGAAACGCTGGATAGTGTCAATCCGCACCTTGAGTCGCATGCCACCATCGACGCCATTTTGGTGGTGACTGAGCCTTGGACCATTGAAAACGATGCGCTAACACCCACACTTAAGATTAAACGGCACGTCCTAGAAAAAGCCTATATCGATCGTCTGGAAGGCCTGCGCGGTAATCGTGTAGTCTGGGAAGATGAGCTCTAGGGGCTGTTTATCTTTAGTGTTTCATTTTTGTTCAAATTAAACGCGTTATGAACAAGGCGCAGCCAGTTTGCTTAGTCAACTAAGCAAACTGGAGGCAACAAAGTTCAGGAGGCGTTTAAATGAACCCTTCGGGCAGTGACAGCCCCTAACAACCGCTAACTTATGCCTGAATAAAAAGATCCCAACAGTGTTGGGATCTTTTTGACAGTATATGTCACAATAGCCGACCTCAGATGCCCTAACATGTTGTTTACAGAACGACATTGACGGCCTAATCAAGCCTAAATTGACTTGTGGAAGACGTTATGACCTTTATTGTTCTCGCCATTATTGGTGGTTTTGTGATTCTTACCGCTGGAGCGGAAGCCTTGGTACGCGGCGCGAGTGCCATTGCCTTGCGTTTAGGGATTACACCATTAGTGATCGGTTTAACCATTGTTGCCTTCGGTACCAGTGCGCCTGAATTAGCTGTAAGCGTGAAATCAGCGCTGTCCGGTAACTCTGGTATTGCGCTGGGCAATGTTATCGGCTCCAACATTGCCAATATCGGCCTGATCTTAGCGTTAACCGCCATCATTCGCCCAATCGGCGTGCAATCACAAACAGTGAAACGCGATATTCCGATTATGATTGGCGCGTCAGTCGTGCTGTTGCTACTGCTACTCGACGGCCAACTGGGCTGGATTGATGGTGCGGTGCTGTTCGCACTGTTGCTGGCATTTTTGTGGCACAGCTACCGTATCTCTAGTGATGAAGATGCTGAAGAGATCGAAGCTGGCCCACGCAATCCTTGGTTATCAACGCTGTTGATCTTAGTCGGCATTGGTTGCTTAATCGGCGGCGGCATTTTATTTGTTGATGGTGCGGTAGATTTAGCCCGTATGTTTGGCATCAGCGAAGCAGTTATCGGCTTGACCATTATCGCCATCGGCACCAGTATGCCGGAGCTAGTGACCTCTGTGGTGGCAGCACTCAAAGGCCAAAGCGATATTGCCATCGGTAACGTTGTAGGCTCTAACATCTTCAATATTTTATGCATATTAGGAGTCACTGCCCTAGTGCATCCGATCTCCTCTGCTGGCTTCAGTTTGCTGGATTTCGGCGTCATGTTGGTGCTATCAATTTTGATACTGCCATTTGCTATGAGCAATATGCGTATTGGCCGCAAAGAAGGTTTTGCCTTGCTAGCTGGATATTTGGGGTATATGGCGTATCTGGTCACTCACGCAGCAGCATAAGTGCATTTTTAGCTAATGCTTTGACAGTGGTTGAAAAACACGCCATTGTCAAAGCTGTCGGGTTTGATACTATATGTATAAATCCACAGTAATTCGGTAATCAAACCTTGCAACGGCTGGATCAATTTCCCATTAACCAACTGAAAGGGGTCGCTGCCAAAATGGCAGAGAAACTCAACAAGTTGGCGATCCACACAGTACAGGATCTGCTGTTCCATTTGCCGCTGCGCTACGAAGACCGTACCCGCATCTATCCAATTGCCGAACTGCAACTCGGTAACTACGGCACCATCGAAGCAGAAATCCAATCCACGCAAATCGTTAACGGCCGACGCCGCATGTTGGTATGCAATGTGCGCGATGATACTGGCGCGCTATCGCTGCGGTTTTTCAACTTCTCTGCCGCGCAGCGTAACAGCATGCAAAATGGCTCGCGCATTCGCGCCTACGGTGAAATCCGCCGTGGTAATCAACACGCAGAGATTATTCATCCAGAGTACAAGATTCTCAACGCCGACGAGTCAGCCAAACTGAGCGATTCGCTCACGCCGGTGTACCCCACTACGGAAGGCTTACGCCAAGCCAGTTGGATGAAGCTTACTGAGCAAGCGCTTGCCTTGTTACAAGAAGGGGCACTGACTGAGCTACTGCCGGAAAGTCTACGGCCCAATCACCTAAGCCTAGCGCAGGCGATTCGCATCATGCATCGCCCACCGGTGAGCGTAGATCAGTTTCAGCTATTACAGGGCACTCATCCAGCGCAGCAGCGTTTAGTGCAAGAGGAGCTGCTGGCACACAATCTCAGTATGCTCAAACTCCGTCAGCGTAGTGAACGCGATAAGGCCGTCAGCCTCAAAAGCACGCAACAACTGCTGACGCCCTTTCTCGCTTCGCTGCCGTTTGCTCCGACAGGTGCACAGCAACGCGTTGTTGCGGACATCACCCAAGATATCAGTCAGCCCCATCCGATGATGCGGCTAGTGCAAGGTGATGTGGGCTCAGGCAAAACTTTAGTGGCAGCGATGGCTGCACTGCAAGCGATTGAAAACGGCTATCAAGTCGCGATGATGGCGCCAACAGAGCTGTTAGCCGAGCAACATGCACTGAACTTTAGTCACTGGTTCACCCCGTTGGGGCTTAAAGTAGGCTGGCTGGCTGGCAAACTCAAAGGCAAAGCGCGCGAACAACAGTTGGCGGATATCCGTGACGGACATGCGCAGATGGTAATAGGTACCCATGCCATCTTCCAAGAGCAGGTGCAGTTTCAGCGCTTGGCGCTGATCATCATTGATGAGCAGCACCGTTTTGGTGTGCATCAACGTTTGGGTCTGCGCGAAAAAGGCATTCAACAGGGTTTCTATCCGCATCAACTGATCATGACTGCGACACCGATTCCTCGCACGTTGGCGATGACGGCATACGCCGATTTAGATACCTCGATTATTGATGAGCTCCCCCCCGGGCGCACCCCAGTCACTACCGTTGCAATTGCCAACTCACGCCGACAGGATATTATCGATAGAGTCAGACACGCCGCGCTAAACGATGGCCGTCAAGCCTATTGGGTATGTACCCTGATTGATGAATCCGAAGTCCTGCAATGCCAAGCGGCGGAAGATACTTTTCAAGAGTTACAACAAGCACTGCCGCAGCTAAACATCGGCTTAGTGCATGGCCGCATGAAAAGCGCCGATAAACAAGCGGTGATGGATAGCTTTAAAAAAGGTGAGCTAAATCTGTTAGTTGCCACCACAGTGATTGAAGTCGGTGTAGACGTGCCCAATGCCAGTTTGATGATTATTGAAAACCCTGAGCGCTTAGGCTTGGCACAATTGCACCAATTACGCGGTCGGGTGGGGCGCGGTGCCATTGCTAGCCATTGCGTCCTGCTGTATCAACCGCCGCTATCGAAAACCGCCACCAAACGCCTCGGAGTGTTGCGTGAAAGCAACGATGGCTTTGTTATCGCGCAGCAAGATCTCGAGATCCGTGGTCCAGGTGAAGTACTCGGTACAAGGCAGACAGGTCTGGCAGATATGCGGGTAGCAGATTTAGTACGGGATCAGGCGCTGATCCCTCATATTCAAAAATTAGCGGTACATGTGATGTCGCAAGCGCCTGAAAATGTTGATGCTATTATTGAGCGCTGGCTCGGAGATCGACAACAATATGTACAAGCCTGATCGTTCATGGTTCAGTAATGGTTAAATATTCTGCAACCATAATCGTTGTTTGCAACTCGCAAAAATTAAATAAACTCAGTGCCACCCAGCGCCAATGCTGGACATCATAGGCAATATTTGCAGAATGGGGCTTCGTGTCGATACAGGCCACCGATAACGCGTTAAGGATATGTCATGCAAGTCAATGAAGAAGACAGAATCGCACCACAGGAAAAGCGCAGCGGAACCGCCAATGCGATTTGGGCCCTCGTCGTCGTCATTTTGATTGGCGCTGGTGCCGGTTACTATTTCTGGAGCACCGAAGAAACCGATGAGGAGCCAGCTGCGCGTACTGAAGTCGCACTTCCTGCACCTGCACCAGAGCAACCGCTAGTGACCGAAGCGGATGTACCAGAGCCCGAAGCCACGCCTGAGCCTACCGCGCAAGCACCAGAGCAGCCAGCAGTGGAACAACCGAAAGTAGAGCCGCTACCGGAATTGAATAACAGTGATACATTTGTGCACGACAAAGTGGTCGCCATGGCCAACGGCATGGCGATTGATAGCCTGCTGAATAACAGCGATATGGTGCGTCAGTTTGTGGTATTCGTCGACAATATCGCGCAAGGTCAGTTAGCGCGTAAAACCAGCCCGCTCAAAGAGCCGGCCCAAAGTTTTACCGTTACTGATATCACCAACAAAACCTATCTCAACCCAGATAGCTACCACCGTTACGATATGTATGCGGACTTTTTATCTGGCTTGAATGATGAGCAGTTAGTGGCAACTTACCAACGTATGAAGCCGCTGTTAGAGCAAGCTTTCGCCGAGCTTGGCTATCCAGACACTAACTTCAATACACGCTTACAACAAGCGTTTAAAGAGATTTTGGCCGCACCTGTGATTGACCAACCGATTGAACTGTATTCCATCAGCGTTAACTATCGCTTTGTTGATCCGAAACTGGAAACCCTACCAAACGCGCAAAAATTGATGGTCCGTATGGGCCCAGATAACACCCGTAAAGTGAAGCGCGTCATTCGTCGCCTATCTGAGCAATTAAGCAAATAATAATTTGAGCTAACGCACAACACTGCGCATTTTGTTAACACTTACATTCGGCGTTAACAAAATGCCTTCATTCCCCGCCCATAAGCAGTGTAGAATACCCCGCAATAAGCCCAACGCCACGAACAGACATCAGGATTTGATGTTGTAACATCCTCAAGGAACGGTTTTAAAAAAGAGGTAGCAGTGCCACTAGCATTTAATATTTTATCTTGGGGTGCTTGGTCGCCAGCCTACCAAGATTCTACTGCTTGGACTCAGTGGCACAAAGCCACCACCACTGACGCGCTCGATGAGCGGGCGCCAGCGCTTAGCCAAGTGCCTAGTATGCAACGCCGCCGCTTTAGTCGTTTGACCAAAATGATGCTGCACGCAGCGTTAACTGCTGCACCCGATAGCCACTACCGTACTATTTTTGCTTCCCGTCATGGCGAGTTAAACCGCACCATCGTGCTGCTAGAAAATGTGTTGGCGCAGCAACCACTATCGCCAACAGGTTTTAGTCAATCCGTACACAATACCGCGAGTGGTTTATATGGCATTGTGGCCAAGAATACCCAACCATCGACCTCTATTGCCGCTGGTAGCGAGACACTGGCACAAGCGATGTATGAAGCCTATGCCCAACTGCAAGTCAGTGAGCAGCCACTATTGTTGGTCTATGGTGATGACCCTGTTCCGCCGATTTACGACCAATATACCGACGAGTTAGAGTATCCATTAGCGCTAGCATTCCTGCTAAGCCGTCGCGACACAGCGATATCGGCTCCCGTAGCGCAACTCACTATCGTCCCCCAAGCGGCTGCCACCGATAATCCACTTTGCTATGGTCAACTGTTGCAGGCATTAGCCTCTGGCAATGATCTTCATGGCGAAATTGCTCATCAACAATGGCTGTTGGAGCATGGCAGATGAACACCGCGCACGGCTTTGGCTACCTGCTACGTTGGTTAGCAGGCGTGAGTTGTTATATCGTTTTTGGTGTCGGCGGTCTGCTAAGTTCACTGACCATTTTGCCAGTACTACGTTACTGGCCAGGCAACACCAATACCCGTATCAAGCGGGTACAGAAAGCGGTGCATGTTATGTTTCGCGGTATGGTTAAGATGCTCACTGCCGCCGGAGTAGTTAAAGTCGATGCTGGTTGTATACAACAACTACGTCAAGCCGAAGGTATGGTGGTGGTTGCCAATCACCCTACGCTCATTGATGTCGTAGTGCTGATAAGTTTAATGCCTAATGCTGGCTGTATTGTTAAGCAAGGGCTGTGGCGCAACCCCTTTTTGCGTGGCGTTGTGTCTGCGGCGGGGTATATTCCCAACCGAGAGGCGGATCTGCTATTGGCTGATTGCCAAGAAGTGCTACAACGCGGCACCAATTTAATTATTTTTCCTGAAGGAACACGTACCATAAAAGGTAACGTGATCAACGAATTTGCCCGAGGTGCGGCTAATATTGCCATTCGTACTTCGGCCAACGTGCTACCGGTATTACTCAAGGTGCGACATGCTGGTCTAACTAAGCAAGACCCTTGGTATCTGATTCCTCGTCAAGCGATTGAGATACAGGTACAAACTGGCGAGCAGATTAATGCCAATCCTAGCGGTGATATAGCCACCCACGCCAAACAGGCGCGGTTATTGACTCGGGATTTGGAGTGTTATTACCGACAACAACTAAATGAATATTATGAGCTTACATGACGAACTGAAGCAACTGATCATCGACAGCCTCGATCTTGAGGATGTCGCTGTAGCCGATATTGACACCGACGCGCCCTTGTTTGGGGAAGGATTGGGATTAGATTCCATCGACGCACTGGAGTTAGGCCTTGCCATTAAAAAACGTTTTGATGTCAAACTCGAAGCCAATTCCGAAGCAACTCGCGAACATTTTTATAGTGTGGCTACTTTGGCCAAGTTTATTGAATCGCAACAGGTGTAAGAGAGAGCAACATGCAAGACCGTGAACAAATTATGCAGATGTTAAGCCGTATTCTGCAGGATGAATTTGAAGTGCCAGCGGAGAACATTACACCTGAAGCCTCGCTCTACGAAGATCTGGATCTTGATAGCATCGACGCCGTGGATCTTGTGATAAAACTGCAACAGCTAACAGGCAAAAAAATTCAACCAGAATCATTTAAATCGGTGCGCACCGTAGCTGATGTGGTTGATGCTATCGAGCAGTTGGTTAACGTTTAATGGCAGCCGCGCTGCAGCTACTCACCGTGTTACTGTTACTTGCTTATCCAATGGCGGTGTATTTGGGCTTGCAGTATCTCCCCGGCAATGTGGTGGCCTTGGCGCTGGCTGCATTGCTGTTGTTACGCTTAGCGCTACAACGGCAGCAAGTGAAAGCACTGCTGGTGCCGATTATCTTAGGTTTGCTGCTGACGCTGGGAAGTGCCATCGCCAAGCAGCAACATTGGCTGCTGCTTTATCCGCTAGTGATCAATTGCACCATGCTATTGTTGTTTGGTAGCTCATTACTCAAACCGCCCTGTATGGTGGAGCGGCTGGCACGAATTACAGCGCCAGATCTCCCTGATGCGGCGCGTCCTTATTTACGTAAAGTGACTGGGCTGTGGTGCGGAGTATTTGTGATAAATGGCGCAGCAGCCGCATACACCGCGTTGTACAGCAGCTTGCAAGCATGGACACTTTATAACGGCTTTATCGCCTATCTGTTGATAGGTTCCCTCGCGGGTGGCGAATGGTTATATCGCCATTTTTGGCTAAAAAGATCGTGAGAGACGGTTATGACACAGTTACTTTACACCTGGCTGGAACAAGGTCCGTCAGCGCAACAACTGATCAGCTTTAACCACCATGACATCGTCACTGGCGCGTTATTTACGCAACAAGTACAGCAACTGCATCAGCAACTGATAGCACGATCCGAACAGCGCTGGTTACTGGCTGCTGAAGCGAGCGATCTGTTTGCCATCGGCCTATGTGCAGGCCTGCTTGCTGGCAAACAACTCATTTTGCCCGCCAATACCCAGCCTGGAAGCATCGCCGAACTCGCTCAAGAATTTGATGGGGTATTAGCCGATCTGCCATTAAGTGATTCCGTGCCATATCTGCCGCTGCGCAAACAAGTTAACTCAGCGCCCGCCACCTGGCCAACGGTAACCGATGCGGCCCACTACGGTGAGTTACTGCTGTTTACCTCAGGCTCCAGCGGTCAAGCCAAAGCGGTACGTAAAACGTTGCGGCAGTTGGATGCCGAAGTCACGGTACTAGAGCAAACGTTTGCTAAACATCTGCCGCATTGCAGTGTTCTCGCTACCGTGAGCCACCAGCATATCTACGGGTTACTGTTTAAAATTCTGTGGCCGCTGGCCGCCAGTCGACCATTTTTGAGCGACTTGGTGGAGTATCCAGAGACCTTAGGTTATTACAGTGCACTGTTTCCTAACTTGTGCCTGATCAGCAGTCCAGCGCAGCTTACCCGTTTACCCGCAGCCTTTAACCGTGAGCGGCAACTGCACATACCGAGTTTAATTTTTAGCTCCGGTGGCCCATTACCACTTGAAGCGGCGCAAGGCATTCGCCAGTGTTTTGGTAGCTTGCCGATTGAAGTGTATGGCAGCACTGAAACGGGGGGGATTGCGTATCGACGCCAACACAGTGCCGAAACTGCTTGGAAAGCTTTTGCACCGATGCAGATTGCTCGCGCGGCTGAAGATGGCGCCCTGCTGCTCACTTCGCCTTATCTGCCCGATGACCAGCAGCTACGCTGTGATGACAGCATCACATTATTGGGTGATGACCTATTCCGCTTAGAAGGTCGTCTCGACCGCGTGGTAAAAATTGAAGAAAAACGTCTGTCGCTGGTACAGATGGAAAATCTGCTGAATCGGCATCCGTGGGTAGCGCAAAGCTATCTCGTGGTGCTGCAAGGACAGCGACAACAACTGGGCGCGGCGGTGGAATTATCTGACGCTGGCAAGGCCGAACTGGCTGCCAACGGCAAACTGCCGATAAACAACGCCTTAAAACAACATCTTTTGAGCCAATTTGAGCGTGTCACCTTGCCTCGACGCTGGCGCTATCCAGCCCATCTTCCGCATAACGCTCAAGGTAAATTGCGCCCACAGGACATACTGCAACTTTTTGACAATGATTAAATCGCAACTTCCGCCCGTAGTGAGCCACTATGCCTTCGAAAACGAAGCACAATGGCAGTTAGTCGTCCCCGCGGATTATCCCGCTTTTGAAGGGCACTTTTCAGACCACCCCATTCTTCCAGGTGTGGTGCAATTGGATTGGGCGATCCAACTAGGTTGTCAGTACTTTGGTTACACCGCGGCAGTCGCCCAAGTTGAAGTGCTGAAATTCCAGCAGCTCATTCAACCTGATGCCACGGTCACATTGACGGTGCAGCACTTAGCCAACAAGCATAAACTGCAATTCCATTTTAGTGATGGTGAACGGCGCTATGCCTCCGGCCGTCTAGCATTTGCTGAGGGCGTCGGTTCATGAAGCTCGCCTTAGTCATCCCGAACTATAACCATGTGCATTATATTGCTGCCACCTTAACCGCGCTAAAGCCACTGGGGTTGCACTGTTTTCTCGTGGATGATGGCAGCGACGATAGCACCCGTTATCTACTTAACGAATTAGCCGCCGAGCATGCTGATTGGGTGACGTTACTGACCCATCCGTTCAACCGTGGTAAAGGGGCTGCAGTGGTCACAGGCCTTCGTGCCGCGTGGCAAGCGGGTTATAGTCATGCGCTGCAAGTGGATGCCGATGGTCAGCACGATTTAAATGACATCAAGCCGATGATCGCTACAGCGGAACAACATCCAGAAGCGCTGATCAGCGGCTTGCCACAATATGATGAGTCGATTCCCAAAGCGCGCTTATACGGCCGTTATATCACCCATTTTTGGGTGTGGGTTGAAACCCTAAGTTTGCAAATCCAAGACTCCATGTGCGGCTTTCGTGTCTACCCGTTAGCGGAGTGTAATGCACTGTTTAGCAGCGGTGAGAACATCGGCGAGCGCATGGATTTTGATACCGAAATTATGGTGCGACTGTTTTGGCGCGGCACGCCAACGCAGCACCTGCCCACCAAAGTGATCTACCCAGAAAATGGCGTGAGTCATTTTCGCGGCTTCGCCGATAACTGGCAGATCAGCAAAATGCACACCCGCTTATTTTTTGGCATGTTGCGCCGTAAACTCACAGGACAACGCTTTGCCTCCACCACAACCACTGAGGCCAAACACTGGTCAAGCATTAGCGAACGCGGTAGTTTGTGGGGCTTAAAGTTACTGATGAGCAGCTATCGGCTGGGCGGCCATTGGCTCGCAAGGCTACTGATGTATCCCGTCATTGGGTACTTCTTTATCACCGGCCGAGAGTCCCGCGCCGCCTCACTCGACTTCTTACAGCGGGTGAAACGCTTCCAGCCGCAACATCCACAGCTCAGTGATGAGCCCAGTTGGCGTGATAGCCTGCGACATTTTCTCAATTTTGGCGATGCGGCATTGGATCGTATCGATGCGTGGTGCGATCGCATCACGCTCTCGCAGGTGGATTTTCCCGATAGAGATCAGCTCACCGATCATCTCGAAACTGGCCGTGGTGCGGTGTTATTAGTATCGCACCTCGGTAATATCGAGTTGTGCCGTGCCATCTCGATTCATAGCCGCGATGTGAAAGTTAACGTGATGGTGATGACTGATCACGCCGCCAACTTCAACGAAATGATCAAACAGCTCAATCCGGATAGCCAATTACACCTATTGCAGGTCTCCGAGTTAAGCCCAGCTACCGCCATGTTACTGCAACAGAAAGTCGACGATGGCGAGATTGTGGTCATTGCCGCTGACCGTACCTCACGCCATAGCGTAGGGCGGGTGCAATATGTACCGTTTTTAGGCGAGCCTGCCGCCTTCCCTGAAGGCCCGTTTATTCTGGCTGGATTGCTCGATTGCCCAGTGTTTACCCTGTTTTGTATTCATGAGCAGGGACGCTACGTGGCGCAACTGCAACCGTTTGATGTGCCACTCACGGGCCCCCGTAGCCAACGTCAACAGCGGCTACAACACGCCACCGAATTATACGCTGCCCGCTTAGAACAGATGGCGCTGCGAGCGCCGCTGCAGTGGTTTAACTTTTATGATTTCTGGCGCAAGGATGCTGCGCTTAGCCGAGAGGATGATGCATGACCCGAGTTGCTGACCCGATTATCGTAGGCCAACAACCCTTAACGATTGCCCAAGTGGCCGCTGTCGCCGAAGGCGCCATGGTGAAACTCAATGACCAGCCCGAGTATGTGGCCAGCATTGAACGCGGTGCCCAGTTTATCGAGAGCCTACTGGCCGAAGAGGGCGTGGTGTACGGGGTGACTACTGGCTACGGTGACTCCTGCACCGTGGCAGTGAATGAAGCCTTGGTCGCCGAACTGCCACTGCACCTTACCCGCTTTCATGGCTGCGGCATGGGTCAATACCTAACCGAGCCACAAGCGCGCGCAGTAATGATCTGTCGCTTGAACTCGTTAGCGCTGGGCAAATCAGGCGTCAGCTACGCTTTGCTACAACGCATCGCTGAGCTGCTAAATCGCAATATTGTGCCGCTCATCCCAGAAGAAGGCTCCGTAGGTGCCAGTGGTGATTTAACGCCGTTGTCCTACCTCGCCGCGGTGCTACAAGGCGAGCGCCAAGTGCTGTTCAATGGCCAGCAGCAAGATACCACCACCGTGTTCCAACAACTGGAGATCACGCCGCTGGTACTGCGCCCGAAAGAAGGGCTAGCGCTGATGAACGGTACCGCCGTGATGACCGCACTGGCGTGCTTGGCTTACCAACGTGCCGATTATCTCGCCCGTTTGTGCGCACGCATTACCGCATTGGCGTCCATCACCTTGCAAGGCAACAGCCACCACTTCGATGAGCTGCTATTTAACGCCAAGCCCCATCCAGGGCAGATGCAAGTGGCCAAATGGATCCGCGAAGATTTACAACATCAGCAGCATCCACGCAATGCCAACCGACTACAAGATCGTTACTCCATCCGCTGCGCACCGCATATTATCGGCGTGTTGGTTGATGCCCAGCCGTTTATGCAGCAGTTTATTGAAAACGAACTCAACAGTGCCAACGATAACCCGATTGTCGATGCCGAAGGCGAGCACATTTTGCATGGCGGCCACTTCTATGGTGGTCATATCGCCTTTGTAATGGATTCGCTAAAAAACGTCGTCGCCAACTTGGCGGATCTGCTGGATCGGCAGATGGCGCTGCTGATGGACCCGAAATTCAACAATGGTTTGCCAGCCAATTTATCTGGTAGCCAAGGCCCACGCCGCGTGATCAACCACGGCTTTAAAGCGGTGCAGATTGGCTGTTCGGCGTGGACCGCGGAAGCATTGAAATTGACCATGCCTGCCAGCGTGTTTTCGCGCTCAACGGAATGCCACAACCAAGACAAAGTCAGCATGGGCACCATTGCTGCTCGCGATGCGCTCCGCGTACTGACCTTGACCGAACAAGTGGCAAGTGCCGCCTTACTGGCAGTGAGTCAAGGGATTCGGTTGCGCATTCGCCAAGGCGAGTTAAGCGCCAGTGAAATTAGCCCAGCACTCGCCAAACTGCTGGCTCAACTTGAGCAGCAACTACCACTGGTGGAGGAAGATCGGCCACTGGAGCATACGCTGCGTGATACATTGAGCAAAATCCAGCAAGGTTTATGGGAGGTTCCGCTGTGAAAGCGCTGTTAACTGTCGCCGTCGACATGGAAGTACCGTTTTTTGATGTCGACTCGATGGGCATTACTTGGCATGGTAACTATCTGAAATATTTTGAAGTTGCGCGTTGCAAGTTGCTGGAGAAAATTGACTACGGCTATCGGCAGATGATGGTTTCTGGTTACATGTGGCCAATTGTCGACACCCAAGTCAAATACGTCAAACCGACGTTATTCGAGCAGAAAATCCGGGTGGAAGCATCACTGGTCGAGTGGGAAAATCGCCTCAAAATTCAGTATCAAATCTTTGATAGTGCCAGCGGTGAACGCACCACCAAAGGCTACAGCATTCAAGCCGCCGTAGAGATGCAAACCAAAGAGCTGTGTTTTGAAACACCCCTAGCCTTTCGTGAGCGCTTAACCCCCTACTTGGAGGCGCAATGACCCGCCAGATTGCTATCGCCATCTTATGCTGGCTTGCGCTGGCAGGTACTGCAACCGCAGCAGAAGAGCCACGCCCAACAGCTGAGCAATTTGCACCATTATTTGCCAATGGAGCCACCGAGCAAGCCCTTAACAGCTTGCTGCAACAAGTGGCGTTACAACAGCCAACGCGTGGTGAGTTTCAACAAACCCGCTGGCTCAAGGTGTTAAAAAATCCGCTAAAAAGTAGCGGGCAACTGCTATTTTCACCTCAGCTAGGGCTGTGGTGGCAACAACAAACCCCCTTTGCCACCACCATGATTTTGCAGCAAGATGCACTGACGCAGATCGACAGCCAAGGCAATGTCACTAAGCAAAGTGCTGCCGGCGCACCATCACAACTTGCCAGCTTAATGCCGCAACTGCTGCAAGCCTTGCTCAGTGGCGATGTGGCTTTTTTGCAGCAACATTTCACCCTGTCATTGCTGCAACATGAGCAGCAGTGGCAACTTGGGCTCGTGGCTAAAGATCGACAATTACAAGCGATGTTGCCGCGGCTGGTGTTAAGCGGTGAACAACAGATGCAGCAACTGCTGATGCTAGGACAACAACAAGACATCAGTGTGATCGAGTTTACCGAACTACAGCAAGGGCCGCTGAACGCTGAAGAACAACAGCGTTTTGATGCAGGAGCCGAGTAATGCGTCGTCCGTGGTTAGGTTTGTGGTTGTGGTTATTACTGGTGGCAGGCTTTAGTAGCGCGGGCTTGTGGCAACTACAGCATGGCGCCCGTATCGACACCGATATTCTGTCGATGCTGCCCAAATTACAGCAAGACCCGCTAACCCAACTGGCGATGACTCGAGTTGAGCAACAGTTTAGTGGGCAACTGTATTTAGCGGTGCAAGCTAACCACAAACAGGATGCCATCGCGGCCGCACAACAACTACAGCAACAGCTGCAAAGTAGTGCCGCTTTTAGCCAAGTGCAAAGTGCGCCGAATGAACTGGCAGCCCTGGGCAAATTCTATTTTCCCTATCGCATGCGGCTACTGACGCCGCAGCAACAACAGCTGTTACAACAACAGCAACTGGCCACGTTAGTGCAACAGGCACAGCAACAGCTGTACAACCCGTTTGGCACCGCATCAAGCGGCTTACTCAGCCAAGATCCGCTGCTGTTATTTCCGCAATGGTTGCAGTCTCTCGCCGCTGGGCAACAATTTCAGCAACAAGATGGCATTTTACTGAAACCGAATCAGCAGCAATGGCTGGCGTTAGTGATTGCCAAAGGCAAAGGCTCCGCCTTTAATCCCGAGGCTCAGCAGCAACAGCTTAGCGCGCTGAATAGCGCACTCTCGGCCTTACCCAGTGATGTTACGGTGCTGAAAGCAGGCGCCCTATTTCATGCGGCCGCGGCTACCACAAGTGCTAAGCGCGAGATCAGCGAAATCGGAGGGATATCTTTACTCGGTGTCGTGTTGTTAGTGTTGTGGTGTTTCCGCTCATTAACACCATTGCTGGTAGCGCTGTTAACCCTCGGCGGCAGTTTTGTAGTGGCTGCCGTGGTCACGCTGAGTGCCTTTAACGGCATGCATATACTCACATTAGTCTTTGGCACGACGCTCGTTGGCATTGCCATCGACTACAGTTTTCACTTTTATTGCGTCCGCTTGCAGACGCCAGAACTCAAGCCACAACAGTGTTTACAACAGCTAATGCCAACGCTGACGTTAGCGCTGATCAGCAGCGTCATTGCCTATCTGGCGCTGGCGTTTACACCGTTCCCCGGCATGCGCCAAGTGGCGCTGTTTTGTGCCGCTGGATTGATATTTACCTGGTTAACTCTACTGCTGGCTTATCCCGCGCTGGCAGGTGGCCGTTTACCGCAGCAGAGCCGTGCCTTGGCGCTGGCGAGCGCGCTAGATCGACAACGGCAGCGCCATCGTCCGCCGGCATTACTTTGGTGGGGGGCGGTAGCCGTGCTGGCGCTTGGCGTGCTACGGCTAACGAGCAATGATGACATTCGCCAGCTACAACAAAGTCCAGCGGCAATCACCCACGAAGAAAACCAACTACGCGCCCTACTCAGTGGTGGTACTGACAATCAGTTTTTATTGGTGCGTGCTGCTGATGATGAGCAACTGCTCCAACGCTTAGAGCAGTTGTCGACACAGTTGCAATCATTAGTGGCGCAAGATCAATTAGGCAGCTTTGTATCGCTATCGCGCTTTGTGCCCAGCGCCGCCACGCAACAACACAATTACCAGTTACAAGCGCAGATCTATCAGGCGCTGCCGAATATTCTGCCAAACCTAGGTTTAGACGAGCAGTTGGCTGAGGGGCTGTTATCGCAATACCAACACAGTACACCGCTGACCATTCGCGATTGGTTGGCGCAACCTGCCAATCAAACCAGTGGCTTGGCACAACTGTGGTTGGACGATCAGCAGCGGGGGCAGCAGCGAGTGGCGGCGATCGTGCTACTGGGCGGAATTAAACAGTTACCCAAACTACAACAACTCGCACACTCCCAAACGGGGGTGAGCTTAGTCGATAAAGTGGCTGACATTTCCACCATGATGGCCCACTACCGATACCTAACCCTACTTTTATTAGGGTTAACCTTAGCCATAGCGGCACTGCTATTTATGTGGCGTTATGGTCTGCGCCGTGGATTAACCATTGCCACCGTACCGATGTTAGCAGCCTTGCTCACTTTAGGCTGTTTAGGCTGGCTGGGGGCAGAACTCACGTTATTCCATAGTTTGGCACTGCTGCTGGTGTTTGGTATTGGCGTTGATTACAGTTTGTTTTTCGCTAATGCTCGCCAGCATAATGCGGCGGTGCTGTTGGCCGTATTGCTATCGGCGCTATCGACCTTATTGGGCTTTGGTTTGCTCGGTCTGAGCCAAACCCTCGCTATCGCCGCCTTTGGGCAAACTATCGCTTTAGGCATTTTATTTACACTACTGCTGGCTTTGCAGCAGTCATCAAACACAGAACAAGGAAGTCATGCATGAACGACGCAGTAACGAGTAGTCGTAGCGAACACCGTCAAGTGGCCATTATTGGCGCAGGTCCATCAGGTGCGGTGGCCGCTAGCCTACTCAAGCAGCAAGGAATTGATGCTATCGTGCTAGAAAAACAACAGTTTCCGCGCTTTTCTATCGGCGAAAGCCTGCTGCCGTGCTGCATGTCAGTACTGGCTGAAGCGGGTATGCTTGATGCGGTAAATAAGGCAGGGTTTCAATTTAAAAATGGCGCGACTTTTAACCTGCATGAGCGTGAAACTGCGTTCCATTTTGAAGATAAATTCAGTGATGGTCCAGGCACGACCTTCCAAGTACCACGGGCACAGTTTGATAAATTGCTGGCCGATACCGCAGCAGAGCAAGGATGTGAGATCCGCTACGGTCACACGGTGATTGCCGTCGATGTGAGCGGCACACCAACGTTACAAGTGCTTGATGAGCAAGGCCAACACTATCAACTGCAAGCCGATTTTCTGCTGGATGCCAGTGGATTTGGCCGCGTGTTGCCACGCTTACTCAACTTGGAACAACCCTCTTGTCTGCCAGCACGGCGCGCGGTGTTCACCCATGTGGCCGATAACATCAGCGATACGACTTTTGACCGCAATAAGATCATGATTGCCGTGCATCCCGAACATAAAGATATCTGGTTCTGGTTGATCCCCTTCAGCAATGGCACCAGTTCGCTCGGTGTCGTCGGCTTACCAGAACAGCTCGAACAAACCGATCTGCAACAGCAACTGCTCGATATGGTGGCACAGCAACCGCGGCTACAGCAGTTGCTAGCCAATGCCAAAATCATCCGCGACTGTGGCGTGATCAACGGCTATTCCGCTAATGTGTCTTCACTGGCTGGCGATAACTACGCGCTGCTTGGCAATGCGGGAGAATTTCTCGATCCTGTGTTCTCCTCTGGGGTGACTATCGCGCTACAATCTGCCAAATTTGCTAGTGACTGTATTGCTAAGCATTACCAAGGCCAACCACTAGACTGGCAAAAAGACTATTGCCAACCGTTGATGGTCGGCGTAGAAGCGTTCCGTACCTATGTTGAAGCGTGGTATGACGGCCGTTTTCAAGAAGTGATCTTCTTTGAACAAGCCAACCCAGATATTCGTCGCATGCTGTGTTCAATTCTGGCGGGCTACGCTTGGGATACCCACAACCCTTATGTAAAAGATGCTAAACGGCGCCTCAACACGTTAGTGGAGCTGTGCCGTGAAATGACTCAGGATATTGCATGATGAGATGGTTAGTATGCTGCGCTTTATTACTGCTTGGTGGCTGCCAAAGTATGCAGCACAGCAGTGACACCTGCGTAGCACTCGGTGAGCAAGTGCAGCAATGTCTAGCACCGCTACCTTGGCAAGCCTCGGCGCAGCCGCCAGTCGCTGAGCTACTGCAACAGCTCAGTGTTGACCGCGCCGACAGCCACCATGAACTCACCAGTTCGCTGGAGTTCACGCCGACCCAGATGACCGTTGTCGGCCTTGCCCCGCTCGGGCAAGCGCTGTTTACCGTGCAGTACGATGGCAGCACACTCACCAGCCAGCAGAGTATGTTGCTTGGTGACAATTTTCGGCCGGACTATTTGATGGCGATGCTGCAACTCATATACTGGCCGCAATCTATGTTAGACAAATCGATTACTGGCGCGAAGTTAAGTGAAAGCCGCTGTGATGGGCAGCGCTGTCGCCGACTCACACGGGGCAAACAACTGATTGCGGAGATCCGCTATCAGCAACAGGATGCGTGGCATTCACCGCTGGTGTTGCACCTACCTAACGCCAAATTACAGTTGACCATTCAACCGCTTTGACGCTGGTCAAGCACAGGATAGACATGACGGATATGACCATTGCCATTACCCATGCCGGATTCTGTACCCCACTCGGGCAGGACGCGCACACCATACTGCAGGCCTTATACCAAGGTGATGTACAACACATGGTGCGCCGCAGTCAGCTGTTGTTTGATCGCGATGCGATTGTCGGCGAAGTCAACGTAGCGCTACCGACCATCCCCGCCGCCTTTAAGCAGTATGATTGCCGTAACAATGCGCTGATGTTAAAAGCGTTTGAATCCTTGGCAGCACCTTTGGCTGCCGCCATCGCCAAATACGGGGCTGATCGTATTGGCGTAGTCATTGGCACGAGCACCTCGGGCATTGCCAAAGGTGAGCAAGCGTTGAAGTATCATCAGCAGCATGGCTGCTTTCCCGATGATTATCACTATGTACAACAGGAGCTTGGCAGTAGCGCCCTGTTTTTGCGAGATTACCTGCAACTCAGTGGTCCAGCTTACACAGTGTCAACCGCTTGCTCCTCCAGCGCAAAAGTGTTTGCCAGTGGCCAACGTCTGCTCGACAGCGGGCTGTGCGACATGGTGTTAGTGGGCGGCGTTGATAGCCTGAGCCAACTGACACTCAACGGTTTTGACGCGTTGGAATCAATTTCTGATAGCTTGTGTAACCCATTTAGCCCACAACGTAACGGCATCAATATCGGTGAAGGTGCGGCACTGTTTACGCTTGAACGCGGCCGAGGCCCAGTATTATTGGCGGGTTGCGGCGAATCAGCTGATGCGTATCATATCTCAGCGCCGCATCCGCAAGGCGATGGCGCGGTGGCGGCGATTGAACAGGCACTTAGCCAAGCGGGATTAGCGCCCGCAGATATCGACTATGTCAATCTGCATGGCACCGCGACCATGCAAAATGATGCAATGGAATCGCACGCCATGCTGCGGGTGTTTGGTGAGCAACTGCCTAAATGTAGCTCCACCAAACCGCTAACAGGTCATGCGCTGGGCGCGGCCGGAGCGATTGAAGCGGCCTTTTGCTGGTTATTGCTCTCCAGTAGCAACGCCGAACACTATCTGCCACGACACCGCTGGAATGGCGAGGCGGATCCGCAGCTACCGCGTTTGCCGTTGTTGTCCGAGCCTTACCGACATCACCAACCGCTACAACATCTTATGAGTAACTCTTTTGCTTTTGGCGGCAGTAATGTCAGCCTGATTTTTAGTCGTGGAACTATGTAATATGTCGTTATCTATACCCGAGCGGCCCCTGAGCGATTTTATTCCTCACCGGCCGCCGATGCTGCTGATTGACCGCATCCATCAGTATCAAACTGACAATCTGCAAGCAGAGGTCACCATTGCTGAAGATAGTGCGTTTTTTGAAGCCGCCACTCAGCAAGTGCCCAACTACGTTGGCATTGAATATATGGCGCAAACTATTGCGGCCTTAGCCGGAGTGGAGGCCGATGCCCGCGGTGAACCACTGCGGATTGGATTTCTCCTAGGCAGCCGCAAACTGCAACTGTTACAACCTGGATTTGATTTAGGGCATAGCTACCGCATTAGCGTCACCCGCCTGTATCAAGAAGATACTGGACTGGCAGTATTTGACTGCCAAATCTATGATAGCGCCGCACAACTGGTGGCCAGCGCCAACGTTAACGTATTTCAACCGCAGGACACCGACGCCTATATTACTGGTGTGGCTGCGCATTAATCGGGAGAGTTTATGAGTCAGCGAGTTCTAGTAACTGGTTCAAGCCGCGGCATTGGTAAAGCTATTGCCTTGCGCTTGGCGCAGTCAGGTTACGACATCGCCGTCCACTACCATTCACGCCGCGACACCGCTGAGCAAACGGCTGCAGAGCTGCAAGCGCTCGGCGTACAGGTGAATTTGCTCAACTTTGATGTGGCAGATCGCGCCGCATGTCGCAGCGCTATTGAGCAAGATATTGCCGAGCACGGAGCCTATTACGGCTTAGTGCTGAATGCCGGCATTGCCAGAGATACCGCCTTTCCAGCCATGACAGAAGCTGAGTGGGATGGCGTGATCCATACCAACCTCGACGGCTTTTATAACGTGATTCAGCCCGCGCTGATGCCGATGATCCAAACCCGCAAAGGCGGCCGAATTGTCACACTGTCATCGGTATCGGGGATTGCTGGTAACCGCGGCCAAGTGAACTACAGCGCGTCTAAAGCCGGTATCATTGGTGCCACTAAAGCACTCGCGTTGGAACTGGCTAAGCGCAAGATCACCGTAAACTGCGTGGCACCGGGCATTATTGAGACTGAGATGGTGGAAAACTTCACCAACGAGTTGATCCAACAACTCGTGCCGCTGCGCCGTATGGGCAAACCGGAAGAGATTGCCGGATTAACTAATTTTCTGATGTCTGACGAAGCTGCATATATCACGCGCCAAGTGATTTCGGTTAACGGTGGTATGTTATGAGCCACCGCGTTGTTGTTACTGGTATGGCGGGCATCTCCTCGTTGGGGCAAGACTGGGACACGGTCTTTGCGCGGCTGAAAGCGCAGCAAAATGCGGTGCAATACATGAGTGACTGGGATCGGTTTGACGGGCTCAATACCCGTTTAGCCGCGCCGGTTACCGACTTTGTGCTGCCTAGCCATTATTCCCGTAAAAAGACTCGCGCCATGGGGCGCATTGCCCAAATGGCCACACTGGCCAGTGAGCGCGCCCTCGCCGATGCAGGTTTATTGGATGATGCCAGTATTCAGCAGGGTAATATGGGCGTGGCATACGGTTCATCAGCCGGTAGCCCCCAACCAATTGTTGGCTTTGGTGACATGCTGAAACACGGTGATATGAGCGGTATCGATGCCACCAGCTATATCCGTATGATGAGCCACACCACGGCGGTCAATATCGGCGTACATTTTGGTCTGAAAGGCCGCATCATTCCCACTAGCAGCGCTTGTACCTCGGGTAGCCAAGGTATAGGTTACGCCTATGAAGCGATCAAATACGGCCAACAAACCATGATGTTAGCGGGTGGTGCCGAAGAGTTATGTGCCACCGAAGCGGTGGTGTTTGATACCTTGTTTGCTACCTCGACGCGCAACGAGCAACCCAACCTGACACCACGGCCTTTTGACCGTGACCGCGATGGCTTAGTGATTGGCGAAGGGGCTTGTACGTTAGTGCTAGAAAGCCTTGAACACGCGCAGGCGCGCGGCGCCAAGATTTATGCGGAGATTGTCGGTTTTGGTACCAACTCCGACGGCGCCCATATCACCCAACCCAATGCCAGCACCATGGAGCAAGCCATTCGCTTATCGCTGAGCGATGCCCAGCTAACACCGAATGCCATTGGTTATATCAACGCTCACGGAACGGCGACTGATCGCGGTGATGCCGCCGAAAGCCAAGCCTCTTACACTGTTTTTGGCGGCGCAACGCCTATCTCATCCATCAAAAGTTACACCGGCCATACCTTGGGTGCCTGTGGTGCGTTAGAAGCTTGGTGGAGTATTGAGATGATGCGCAATCAATGGTTTGCGCCGACGCTAAACCTCGATAACGTGGCGGATGATTGTGCGCCACTGGATTACATTCGTGGAATAGGCCGTGACATTGACACCGACATAGTGATGAGTAACAACTTCGCGTTTGGCGGTATCAACACCTCGCTGATTTTCCGCCGCTGGCCATAAGCAGCAATATCGCAGTGGCAAACATGCCGCTGCGACCAATGGCTAATTTATGTACAAATAAATAACTCGCTATGATGCTCGGGCGTTGGCCTGATCATTCATGGAGAGCTTATGTTGTTGCCTTTATTGTCACGACTTTCTAGTCCAATCAACAGCGATACCTGCTGGGAGCTCATCGCCCAAGGCGCCCGTGTGATTGATGTGCGCTCCGAGATTGAATACGCCGTGGCCCATTTGCCACAAGCGGAAAATGTGCCGTTAGAACGTTTTGCCGAATGGTGGCCAGCGCAAGACAAATCGCAAATCACGTTACTCTACTGCGGCGCAGGTATTCGTGCCCGCCAAGGTTGCGAACTACTCAAAGCCAACGGTTTTGACTGTGTGCTCAATGCTGGCGCTCTTAGCGATCTGCTCAAAGCACTCCCCGCCAAAAGCGCATAAAAAACCCCGCACTGATAGTACGAGGCAAAAACCAGCAAGCGGCACGGGACTCAACTGCCGCTTATGGACGAGATAGAAACGAACGATTGACTATCAAATACCGACTTAGATAGTCAGCGCATCAATAGCTTGTTTTGCTTCAGTAATGGCTTTGTCTTGCAGTTCAGGGCTGACGTTTAAGCCTTCGGCATAAACCACTTCAACTTCAGTGATACCGATAAAGGCCAAGAAGGTTTTCAGATAAGGCACCACGAAGTCTGCAGCAGTACCTTTGTGGATGCCACCGAAAGTCGCCACAATCACCGCTTTCTTACCAGTCAACAGACCTTCAGCACCAGCAGCAGTGTAACGGAACGTCACGCCAGCACGAGCAACAAGGTCGATCCAAGTTTTCAACTGGGCAGGAATGGTAAAGTTGTACATTGGCGCACCGATAACGATGGTGTCGTTATCCTGCAGCTCTTGAACCAGTTTGTCTGACAGCGCTAATGCTTCTTGTTGGCGTGCGCTGAGGTTGTCACCACCACGCAGGCCGCCAGCCAGTTCACCATCCAGAATAGGCAGAGGTTCAGCAGCAACGTCGCGAACGGCGATCTCGGCGCCCTGCTCTTTCCAAGATGCGGCTAAGTAGTCTAACAACTTACCTGATTGAGAATATTCACCCAGGATGCTTGGTTTCAACAATAATACTTTGCTCATGATTGCTTCGCTCCAATTAACTTATTTGGGACAGGGGTCTAACCACTGAATGGAAGCCAGTTTAATTTCAGTTTAATTGGACAAAAAGCGGATAAAACAGGTTAATACATTCTAATTTTTAGAACTAAAAACGGATTTCTGGGCAATGGTGGTCAGTTTTGCTGCAACCAAAAAGTCACAGGGCCGTCGTTAACTAACGCCACCTGCATGTCGGCCGCAAAACGGCCTGTATCGGTTTTCATACCCGCGTCGCGGCAGACCGTCACAAAATACTGATACAGCTCGTCCGCCAGTGCCGGCACCGCACCATCGGAAAAACTCGGCCGTAAACCGCGGCTGGTATCGGCAGCTAAGGTAAATTGCGATACCACCAACAGCTCGCCCCCCACTTGCTGCACATTGAGGTTCATCTTACCGTTATCATCACTAAACACTCGATATTTCATCACCTTGGCGGCAAGCTTGGCGGCGATATCACGCGTATCGCCTTGCTCAACGCCCAATAAAACTAATAACCCGTGCCCAATCTGCCCGACGGTTTCATCGGCCACCGTAACACTGGCCTGACGTACTCGCTGAATTAACGCTATCAACCGCTACTCCTTAAATTTCTGGTGACATTGGCGAACATGCGGCGGCAGCCTTGCTGCACCGCTTGCAGCATTTTATCTTCGGCGAGGCCATGAAAACCACCCGATACCCAAGTAAGCTGATGTGGCGCGGTGCCCTGCGCTAAAAATTCGCGCAGTAGGTGCTCAGGGCAGACCCAATCTTGCGTGCCTTGAATAATCTCGGTTTGTGTTGGCCACTGCTGCCGCCCTTCATATAACAAGGTGTAAGCATCAAAATAACGATTGATGGCGTAATGATGCTCGATTTTGGCGGTGGCTTCATCGCGACGGTAGGGTACTGGCGTTAACACGCCCCAAGGTTGGGCTAACACTCGCTCCCAGCGGTTCCATGCCTCAACACAGTGCCGAGCACGACTGCCGCCGTGTAACTGAATTTGATAGGCTTCAAACAACATCGGCAAACCACTACCTCGCGGCTGCGCCGCATTAACAAAGCTGTGGTAATCGATAGGAAAACGTTTAGCAGCACCACTACTGCCGTAGAGCCAATCGCGCCCCGTATCCGAGGGAATAAACAGCCCCCAATACAGTTGCGCCATTACCCGCCTCGGGCACAAACCGGAGTAGATCAACCCCAAGGTGGCGCCAAAAGAGCCACCAACCAAACACCACTGCTCCAACTGCAGCCAGTGGCGAATACGCTCTAGGTCGGTCAATAAGCTGAGCAGATCATTATGCTTTAGCTCGCCAGCAGGTAATGACTCACCCGCGCCGCGTTGATCCAGCAAAATGATATGGCAGTGGTTTAAATCAAACAGTTGTAGCTCTTGCACTGTGCAGCCCGCGCCGGGGCCGCCGTGCAAGAATAAGATCGGCACCCCTTGTGGATTACCGTGTTGGCTCAGATGCAGTAGGTGCCCATCCCCCGTATCAAGCCACGTTTCCGCAAATGGCTCACTGAGCGCCATCATCGTCCTCGTTGTCAGCAGGTAACGGCCGTAAAAACTCTGGCAATGCGGCAGTAATTTCAGCGCCAAGCAATACGATCATCCACGACAGGTAAACCCAGACAAACAAAATCGGCACCGTGGCTAGCGCGCCGTAGATCGCTTCATAGGAGGGGAAATTGGTGACATAAAAGGCGAAGGCCTTTTTCCCCCCCTCAAACAGTAGCGCGGCAACAATCGCCCCAAACAAGGCATGCAATAGACGCACTTTTTGATTAGGCACTACAGTATACAGCAGCAAAAATGCCGCCACGGAGAAGAGAAATGGCAAGCGTGCGACAAAGAATGCGCCAATGCCGTACATATCGGTATCGTTGAACACTTGCAGTGACACCACATAGGATGTGGCCGCTAAGCTTGCCCCCATCAAGATGGGGCCTAAAGTCAAAATCATCCAATACATGGAAAACGACAACACCGCTGCCCGCCGTTTCGGCGTGCGCCAGATATAGTTCAGCGCCTTATCAATGGCGCCAATCAACAATAACGCCACCACCATCAGTGCACCGATACCAATCGCGGTACCTTTGGAGGCGTTACCGACAAACTGGTTGATATACACCTGCACGGTATCGCCAGCCGCTGGCAAAAAGTTCTCGTAGATAAAGGATTCAATCTGGGTACGAACCCCTTTAAATACCGGAAACGCCGATAGGGTCGACATGGTCACCGCCACCATCGGAACTAACGACAGCAACGTGACATAGGCTAAATGTCCCGCGCGAATATTGATCTGGTCGTGTTTAAGCCGCAAGCGCAGGTGTGAAAGAAATCGCCAACAGGCGAGCGTAAATGGTCGTAACTGACTAAAATCGATGTTCTGGCGCACTGTGCATCATTGTCCTTTGAGCCGAATGTCGCTATCGTCGTACAATAACATTCTGTTGACAAAGGTGATACTGGTACGTCGTTTTACTCATGACGGCCAAAGAGGAGAAATCAATGTCGCAACAAGGCTCGTCTGGTAATGTCATTGCCGCCATCTGTAATATCTTTATCCCAGGTTTGGGTCAGTTAGTTCAAGGTCGCCTTTTGGCTGCCATACTGTTTTTTATCTTTACAGCGGGCGGTTATGCGCTGTGGTGGTTAATTATTCCGCCCATTATTGCCGTTATTGTGCACCTGTGGAGCATTTTGGATGCCGCCAAATTCCGAACCTAAGCGGAGCCCATATGATGAAAATAACTCTCAGAACTGCGCTACTCAGTAGCCTGCTGCTACTTGGTGGTTGCCAAAGCGCATACTACAGCGCGATGGAAAAAGTTGGCATTTATAAACGCGATATCATGGTTGACCGCGTGAATGACGCCAAAGAGTCACAACAAGATGCACAGAAGCAGTTCAGTTCCGCATTGGAAGAGATGCAAGCCCTGCTCAATACCAACGGCGGCGATTTAGAAAAAGCCTACTTTAGCGCCAAGGATGAATATGAATCCGCCTCAGCCGCAGCTGATGAAGTCAGCGAGCGTATCGACCAAGTAGAGTCGGTGGCCGAGGCGCTGTTTGATGAATGGCAGGAGGAGATTGGCGAAATCAGCAAAGCCTCTTTGCGGCAAAAAAGCCAGACCAAGTTGAATCAAACCGAACGTTCATATCGGCAGATGCTGCAAAGCATGCGTCGCGCCGAAGGCAAAATGCCACCGATTCTCACGGCGATGAAAGATAACATGCTGTACCTAAAGCATAATCTTAATGCGAAAACCATCGCCTCGATTAAAGGGGAGTTCAGCAGCTTACAAGCTGATATTTCATCGCTGATTGCAGAGATGAATAACTCCATTGCCGAATCCAACCGCTTTATCGACGGTATGGAAAACTAAGCGCCGCTGGCTGTATTCCTCACAATCAACCCGCTTGTTATGCCGCAGGCTACTCCATATTTGGGGTAGCCTCACATATTCGCTCACCGCTCGATGTATTAATGACATCACCTTGCTAGGATAGCCAATAACTGTTGCGGCGTTAGGTGATCGCGCTATGTCTAAATCGATGGAGCAAATCCTTCTCGATATCTCACTCAACCTGAGTTCGAACCGTTCACATGAACAGCAATATCAAAATCTCATTGATGGTGTTGCAGAGGTTTTCCCTTGTGACGCTAGCTGTCTATTTATCCTTGATGAAGAGGGTTTGCTCACACCCGTTGCCGTAAAAGGCATCGCTCACTCAGTATTAGCTCGCCGCTATGCGCCCGATGCTCACCCGCGGTTGCAGGCGATTATCCACAGCCGTAAACCGGTGAGATTTGATGCAGACTGCCCGCTACCCGATCCATTCGATGGCACCTTGCTGACTGAATCCTCCACCATCGATGTGCATGATTGCATGGGCTGCGCGCTCTATATCAATGAGCAGTTGGTCGGTGCGCTAACCATGGACGCACTAGCGGTGGGCGCCTTTGATGATATTGATCCCGTCACGCTAGAAACGTTTGCTGCGTTAACCGCCGCCACGCTGCGCAATATTGCCCAACTGAAAGCGCTCAAAGCACAAAATCAGAAACAGCAACATGTCACGCAAACCTTAATTCAGCAAGCACGTTCGCAACATAGTGAGATGATCGGTTTAAGTCCACAAATCGCCCAGTTACGCAATAGCATTGCCACGGTGGCACAATCAGACTATGCGGTGTTGATCACGGGCGAAACAGGGACTGGCAAAGAGTTAGTGGCGCACGCGGTGCATGCACAATCACAACGCAGTGATAAGCCGATGATTTACGTCAACTGTGCCGCCCTGCCCGACGGCTTGGCCGAAAGCGAACTGTTCGGTCATGTTAAAGGCGCATTTACTGGCGCCAATAGCGCCCGTGCCGGTAAGTTTGAACTTGCGGACGAGGGCACGCTGTTTTTGGATGAGGTCGGCGAGCTGCCGCTGTCACTGCAAGCGAAATTGCTGCGCGTCATCCAACAAGGGGAGTTGCAACGGGTCGGCAGTGACCACAACTTATGGGTGAATGTGCGCATCATCGCCGCGACCAATCGCCAACTGGAACAGGAAGTGGCTAACGGTAGCTTCCGTGCCGATCTGTTTCATCGTCTCAATGTCTTCCCCATCCACGTGCCACCGTTGCGCGAGCGCGCGAGTGATATTCCGCTACTGGCGGACTATCTGTTAGAAAAAGTGCGCACACAATTCAACGCCCCCAACCTACATGCTAAGCCGATCGTGCTGCAGCAATTAGCGTCTCAGCCTTGGTATGGCAATGTGCGCGAATTGGAACATACCCTTACCCGTGCTGCGCTGCATGCCATTCGGCAAGGCGAAAAGACCATTGCGCCACAGCATTTTGCGGCAGGGCTGACCAGCGGCGATGTAGAAAAGACATCAGCTTTATTACCTCAAGCCAGTCAACCGATACGCACACTGGTTGAGCATTACCAGAAAACGCTGATTGAGCACGCACTGGCGCAGAACAACGGCATTTGGGCGCAAGCGGCAGCCTTTTTACAAACAGACCGCGGCAACCTTTATCGACTGGGCAAAAAGCTGGGGCTGACCAGCTAGCATCCGTTGGCGGTTGTGTTTTTCACATCACGGGCGTTGTCATTTCGACAACACCCTCACAGTGAACAACAAATAACATATTGAAAATAAACAATAAAAGTTATGGCACGCATTCTGCTATTTAGTCGAGGTGCGATGTATAACTTTTCTGGAGATTCAATATGTTCTGCATTCAGTGTGAACAAACCATTCAAACGCCAGCCACCAAAGGCTGCTCTTTTGCCCAAGGCATGTGCGGTAAAACCGCCGAAGTATCCGATTTACAAGACGTCTTGGTCTATACACTGCAGGGCGTGTCATTTTGGGCAACGCTGGCAGTCAAGTTTGGTATTGTGCATGACGACATTAACCAATGGGCGCCACGGGCATTCTTCTCCACCTTAACCAATGTCAACTTTGACTCGCAGCGCATTCTTGAACTCACTGCGGCCGCAGCAGCATATACCCAAACCTTAAAAACACAGGTAGAAGCCGCGGCGCGCTGGAGCGACGAGCCCCTACCAGCATTACCAGCGGTAGCGCAGTTTCAGTTACCAACAACACCAGAGCAGATTCTAGCTATCGCTCCGCAAGTGGCGGTAAATCGTGGCAAAGATCAGCTCCATGAGGATGTGATTGGGTTGCGCTTACTGTGTTTATACGGCTTAAAAGGTGCTGCGGCGTACATGGAACACGCCCGCGTACTGGAGCAAACCAATAATGATATCTACGCCGAGTACCATCAAATCATGGCATGGCTAGGCACCGATCCGGACGATTTGAATGCCCTGTTAGAGTGTGCGATGCAAATTGGCCTGATGAACTACAAAGTGATGGAGATGCTCGACCACGGTGAAACCGCCACGTTTGGCCATCCACATCCCACTGCGGTTAACCGTAAACCGGTTAAAGGCAAATGCATTCTGGTATCGGGCCATGATTTACATGATCTCGAAAAAATCCTGCAACAAACCGAAGGCAAAGGCATCAACGTTTACACCAATGGTGAAATGTTACCTGCTCACGGCTATCCAGCGCTGAACAAATATCCGCATTTGGTCGGTAACTACGGTACTGCGTGGCAAAACCAGCAGAAAGAGTTTGCTAACTTTCCCGGCGCGATAGTGATGACCTCCAACTGCCTGATTAATCCACATGTTGGCCAATATGCCGATCGGTTATTTACCCGCAGTATTGTTGGCTGGCCGGGCGTTAGCCACATTGAGGGCGATGATTTCAGTGCGGTAATTGACTGCGCGCTGCAACAACCGGGCTTCAAATACGACGAGATTGAACACTTAGTTACCGTCGGTTTTGGCCGTAATGCCCTGATGAATGCGGCACCAGCGGTTATCGAGCAGGTAAAACAAGGTAACATCAAACACTTCTTCCTCGTCGGCGGTTGCGACGGTGATAAAGCAGAACGTAACTATTACAGTGAGTTTGCCGAAAAAGCACCCAAAGACACGCTACTGCTCACCTTAGCCTGTGGTAAGTACCGCTTTAACCATCATGATTTTGGTGACATTAACGGCATTCCGCGCCTGCTGGATGTTGGTCAATGCAACGATACTTATTCCGCCATTCAACTGGCACTGGCGCTCGCGCAAGAGTTTGATTGCGGTATTAACGAACTGCCACTGACGCTGGTGCTTTCGTGGTTTGAACAAAAAGCCATTGTGATCTTGTTAACGCTGTTCGCCTTGGGTGTGAAAGGTATCTACACCGGCCCTACCGCGCCAGCCTTTTTGACGCCAAACCTTATTGCCATCATTCAAGACAAATTTGATATGCGCAGCATTGGTGATGCGCAAACCGATATCAACGCGATCTTAGCCGCGTAACCCCACGTTTTTTCTCGATAAGGCTTAAGTGGCTTAACGGCACTTAAGCCTTGGCTCTCAAGAAGGTCATGATGATGTTTCAATGGCAAGCAAATCAGCCCGTCACCCTACGCTGCATCGATAAATATGCAGAAACCGAGGACAGTGTCAGTATTAAATTAGCCGCGTTGTCTGAGGCGCAACCGTTTGATTTTAAGCCAGGGCAATTCATTAATTTGGGCGTTAACATCAACGGCAAGCTGGAGTTTCGCGCCTACTCCATCAGCTCAGTGCCACACGCAGACTATCTGCAACTCACCATCAAACGCGTCACACAGGGGCGTGTATCTAACTTCATAGTTGATACATTGGCCATTGGCGACGAAGTTAAGGCGCTACCGCCAACGGGGGACTTTAACTGTATTGATCATCCACCGCGGCCACACAGCTCCGGTAGCAAAGCGTTACTGATTAGCGCCGGTTGTGGCATTACGCCGGTGTTTGCCATGGCGCAGTATTGGCTGGCTCACCAACCCGATATTGATATCGCATTTGTGCATGTTGCCCGCAGCCCGGAAGCAACGATCTACTTCGATCAGTTACACACTTTAGCGGCAACCACCCAGCAATTTCAGCTGCATTTACTGCTGAAAGAGCGCGGCGCGGCCCCCTGCCATCAAGGCCGTTTGAATGCTGAGTGGCTCAAAAAATTAGTCCCCGATCTGCTGCAACGCACGGCATATCTGTGTGGCCCACAGCGGTTTATGCAAGATGTGCAGCGCTATCTCGAAACACTCGCTTTTGATATGCGGGACTTTCACCACGAGAGTTTTACTCCGCGTGCTCCCGATTGCGCCAATGTTGACAGCGACAGTGCCTCAAGTTCTAGTGTCACCGTTAATGTTGCGGCGTTGGGGCAGCAAGTTGAAACATCAGCGGGGCAACTGCTGGCAGACGTGTTAGAACAAGCGCAGTTGCCTATTATCATCGCCTGTCGCAGCGGCATCTGTGGTTCCTGCAAGTGCAAAGTCAACCATGGCAAGGTAACGTCCACCAGCCAAGAGCCACTCACGGCACAAGAGATTGAACAGGGTTATGTGCTCGCGTGCAGTTCCAGTATCGACACAGATCTGGATATTGATATCGGCTAGCATGTGCTAGGTATGAAAAAGCGCGACGCTGATGCTAGCAGCGGTTGCCGCCATCCGTTGGCAGCAGCATATTGGGCTGATAACAAAGTGCGCGGCTCAAGTTGATATCACGCCGTCGCGTCGAGACAGCAGCGCAACTCAATACACACGCAGAAACTCACGCTGCGGCTAACTGCGGTGTTTGTCGTCATACATAGCGCGGTCAGCGCCGTGCAGCAGTTCTTCAATATCCTCACCATCATCGGGATAGATAGCAAAGCCGATACTGAGGCTGATGTGTAATTTGATACCTTGGTACGCAAAGGGAATATCAGCCACCTGCTGGCGAATTTTCTGGCAAATGGTGTTGAGATCATGCAACCGGCTCACCCGTGGCAGTACCAGTAAAAATTCATCACCGCCAACACGGGCCACGGTGTCATAGCTGCGTGATGAGCCTTGCAACCGCTGCGCCACTTCACGCAGTAAAGCGTCCCCGACGATGTGGCCAAAGTTGTCATTCACTTGCTTAAAGTGATTTAAATCGATGTTGAGTATGGCAAAGCGGCACTTACGTCGCAGTAGATGCTGCAACACTTCCTGCACCCGTCGTCGGTTAGCCAGTTTAGTGAGGACATCCTCAAACGAGTAACGCTGGGCATTGCGATACGCTTTGAACATCAACACCATAGTTAAGAACAGCGCAATGGCTAGCAGATAACCACAAATGCGGATGAGGTGATTTCTCAGCCATGAAGGGGGACTAAATGCATCGGCATCGGCTTTCAGCGCCAACTGCCATGAGCCACTCATTAAATGCACATTTTCTATTAGTATCGGCCGTTGGAAGGTGTTTGCTTGACCATAAAACACCGCCCCCAACTCGCCCGTGCCATCCACGCCGCGCATCGCCACTTGAATCCCCTGAGGGAAATCATGTATGCCAGCATCGGCAAGTAGCTTGTCCCAGTCCAACACCACACTACAGGTCCCCCAATACTCGGTGTTCATCGGCGAGTTAGCAAAAATGGGCATTCGCGCAATCACGCCCATGCCGCCCTGAACTAACGTCAGCGGGCCAGCAACAAATATCTTTTGGGTTTGACGGGCAACATTGACGGTACGCAGTTGCTGAGGGTGCTCCAGATAATCCATGCCCAGCGCCTGCTGGTTGCCCTCAAGCGGATAGATAAACTGCACCACATTATCTGGCGCAATGGCCACGTTTCGAATATGTGGCGCGCTGGAGACAATCTGTTCGGCGATAGGACGCCATTCATGGGCGGTCGAGTTAGGCATAACGGTGAGATAAGAGGTTAAGCCACTCGCGAGAAAGATTTCAGAGGTTAATATCGCCTCAATACGAGAACGCACCAAGGCAAGTTGCTGCGACAGGTACTGAGTGCGCTCACTGGTGATATCACGGCTGTAACTCTGCTGCAGATATTCCACCAAGTAGAAACTGATCACCGCATAGCCTAAGACACACAATCCCAGCAATGTATCGAGTCCTGCGCGTCGAAAACCTATCATCTTATTCCTTCTCTGCGGCTATCCATTCACTGGCGTGGTTATAGATGAAAACCGATTAAACATCACAATTCAATATTAAAATCTCGCTAAGCGGCGGCGAACTTAGCCAAGCGATTGTCCACGACGGCACGCTATTTAAGTATGCTCGCGAAGCTTGCCAGTCAATATGGCTGAAACCACAGCGCCCACGTTTAGCTGTCATCGCAAACTTGTGAATTACTGCACGATTATTTGACGGCCGAGGTTAATTGTTGGATCTATAGCACAAATTCTTCAGGTCACGCTAAACCAATTGTGGCAGCTCGGCTCAAACTGTTACCAATATTCTCATTACCTACTGTTATGACCATTACCGAATCAGTCACCTTAATGCTGGCGCTATTGTATGGCGCTAGTCAGCTGTGGTGGGCTGGCAAACGTTTCGGGCTGGTAGTTGCGTTAGTATCTATGGTTGCTGCGTTAATTATCGCGTCGAGTGTTACTTTACTGATTGGCACCGCTTGCGGCGCTGTACTCCTTGGCTTGCTGCACTGGTGGCAACCGGCCCGCGTTGAGGGGCAGGTGCGCATCAACCAGCTGCGCGATGGTTTTCAGCATCTGCTACTGTTTGCGCTACTGATTGTAGCGTTGCAGTACACAGTCAATAGCGTGATGCTGAACGCGGGTATGACACCCTGGCTGGCGAGACCCAATGTGGTCGATGCCTTTTTACCTATTGCTGGTGGTATTGAACTCAAAGGCATTAGCGCGGGCATCTGGGATCACAACCACCCAGCAGCAGCGGTGATGCTGGCGATTGTGTTACTGACAGGCTTGCTGTGTAAACGGGCATTTTGTGGCTGGGCTTGCCCGATTGGCCTGATCGGCGAGAAGCTGTACCAGTTGCGTAAACGCTTTATCAAAGAGGAGTTATTACCACCGGCATGGCTCGATTGGCCGCTGCGTATGCTCAAATATCTGCTGTTGGCGGCGTTTCTGTATTTGATTATTTTCGGCATGCCAGTCACGGCGATTCCGCATTATGTCAACGGTAACTACCACAAGATTGCCGATATCAAAATGGCGATGTTCTTTCTCCAGCCGAGCCTGATTGCGCTGTGTTGTTTTGCGCTGATATTTATCATCATCACTTGGCGCCGTCAGGGATTCTGTCGTTACTTGTGCCCTTATGGCGCAGTGCTGGGGTTACTGAGCTTGTTAAGCCCGCTGAAGATCCGCCGTAACAGCGAACATTGTTTAATTGAAGCTAAAGGGATGAAGTGCGATAAGTGCACGCGTGCTTGCCCAGCCAATATTATCGTGCATACCAAAACCACGGTGCATTCTGATGAGTGCCAAGCCTGTATGCGCTGTGTTGCCGCTTGTCCGAAGAAACAGGCGTTGGGTTTTGGCCTGTCGAAAACCCGTACGATGTCGGCACGTTCAGTCATGCTCATCGTTATCGCGGCGTTATTTGTGTTACCTCTGGCCAGCTATCTGGCGGGTTACTGGGACAGTCAAACGCCCGAAATGATCCGCATGCAACTGATGCAGGTGGCTGATCGTATCGGCCATTAAGCATTGTAGTTACTAGGGGCTGTTTATCTTTAGTGTTTAATTTTTGTTCAAATTAAACGCGTTAGGAACGAGGCGAGACCAGCTTGCTTAGTCAACTAAGCAAGCTGGGCGCAACAAAGTTCAGAGTGCGTTTAAATGAACCCTTCGGGCAGCGACAGCGCGCAATTTATTCAGCGTTAGGCGCTGTTGGTGGAGAATAACTACACGGCACATCGCCTGCCTTGCCTAAATCACGCGCTGCCTGCTGCAAAAACAATCAGCAAAGATAAACAGCCCCTATGGGCTGACGTGACCGCGCCAGCCCATAGGCAAGATCGCATTATCACTAATTGTGTTAGGGCTAATATTGCGTCGCTTCCCTTCACAAGGCTAAGATAGTTCCCAATCAACTGTTTAGGTCAACACAAGGATCGGAATGGGACGCCCCAAAATACCACGCATTATTTGCGGCCAACCCGCTGACAGCTGTTTTAAACCTAACGGCATTCCAATGTCGCAGCTGGAACAAGTGCCGCTCAACCCTGATGAGTTTGAAGCGCTGCGCTTGGTCGATCTGTTGGGCATGCAGCAACAGCAAGCCGCGATTGAGATGCAAGTCTCGCGGCAAACCCTCGCTAATCTGGTGAAGTCAGGCCGTAAAAAACTCGTGGATTGTCTCACCCATGGCAAAGCACTGATCACCAGCAAAATCTCCCAATAACCCATTACCGCTAGCGATAGCAGATCGGTTCATCTCGGCTGATACGCAAGGAGTAGCCGCAAAAAAAGCGCCTAACTTGGTTAGACGCCTGATTGAAAAGCCGGAATCACTTACAGCTTAAAGCGATTGACCTGTGCACCTAACTGATGCGCTTGGCTAACTGCTGAACTAGATGCGGCTTCGGTATCCACCATCTGTTGCGCCAACAACGTTGACACTTCGCGAATCGACTCGGTGTTGCGGTTGATCTCAGATGTCACTGACGTTTGCTCTTCAGCAGCAGCGGCAATCTGCCGTGCCATATCGGAGATAGTGGCAATAGCGGTGTTGATCTGGCGCAAACGGTCGCTGGCGGCCTCTGCATCAGTCACGCTTTCATTCGCACGCTCTAAGCTTTCAGCAGTGGCATTCACGGCCTTTTGCGTCGTTGCTTGCAACGCTTCAATCATGGTTTGGATCTCTTGCGTTGAGCCATGAGTACGCTGCGACAATACCCGTACTTCATCAGCTACCACGGCAAAGCCACGCCCGTGTTCACCTGCGCGAGCGGCTTCAATAGCGGCGTTCAACGCCAATAAATTGGTTTGTTCGGCCACGCCAGTAATGGTCGCCAGAATAGTATTGATCTGCTGTGCGTGACCATTTAGCTCTTCGATAATGCTGCCGGTATGCGTCACTTCGGCGGATAAGGCCTCAATCGAGCGACGACTTTGCGTCACAGCGCGCTCACCTTCAGCGGCCAACTGCACCGAATCTTGTGCGGTATGAGCGGCGAGTTCGGCATTGCCAGCAATCTCTTGTGTGGCAGAAGCCATCTCGGTAACAGCAGTAGCCACCATAGTGACTTCATCCAGCTGCTTATCGACTTCTCGACGGCTAGCAACCGCCACTTCGTTGGCTTGCTGGGCATTATTACCCAGTGACGCGGCGGCATCGCTGACGTCAGTCATAATCTGGTGTAATTTGGCCACAAAGCGGTTAAAGGCTTCGGCGACTTTACCAATTTCATCATGTGGACGACGGCTCTGCACGCGCACGGTCAGATCACCATCACCATCGGCAATATCTGACAAGACGCGATTCAGCTTATCTAAATCAGCAAACTGACGGCGGAAAATGACCGTCAGGATCACCGAAAATAGCAACAACACTGCGATGCCGATACCGATCATCCAATAGGTTAGCTCAGTGTAGGTGGACATAATGGTGGCACGGTCCATCACAAACACCATCGCCCAATCAGCATGGGGGACGTCGACGGCATAAACCAGTTTGGTCGCCCCTTCGAGTTCAAGTTCTGATAGCTGCTGCTGACTTACCGCTTGCTGCAACCAGCTTTTAGTTAACTCAGGCGCGAGACTACTGAGGTATTTGTTATTAAGGTTACTGTCAGGATGACTAATGATGCGGGTACTGTTGTCCACCATGATGGTGTAGCCATCACCCGGCACGGTCAATTTACGCACTTGAGTCGCAATCTGTGACACATTGATGTTAGACCCCGCCATACCACGTAGACTGCCATTAGCGTTTTTCACCGGATGCGCCAAGGTCACCACAAAGTCACCGGTAGTGTCACTAACGTAAGGATCAGACATCGACAGTCCCTTCACTGTAGCGCCGTCTTGATACCAAGCACGCTTACGCGGGTCGTAGCCACTTTTTTGCGAGCGCGCGTCCCATTCTGGATCTTGCCGCACCATAAGCCCCTGCTCATCGCCGTACATACTCAAAATGAAATTCTGAGAACGGTAGGTATGATTGATCAGCAAGCGCAACTCATCGACGCTGGCATCAGTAGGATACTGCTCAATAGTGTGTGCCATGCTAGTGACAGCGGTGCGTTTACTATTAAGGTCGGAACCTATCAGGCTGGCAAAGGTATCCGCCAAGACTTGAATATTGGCACGGGTTTGCACCTCGGCTCGTGACTGTAACAGATTGATTGAAAACACAATCAATACCGTACAAGTGATAAATACTGCCAGCAAACTTGCTAGCAATAAGCGCGCTTTCATCGTCAGCTTCATGCGAATCTCGCCAGTTCTCAGAAAATAGACGAAAATTCTAGCGATTTCTGACCCAAATGAAGAAGACTATCGGCGTATTACAGCTATTGAATCTTAAATAAGTTTATTTTTGTGGTGCATTTACTCTATAAAATACAACCAGTTAATTTTCATTGCGTATAAAAAAACCTCGGCAAGCCGAGGTTTTCTTTACATCGCTGTCACTATGACTCATTAGCCACGGTTAGCGCGTTTACGATCGTTCTCAGTAAGGTATTTCTTACGCAGACGAATGCTCTTTGGTGTGACTTCTACCAATTCATCATCATCGATGAATTCCAACGCTTGTTCTAGCGTCATCTGGATGTGCGGTGTCAGCGTTTGCGCTTCGTCAGTACCAGAAGCACGCATGTTAGTCAGCTGTTTACCTTTCAAGCAGTTAACTGTCAGGTCGTTAGAACGGCTGTGGATACCCACGATTTGGCCTTCATAAACTTCAGCGGCGTGACCAATAAATAAACGACCACGGTCCTGCAAGCTGAACAGTGAGTAAGTCAGCGCTTTACCAGTTGCGTTAGAAATCAACACACCGTTAGCACGTTGGCCGATATCACCTTCTTTCATTGGACCGTAGTGGTCAAATGAGTGATACAGCAGACCAGTACCTGAAGTTGAAGTCAGGAACTCTGTTTGGAAACCGATCAAGCCACGGCTTGGAATGATAAAGTCGATACGTACGCGACCTTTACCATCTGGGTTCATGTCACGCATGTCCGCTTTACGGGTACCCAGTTTTTCGATCACCGTACCTTGGTGTTGTTCTTCAACGTCCACGGTCATGGTTTCGTAGGGTTCACACATTTCGCCATCAATTTCTTTGATGATAACTTCTGGGCGAGATACTGCCAGTTCGTAACCTTCACGGCGCATGTTTTCGATCAGAATTGACAAATGCAATTCACCACGACCAGACACGCGGAAACGGTCAGGGCTGTCGGTTTCTTCAACGCGCAGTGCAACGTTGTGTACCAGTTCAGCTTCCAGACGTTCCAGAATGTTACGTGAAGTAACGAACTTACCTTCTTTACCAGCAAACGGAGAGGTGTTTACTTGGAAAGTCATGGTCATCGTTGGTTCGTCAACAGTCAGCGCAGGCAACGCTTCAGCAGCACCTACCGCACACACGGTATCAGAAATTTTCAGTTCACCCAGACCAGTAATCGCTACGATATCACCAGCAGAAGCTTCGCCCTCTTCGATACGATCCAGACCTAAGTAACCCAATACTTGGCCTACTTTACCGTTACGGGTTTTACCGTCAGCACCTACAACAGTTACCTGCTGGTTAGTTTTTACGGTACCACGCTTAATACGGCCAACACCGATAACGCCCACATATGAGCTGTAGTCCAGCTGAGAAATCTGCATTTGGAATGAACCAACTGCGTCAGCATCAGGTGGCGATACTTTATCAACGATAGTTTGGAACAGCGGAGTCATGTCACCGCTCTGTTCTTCTGGATCCAGCGTTGCAAAACCGTTCAATGCAGAGGTGTAAACAATTGGGAAGTCCAGCTGTTCATCAGTGGCACCCAAGTTATCGAACAGGTCAAACACTTGGTCGATAACCCAATCAGGGCGAGCGCCCGGACGATCGATTTTGTTGATAACAACAATAGGTTTCAGTCCCTGAGCAAACGCTTTTTTCGTTACGAAACGCGTTTGTGGCATTGGGCCGTCTACCGCGTCCACCAACAGCAATACACAGTCAACCATAGACATAACACGTTCCACTTCACCACCGAAGTCGGCGTGCCCTGGAGTGTCTACGATGTTGATACGATAGTCGTTCCAACGGATCGCTGTGTTTTTTGCCAGAATGGTGATACCACGCTCTTTTTCTAAATCGTTGGAATCCATGATGCGCTCGTCCAACTCACCACGAGTTTCCAGAGTGCCAGATTGAGACAACAATTTATCAACCAAGGTTGTTTTACCGTGGTCAACGTGCGCGATAATCGCGATATTTCTTAACTTATTAATTTCAGATGACATTTTATTTTTGACGCCTATTGTTGCACGGGTTCGTGCAGCATTGATATCGAGCGAAGAACATCCAAGGATGTCGAGCCTCTGCGAGAAAGTGCGCGATTATACACCGTGATATGTTGCATTCATACGACTTTGTATATTGCTTCACCACTTTTGCTGTAAATAATTTCAATTAGACCTTTGCCCAACTTTTAACGCGAGCATGTGACATATCTACAAAAATGTAACTAAATCATAGTGGTGACTATGGTTAGCTTGATAAATTTCCGAGTACAGATTAGCTTGATGGCATGAAGCATAGTCGAGGTATTTGATGGATAGCTCACAACTGCGGTCATTGTATCAACTCGATGCCACAGAAATTCTATACAGCAACACCTACGCCAGCATAGCAATGAACCTAATCGCAGGGGCATGTTTGGTGTTTGGCTTCGACAATCCAGCCAACTTCACAGGCAAGCTGTTATGGTTTGCCCTACTCACCCTAGTGATATTAATGCGCGCCGCCGATATGATGCGCTGGCACCGTAACCACGACAATTTAGTGAAGCTATCACATCGACCAAGCAATATCTTTTGCGCCGGGGTGATAATCACCGCACTAATGTGGTGCATTTACACTTTAACGTTTTTCGACCAAGCAAGCCGTTATGAAGCCAGTAGCATGATGGTGGTCATTTTTATTATGGCCGCGGGTGCGGCAAACGCCTTGGCTGCCAATCGCGCCGCACTATTTTTCTATCCGCTAATATTGATTGTGCCACTATCGCTCAAGCTGATGTTATCGAGTGATCAAAGCCTTTTTGCCGTGGGCCTCATCAGTTTGGCTTTTTGTGGCGCGACTATCTTAGGTAGTCATCGCGCCCATCGCTTTACTATGGAGGCGATCAAGCTCAAAAACCAAAATCGTGGCTTGATGCTGGATATGGAGCAGAAGATCCAGCAGCGCACCCTCCGCATCTACGAGTTATCCAATATCGACCCGCTCACCGGATTGTTGAACCGCAGTGCTTTTCTTGCCCAGTTTAATGCGGCGCTGTCCGAAGCGCGTCAACAACATATTGCGCTGTTTTTTATCGACTTAGATCGTTTCAAAGATATCAACGACAATATTGGCCACCGTACGGGTGATGAAATTCTGGTGCAGGTGGCCGAGCGACTCAGACAAGAATGTGACGATGCCATTAGCTTATGCCGCTGGGGAGGCGATGAGTTTTTGTTGGCACTGCCTTACCAGCAACTGAACCAATTGGAACAACGTGCAGAACAACTGCCGCGAGTGATGGGGCAACCATACCGCGTTGCCGACGGTGGCGAACTGAGTGTGAGTGCCTCGGTTGGGGTGGCGCTGTATCCACAGCATGGCAACAACGCCGAAGAGCTGATCCAACATGCCGATATTGCCATGTATGCCCGTAAAAAAAGCGAACCAGGCGGTTGTGCCTTTTATAGCGACGCCCTCGCCGCCCGACGCGGTCGCGAATTGTACTTACGTAACAGGTTATCGCTGGCGATTGAGCGTGAGGAACTTTATCTGGTGTATCAGCCGTTATTTTCCACGCAAACTGGCAAGCCAGTGGCGTTAGAAGCCTTGCTACGCTGGCGCACCAACGATGAGTTAGTTTCCCCGAACGAATTTATTCCGATTGCGGAACAAAACGGCAAAATCAAAGAGATTGGCACCTGGGTACTACAACAAGGCTTTCAGGCCTCGAAGAAGATTAATCAACTGTTTCCCAGCACAACCGTTGGCATCAACGTGTCACTGCTGCAATTTATGGATGAGCATTTCATTACCATAGTGGAGCAGCTGCTGTTTAGCACGCAGGCACAACCTGAATATATCAATTTAGAGATCACCGAGTCCGCCTTCAGCGCTGAAAAACAGCTGCTGCTCGCCAAAGTAAAACGCCTACAAAGCATGGGTTTTATGGTATCGATTGACGATTTTGGCACCGGTTATTCATCACTTGCGTCGGTACTCGAGCTGTCAGCCAGTGCCGTGAAAATTGATAAATCCTTTGTCGATAGCTTAGACACTAAAGGGGCCGTCATTATTGATGCGGTGATACACATGGCCGAACGTTTAGGCCAGCGTGTGGTTGCAGAGGGGGTAGAACACCAGTGGCAGGCTGATACGTTAAAGCAGATGGGGGTACATATGATCCAAGGCTTTTTATACGCTAAACCTATGCCATGGCCTGAACTGATCAGCTTTCTACAGCACCAGCAAACATCGGACTAATCTTGCGCCAAACGCTATCCCTTGTGGAGCAGCGATCACCATTGTGGGGCAACAATTTCATCATACAAATTTGCCAATGTCGGTCTGATTAATATTTCAACAAACAGGGACTGATATCGCGAACAGTGTTATTAGCGATCATACTATTGCCGCAAAAAAACTTGACCTATATCTCATAAAATCAAAATGTTATTTTTTATTTTAGCCCTGCTTCTACGGCCGTTTTACCACAAAATCGTTGTTGATTTACTGTTAACGCCATTCTACTCTAGCGCTGGGGGAATAGCAGGAAAATCGGCAATTTAATGGAATTTCAACCAGCCGAAATAACAGCGCAATCCGTATTATTTTGCACGATATAAGTGCATAGTTGCACCAAATAAGTGCGATTTTCAAAAATCCGCCTGCCCCATATTTGAACATGCCCTTTGATTTCAGGATGTTAAAGTTCTGGCACGATTCTGGCTCGTAATAGGCCTCAAATTGAAGATAGCGCCAGCGTTAAACTTACACCAAGTAAACTAAGGGCCGAATCTACCCTATCCGGAGGCTTTAGAATGTCAGTTGAATCGGTACTGAAACAACTCGAAGAGTTGGAAATTAAATTTGTTGATCTGCGTTTTTGTGACACTAAAGGTAAAGAACAGCACGTTACTGTTCCTGCCCATCAAGTTGATGCTGACTTCTTTGAAGATGGCAAAATGTTTGACGGCTCTTCAATTGCTGGCTGGAAAGGCATTAACGAATCAGACATGGTGCTGATGCCAGACGTAAGCACTTTTGTGTTGGATCCATTCTTCGAAGAAGCTACAGCAATCATCCGTTGTGACATCCTCGAACCAGCAACTATGCAAGGTTACGATCGCGACCCACGTTCTATCGCTAAGAAAGCAGAAGAGTACCTGAAATCTACTGGTATCGCTGACACTGTACTGATTGGCCCAGAACCAGAATTCTTCCTGTTTGACGATGTCCGCTTTGGCGCTGACATGTCAGGCAGCTTCTACAAAATCGGCGAAAAAGAAGCCGCGTGGAGCTCAGCAAACGAATACGAAGATGGCAACACTGGCCACCGTCCTACCGTTAAAGGCGGTTACTTCCCAGTACCACCAGTTGACTCTTCACAAGATTGGCGCAGTGCGACCTGTCTGGTATTGGAAGAGATGGGTCAAGTGGTTGAAGCTCACCACCACGAAGTGGCAACTGCTGGCCAAAACGAAATTGCTACTCGTTTCAACACGCTGACTAACAAAGCAGACGAAATCCTGACGCTGAAATATGTTGTGCACAACATGGCACACGCATATGGCAAAACTGCGACCTTCATGCCAAAACCTATCATGGGTGACAATGGTTCAGGTATGCACGTACACCAATCATTGGCCAAAGACGGTGTGAACCTGTTCGCTGGTGATAAATACGGTGGTCTGTCTGAAACTTGTTTGTACTACATCGGTGGTATCATCAAGCACGCTCGCGCGCTGAACGCATTCACCAACCCAAGCACTAACTCTTACAAACGTCTGGTGCCTCACTTCGAAGCACCTGTAATGCTGGCTTACTCAGCTCGTAACCGTAGTGCGTCTATCCGTATTCCAGTAGTACCATCACCAAAAGCGCGTCGTATTGAGACTCGCTTCCCAGATCCAATGGCTAACCCATATCTGGCGTTCTCTGCACTGATGATGGCTGGTCTGGACGGTATCCAAAACAAGATCCACCCAGGCGATGCAATGGATAAAGACTTGTACGATCTGCCAGCTGAAGAAGCTGCAGCAATCCCACAAGTGGCAGAGTCTCTGGATGTAGCACTGGCCGCACTAGATGCTGACCGTGAGTTCTTGACTAAAGGCGGCGTGTTCACTGATGACTTCATCGATTCATACATCGCACTGAAAACTGCAGAGTCTGAAAAAGTTAACCGCACAACTCACCCAGTTGAGTTTGAACTGTATTACAGCCTGTAATGGATTGCCCTGCAATCTCCGGTGAGTCAAGCCGCCGGTGAATAAAAAGAAAAGAGCCCCAGATTCGTCTGGGGCTCTACTATTTTGGCGTGAGTAAGCAACCAAACGCCGTCTAAAAAACTGTGATAAACCTCAAATCTTTATCGCAGTGACAATGTGTGTTTTCCAGCAAAGCCTTAACATTGGCGGCTTACTTACCGTTTCCTCTTCAAGCCTATTCCATGTTTGCTCAAAGATTGCATCGCCTAACGCAATGGCTGCCCGATCGCGCTGATTTACCCGAAGGACTTCGCATCGGCCTACCGATGATGATAGGGCTGTTGCTATTCGCTTTTTTAGGCAATACCACCGCAGGGGTGAATGCCATGATTAGTGCTTGGTTGGTCGGGGTACAAGGCCGTAATCTGGCCTACCCTAAACGGCTCGAATTATTGAGTAAATCCGCCTTAGTCTGTTGTGTCGCCGCGGCACTTTCGCTACTAAGTCTGTATCATCATTTGCTTGGCGTAGCAGCATTATGCGCTATCGGTTTGCTCTATGGCTTATGTTCCAACCAACGGCGCTATATTCAGCTGTTAACCTATAACGCCGGGTTCTCGCTGATCTGCGCACTGCATTTACTCGACACCGGTACTCAGTGGCAGATGGTTTTGATTTCAGCAGCCTTGGGTAGCTGGTTGGCGATGTTGAGTGCCGTGATTGCTGGGCCGTGGCTCAGTGTGCGCCAAGGTGAGCAACTGCTCAGCAAAGTCCAACTGGCATTTGGCTATTGGTGCAAAATTTTACAGCATTCGGTCGCGAGTAACGTCGGGCAACGTTTAGCACGACGGGAACAACTGGATGACAGTATTGCCATTCTGTCGCACTGGCTGTTGGAGATGCCCGACAATGCCGAAGTGGAGCTGATTGCCAAGCGGTTACGTACCGTGCTGCAACAGATTGAAGCGATGGAAGAGATCAGCCGCGTACAGCAGATGGCTAACACTGATTCACGCCAACAGCTGCAAGACTATCTCGCTGACTTTGCCGAACAATGGCCGCATTACGTTGCTCACACGGGCGAACTGCCTGCGGTGCCGATGCTAGAACAGCACCAACAAATTCTGCAAACCGTCGACAACCAAATGCAACGGGCACAAGACCTATCGCAACCGCTCAATGATGAATGGCGTCAATTGCTGTCGCTGATCTGGCCGTCAGACCATGAAAGTATTGTAAGCCAGTGGCATCTCGCGCTGAAAAAAGGCTCCCGCGAATGGCATCACGGCCTACGTATTCTGTTTACGTTAGCCATCTGCCAATTGGTGGTAGAACTGCTGCAACTGCCGCAAGGTTTCTGGGTCACGCTCACGGCATTTATCGTGTTGATGGTCGCACCGCTCGGTCAACTACAGGCCCGTATCTGGGGGCGCTTATATGGCACGCTTATCGGCTCCGTAGTGTCTCTCGGCATGGTATGGTACTTCGGCACCGGCGTTTGGTTGTTGCCAGCGACCTGTATTGCCGTGTTCTTAGCCTTTGCTACCTACTACAAAGCACGCTACGAGATCCACGTGTTTTGGGTCACGGTGTTGATGGTGTTTGCCATCACCTTGCTGTTACCGTCGAACCCGCTCATCGCTTTATATCGCACCATTGATACACTCACCGGCGCGCTGATTGCGTTCCTCGCTATGCATCTGTTCGTCCCCAGTTGGACCCGCCGCTGGATCGACAGCTACGTGCTCAATTTTATGGAACTTGAGCAACAATGGCTGCATAAAATCGCCGCAGGTGAACGTGACCGCATGTTACGTTGGCAAGCGCACCGTGCGCTGCGCCAGCTTGGATTGGAAGTTGGCTACATGCGGCTGGAACCCAATATGTCACAGCGCGAGCTGTCCGATTGGCAGAGTTTTCTCTGGCTCGGGCTGACGCTTCACTGTACGCTGGTCGTGTTAGCAAGACAGCAACGTGATGTCGAACTGACGGCCGCAACGCAACAACTTAGTGCTTGGCTCCCACTGTTTAAACAACGGATGCACCCGCGTTGGTCATTGCTGCACCACATGCCAGCGACCAGCAATCAACCGCATCAGTGGTTAATGCAAGACATTAGCGAGCTGTACCAGTGGCTCAATTGGCAACGTCCTTTTGCTTTGTTGAAGGAGTCGGACACCCACCACCAAGCAACGGAATAGCAGTATGTTTAATTTTCAATTTTATAACCCCACGCGGCTAGTCTTTGGCAAAGGCAGCCTGACCCAATTAACCGAATTGGTGGCACCCGCCACCAAAGTGCTGGTGCTGTATGGTGGTCAAAGTGCTGAACGCAACGGCACCTTGGCTAAAGTACGCGAGGCCTTGCAACACTGCCAAGTGGCGGAGTTTAGCGGCATTAAAGCCAATCCGGATTATGATCAACTGATGCCTGCGGTGGCACAGATCAAACAGCACGATATCGAGTTTTTGCTGGCCGTCGGTGGCGGTTCAGTGATTGATTCGACCAAGTTTATCGCTGCTGCTGCCTGCTATAAGGGCGATCCATGGGAAATTCTAGAAACCTATGGCAAACATATTCATGCGGCGCTGCCGGTGGGAGTGGTGCAAACGTTTCCAGCTACCAGTTCAGAAAACAACAACGGTAGCGTGATCAGCCGTTATAACATTCAAGCAAAACGCTCATTTCGCAACCCCCATGTATTTCCGCAGTTTGCCATTCTCGATCCCGAGATCTCCTACAGCCTGCCAGCCAAGCAGTTAGCTAATGGCGTGGTTGATGCCTTTATCCATGTGTGCGAGCAGTATCTCACCTATCCCGTCAATGCTGCAGTGCAAGACCGTTTTGCCGAGGGTTTGCTGCAAACACTCAAAGAAACTGGGCCGCAAGCGCTTGCTACGCCGACAGATTATGATGTGCGCGCTAATCTCATGTTAGCTTGCGCGTGGTGCCACAACGGCTTGATCTGCTCTGGGGTGCCACAAGACTGGGCCACCCATAAAATTGGCCACGAATTAACGGCAATTTTTGGACTCGACCACGCAGTGACCTTAGCCATTATTCTGCCAACACTGCTGCAGATGTTCCGCGAGCCAAAACGCGACAAGCTGCTGCAATACGCCGAGCGCGTGTGGCACATCAAGGAAGGAACGGCAGAACAATGCATCGATGCGGCAATCAATGCCACGCGCAACTTCTTTGAACAGATGGGCATTCGGACCTATCTGCAAGATTACGGTATCAGCGCCGACGAACTGCAGCCTGTGTTAGATAACCTTGAGCGCAGCGGCATGACTCAATTGGGTGAACATAAAGACATTACCCTTGAGGTGAGCCGCCAAATCTTACTCAATAGCGTCGCGCCCCGTTAGCGGCTAGCGACCGACACCAACGAGTGAGTGAGCGCGAGTGACGTGATGCAAGCGCGCTCATGGCGTGTTTAGTGGCGGTCATGCAACAGCAGCAGAGCGGAATCGCCGTCAATACTCTTTGACGAAAAACTACGCTATATTAAACGGATAGGCAGCGGGATAGAGTAATCACAATGCGTCACTTATGGATAATGCTGGCACTAATCGCGATGAGCGCCCACGGTGCTATCTACAAATGGGTTGATAAAGATGGCAAAGTGCATTACAGCGACGAGCCACATCCTAATGCTGAAGTGGTGCAACTCAATGAGAACACACAAAACAGCGTGACGATTCCTGCGCCGAAGCCGTTAAACATCACGCCGTTGGCGCCCCCTGCCGCCACAGAGCAGCAAGCCAGCTACCAACTTGCCATCACCTCCCCCCAACAGGATGCCACTATCCGCAGTAATGCGGGCGATCTCATGGTGTCGGTCAATGTCGAACCACGGTTGGCCTCAGGCCATCATCTGCAGCTATTCATCGATGGTGTCGCCGCAACAGAACTACAAGCCGCCGGTGCGTTTCAGCTGCATGATATCGATCGTGGTGAGCACCAGATTGAAGCTAAAGTCGTCCTACAAAACGGCAAAGTCCTTGCATCTAGCTCTGCTACTACGTTTTTTATGCACCAAGCTGGCCTAATACAACCGAGATTCCCTGCGCCTAGTGCGAAAAATAACTAACTATATCTTTTTAAATCAAATAGATATTTTTATTTTACCTCGGAGTTTATCGCCATACGTTGCTTGCGGGTTGCACCAGAATAGTGCACCATTGTGGTGCAACTGTTTCAGGAATGACAGATGGACACGAATAACCTGCTCAATCATCTGGTCACAGCCGTGTTAGTGATCGACAGTAATCTGCAAGCGAGCTACGCCAATGCAGCGGCTGAACAACTACTCGGCGTCTCCATTCATAAGCTTACTGAGTTACCACTGACGGAGCTGATCCAGAACTTAGCGATTGACGCCAAAGTGCTGCACAGTGCGATTGAAGGTCACCAAGGGCTAACGGTTAACACCACGCAACTACTGACGTTGGATGGCCAACACCATACGGTGGATCTCACCTTAGTGCCGTTAGAAATGGCAGTGGATCAACGCCCATTCAGCATTTTGGAGTTGCGCCAAGTGGATCAACAGCGGCGTATTCACCAGCAGTTGACCTTAGATGCGCAACAGCAAGCTGCACAGTTTTTAGTGCGCAACCTCGCCCACGAGATCAAAAACCCGCTGGGAGGCTTACGCGGCGCGGCGCAGCTGTTGTCTAAAGAGCTGAACGATGCACATCTCAAAGAGTTCACCACGCTGATTATCGAGCAAGCGGACCGCTTACGTGGCTTGGTTGACCGTTTGCTGGGGCCACAAAAACCCTCGCAGCACAAAGTGATCAACATCCATATGGTGATCCAGAAAGTGCTCAATTTAGTGAACTTGACCTTACCGGCCCATATTCAGCTAAAGCAGGACTATGATCCTTCAATACCCGATCTGCCCATTGATGAAGATCAGATGCAGCAAGCAATTCTCAACATCGTGCAGAACGCCATTCAAGCATTAGAACCACGGCGCTCTGGCGAGATCCTTATTCGCACTCGTGCGGCTTACCAAGTCACCATTGGTGCCATGCGCCATAAGCTAGCATTGGTGTTGTCGATTATTGATGACGGCCCCGGCATTGCACCAGAATTGGTCGATACCCTGTTCTATCCTATGGTGACGGGGCGCAAAGATGGCAACGGTCTAGGGCTGTCGATTGCCCACAATATTACGCGGTTACACGGCGGACGCATTGATTGTAACTCCGCCCCAGGATATACCGAATTTACGTTAACCCTGCCAATTAACCGTGAGCAGGAAGCATCACAGGGCTAATAAGAGAGGAAGCAATATGAGCGAACAAGTGTGGATTCTCGATGATGACAGCTCTATCCGTTGGGTACTGGAGCGAGCACTACGAGGAGCCCAAATTAGCTGCGCTACCTTTGCAGCAGCAGAGTCCCTCTGGGACGCATTACAGATTTCTCAGCCGCGGGTTATCGTGTCGGATATCCGTATGCCCGGCACCGATGGTTTAACGTTATTAGAGCGGATCAATAATCACTTTCCCCATATTCCAGTGATCATTATGACCGCCCACTCCGACTTGGACAGCGCCGTGAGCGCCTACCAAGCGGGCGCATTTGAATACCTGCCTAAGCCGTTTGATATAGATGAAGCCATCGCTTTGGTCGAGCGGGCGATTACCCATGCAACCGAACACTCGCCAGTGCCGGATGATTCACAGCTCAATACGCCGGAAATCATCGGCGAAGCGCCAGCAATGCAGGAAGTGTTTCGTGCTATCGGCCGCTTGTCACGCTCCTCAATCAGTGTGCTGATTAACGGTCAGTCGGGCACTGGTAAAGAGTTGGTAGCTGGCGCCCTGCATAAACACAGCCCACGCAGCGAACAACCATTTATTGCGTTGAACATGGCGGCCATTCCCAAAGAGTTGATCGAATCTGAGTTATTTGGTCATGAAAAAGGTGCCTTTACCGGCGCAGCCAATGTACGCCAAGGTCGTTTTGAACAAGCCAATGGCGGCACACTGTTCCTCGATGAAATCGGCGATATGCCACTGGATGTGCAAACCCGACTGTTACGTGTACTGGCCGATGGTCAGTTCTATCGCGTGGGGGGACATCTGCCAGTACGCGTAGATGTACGTATCATCGCCGCAACTCACCAAGATTTAGAGTCGTTAGTGCAAAAGGGGCAATTCCGCGAAGATTTGTTCCACCGCCTCAACGTGATCCGCGTACATCTCCCGCCGCTATCGCAACGACGCGAAGATATTCCGCAACTGGCACGCCACTTTTTGTCGGCAGCGGCGAAAGAGATTGGCGTAGAAGCCAAGGTACTCACCAAAGAAACCGCCACTAAGTTACAGCAACTGCCGTGGCCGGGGAACGTGCGTCAACTGGAAAACACCTGCCGCTGGCTCACGGTGATGGCCTCTGGACAGGAGATCCTGCCACAAGATCTACCGCACGAGCTGTTTAAAGAACCAAGCAGTCCATCTGCGTCAGGCAACAACAGTTTAGATTGGCAAAGCGCGCTACGGCTGTGGCTGGATCAGCGTTTATCTCAAGGTGAAAGCGATCTGCTGACGGAGATCCAACCCGCTTTTGAACGCATTTTGTTAGAAACCGCGCTGGAGCATACCCAAGGCCATAAGCAGGAAGCTGCCAAACGCTTAGGTTGGGGGAGGAACACGCTCACCCGTAAGCTAAAAGAGTTGTCCATGGACTGACGCTTCCATGCGCAATTGCGAATAAAAAAGGATGCATCAGCATCCTTTTTTAATGTTTGATAACCACCAGTTACGGCGATTCCGGCGCAACCTCTTCACGTAATACCGTAGTTGGGACTTCATCTTCAGGGTCTTGGTGGATAATCACTTCGGCATTGGGGAACACCGCTGCGATGCGGTTTTCTGCATCCACCGCAATACGGTGCGCATCCCGTAGCGGAATATCCCCGTCTAACTCCAGATGCAGTTGGATAAACAGCGTCTGCCCCGACTGGCGGGTACGCAGATCATGTACGCCAAACACATGTTCACATTCAGTGGCAATCTGCACAATTTGCAAGCGCGTCTCTTCATCCAGCTCACGGTCAAGCAGGGCTTGAATGGAACGATAGCCCAAATCACCTGCTTGATAACCAATATAGAGCGCGATCAGCACAGCAAATAACCCATCAGCCCACCACAGACCGTAGCCCGCCAATACCAATGCCAGCAACACGGCAGCATTGAGGAACAGATCAGATTTATAGTGCAGTGCATCTGCCTCAACCACCGTGCTATCGGTCGCTAGCAGGGCTTTCTTTTGCACGGTGACCAATGCCAAAGTCAGCACAATGGCGATCACTGAAACGACCATACCGATAGTGGCGTGTTGTACTGGCTCTGGCGCCAGCAAGCGGTCGCCGCCATGCAGTAATAGGAAAAAGGCACTCCCCAGAATAAACGCGGCTTGTGCCAATGACGCGAGATGTTCTGCCTTGCCGTGGCCGTAGCGATGGTCATCATCGGCTGGCACTAAGGCGTAGCGGATGGCAAAAAAGTTCACCAGCGAGGCCAACACATCGGCCACAGAATCGGTTACTGACGCCAACATACTGGCCGAACCAGACCACAACCAAGCCGCGAGCTTGATAACAATCAATATAGAGGCGGTGGCTACGGCGGCTCGGCTGGCTAGCTTTACCCAAAACGCATAGTCTTTTTGTGGCACGTCGAACACTCGTCAATCAGCGGAATGAGCGACATGTTAACAAAATTACTGTTGCTGTGGCAGTTGCGGGCCACGTTTACGATGAAAACCTTGCTGTACTTGTTGTTTCTGCTCATCAGTCAGCAATTGATAGATTTCATGCTGCATTTTCAGCTTATCTAGTCGGTACGCGGCGCGTTGCTGCTCACGCTCAGCAATCAATTGTTTGGCTTTCTTTTCATCAAAATTCTTAGCCGCCATTAAGCTGTTCATGGCTTCCATATTTTGTTTGTGGGCTTGCATCATGTCTTGAAAATGCTGCTTTTTAAGCGCGCCGATCTGTTGCTGCTGTTGTTCAGTCAGCTGCACGCCCCGTAGTGACATAAAGCCCATCATGTCATGCCCCATACCACCCCAAGCACGGTGTGCACGTGGGCCATCACCGCCTTTTTTCGCCATCATGCCGTGATGGAAACCACCACCTTGCATTTGTGGGCAGGCACAGTTGGCTGGTGCTGCCGGAGGTGTTGGTGCTTCTTCTGGAGCAGCTACGGCTGCTGCGGCCCACAAGCTACTTCCCATCATCAGTGCGAATAATCCTGCTGTTAGTTGCTTAGCCATAATTGGTCTCCTTAAGGCAAAAACGTTTCGTTCAAGGTTGGGAACTGTTGGCCTTTAGTGTTTAATTTCTGTTCCAAATTAAACGCGTTTTAAATCATCCGCAGCCAGTGAGGCTTAATCAACTAAGCACGCTGAAGGCAACCAAGGTCAACAACACCTAGTCTAGTCCCGTTTGCGTAAGGGAAATCATCGCCTCGGTAAAACACTGTAAAAAACCCGACATGCAATGAAAACACGATTCTTTACTTACACTTACAATGGCTAACGGCAATTGACCCACAACAGGGTATACTCCTATGCTGTTGCCTATTGCTATTCTCAACTGTGAGTATGTCGCTATGAGTCGAATCCTATTAATTGATGATGATTTGGGTCTGTCTGAGCTGTTAGCGCAGCTATTGGAGTTAGAAGGGTTTGAGCTAACACTCGCCCATGACGGCCAAAGTGGACTAGATATCGCACTCAGCCAAGAGTTCGACATTATTCTGTTAGATGTCATGCTGCCCAAGCTTAGCGGGTTTGCGGTACTTAAGGAGCTGCGTAGTAAGAAGCAAACGCCAGTGTTAATGCTCACCGCCCGCGGTGATGAGATTGACCGAGTGGTCGGCCTTGAGATCGGGGCCGATGACTATCTACCAAAACCGTTTAATGACCGTGAACTGCTAGCGCGTATTCGCGCCATCATTCGCCGCGCCAATATTACTCCACAAGATGTGCATCAAACTGTGGCGGTGGAATTTGGCGATCTCAAACTCGATCCAGCCCGCCAAGAGGCGTTTTGCTGTGATCAGCTATTAGTGCTGACGGGCACTGAATTTGGCTTGCTGTATGCGTTGGCGCAACAAGCCGGTGAACTGGTGTCGAAAGAGGAGCTCAGCGAAACCGTGCTGGGCAAAAAATTAATGCCGTTTGACCGCAGCCTTGATATGCACCTATCCAACTTACGTAAAAAACTGCCAGAGCGTAGCGATGGCCGCCCCCGAGTGAAAACCATTCGTGGCAAAGGCTATATCTGGATCCCTTAATGTCAGCCTTTTTTCTGCCTAATCGCTTATTTATCAAGTTGCTACTCGGCTTTTGGTTGTGTAGCAGCGTGATTATCGCCTGCGTTGGCGCCCTGCCATTACTGCAGCAGTTACATGATGATTTTGATATGCCAGCGCCAATCAAGGAGTCGGTGTACGACTATGCGAATCAGCTCGAACAGCAGCCGCAAAAGGTATATCAACGTTTCAATCCATTTATGGAGCGACATCGTTTCCGTAAAGAGATGCGCGAGGCATTTAACGAACGCGCTAGTCAGGATGACGCCAGCTTTTTAGAGCCAGCAGCCAATATGATGGAGGCACGGCAAGCCGACTTAGCCAAGGTGCCGTTTTATATCTTTGCTATCGATAGTAACGGCAAAGTGGTCAACGCACGTCGCCAACCGTCGGCGCTAGCGCAGGTCTACCAAGATACTGCCGAGTTCACTGAACCACAGAGTTTCCATATCGACAACCAAGCCTACTTTGGCCCCGTGACCGTATCGCTGCCCGATGGCCAATTTCAACTTTATGCCGCATTGCACGTGCCACGACATATTCCTTGGTTCTTCTTTTTTATTGACCACAAACTGCTGACGCTGTTTTTGGCAATTATCACCTCGGGCATTTTGTGCGGCGTGCTGGCGTGGCATTTAGGTAAGCCACTGCAATCCCTGCAAAATAGCGCTAACGCTCTCGCCCGCGGCGACTTAAGCAGCCGTGTCCCGAGCGCGACCGCCAAACGTCATGATGAACTCGGTCAACTCGCCAACGCCTTTAATCTAATGGCAGATGCGGTAGAACAGATTGTTAACAGCCAACAACGGCTGATTGGCGATATCTCCCATGAACTGCGTACGCCCTTGACGCGATTACAACTCGCGTTGGCGTTAGCGCGGAAGAAAGGCAATGTTACCGAAGAAACTGACCGCATCGCCTACGAAGCCGATCAACTGGAGCAGATGATCGCCGAATTGCTCGAGTTGTCGCGGGTTAAGCTGAAGCGGCAAGAGAACAAAATTATGCTGCCGCTCGATGAAGTCTTCAGCCAAGTGCTGGACGACGCTGAATTTGAAGCATCACAACGTGGTAAGCAACTACAAATTGATATCGCTGAAGAGCTGGAGTGGGCAGTGTATCCTAAGCCGTTAGCCCGTGCGGTGGAAAACTTATTGCGCAACGCCATCCGTTACAGTCAGCAGTTGATCAGCATTCGCGCGCAGCCACAAGGCGAGCAACTGTGTATCGTGATTGAAGACGACGGCCCCGGTATTGATGACGAGGAGTTAGAAGCGATTTTCAAACCCTTCTATCGACCGGAGTCGGCACGTGATCGCGAAAGCGGCGGTTGGGGCTTAGGCTTAGCCATTGCCGAAGCCGCCGTATTTGCCCACAGCGGCCGCATTGAAGCCAGCAATAAAGCCAGTGGCGGCTTACGCGTCGCCATTTGGCTGCCACGCAACCAACAGCATACCTGACAAGCACGCCGCTTTGGTTTTATAATCGGCGGCCTGCATCACAATGGCTATTACCCATGTTTCATATCGCGCTTTACGAGCCGGAAATCGCGCCTAATACCGGCAATATTATTCGTCTGTGTGCCAATAACGGCAGCCAACTGCATCTAATTGAGCCATTAGGATTTGATTTAGAAGAGAAAAAATTACGCCGCGCCGGGTTAGATTACAGTGATTTGACCTCAGTAAAGCGTTACGCCAACTACGCGGAATTCCACGCTGCCATGCAGGGCAAACGTATTTTTGCCTGCACCACAAAAGGCAGTCGTCCACATACTGAGGCGGTCTATCAACCGGACGATGTGCTGTTATTTGGCCCAGAAACCCGTGGTTTGCCGATGGACATCATCAATGCTACGCCGCCTGAGCAACGTATTCGTATTCCTATGGTGGCATCAAGCCGCAGCCTGAATTTGTCTAATTCGGTCGCGATTATCAGCTACGAAGCGTGGCGCCAGCACGATTTTGGTGGTGCTCGCTAAACTCGAGTCAACTTGCCGCGGCCCGCTGCGCGGCGAGTGACTTAGCACGGCAGTGAGTGCAAATAACGCCGTTCATAAGCTTGCCACTCACTTGTTTTGTTAGCTCAACGGCCGCAATAGCATCCCCAATTTTGGGTGTACCACCCGCCGCTCAGCCGTGACCACATAGAAGTTTTCATAAACATTGGGCAACAGCATGTAGCTTTTTAGCTCGCCGTCGTCCAACTCATCTTTTACTACCACTTCTGGCATGACCGCCAGCGCGCCAGTGTCACGCGTCAACAGACGTAGCATCGCCATGTCGTCAGATTCCGCGACGATCTCCGGCTGCAGTTCATATTGCGCAGCAAAAGCATCAAACGCGGCCCGCAGTGGGTTCTCCCCATAGGGTAACACCCAACGTTGGCGCCGATAACGCTCATCAAACTGGGTCGTAAGCGCCAACCCCGGTGGGCCGATAATCGCAACGGGCTGACGAGCAAGCACGCGACTTTGCCAGTTGTTCACTTGCGAGCCTCGCACGGGAATATTAGTCAGCGCCATATCCAATTGCAGCTCCGACATGGCATTAAGCAGGCCTGTTTGGCTCATCGACTGCAACGAAAATTTACAGTCATTTTGGTTAATCAGCGGCTGAATAAACTGCTCGATAAAGTTACGTGAGATGGTCGACAGCATACCGATGCGGATAGGAGCGCTAGGCAAGGTGGTGCCACTAGACAGTAACTGTTCCAGCTCTTCACCGTTTTTAAAAATCTCATCAGCATAGTTCAACGCATGGTAGCCGCTCTCGGTCAATGACAGTTTGCGCCCCTCACGGGTAAACAACTGCACGTTCAGCGCCTGCTCTAACTGCTTAATTTGCGATGACAACGCCGACTGCGAAATATGCAGTTTTTGCGCAGTTTGGGTGAGATTGCCTTGACGCGCGACTTGCCAAAAATAGTACAAGTGATGATAGTTTAATCGGCTCATAATTTTTTGGTTCACTAAAACAGAACGATTTCTAATTTATTATATATTTTACTTAATTTAAACAGCGCTGCAGAATAGCATCACTGTTAAATGTATGAGACCTGTCATGTTTTCTTGGTTTTTAGTGACCCCGCTCAAACTGATGTTACTGGGGCTTATTGCCATCCTCGGCGTCACCATTGTGCGTTACAGCTGGGTTGCCTTTGCCGGTGAGGCAGAGCGCGGCCGTTTTTTACGTGCGCTGCTGATGACTATTGCCGCGGTAGTGTTAGTGATTGTAAGCAACCATTTACTGCTGTTTTGGGCTGCATGGGTCAGTGTCAGTCTCTGTTTAAATCGCTTAATTCTGTTCTATCCAGAACGCCCACGGGCGCAGTTGGCCGCACATAAAAAATTCCTGCTCGCGCGCTTTAGTGAGTTATTGCTGGGCATCGCCTTCCTGCTGCTTTTTACGCAATACGATACCGCCATCATCAGCGAATTAGTTGCCAAAGCGCCGATCAGCGGTATGCCTTTGTCTATCGCCGCGGTGTTGCTGGCCATAGTGGCATTAATTAAATGTGCCCAGTTACCGATGCATGGCTGGCTGATCCAAGTGGTCGAAGCGCCCACGCCAGTATCGGCGCTGCTGCACGCCGGTATTGTGAACTTAGGTGGCATTCTGTTGCTGCTGTTTGCCCCAGTGCTGGCAGCCAGCCCATTCGCCTGTTGGTTATTGGTCATTTTAGCCGGTATTAGCACCACCATAGCGGGCTTGGTAAGTACCACGCGTATCAGTATTAAAGTGAAATTAGCTTGGTCAACCAGCTCACAGATGGGGTTGATGTTGGTGGAGATCGGCCTAGGTCTGTATGAAATGGCGCTGCTGCACTTGTTTGCTCACTCGTTCTATAAATCCTATTCATTCCTCAACAGCGGTAACACAGTGAACCACTATCTGGCTGCCAAGCTCGCTGGGGCGCAAAAGCCGCGAGTCTGGCATTGGAGCCTCGCCTTGGCATTATCACTGGCCATGCTAGCGGTGGCACAGTGGCAATTTGCCGTAATGAATAGTTTTGCCGCTACCGTGTTAGTGTGGTTTGCACTTGCCGCCCTGATCGTGCCAAGCGTAAGCCGTTGGGACATGGCCAGCCTGCCGCGGATTGGTATCACACTGGCCGTGGCCGCAGGCTTACTGACCTTATATAGCTTTGCGAAACATCATCTCGCGCTATTGATGGGGCTAGATATGGCACTTAATCCTATCGCCGACGGCGTTGTTGCCCTGCTATTTTTTAGCTTGTTTGCCCTGTCGATCGCCCTGCAATACTGGCCACATGTGCGCTGGGTAAAAAGCCTGTTTATCTGGCTCAACGCCGGAGCCTATCTTGATGAGTGGTCTACCCGCCTGACACTGAGACTGTGGCCCAGCAATTCGCTGATTGCACTGCAACAAGCCCAGCTACAGATAAATAACGAGACAAAATCATGATTGATCACGCAACTTCTCTGGATGCTCGCGCCATTGCGCTGCGTGCAAGCGCTGCAATTGCACCAGCCTTTCCGCTCGATCAGTCGGTAGCGGTGAATCCATGGTGGCCGCAGCGCCAGCAATCCATTCAGCAAACCTTTGCCGAGCAAGCCGTGCTGAGCGGTATCACCGGCTTGATGCCCAAAAGTTATTATCGCAATCACTGGCAGCAGCAAATCCAACCCGCCCACTTAACGCAGGCGATCGCCGAAGCGCAATCACCACTGTCGCAGACCCAGCTGGTCGATGAGTTGCAGCAAAGCGATAGTGAATTGTCGATGCGTTGGAAAACGCTGGCACTGATGATGGATGAAGCGAATCCATCGCCGCAAGGCCATAGCTGGGCGCAAGAAGTGGTGCAGCAAGTAAGCCAGTTTATTGCGCTGTATCACCAGTACCCAGAACGGTTTGAAGCCGACGGTAAAAACGGTGAACACCTTTACCAAAGTTGGCTTGAAGTGGTCAGCCGCGATAAAGGCATTAAAACCTTACTGGGTGTGGATTTATTGCGCTATTTTCGTGCGCTACCAGGTGATATTGATGGCCTATTTAATGAAGTAACCACCCACTGGCAAGCCACTTGGGCACACCAAGCAGGCGCAGAAGCCTCGGTACGCGCCACCTTACAACAACTCTCTGGTTGGGCAGGTTGGCAAGCGTGGTTGGATTGGCAGGCAACGCTCGCCCACAAAACCGCTAAAGTTCCCCATGTATTAGGCTTGGCCGCCATCCTGTTGGCGTGGGACACTGTGTTGATGCAGTGGCTGGAGCAGCAACATGCTGCCGTGGCGGAGAAACTGCAACAACAGTTACAGCAGCAAGCAGTTAATATTGAAGCCGCTTATGCACTTGCCAAACAGCAACTCGCACCCCTGTGGTTGTGGCAACGCGCCTTTGAATTAAGTGTGCAAACACCGTGGCTGCAGCAAGTAAACGCGGTCACACCGGCAGCACAGCTTGCTCGCCCTGAACTACAAGCGATTTTCTGTATCGATGTCCGCTCAGAGCCAATGCGCCGCGCGTTAGAAGCGCAATCAGATAAGATAGAAACCTTAGGCTTTGCTGGTTTCTTTGGCATACCTATCGCTTATCAAAATAACGATGGCAGCATTCTGCGGCCGCAACTGCCGGGGTTGCTGGCACCAAACTTAGTGGCCAAACAAACCCAAAAACGGCCAGAGCGGATTTTTCGCTTAACGCAGCTCGGCTGGCAAAACAGTTTAGAAAAGCCTTCATCCAATTTGGGCATGGTCGAGGCTGGCGGCTTATTGAAGCTGATTAGCCTGTTTCAACGCGTGGTATTGCAGCATGGTACGGATAATCCCGTTAACCGCGACCTTCGTCATAACCAGCAGTGGCTGTTGACCCGTGCCCAACAGCCGCTGACGGTGTCAGAGAAAGCCGAATTAGCGGCCAGTATTTTGAAGGCGATGGGCATTGCCCCACGTCTTGCCAAAACCGTATTACTCACCGGCCACGGTAGCCAAACCTGTAACAACCACACCGCGTCGAGCCTAGATTGCGGCGCATGTGGCGGCCAAACGGGTGAAGTTAACGTGAAAGTGTTGGCTGAATTACTGAATGACCAGGATGTACGCACCGCAATGGCCGCATTTGATGTGGCGGTACCAAGCGACACGACCTTTTATGCCGCAATGCACAACACCACCACCGATGAGTTTACTGTCTTTAATGCACCAAATGCGCCGTGGCGCGATTGGCTGTACGCCGCCAGTTTACAGGCCCGCATGAACCGAGGCGCTCAGTTTGATGCGCCACACATCAACGCCACCCAGGCGAGTCGTTTCTTTAAGGGGCGTGCCACTAACTGGGCGCAGATGCGTCCCGAGTGGGGTTTGTGTAATAACGCCGCGGTATTTATTGCTCCGCGCAACCTGACACGCCAACTTGACTTTGCTGGCCGTGCATTTTTGCATGAATATCACGTCAGCCAAGACCCCGAGTTTAGCCAGTTGGAAAAAATTCTAACCGCACCGTTACTGGTGATGAACTGGATTAACTTGCAATACTACGCCTCAGTCACCGCACCAGAAAAATACGGCAGTGGTAACAAGCTGCTGCACAATGTGGTTGGTGGTCATATTGGCGTGTTCGAAGGCAATGGCGGCGACTTGCGCATTGGTCTGTCGCAGCAATCGGTGCACGACGGCAAGCAGTATCGCCACCAGCCGATTCGATTAAGCGCTTATATTCAAGCGCCAAAACAAGCATTGGCAGCGATTATTGCCCGCCAACCCGATGTTGCGGCACTGCTCGATAACCAATGGCTATTTCTGTATCAATTGGATGAGCAGCAACAGTTGTGGCGCTATCAACAAGGTGAGTGGCTCGCTCAGTAACCGCGCCATTGATTCCCCAAGGGCGCGCTGCCCTCGGGGATAAAACACACTAGTTGGTGAACGGCTGTGGCCGCGGGGTCACATCATTCGACGGCGGTAACACAGGTAACACTACTTGTGGCTGGTCACCGGTCAAACTGCGCAAAAACGCCACCATCTGTGTGGTTTCTTCTGCGGTCAACTGCTGACCAGTCTGCACATCAGACATGGTATTGACCGCTTCTGCCAAGGTCCACACACTGCCGTCGTGGAAGTAGGGATAGGTCAGTTCGATATTGCGCAATGTCGGCACTTTGAACACCATGTTATCGCTATCTTTGCCAGTCACAGCTTTACGGCCCTCGGCTGGATTATCGGTGTGGAACGGTTTCACTAAGCCCATTTTCATATAAGCCGTGCCACCGACGGCGGGGCCGTTATGGCAGGCCACACAGCCATGGCCTTTAAACAGGTCGTAACCCGCTTTAGCATCAGCAGATATGGCTTGTTCATCCCCAGCCAAATACTGATCAAACGGACTATTGGGCGTCACCAAGGTTTTCTCAAATGCGGCAATCGCGTCGGTGATCTTGTCGATATCCACCACATCACTGCCATACACTTTGGCAAATTTTTCTCGATAGGCCGGCATCGACGCCACGGTTTTTACCGCCAGTTCATGGGTGAAGCCCATCTCTTTCGGGTTGGCGATAGGGCCACCGGCTTGCTCTTGTAGATCTTTGGCGCGGCCATCCCAAAACTGCGCCAGCATAAAGTCGGCATTCAGTACGGTAGGCGCGTTGATTGGCCCCTGCTGCCAACGATCCCCAATCGAGGTGGGAATGGCATCCACACCGCCCAGCGACAGGTTGTGGCAGGAGTTGCAGGAGATGAAACCGGACTTAGATAAACGAGGCTCGAAATACAGCATCTTGCCCAGTTCGACTTTGTCTGGTTCAGTAATTTTGGCAGGTTGAATAATTTTGATCGGTTCTGCGGCGGCCGAAAATCCTACACTCAGTGCCGAGAGGGTAAGCATTAGTATGGACGTTTTCATTGGTCATCTCTCTCCCAAATAAACTTACTTTCAGTAAGGTTACTTAAATGCTAGCTGAGTTTGACCAAAACATTTAACGATAAGATACGATTGATTCCATCGTTGATTTAGATGGATTTTTTGTGATCAGCACGGCTGACACCGTATATTTTGTGAACAACGATACATAATTCACCGCATGGCACTTTGGCAGCTCCACCAACCCAAGTGCCATGCAGTAAATGGTTTACGAGGCGAAGTCGGTCGCTTCCACCTGTCGATGACTGTGAGCCGCCGCTTTTTCTGAGCGATACAGCCCGACATAATAACCCACACAACCACAAAACAGGATGCCGTAACCGAGCAGCTCAATGCCTTCCTCGGCGACGTTTTCAGCCACACGGACAAAGTGCTCACCGAGAATGGCATGCCACAAATGACCGTTACCAAAGATACGGCTAAACAGCAGCACGATCACTAAACCATAACAAATGGCGGTGAACTGACGTGAACGCACTAAGGCGGCTAATGGGCTCAGCACAGTGCCAGCGACGACAAAACGAGCATAGCCAATACAACCTAAGGTCAACGCCCACGCTGGATATTTCCAAAACCCGTGGCGAATATGGTCAAATAACCCATCCAATTCGCGGATCAACATAGCACCAAAAAAACCCATCACCAGCACAAAGCAACCACGGCTGTTAGGATATAGGTACGCTAAGTGACCAAACATCATCACGTTCAGCGCCAAGATGCTGCTCTGCATCAACTCAGTGGCACCATTTTCAGCAACACCATTGTGAAAAACCATCACATCGAGCACCAAAGCGCCAGCCAGCAGCGCCATAAACAACACGATGGGAACAAAACGGAAAATGGCATGTCGTATTTCATACCAATCAGCGCGAGATTGCATAATTCCTCCAATTGACAGCAGCTACGGCAAATCACTGCGTTATTAATGAAAATGTACTTTTGAAAAATGAGGGATTTTTATTATTAGAGGTTGTGTTCACAGAACGCATGAATCGGGAAAGACAGCGCAAGAGCTGGTCAAACGGAGTTAAACCAACAACACTGTTATCGAGTTTTACTGCAGATGTGAGCAGAAACTTGTGCCAAATCATCAAGCTGTTCTGAGCTGTAACCCACCGCGCCAAGACCAAATTGCGCTGCTCAAATAGGCTACAGACTTATCGATTAGAATCGGTGCATACTAAACCCATGTCACATTTTGTCGAGCATCTGCTCTAGCATTTACTTTCGTAGACAACCTGTTACCTAACAACACTGCAATAACATTTGTCTGTTCTCTAATCGAAAAAATTGGACTCCAACGAGTCCAACAATCACACGGGTTGCTCACGACGCAAGCGGCGGTAATAACCTAAACAGCCACCAAACAGCACGCCATAGCCGAGTAACTCAATCCCCTCTTCGGCGACGTTTTCTGCCACACGCAAGAAGTGTTCGCCCATCGCGGCATGCCAAAATGCACCATTGCCATATAAGCGACTAAACACCATCACAATCGCCATGCCGTAGCACAACGCGGCAAACGGTGGTGTACGAACTAAAGCGGCCAACGGTGATAAAGACAAACGTCAACCACATCGCCCACCCCATTCCACGTCATCCACACACACCATGACTGGCGGCCCAACACAACGAGACAACGCCGCGATGGTCGATAAATTTTGTACTAATTGTCACTCGCACTTTGTCGTAAACCCGACAACGCACTAGAAATATCGGCCTGTAGCCGCCTAAACAGGGACATTAGCGTTTGGCACTCGGCTTGCTCAAAGCTTGGAATGAGCGCAACTCACGTAACGGAGGGAAGGCCGTGCCAATATCGCCCCATCAACAGGCCACCGATGAACAACTGCCGCAGCTGTTCGACGACTGCCATTGCCGCCGGTTAGTCGCCAACGAGCTGCTCAGTTATCCGCAAGATGCCGACGATTGCGTGTTTTACCTGCGTCGGGGCCGATTGCGTGTCTATCTTTGCTATGGCGAAAAGCTGTTTACCCTGACCATTTTGCATGCTGGCGATGTTTACAGCACCCATACCCGTGCGTTTATCGAGGCGCTGGAACCCAGCGAAGTCAATGTGATAGATCTGCACAACTTTTCGCTGCGGGCGTTGGCACATCCACACTTAACTGGCGCCGTCACGCGGGTATTGTCACAAACACTATCTGGCTGTATCGACACTATCGAAAATCTCGCCTTTCGTGATGTCCGTGCCCGCTTAGCGGGTTACCTACTTGCACAAGTGTCGCAACCCGCCGAACAACCGCTCATTAAACTGCAACTTACTACCGAACAAACCGCGCAACTGATCGGCACCTCCCGTCAAACCTTGTCGAGTCTATTATCCGAGTTACAACGTCAAGGCTTAGTGCAAAAGCTGTCGCGTCAACAATGGCGTTTATGTGATTGCAGTCAACTCAGCCAGATGGCGGCGCTATAAAAAACGCTATTTGTCAGCTAGCTGACAGACCTTGGTGCCGATAGCTCATACACTGCCATTTATGTTAACCACGGGATCCATATCATGAAGGTCACCGATAATCGCTACTACTCTGAAAACGCCGAAGGCGACCGCATGGCCTTAGGTGAAGCTATGCTAGAACGCGTACTGTCTCATATTCAAAACGGCAACCAAGACAACGCACTATGGCGTCACTTTGAGAAAAAGGCGCAGAACATGCGCGCGGGTATTGGCCCCGTCAAAGACCCACTGTTTCTGTTGCACAGCAATGTCTATTACTTGCGGGATCTGCTAGAAGAAGCGGAGGATGAGGCGGCGCTCGACATGCTCGACGACATGGAACGCGACTTTTTTTAACGATGTTAGGTGTCAGATTCGCGAGCTGCTAATGCGGCTCATCAGCGATAGGAGCGTTGCCAATAAATACAAGTTACGCCAACACCTCAAACGGTAATGACTGGCAGTTGGCACTTGCAATGCTCCACTATGTCCGCAGTGAACGGCTTAGAACGGCGTTAGTATATCCGTTCAGAGGGTCGCGAAGATATGTTCGCCACTGCCTTACCCACACCCTATAAAAAAACGCCAGTGCGACACTGGCGTTTGTTCAGCAATAAAGGCAACGACTAATTACTTGGCATCAAAGCCAACATCTTTGATATCTACCTTGGTCACTTCACCATATTTTGCGGCAATCGGGGCAATTTCGGCGGCGTTACCAATCAATACAAACTGCAACTTATCTTTCGGAAAGTATTGATTGATTAGGCGCTTAGTGTCCGCTACGGTCAAACCATCGACCCGTTTTTGGAAGTCGTTGATATATGACGCATCAAAGCCGTACAGATACATGTCTGACAACAGGCCAGCTAAATCGCTGCTGGTTTCATATTTAGGTGGGAACTGACCTTTAACGTAAGCTTTGGCTGACGCCAGCGTGGCCTCATCAATGCCCTGCTCCCACAAACGTTGGTAGGTTTTTAATGCCAGATCAATCGCCTGCTCAGTGGTCGACGCTTTAGTAAAGGTACTGATTCTGAATAAGCCCGCGTCTTTATAGCTGATAAAACCTGAACCTGCGCCATAAGTTAAACCACTGTTGACCCGCAGCTCGTCGTTAAGCCATGAGGTAAAGCGGCCACCAAGAATGGTGTTCACTACGCTCAGCTCAACCAAATCGGGATTGCTGCGTTTTACGCCCAAGCCACCGATCACGAACGTGGTTTCAATCGCATCGGATTTATCCACCAGCAACACGCGGTTCTTGGCAGGGGCAAATACAGGTTTCATTGGCGCAGCACTGGCGCCCAAGGCATCACCTTGCCACTGACCAAACAGCTGTGTCAGTTTCTGCTTCATTTGCGCGACATCAAAATCCCCCACCACGGCGATAGCAGTGTTGTTCGGCTGGTAGTTTTGCTGATGAAACGCTTTCAGCTGATCCACGTCGATGTTAGCCACAGAGTTGCTATCCGCCGCATTACCATAAGGGCTATCAGCAAACAGTTGCTTAGCAAAGTAGCGACCAATAACCGATTTAGGGCTCTCTTTGGCTTGCGACAACTCAGCAATGGTGCGCTGTTTCAGCTTGTCATACTCGCTAGCATCAAAGTTAGGTCGCAGCAGTACATCTGCCACAATCCCCAGCATAGTGTCAGCGTCTTTCGCCATAAAGTCAGTGGTAAAATAGCTGCCATCTTTATCGGCATCACCATCAATGCTGGCACCTAGCTCGTCAACTTGTTGTTCAAACTGCTGCTTACTCTTGCCGCCCGCACCCAACAGTGCCGCTTGCGCGGTTAACTCAGCGGTACCAGCAATACTGTCGTCGATAGCACCAGCTTTCACCACCGCTTGGACGTTAATCAACGGCACTTCTTTTTGCTGCATCAGCATTAAAGTTAAGCCGTTATCTAAGGTCACAGTTTCATAAGCAGGTAAGACAAACTTGCCAGTATCTTGTGACACCACCACTTGATCAACCGATTCAGTGGTGGATTGGCAGCCCACTAACCCAATCACAGCGGTAACAGTTAGCGCAATGGCTTTGAGGGAAATACGGCGACTCATTGATCAGACTCCTCTGCGGCGGCTAATACACCTACCGTACGGTTGGCGCGCTTGAGATAGGTTTTTGCAACACGCTGGATATCAGCTAGGGTCACTTTGTCGTAAGCCTTTGGTGCATCAAACAGTTGCTGATAACTGCCAAAAAACAGCTCGTAGCTACCGATGGTATTGGATTTACCATCAATGGTTTCCATGGTGCGATAGAAATCCATCAGCTTGATATTTTTTGCTTTTTCAAGCTCCTGCTGCGTAACGCCTTCTGTGGCAATTTTGTCGACTTGTGCAATCAGTGCGTGTTCCAAGGTTTTGGCACTCACGCCCGGTGCAGCTACGCCAAGTATGTACAACAGGTTCGGGTCAAACGCCATCGGCATGTAGGTTTCAGCACCCAGCGCGATCTGTTGGTCGACCAAAGCTTGTGACAAACGGGAGCTGTTACCATCGCTCAGAATTGAAGTCAGCAGATCAAGCGCGTAGTAATCAGGATCCTTGGTGGCGGGCACATGGTAAGCCAGCATGACGTTTGGCGTACTGGCCGATTCTTTTTTCACAAAGATGCGGCGCTCGCCTTTTTGTTCCGGCTCTACGGTACGAATCGCCGCTGGCGGCGCTTGTGCAGGAATGGGGGCAAAGTATTTATCCGCCAGTTGTTTCACTTGCGCTTCCGTCACATCGCCCGAAATCACCACCACCGCATTATTCGGCGCGTAATAGGTCTTGTGGTAATCCTCAAGGTCTTTTTGCGTCCACGCCTGAATATCAGACTCATGACCAATCACTGACCAACTATACGGATGCGCTAAAAACGCCACCCCTTTCACTTGCTGCTGCAGCGCACTCCAGTTGGAGTTTTCTAAGCTAGTGGTACGTTCCGAGGCCACCACGTTGCGCTCACTCGCGACCATTTTAGGATCGATATCTAAGTGCGCGATGCGATCGGCTTCGAGCTCGAAAATAGTCTCCAACGCGTTAGAAGGAAACCAGTCGCTATACACAGTCACGTTTTCGGTGGTGTAGGCGTTGTTAGCACCGCCGGCCGCTTCCATGGTGCGGTCAAACATTTTCGGCCCAAACTTTTTGGAACCGTTGAACATCATATGTTCAAAGAAATGCGAAATACCGGTAATGCCGGGATGTTCATTACGTGAGCCTACCTTCCAAAACAGGTACATGTTGGCATTAGGAATGGAGCTGTCGGGCAGCACCATCATTTTCATGCCGTTGTCTAAGGTGAAGCTTTTGATATCGCTGGCATCTGTGGCGTTTGCCGCTATCGGTCCAGCCAGCGCTGCGGCCGCAAATAGTGCGATCAGCGTCTTCTTCATAAGGGCGTTCCCTCCTCGAAACATAGAAACGCCTTATCTTGGTGACTTGGCGCGTGCGAGGCAACTGTTTCACGCTAAAGTGGATTCACTATTTTGTAACGTGACTTGTTTCTGGCGGGTGTACGATGACAAGCCGCAACGCGACGATGTATTCATGGCTTTGCCGCTATCGCTAATCTTCGGTTTTGCGCTTAATGATTTTCATCTTGGGCTTATCCATTTTTTGCTCTTTGGCAGCGGCTGCTTGCGCTTCTTGTAGATATTTGGCTTCGCGCTGCTTGCGCTCATTAAACTGCTGCTGTGCTTTGGCTTGCTCAGCCGCTTGCCAGGGACTGCCAGTTTGCTGCTGCAACAGCACTTGCTCACGGGCATGAGTGTCGTTGGCGGCGGCTTTGGCCTTTTCGAGTTGCTGTAATTCTGTATCGCGCACTTGTTGCTGCGCTTTAGCACTGGCTTTCTGACCGACTTGAGTCAATTCAGCCGCCGAGCTTATTTGGCTCAACAATAGTGCAGCCAATCCTAACAATAATTTGCTGATCATATGGGGAGATCTCCATCAAGCAGGACCCTAGGGGCTGTTTATCTTTGCTGATTGTTTTTGCAGCAGGCAGCGCGTGATTTAGGCAAGGCAGATGATGTGCCGTGTAGTTATTCTCCACCAACAGCGCCTAACGCTGAATAAATTGCGCGCTGTCGCTGCCCGAAGGGTTCATTTAAACGCCGCCTGAACTTTGTTGCGCCCAGCTTGCTTAGTTGACTAAGCCTCGCAGGTCTCGCCTCGTTCATAACGCGTTTAATTTGAACAAAAATTAAACACTAAAGATAAACAGCCCCTAGCAACGTCTTCATCATCACATATTTTGTGCAGTGATTAGCCAATAATGGTGAATTATCCTAATAAATCTCACACTTTTTTGGCTTTAGACATAAATTTGACTATTTTTTGCTACTCATAAAATAACCATTGGCATTACAATTATAGGCTTTGGGCTAATGCTGCGTCATGCAGCCAAATCGGATACTCGGATGATCCACTGGAACAAAGTTGTAAAACAGCTGCAATGTGATGCAGTCGTGCAACCTGAGCTTGCACAATGGCAAGCTGCGCCAAACGATGAACCGCTGGCGTTGTTCAGTGATCTAGTATTTGTTGCCGCCAATCCGGCAGCACTGCAATATTTCTCCTGCGTCCATAACGAAATTATCAATACCGCGCTGTATGACTTTTCGCCACGTTTGCAACTCAATGGCCAAAATAGCATCGAGCAAGCCCGTAAGTTATTTGCCGCCGCACATGAACAGCCACAAGTGCAGAATTGGCTTCACCTCAATCGCGATGGTGTTGAGCTGCCAACTAAGCTGTTCCTGTTTCCCGTCGATTACGACGGCAAAGCTATGACCATGGTGCGTTTTGAGCCGATGAACCGTCGCTCACGCCCTCGCCCTGAAAAACGTAATGAATTTGAAGCGGTCCCGCGCAGCGTATTAGCCGGTATTTTGGAAGAAAGCGCTGAAGCGGTGCTGCTGTCTGATGAGCAGCAAACCATTTTAGTGGTCAATAAAGCTCTGTGCCGCCTCACTGGCTACAGCTCTGCGCAACTGGTGGGGGAGCAAGTCGATACCCTAGATGTGGTGGGCGACATCCATATTAAAGAGTGCCAGTTAGCGCTGCATGAGCGCGATTTTTGGCAGGGTGAAGTATTGCGCCGCCGTGCCGATGGTAGCCAGTTTCCCGCATGGCAAAACAGCCGCCGTATCACTGCTGAAGATGGTCGCACTTACTTAGTGACCGTATTTAGTGACATCAGCGACCGTAAGCAGCTAGAAGCTCGCCTGACCACCCAAGCCATGTATGACTCATTAACCGGCTTGCCCAACCGCCGTCATTTGAAAAAACTGCTAGCCGCCGCATTAGTGGAAAGCCAACAGCGCACCGATGCACCACTGGGCGCGTTAATGTTTATGGATCTCAACGGCTTTAAACATATTAATGACTGCTTTGGTCACTCTATGGGCGACATGATCCTGCAGCTAGTTGCAGCACGTTTAGAGGCGGGCTGTATTGAAAAAGCCGACATCGCCCGTATGGGTGGCGATGAATTCACCTTGATCATCACCGACTGCCACAACAAAGATGAGGTATTGCAGTTCGCGCATAAGATTATTGAGCTGTTTGATACGCCGTTTGAACTGCAAGGGCAGAAATTTTATCTCGGTGCCAGTATTGGTATCGGCCTGTTCCAACATGAGCCAATCTCTGCCTCATTGCTGCTGAGCCAAGCGGATACCGCCATGTACAGTGCCAAGAAAAGCGCCGAACATATTATGTTTTACGACAGCAGTATGAGCGAGCAAGCGGAGCATCGCCTCAAGCTTTTAGGTGAACTGCGCCACGCCCAAAGTCTGGGGCAATTCAGTTTGTACTATCAACCGATAGTAAAACTCAGCGATGGCGCAGTTACAGGTGCAGAAGCCCTGCTGCGCTGGCAAAAAACACCGAACGAGATGCTAGAAGCGGGCGATTTTGTCGCGCTGCTAGAGGAAACAGGCTTGATTGTTTCTGTCGGCAATTGGGTGTTAGAGCAAGCATGTAAACAAGCGGCAGCTTGGCGCCAACAACACAGCCCAGATTTTGTTATCTCAGTAAACGTATCGCCGATGCAGCTAGAGCATTTGGATTTTCCAATGCAAGTCGAGCAGATCTTGGCATCCACGCAATTTCCACCCCATGCGCTGATGTTGGAAATCACCGAATCTGCGCTGTTGATGCACCCACAGCAAGCGCGTATGACCTTAGCTAAGCTACGGACGATGGGCATTCAAGTGGCGATTGATGACTTTGGCACGGGTTTTTCATCACTGAGCCGCCTTGGGCATATGCCGATTGATAGCCTGAAAATTGATGGAGAATTTGCCCGCGAGTTGCAACATCAACGTGGTCAAGCCTTGTGCCAAGCCATTATTCAATTGAGCCAAGCACTTGGGTTGCATTTTGTTGCCGAAGGCATTGAAACCATGCAGCAAAAAGAGCAGTTATTGGCGATGGGCGACGGCCTAGCGCAGGGCTTTTTGTTTGGCTATCCGCTGCACGCGCAGCAATTTGCGCTGACCCATTTCCATCCGCACATTACCCAACGGCTCAACTAATCCAGTTGATAACGTTGGCGCACGTTAGTGGGCATGCGCGCCAGCCGCGTATCCACCAGCGCCTGTAGTAGCTGCAGCACCGGTTGTACGTCTAAACTGGGTTGTAACCGCTGCAATGCCGATGCCGCCGCTTCTAGTGTCGATAAGCTATCACTGCGTTTCGCCTTACGGATGCAATACGCACTATCATTCTCTACCTGCAAGCTGATCCGCGGTAACTGCAACAGTCAAGGATTTAAGCACAACATGCGGTACACCTTGCGCCAGGTGCCATCAAGCAGCACTAAGGTGCTCTGCTCTCCAACCGTTGGCCTTGGTGCCACTGCGGGCGCATCTTGCTCTGGATAAACCAACATGGCATTACCCGCCTGCAATAGCTGCTGACGAATATCAGCAAAACATCACCTGCCTTGCCTAAATTCCGTTCTGCCAGCTGCAAAAACAACCAGCAAAGGTCAACAGCCCCTAGAATGCTGCAGTACCACCACTTGATGCTGTGGATAAATCGGCACAATAGCAGCGCATAAACAGGCGGATAACGGGTAATTGCAGGCAGAGCAGTAAGCACGTTGGGTCATGGCAGTAGGAAATTCGTCGTTTTGTGAGCAAGACAGCAACCGATAGTGTAAAGCATGCTGGGGTTAATACTTCTTTAAGATAGCGCGACCATAATTATCAACCAAGCTAAGGAAAGTGTAACTAAGTCTGCGTGACCTATTAGCGTTATCACCCGCGTCATTTTTGGCCAAATGGCGGCCGCTGCGCACTGGACTTATTCGATCTTTCCTCCAAATTTAGTGAGGTACGCATGCAACGTTATTTTTCTCGACACAGCCAACCATCTTTATGGACCTACGCTGTGGGTCTCGCCTTCAGCATGCTCTTTCTCGGCACCTTGATTGTGGCACTACCCATCATGCTGCTATTGGCGGTGATTTTACTGCTGGCGTCTGGTGTTATCGGCCGCAAGCGCATTGGCGCGATGATGAGCCAACTGTGGCAACAAAAACGCACCCGCTATCGCCGCGATATTTACGACGACAGCCCGAATGTTGAACGCGAGTCACGCCGTCCACCTCAGGGCCGGGTGTTTGAACATCACGAATAGCAAAATGGCGGGTCATTCATCCCCGCCATTTTTTATCAATCCACCGCTGAACAAGCCACTGCTCGTTTAGGTAATCTTAGCCGCGGCAATAATAAGCCCGCCAGCACGACCATCATCCCCACCCACTGTAAGCTGCTGATCGATTGTCCCATCGCCAGTGAAGTCAGCACTGCAAAAATTGGCACCAGATTGAAGAATACCGCCGCATTGGCTGAGCCCAGTTTGCTGATACCGTTGAGCCATAGCAGGTAGCCAGCGACGGTGCCAAATAAGCCGACATATAAGATCTCACTAAAGACCAAGTGCGAACTTTGCCATAGTTCCGTCCAAGGTTGCACGTCGGCAGATGCCAAACACATCGCGCCAATCACCACCGCACCACTGACCATGCCAATAAACGTGTATGGCAGTACCGGCATCCAACGGCTAATACCTTGGCTGCAATAGGTATAAAAGCTCCACGCTAACATGCCGAAGAACACCAACTTATCACCGTGGTTAAGCTGCATGTGTAGCAGGTTGTCGAGCTGGCCATTACTGATCACCAGCAACACCCCGCTGAGACTCACCAACACACTAATCCCTTGTGCCATAGACGGCAAACTGCGCTGCACCACGCAAGCGATCAGCGCGGTGGTTAATGGACTCAGCGCCATGATCAACGAGCCATTAGTTGAGCTGGTGTAACTCAAGCCGGTAAATAGTCCAAGGTTGAGACCACCAACCCCCACAGCGCTCACAGTAATGACCCAACTCCATTGCCACCATTGCAGCTTTGGTATGCCACTGCGGCGTATTTTCAAGTACAGCGCCAAGCACAGCGCCGCAATCACGAAGCGCCACAGTACCAAGGTTAGCGCGTGCACTTCGGTTAACGCATCTTTACCAATCGGAAAACTGCTGCCCCAAAAGAAGGTACACAGCACCAACAGCAACACAGCGTTGAGCAGAGAATGGGTTTTCATAGAGATTCCACTAAGCTTGTCAAAACAGTAGCGCTAGTGTATTGATTTCAATTACTAGATAAACAGGCAAAAATAAGACGTCAGATTCCATATATGAAACCTAACTACTCATTGGACGATTTACGCTGCTTTTGCACCGTGGCGCGCTTAGGCAGTTTTACCGCGGCAGCCACGCAGTTGGCGATGCCGTTATCCACATTAAGCCGCCGCATTCGCCAGTTGGAATCCGACCTGCAACTACGCTTGCTAAACCGCGACGCGCATCGGGTGATGCTGACCAGCACTGGCGAGCAGTATTTTCAACGCAGCAGCGCGTTGTTTGAAGAGCTAGCCGATATCGACGAAGACTTGCATCGTGATAAACAACGTCCTTGTGGCAAGATCCGCATCTCGGCCCCCATCAACGCAGGCAATGCGCTGCTACGCGAGCTGTTTTATGACTTTATGCAGCAGCACCCTAGCATCCAATTAGATCTGCATTTTTCCAATTCGCTGATTGATATCGAGGCCGAGGGCATGGATCTGGTATTCCGCGTCGGTAGCCCGATTGTCGAAAACTGGATTGCACGACCACTCAAGCCATTACACTTTATTGTGTGTGCGCCCAAAGATTACGACATCAGCCATATCCGCGAACCAGAGCACCTTTGCGGCCAGCCGATTATTCTGTGTCGGCCGATGATCCCGTGGCAGCTTCGACACCAATCAACAGAGCAAGAGTTCGACTTTCAACCACAAAAAATGGTGCGGTTAGAAACCGACGAGATCGGCATGTTAAGCCATGCCGTCATCGCCGGGCTAGGCATTGGTTACATACCGGATTATTTTGCCCTGCCGATGATTGCGGCAGGCAAACTGCAACACGTGCTGCCGCAGTGGCGTAGTAAAGCGAGAATGTTGTTTATGCTGTATCGCGATCGCGACCATCTGCCGTTGCGGGTGCGGCTATTGATTGAGTTTATGTTGGCGCGTTTTCAGCAACCGCTAACGGCTTAATCGGCCAGCAGCTCCAGCGCTCGCTGCAGTGATTTTTGCTCGGCAGCGTCTTGGCTTAACTGCAACACCCGCTCAGTTTGCTGCCGCAAAGACTCAATTAACGGGCCAACTACCGCTTGTTCCTGGGTTGAGCCATGATTGCGCGCCATATTGAGCCATGCGGCGGCCTCAACCACATCGATACGACCAAAGCTGCCATCGGTGAGGGCAATCGCCAGCTCGATCATCGCCATCACTCGCTGTTCATAGCGAATCGCTAAGCGCAGATATTGCTCCGCTTGGCTTAAATCGCTGCCAAATGATGGCTCGTCGTTCAGCATGTGCTGCGCCCGCGCCAACATCGCATCAATCTGCCCTTGCTCAGCCGCTTCGGCCAGCCACTGCTCACTGGCAACCACATCTGCCTGACAGCCTTCGCCGCGCGCCAGCATGATCGACAGATGATACTGCGCATGCGGGTAGCCACTTTTGGCGGCATGCGATATCCAGTTAAATGCCTCGGCAAACTGTTGTTGTTGGTAATACAGCACGCCCAAATTCGCCATCGCTTCGCTCTGCTCGGCGTTGGCCGCCAGTTGCAGGTAGTGTTTGGCTTGTACTAAATCGGCGGAAAAACAATGGCTGCCAACCATGTAGAAATACCCCAGCAGTGCCATCGCATCCACTTGCTGCTGCTTGGCGGCATCAGCAATCAAAGGTTCACCCAGTGCTGGCTGCGGCTCAGCCGCGTAGCCATGCAGTAACGCGACGCCATGTTCATACAAGGCATTGCTATTCTGTTTAGCGGCTAAGCTAAACCAATAGGCGGCTTTTGCCAGTAATGGCGCTGCCACCAACTCGGTGGCATGAGCATCATCATGCTCGGCTTGGGCAGTCAGCGCGCGGTTTTTAAACGCCATGCCCAGCAGATATTGCGCTTCGGCATCGTCTTGCATTACTGCGCGATAACACAACTCGCGACTATCGAGTTCGCGATTATCGGCCACCTCATACGCTGGCGCATCCTGCTTGAGCAGACGGGGATACAGCAACTCGACCATGTTGCGCAGCCCGTGCAGCGCTTTATCTGCCAGCTTGAGTAATTCACTGTGAGACAGGTGATATTTTTCTGGATGCGCACCGCGGTTCCCATCGGCACGTAAGCGATGTAATGCGCGAGTGACCCGCACATCAATCAACCGCTGGCGATTGAGCTGCTCAATACGCTCGTAAAGATTAGGGCTATCAAAGCTCAGCTGCGCCTGCTCGGCCAGCAAGCTGGTCAGCCGATGGGCAAAACTGCGCACATGCAACAGCGCTTGCGTGGGCACATCATGCATGTAGCGCTTGGCACTACGATATTCTTCGCCAAGTGCTGGCGATAACGCTGCCACAAATGCCACATCATCCAGCATAGTGAGCTTCCTAAGTGATTACGCGATCTGCCGCTGTACGCGGTACAACCTAAACAGTGCCACGTTGACATACAAACTGGCGAAACCAATCGCCGTTTTGATGATCAAATTTAACAGGCTTGGTACCTCTGGCAGTAGTTGCGCCAGTATCGACTCGACCATCATAAACGGCAGATAGCACAACAGTACCAACATAGTTTTGCCGGTAAATCCTTGTGAAAACATAAAGCTTTCACGGATGGCTTGCATGGGGGAGAGATGCTCCACCACCAGCATAAAATTCACGTAGGCTAAGCGTGCCATCAGATAAATACTCATGCCTAGACCAACGACCAACAACGGGCCAAAGCTGGCCAGTATCAATGTTGGTGCCGCTATCGCCATGCCGGACAATACGCCCGCCAGCAATAAACCGGGTAAAAAAGACAAGCTGTTTTTCATGACCTGCCACGTGGTTGGATTATGGCCGCGACTTCTCATCTCCATAAACAGCGTGAGTGCCGCAATCAACAAGGTAAACAGCAGCAAAATAGTCAGTACCGCAGCGATTTGTGTACCGCTAAATTCGGGCGCTTGCTGATCCATCTGCATTACGGTATCGCCCAACCAGAGTTGTAGCGCCAACTCAATAAGCAAAATCGGCAGAGTTAACATCGCAAGTTGTGCGAGATGATTGCGGAAGAAATAGTACGCTTCAGCAAGGGTGGCAGACAAAGGCATGCAGCTTTCCTGAGATGAGTTAAACCAAAAATTTCGAGGCCAAGAATACCGAAAAAGCCCAGCCAATGCACCGCACAATTAGCTGGTTACCGCGCGCTATCAGTAAATTCGTGCATCGGCCAACGGTTTATGTCTAGAATGATACTGATTTTTAGTTGACGGAGTTTTATGCATGAAAGCCTCATTATTGATTGTCGCCACGTTATCTCTACCAATGGTGGCGCATGCCGGCCTGCTCGATAACATCTCCTCGAAGCTGACCCAAAAGCCAGCAGTCAGCCAACCAGCAACCACTACCGCATCGAGCGACTTAGTGAGTAGCGTTATGTCGCAACTCAATCTCAATCAACATCAAGCTGAAGGCGGCCTTGGTAGCCTACTAACTATGGCACAGTCCAGTCTAAGCAATGACGATTTCAGCCAGATCACTGACGCGATACCTAACGCCAACAGTCTGCTGGCCGCCACGCCAAGTGTGGATAGTCAATCGGGTTTAAGCGGTTTACTGTCGCAAGCTGGCAATGTTGGCAGCTCGCTGCAAGGCAGCGCTATGGTGTATGACGCCTTTGCTAAACTGGGGATTTCTAAAGAGATGATCGCGCCAATGGTCGACATTTTGAAAAACTATTTGCAAAGCCAAGGTGGTGCCGATACCGCCTCATTGCTGACCCAAGGTTTAGGCGCCCTGCTGTAATCAGGAGAGGTTCGAATACGCCTCAAGGGGCGCTACGTCGGTGTAACGTTGCCTGATGCCGAACGCACTTTGGCAAAAACAGCAATGGCGCTGTATGCCTCGCCCTGCTGGGATAGGTAAGCTAGTGCACTTTGGAGCCATGCCCCCATATCGCCTCCGTTAGCTGCTTTGAATAGCTGGAGACGACCAATTCAGCGGGTCGCGAAGAGTTGTTCGCGACTTTCTAAGGGAACTCATTTAGGCAATTTCGCCTCTAACTTCTCACCAACTCAGCGATGGAGTCATCAATATGATCGCCAAGTTAAAACAGTTTTTAAGTGAGCTGCAAGAGACACCCAATCCAGAGCAACAAGCACATCAACTGCGTTTAGCTGCCGCCTGTATGCTGCTCGAAGTGGTCTTTGCCGATGAGGAGATGTCTGCCGATGAAGCCTCAATGTTACCGACATTGCTCGCGCAAACCTTAGACATTGAGACCACTGAAGCGCAATCGTTGATCGAAGAAGCTAAACAGCGCGGCAGTGCTGCTACCTCGTTGTTTGAATTTACCTCAGTGATTAACGATAACTTTTCCATTAAGCAAAAACAGCAATTGGTGCTGGCGATGTGGCAGATAGCCTACGCCGATGGACACCTTTGCCAATATGAGGATCAGATCATCCGCCGTTGCGCTGATCTGTTATATCTCAAACATTCAGAGTTGATCCAACTGCGCAATAAGGCGATGGCAGATTAGCCTCGCCTTTATCGCCGCAACGCAGACTTAGGCGAGATGGTGCGCCATCTCTTCGCCTGAGCCCACTAACTCTTCGAGTTTTTTGGCTAACCCATCCATCTGCAAGTGCACGCCAAACTTATCAGTTTGCAGGCTGAGCCAACTGGTTAACTCGTCGGCGGGATGCTTATCCCACTCATCGAGTAAATGCTTGGCTAACAATAATATCTTCGCGTAGTCAGACGGCGGATTAGCCGCTTGGGGGTTGTCTTGATAGCGCAAGCCTGCAACTAACTCGCCAGAAAAGTGCCACTCATTGGCTAACAGTGCGGCGACTTCTGCTGGCGTATCGCCAATAAGGTGGGCAGACAGCTTGTTTAAGTCAGCGCCTTGCTGCACCGCGGCTTGCACTTGTTGCCACTTGGCGGGTTCTAATAAAGCCAGCAGCAACTCGCCTAAATTATGCAATAAACCACAGGTAAACGCGGTATCTGCGCGTAACTTGGCGCGCTTCGCCAACTCCTTACTGAAAAATGCCACCTCAAAGCTACGCCCCCAAAAGTCGATGGGATTAATGCCCGGAGCCACTTGAATGGCAGAGGTGATCGCCGATGCCAGCACCAAAATCCGCAATGGCTGTTGCCCAAGGCGGATCACCGCTTCATCGATAGAACCAATCTCACGGCTGCGGCCAAACTTAGCAGAGTTAGCCATACGCAATACTTTGGCGCTGATGAGGGCATCATGGGAAACCTTCTCGGCCAACAGATCCATATCAGCGTTATCGTCGTTCACAATATCCAGCAGTTCACTGATCGCCTTAGGTAAGCGCGGTAACTGTTCAATCCGGCTGGCAAGCTGAGCATTCCCCATAGTGATCTCCTTTATCAACGTGAGAGATTAACTATAGGTCAGCTTGTGGTTATCGGTGGCAAACACACAAAAAATTAAGCCACTCAAGGTGGCTTTCATCATTACAACGCTGTCGGCTGCGGCGTGCGTCGTTGCTTAACACGCAACTGGTACCACAGCAACGGTAATAACAGCAGCAACAGCAGTACGGCGTAAATCATGGCGCTACCCAACGCGACGCCGAATAGTAGGCATAATACGCTGCTGACAGCGGCTAGACGGCGAATTTGCGGCAATAGTTTAAAGGCGGCCAGCATCGACAATAAATAGATGATCACAAACACACCATTGGCCCAAGAGATTAACTGATCGAGCCGCACATCGGCCAGATAGTTCACCGTCATTACTCCTGACATCACTAACAGTACGGTAGCTAATGCACGCACTGGCACCCCAGCACTATTACGCGGTTTAAACCACGCAGGCAAAATGCCCTGCTCGCTGAAACTCCATAATAGCCGCGCCACACTAGCACAATACACATTGACGGTGGCCAGCCCAGAAGCGATACCTAACAGGCCAATGACCCAAGCCCCATAGCCGCCCATCAGTTGGTTAAACGCACCAATCATCGCCAGCGGTTGCTGATTGTCAAAGCGCAGTAACAGCCAGCTACAACCAAGGTAAATTACGCCCACCAGCACAGTGCCGGTCATCATGGCGGGCACCATATCTTGCTTAGGCCGACGAAAGTCACTGGAGAGATGGGTCATCGCTTCAATGCCAAGAAAGCTCCAGAAGGCAATACCGAGTGCGGTTAAGGTGGTGTCGATGCTAATACTAGGTAAGGTTTGTTGCGGTGCAGGTGGCGGTTGGATCACGCCCACTAAACACAGCGCCAAAACCACCACAATCATACCGAGCGTCAACGCCAATTGTGCTTTGGCGGAGATCTGAATGCCGCGCAAGTTAATTAGCAACAACAGCAGCAACACCGCCAGCTCACAGCCCAACACCCACGTGCCTGAGATAGGTAGCAATGCATTGACAAATTGCATGGTCATCAACACTGCGGCAGGCGCACCAATCGGCACAATCAACAAGAAACTTAAGCCAACTGCGCGCCCGAGGACACGGCCAAATGCTTGCTCAACAAAATACGCAGGGCCAGCGGCATGCGAGAACTGACTGCCCAAACGAGCAAACACTAACGCGATAGGAATAATGGCTAAGGTGAGCAAACCCCACGCCAGTAAAGCTCCCACGCCAGCAATTTCGATAGTCATCTGCGGTAAAATAAATACCCCAGTGCCAAGTAAAGTCGTCGCCATCAGACCCGCTCCCTGCCAGCGACCGATTGTTCCTGAAGATTGATTCATCTGCTACATTAATGCGCTCAAAACATAACGGCAGTATAACGGTTTCAAGTTGGGCAATCTGTACCAATTGGCCGTGATTATTGCGCATTTCGCCGACGAATCGTCGGCAGCACCGCCCATTTATCGGATCGTTAATGCATGGATAAGTTCGACCAAGCCATCATCGCCGCCTTGCGCCAAAATGCACGCATGAGTGTTTCTGCCATCGCCGAACAGATTAATCTGTCGCGCAGTGCCGTGTCGGAAAGGTTGAAGAAACTGGAGCAAACGCAGGTCATTCGGGGTTATCAAGTGCTTACTAGCGAGGCCGAGAAACAAGCCGTCAGCGCCTATTTTGAGGTGCATCATCAGGCCAAAAGCTGTGCGGAGTTAGTGGATTTTTTTCGCGCGATTCCCGAAATCATTACCTGTCACGGCATCTCGGGCGATATGGATTTGTTGATCTACGTTAATGTGCCCACCATGCAGCGGTTACACAAAGTGCGTGAGGCGATTGATGCTCATCCAGCGGTATGCAAAATCAAAACGCATGTGGTAATGAGCGAATGGATTAATAACCTGCCCGCGCAACTGTAGCCACGCGAGCGGATTAAAGGAAGGTGCGACAGCATGTTCGCACCTTGCCAAGCAAGCTTAGAAGGTCAAATCACCACGGATAACAGCTGCCCAAACATCAGAGTTAGCAGAAGTACCGCCTGGATTGCCCATAAACTGCAGCTCTGGGTGCAGTTTGAAATATGGCGTGACTTGCATGGTGTAATAAGCGGTAACGCCCCACTCATCATTTTGCACATCAACTAACTGACCATTGCGGATCTGCAGGCGTTCGCCATCAGCTAAACGTTGGCTCACGTGCAGGTAATGTGCAGCAACTCCTAAGTTGTCATCGTCGCGACCATCAAACAGGCCTTTGTAGCTCAAGCCAACAATCAAGGAGCGGTCAACGGTGGTCATATCACGGTCGTTGAAAGTCCCCATGGAGAAAATGCTCAAGCCTTGGTCTGAACCATCTTCAGTGGTTAACTGTTGATCCACCACAAAGTAACCGCCGTTACGACTGTTGTTACGTTTTGCTTCGCCGCCGTTCAGCGCCAGCGGTTGTCCATCTTCGTTGAAGTACAGATCATCACCGCCAACATTATCGTGCCAGAAGCCCAACTTGTAGGTACCGGGCAGGTTGTTGATGGTTGGGTTCCAACCTAACTCAACAGGCAAAGTCACCCCTTCAGTGCCTGACGCATTGAGGAAGTTCAAACGTTGACCATGAGACAACCAGTTAGGGTTCATCTGAATCGCACCAACGCGCAGATACCAGTCATCGTTGAACTGGTAGTTAACCACTGCAGCCCAAGGCGCAATTGGGAAGTTATAAATGGTGTTGTTGAAGTTACCAGGCTGAGAGCTACAACCGCCAAGGTACGCCATTTCACAACGGAACGCGGCAAACTGGCTGCTAAAGCCCATACGACCCAGTTTGATATCTAACTTGTCATCAAACAGTTTCTGTTGGTAATAGAATGCTGAGATACGAGTAGTACGGCCACGACCATAAACTTCTAGCGATTGCAGCAACTGACCAGTTTCACCTTTAGTGGCTAAGCTTTCGCTTTGACCACCACGGTTAACAAATTGCATATGGAAGCTGGCGCCAGACAAGTCGAACAGTTTTTCAAGGTCAGTATCAACCCCAAAAATAGTTTGGTCTGCATAGCTGTATTCATGCTCTGATTGGCCACCTTTAATGTTGGTACCCGTTTCAAAGGTATACATTAACTGCAGATCAACACCCTTATCGTGCAGTTGGCTGCGTAGACCGCCTAAATCGCCAGTAAGGTAGTTATCCGCGTTAAATTCATCAGCATTTGCTGCAAACAGACTACTGCCGAGCAAAAGACATCCTGCTACTGAGAGAGATTTTTTGTAATTCATTTTAATAGTTTTGTGCCGGCAACTGATGGACCCCACCAAGAGTTACTACAACGTCGACACTCATCCTGATTGGTTAGTTATTTATGGTCGCAAAGCGCGATTATTTTTGTAGGTCATCTACATTAAACTTAGTTAACTTAGTTAACTTAGTTAACTTTATTAAGTTAAATCTAATGTTGATTCCTGCGTATATGTACCATTATTAAATTTGTTGCTCAAGTAGAATCATCAGAATGTTAAAATATAACTCATGAACTTATATCTCTTTAATCCCACCTCTGTATAACAGAAATCACTTTAAAACAAAATCATTGAAAATCAATAAATTAAATAATATTCGACATGTAACCATCAACAAAAAAACAAAAGACATATAACAACCATTAGCGTTTATGCAGCTAAAAAAATAGCAAAAGCAATCACAACCAGCACACCTTAATTAGCCAGAAAGACCAAAGAACTTTTGCATGAAATATTAAAATATCCACGGTGACATATCTCTCAACATGTTTTTACATACCGACAACAATTTGTATTTGTAATATAAATATATTTGCTGATAACTCGCGAGCGGAAATATTCACTTTTAAAAAAGGTTATGACTCTCAGTTAAGATGTGGCAGATATCTTACGGCTGCTCACTCTGACATTCCAAACCCATGAGATGATTGCCGACTTCCCCTTCATGCAAGCGATCACCTTAACACGGATAGCGATGTGGCCCGGTATTCGGCAATGTGAACTTGCCGAACGGCTCTCCATGCAACCTATCAAACTCAGCCGAATTATCGACCAACTCGAAGCGGCAGGATTAGTCGAGCGGCGCAAGCCCGCTCATGATCACCGGGTACGTCGGCTATACGTTCTACCAGAGGCACAAAATGTACTTGAACGCATCAATGTGGCGGTAGATGACATCTGGCATCCCGTCTGGCAAGGGATTGATTGCCAAGATATTAATAGCTTTCGGCGAGTATTGTCGGCGATGCATCAAAACCTGATCGCCAACAATACCCGTTTTCCGCAGTAACAGCGGTTAGCATGCGCTCACACAACAAAAACGCCACCGGCGTGCTCGTAGGTGGCGAATCCCGTGGAGGTACGGGTAAAGGGGTCAAATAAACGACGAAAAGTGGCATCCTGCCCATTAACTTCCTTGTCACAAGCTGCAGACCTATCTGTCTGGGCTTTCAATATTTCTCTAGTATTTAGCGAGTTACCCCAGCTAACACATATTTTATGTGGCGAAATCCCATTGCTAAGCAATCGTCATTTGCCCGGTGTACAAGATAAAGTGGCGCAGCATTAATACCCCCAATAAGCTGCAGCTCGCAGTGGCGGCCACATAGGCCCACTTACGTTTGGCGGTGGCGGTCATGAATAGATTCATGGCCAAAGGTACAGATAACCCGAGCACGAGTATGCCGCACCAGAACACCACGCCCCAGAAGCCAAAGCCTAGCGCATGTAGCGCCGCCACTTTACTTTGACCACCAGTAAGCATTAGCCCCATGAAGAAGGTGAAAATCACCACAATTTCCACCAAGATCAATGGGATCTCAATTTTGTGAATAAACTTAACCTCCCGACCATCTGGGTTGCCGTTGAGGAAAACACCCCCGAGCAGCGAAGATGCCGCACCAGAGCTTAATCCCGACAGTAAGAACAGAATTGGCAACACAGGATTGTTGAGCATTGGATAACCTGGCAGAGCCGATAACAGAAAGCCGGTGTATGCTCCCAATGACAATGACAGAATCAACAAAACCCCCGTAATGGTTGGTTCGTTACGCTGGAGCCAAGCGGTAATATGTCGCAGCCAAGGTACACGTGTTTCACTCCATGCATCGATATAGGGGCGCATCACCAATGCGATCCACATAAACATCAGCACGGTATATACCAGCAACACCATCACACCGACCGACATCACCGAGGTGGAGTTGTAGAACAGTAGAATTTTCCAAAACTCCAGCGGCTTAGTCAGGTCGAGCACGAGTATGCCTAACCCCGCCATCACAGTTATCGGCGCGATGATACAAGCCGCGCGAATAAAGCCTGACTCATGCGGCGCATCTTTCACACATAACTGCTTTAATAACACGGCAAAGAACATCGCCCCAGCCGATACGCCAGCCAGAAACAGATAAAACGCAATTGGCCAATGCCATACCAAATATTCACTATGAAAGGCGCTCATAAAGTTATCCCCCCCGCTTTAGCACGAATACGAAACAGTTTTGGATGGGTCCCAATATCCTCTTTCGCGCGATAAACCGGTTGCTGATTCAGTGCCGCCACAATAGCGCTATTGGGATCATCAATATCACCAAAGGTCAGAGCCCTAGTAGGGCAAGCCGCTACACAAGCGGGTGATTTGCCTTCGCGCAGATTGCTCTCACGGCAAAAATCACACTTATCTGCCGCATGGGTGACAGGATTAATGAAGCGGATGTGGTACGGACAGGCAGCAATGCAGTATTGGCAGCCAACACATTTCCAGCTGTTGACGGTCACAATGCCGGTTTCAGGGTCAACATACGACGCGCCGGTCGGGCACACATTGACACATGGCGCCTGCTCACACTGCTGGCAAGACACACGGCTAAAGTGATAATACTGATGAGGAAACTCGCCATATGGCCCAGTGCGTTCAATCCGTAAACGCGCTACGCCTTCGGGCACTTGGTTAGTGGCTCGACAAGCCTCTGAGCAAGCATTACAACCAATACATTTGGTTTCATCATGCAGCATGGCATAACGATGTTGGCCTACGGTTTGATCTTTAGCACCGGCATCATGCAGCAAATACAACGAGGTTGCCGCGACGAGCGCAGTACCACCTTTAATAAATTGGCGTCTGACATTATCCACGATTCACCTCCTGCGCCGGCTGGTCTGCATGACACTGACGACACTGCTGGCTGCTAGATTCAGTCAACGCTGGGTCATCTTTGACATGCAACTTATGGCATGACCAACAGTAAAGCTTGTCAGCATGCATGTTGTGGAACCAGGCCTTGTCGCCTAGTGCTTTCGCATCATGGCACTGCCAACACGCTTGGTTAGCGATCATTGCATCTGTGGTGATATCGTCCGCAAACACGCGCAAGTCATTCGGTTTACGTGGATGGTTACCTTTTTCGCCATGACAGTTTTGGCAACTAAGGTTGAGTTGTGGGTTAGCGTGAATGCCTAACATGGTGCCATTACGCTTATGGCATTTCATGCAGGCGTCTTGATTAATGGGTGCTGCGGTTTCGCTCTCCGCATTGGCTGGGCTGATGAAGCTTGACAGGCATACCAATGTGACGGCACCGAGCACTGTGCGCCAAGGTTTCCTGGACATATGATGTCCCCCAAAAAAATGGAAAGACCAGTGGCACGATATTACTGGCGCCACTGGCGCTACTAATGATCATGCGGCTAATGCCTGACTTAGATGTTGTGAATCAAATGGATGATCACGCTTCATATCGATAAGACGTATATTCATCTTCTGTAGTAAAGGCAGTACGCTTGCATTATCTACATCACTGAAATCACTAATGATCATTTTGATTTCTGATGAGTTTTGGTCGATAAGTACATAGTCCAAATAGCCATGTGGTTCTGTTTCATTGAGTTCCATTTCTAGCACCGTATCTAAAGGAACATGACTGCAAATTTCATATTGACCCTTAGTTAAGCTTTTAAGTGCTTTAAAGAAACCGAGACTTTCATTGTCAAACAACCTGTTTTTAATTTTTGCATGAAGAGGTGCATCACCTTCATGTTTAAAAAACTTGATACAGGTTAAAACAAAAGTCACCACAACAAAGGGCACAACGGCGAAAATGACGAAGTATGCAAAGGCATAACTTAGATAGACAGATAGGATGTTCATATTTACCTCCAATCATTGTTTTATTTTTTTAGATGCGATTCTTTACCGCAATTGGAGTATTAGAGAAAAGGCGGAGATATATCTTGAGGATGATCACATTTAACCTCAACCTCCAACACGGAATTGAAAATTTAAGATACTGATAAAATTTAACTTTTTTAAAATTCAATCATTAAAAATTAGATAGTTAACATCTGATTTTTCAATAGTTGAAAATGCAATTTTCATTTTTCGAAAGTCACATTTTTAGAATGCACTGCCTCATAAAACCCATAAGAAATACACCTTAAAGCAAAGTGTCAATTTTGTGACGCGACCTGCCTATTTTTGCAGCTATAATTTATGTTAATGTCATAAAGTTGTTTTCGCATATGGACAATTAAATAATGAAACATATCGACTTTGAGAAATTAGATATGATGAGCCTGCTCATCATTGTTAACCTTTGCGAAAATAAATCTGCCACTCAGGTTTCTAAAATCCTCAATATTCCACAACCCAAAATTAGCCGCAGCTTGCGTAACGTTCGCGCTATATTTGGCAATGAATTATTTGAGCGTAAAAAATATGGTTTAATTCCCAATGATTACGCTAAATCTATCTACCCGATTGCCAAAGAAATTGTAGAACAGGCACAAAGATTTAATCACCTTGGGCAAAAAAATAAAGGCCAAGAGCGTTGGTTTGAAGTGGCTATCCCCGGCTTAATTAGTTATCTCTACCCAAAAGCGTTAATGCATTCTGTAAAAAATGATCATAAGCATTTTCATCTTAATTTTAGTCCTTGGAATGCCTCTACCCTACAAAGCATTATGGATGGCGAGATCACCTTAGGCATCTGCTGTGGTAATCATCAAGAAGCACAATCACTGGTGCAGAAAAACTTTGAAGTAGAATATGTCAAATCGCTCAGCGAGCTGTACCTCATCTGCAGCAACGAGCATCCACTATTACAACAAGAACTCACCTTAGAGCGGATTGCCGAATATCCGTTTGTCAAAACCGACATTGGCTGTAACCCGCGCAGTACTTGCCCCTTTGAAGATTACTGCCATAGCAACGGTATTCCACTCAATGTCGATATCTGTATCAGCAGCGTGTCATCGCTGTTCCTCTATCTACAAGAAAGCCAAGCCGTCGCTTTAGTGCCGTACCATGCCATATTTGAACTGCTACCAGATGTCCCGATGGTGCACGGTATACGTCTCGCCGATGTTGAGACTGAAAAACTATTTCAAGTCGCCAGTCCAAGAACAGTAGAGATGATCTGTAGCACCGACAATACCGATGAAGATCTTAATTGGCTGAAACAGCAACTTCGCGAAGTAACCACCACATTAGTCTAAGGGCTTACTGATCATTGCCCAGCAGAGATGGCTGTTTTTCCACCGTATCGCATCGGTGTGGCGACAACGAGGCGCAAGGCACAAACCGCGAATGCGTTTACCCCTTTTGCCAATGGGCGCAAATGGTTACACTAAGCCCAGCCAAATATGGGTAACCGTTTATGCAAAACAACTTCCACGCGGAGCTAAATCTACTTTGGGGTGCATTCATCCTTGAAGAGCTGGCTCGGCTCGGCGTTCAACACGTCTGCATGGCACCAGGTTCACGCTCAACGCCGTTGACACTGGCCGCCTCACAGCAACAAAAACTCAAGCAACACCTTCACTTTGATGAACGGGGTTTAGGCTTTTATGCGTTGGGTTTAGCAAAAGCTAGCCGCGCGCCGGTGGCGATAATCACCACCTCAGGTACCGCAGTGGCTAACCTATACCCTGCGATGGTTGAGGCATGGCTCACCAATGTTCCGCTGATTGTATTGTCAGGGGATCGCCCGCCAGAGTTGATCGGCTGTGGTGCCAATCAAGCCATTGTTCAGCCCGCTATTTTTGCTAACTACGCCAAACGTTGCGATCTGCCTACGCCAGATACCAGCATTCGCGCCAGTGTGTTACTCAGCAGCATCGATGAAGCCGTGGCTAACCTCGATGGGCCGCTACACGTTAACTGCATGTATCGCGAGCCGTTATATCCGGCCGACCTAGGTAATATGCTGACGGCGAATTTATCGGTAGAGCTCGGCTTATACCGCGATCAAGTCCAAACTTGGCTGCAACATAACCGCCCATATACCCAATATAGTGATGCGCGGTTTGCTAACCTGCCGAGCAAAGATGCGTTAAGCCGCTTTGTGCACGGCAAAGGGGTGATTATTGCTGGCACGCTTGATAGCAACGAGCAACCAGAACAACTGGTGGCGTTAGCCGCCAAACTGGGTTGGCCATTGCTGACCGATGCCCAATCACAACTGCGGCAACATCCGGCAGCCATTGGCAATATCGACCAACTGCTGCAACAGCCACAAGCTAAAGCGCTGCTGCAACAAGCCGATCGCGTACTGCTGTTCGGCGGGCGTTTACTCTCCCAGCGGCTAATCAGCTACTTAGCGGAGCAGAGCTGGCACAGCTACTGGCAGGTATTACCGCGGCAGCAACGGCTCGACCCAAGCCATCAAAGCAAGCAAGTGCTACTGGCAGAATTAGCGCAAGTGGCCGAACTCGACTGGCCGCGCTCGTCCGCCGCCCATTGGGCGTTACCGCTGATCACCCAAAATGAAGCCATGAGCCAACTGTTCACCCAGCAGATTGACCACGGTGGCTTTGGTGAAGCCCAAGTGATCCGCCAAATTGCCCGCACCCAAACCGGACAACAGCAGCTGTTCATCGGTAACAGTTTGCCTGTGCGCTTATATGATATGTTTGCGCCGATCACCAGCGAGCCCGCCACTACCTATACCAACCGCGGTGCGTCTGGTATTGATGGTTTGATTGCCACCAGCTGCGGCGTAGCCGCGCACCAAGGCCGCCCCACCACACTGATTATTGGTGATATCTCCGCCCTGCACGACCTCAACTCGCTGGCGTTAGCCCGCCAAGCGCAAGCGCCATTAGTGTTGGTCATTATTAATAATGACGGTGGCAGCATCTTTAATATTTTGCCGGTGCCAAATGACCACGTGCGCCAGCAATATTATCGCCTTGGTCACGGCCTAGAGTTTGGTTACGGCAGCGCCATGTTTGGTTTGCCATACAACCAAGTAGATGATCTCATCGGCTTTATTGATGCCTATGAAGATGCGTTAAGTTATCACGGCGCCTCAGTGATTGAAGTCAAAGTGCCACCGACACAGTCCAGCGACCAAATCGCGGCTATCGGCCAATGGGTTAGACAGAGCTGATGCTACACAGTCACTGCGTCGGCGATAAGCGCCAGCCAGCGCTAGTGCTGTTGCATGGTTTCTTAGGCAGTGGTGCCGATTGGCAACCGCTGCTAGCCAAACTCAGCCAACAGTTTTACTGCATCACCCTCGATTTGCCCGGCCATGGCGCTAGCCAAGTGACACTCCCCAATGCCCCAGATTTGACGCTGTTGGCCCAAGGGCAAACCGTGAAACATGCCGACGCCGTATTGCAACATTGTGCCGACTTAGTACAACAAACGGTGCAGGCGCTCGGTATTCAACAATATCACTTGCTGGGGTACTCACTTGGGGGCAGGATAGCCTTACATGTTGCCGCACGGTACACCGCCCAGTTGCTTAGCTTGCAACTGGAATCGTGCCATCCGGGCCTTAACACTGAGCAGGAACGCCAGCAACGCGCCGCCAATGACGTGCAGTGGCAACACAGGTTGCAGCAGCAATCAATGCGCCAGTTTCTCACCGCTTGGTATCAACAAGCGGTATTTGCCGAACTCACTCCCGCCCAGCGCGAAGCACTAATTGCCCAACGCGAGCAGCAAAATATCAGCGCATTATTGGCCATGTACGCTGGCACATCGCTCGCGCTGCAAGCAAGATTATGGCAACTGCCACAGCAGTTAACCTGCCCGGTGCATTATTATTACGGCAGCCAAGATGCCAAGTTTGGCGCTATCGCGTCTCAGTGGCAGGCAGCAGCGCCCGTTACTTTGCACCCAGTAGCCAATGTGGGGCATAACTGCCACAAAGGACAACCCGCCGCCTTTTTAGCGCAGCTGTTGCCCACACTGAACTCAATTGCGGAGAACCATGCATGACGCTCGAATCCTTTAGCCTCGCCCGCTACCGCATCCCACTCGACAGCGCGTTGCCAGTAGGCAAACAACGTATTGAATTACGCCAAGGCTTGATCCTGCAAGCGCGTGCTAATGAACAAGATTATTATGTGGAGATCGCCCCACTCAGCGGCCTTGACCGTGATGGCAGTGAAATCAATGGCTTCAGTTTAGAAAGCCTTGATGAAGCGATCACCGAGCTGCAAAGCTTACTGCAAGCCATTATTGAAGGCTCAATGACGTTAGATGCTGCCGCCGAGTTTACCCAACTCGCCTCTGTGGCGTGGGGCTTAAGCCTACTGTCAGCCAAAATCAATCAACAGTTGCCGGTGCATCACACCCCGTTTGAACCTGTGCCGCTGATCGTCCCGCGCGAAGGCGAGCCAGAAGTGATGTTGCGCCAACGGCTGATGGCGATGCCGAACAATATCCATCGCGTCAAAATCAAAGTGGCGCAAACCACCATGGCCGAAGAGCTGCAACTGATCCATCTGGTGCAAGAGATCCGCCCCGCCGTCAAACTGCGCCTCGACGCTAACCAGGGCTTTGAATTTGACGAAGCCGAAGCCTTTTGTGCCTGCTTGCCCAAACAAGCGATTGAATACATTGAAGAACCATGCCGCCAATGGCAGAAAAACCGCGCTTTGTTTGCCAGCACCGGCGTGCCGTACGCATTAGATGAAACCCTCGGCCGCCATCCCGATTTTGTGCCCGCCGATGATGCCTACGACAGCGGCCTGCGCGCCTTGGTGATCAAACCGATGCTGTGTGGCAGTTTACCCAAACTACAACGGCTCATTGATCATGCCCACGGCTTAGGGCTGCGCTGCGTACTGAGTTCATCGATTGAAACGTCACTGGGCATTGCCGATATTTTGCATGTGGCCGCCGCGCTGACGCCAGACGACACCCCCGGCGTTGACACCTTAACGCCATTTACCAAAGCGCTGATCGAACCCTACGGCGATAAAACCTGTTTAGCGTTTGATTCGCTCACACCGGTATTTAGCATTAGGAAGTAACTTGGCCGTTTCACCTCTACATCAAGCCGCTGCCCGCCAGCCTGACGCCATCGCGTTACTCAGCAGCGGCCAGCGCTACAGCTATCGTCAACTATCACAGCAGGTAATTGCCCTGGGCGCATGGCTTAGCCAGCAAGGGCTAACGCGCGGTGACAAACTCGCCGCTATCGCCAGCAACTGTGTCAACATGGTGCTGCTGTACTGGGCCTGCGTCGATCGCGGCCTGCTGTTTAGCCCGCTGTCGCCTAAGTTCCCTGACCAGCAACTGCTGGAGATTATGCAGCGACTGCAGCTCAACCAGCTGTGGTGTCCAGATGAACACCGCGCGCAGTTATGGCAACACGCCCAGCGGCTACAGCCTGACTTTAACGCTTTGGCCGAATCGTTAGCCGATAGCAACAATCAACCGCCGGAGATTGAGATTGATCGGCCGGTCGATATATTGCTGACCTCCGGCTCCTCTGGCCTGCCCAAAGGCGCAGTGCATTCGCTCAGCAATCATATCGCCAATGCCAGCGGCAGTTTGCAGCGCATCAGCCTTAGCACCAATGATGGTTGGCTGTTATCGCTGCCGCTGTTTCACATCGGCGGCCTCGCCATTGTGAACCGCTGCGCGCTAAGTGCCGCCACCATAGTGATGGTGGATGACAACTTACCGCTGAGTGAACAGCTACAGCGCGATCCCATCAGCCATTTGTCATTAGTAGCTACCCAATTACAACGGTTATTGGCTGATTCGCCAGCCAGCCTAAGCAAGGTTAAATGCCTACTGCTCGGCGGCGGCGCCATTGGCACGGAACTCACCGATGCACTGCAACAGCTCGGTATCAGCGCCTTTACCAGCTACGGTATGACCGAAATGGGCTCGCAAATCACCACCAGCGCCGCCCATATTCTCGGTAGCGGCGAACTGCTACCTAACCGCGAACTCTGTATCAAAGACGGCGTAATTTGGGTTAAAGGCGCCACACTATTTTTGGGGTACTTGCAGCCTGACGGCAGTTTGCTGCGTGACACCGACAGCGATGGCTGGTTTTGCACCAAAGATCGCGGTTACTTTGATGAACACGGCCAACTGCACATTCAAGGCCGTAGCGACAACATGTTTATCTGCGGCGGTGAAAACATTCAGCCAGAAGAAGTCGAAGCCGCGCTCAAGCTACACCCGCAAATTGTTGATGCGATTGTGTTTGGCGAAGCCAATGAAGAATTTGGCCTACTGCCTTCCGCCATTCTCAAAACCCGCGACGGCACACTGCCCAGCGAAGCCGAACTCACTGAATTTCTGCTACCCAAAATCGCCCGCTTTAAACGCCCTCGCGTGTATTACGCTTGGCCGCATGGGGATTTTCAGGGGTTGAAGGTACAAAGGAAGAAGGTGATTCAAGCGATAATCACTACACCTTGAAAAAGTGGCGCTTTGAGCGCCACTTTTATTGGTTGAAAGTTAATAGTGGCAGCTTTTACAATCCCGTTCTGCCGTTTTACCGTCGTGGCAGGCCCAACAATACTTACCACTGTTGTGGTCTTTCAGGGTGAAACTGTAGCGCTGTGGTTCAAACAGTGCTTGGTCTGCTTCGGTACTGTGGCAGTCATTACAGGTGTAATAACCTTCTCGAGCGTGGGTTTCATAGGAGAACACAACGGCTCCCTTGCCCCCACCGCCATATTGCCGATCCTGTCCTACCGGTGTTGCCATCGAATTTGGCAACACCAAGGCAGAGGCAACCACAGCGCCAAGCATAACGATAAATGCGGTGGTCAGTTTCATTACACCCCCTGCGTCAAAATGGCAGGATCGACCTTGTTCACATCAGCCACTCCAGTGAGCACCATGCTAGATACCAGTTCGGTATGGAAGCGTTTGAACTGCATTTCGACGCCTTTAACCCCACCACCTAAGCTAGCGCGCAGCATGGGCCGACCAACTAACACCGCTTGTGCGCCACTGGCGAGCGCTTTAAGTACATCGCCGCCATCGCGTACACCACCATCAACAAGGATTGGCATACTGTAGCCGCGGTCACGCACCGCTTTTACGATAGCAGGCAGTACGTGCATTGTCGCCGGGGTAGAACTGAGTACCCGGCCACCGTGGTTGGATACTATGATTGCACCGCAACCGGCTTCAGCACACATGAGCGCTTCATCAACGGTCATGATGCCTTTGGCAATAAATGGGATTTTGGCGTAGTTGACGATCTGTTTGAGTTTTTTCAGGTCTTTCGGCTCAACGGTTTTCCCCGGCAAGGCGCGCGCCGCACGGCCAGCGGAATCAACATCAATGGCAAAGAAAGGCGCCCCAGCTGCTTGCACTATATCGATACGCTCAAAGATCTCTTGTTGAGTACGAGGCTTAATTTGTGCGATGGCACGTCCTTTAAACTCTTGTACCACCGTCATGCGACGTTGGTAGGTTGCTAATGGGTCACCGATACCGTCTGCCGCCCAACCTAAACATCCTGCGTTAGCCGCACCTTCAATAATGCCACGGGCATACTTCTCTTCGGTCATCACCTCGCCGTCAAACGCAAGTTTGTTAGCCGCGCCCATGTTATAGGTCAGGCCACCAGTAATACCAGTTAAGATCGGCATTGCTAGTTTGACGCCCAATAGCTCAACCTCAGTGTTAGGTTGTGACACGGTATGCACTGTACGCATATTGAGACTCATGGCTTCAAACGCCTCAATGTTGCGTACAAAACTCTGGCGTTTGCCGCCCATGCCAGGCACGGTTTCACCGCAAGGCCCTTTGCCATTACAGCGGCCCGCTCCTGCCATGTCACACGCCGCACAGGTGTCCATAATTTTACGGGCATTGTTGAGGACATCTTTAAGGCTTTTCGGTTGTTTAACATAGCCCGTAACGGCCTTTGGCGGCTCAGCTTGGCTCGCCGCCGCAGCCGCTATGGTAGCTGACTCGGCAGCATGAACAGATGATGATGCGGAGATCGCCAAAGATCCCGCGGTAGCCGCTAGTAAAGCACCTTTGGTAAGAAATTCGCGACGGTCGGCATTTAGCTTGTTGTTATGCATGTTATTGCTTCCTGTAGTTGCTTAGCTCACTGGCGATAATCTACTGTGGGTATCATCAAGCGTGCAGCACTAAAGGCTAAAATTTAGCCTTGTATCTGTTGTTGTTGAAAAATTTGAGGTGCGCATATGTGTTTATGCATTTTTGCATAATCATTGATAAACAATCAGTTAGATAACATTAGTGGCTATATTCACAATCACTGACATTCTGTGAGTTCTACGGCAGTTCTCTAGCAAAACGCTGCCAATCGCGCCGCCATGCGCATAAGGTATTTAGCAGACGTGTTGGCGGAGTGACGTTATGTGGTACAAGGGTATGCAGTGGTTCTATAGAGCGCTCTGGCTGTGTGCAGCCGTGAGCAGTAGCCCCGTTGCGGCACCGCAAATCACCTTTAACGTTCATAGCAATACACCACCGTTTGAATGGCAGAATGAGGCTGGCGAAGAGGTGGGCTTTAATATTGAACTGGCACGCTATATCGCGCAGCAGTTGCATTATGATATTCAAATCCGTCGACAAACGCTCACACAAGCACTGCGGTCGGTAAACGAACAGCGCTGGCAATTGGCCGTGATTGCTGTTCCCGCTAGTCAACCAGTGAATATTCGTGCCGCATTACCGCTGTTGCCCACCTACGTTAGTGCTTATAACCAGCGAGGTGATGGCAATGCCAACGACTGGCAAGCGCTTGCAAGTAAACGCGTCGCGATCAAGCAAGGGTCATCTGTTGCGATGTACCTTGCGCAAACACCACAGCCGATAACTATCGTTCCAGTGGTAACTAATGAACTTGGTTTTGAGCTACTCCGCCAAGGCAAAGTGGACTATGTCGTCTCCGAATTCTATTGCTCTCGGCGCATGTTAACCAAGTTTCCTCTCGCCAAAACTGCCGGAAATCCACTACTTTATAGCCAGTTTTACCTCATTAGCTCTAATAAAGATCCTGAGTTTGCCGCTGCGGTAAATGGTGTACTCAAGCGTAGTTACGACAATGGTTATTTTGACGATTTGCTGAATCAATGGGTGGGATTTGGTAAAGAGAAAATTGAGTTAGGCCAGGTCCGTAATAACTTTTTCCAAGGGGCGCTGATTACGGCACTAATTTCCAGTATGGGGATGCTAATTACGCTGTACATCAGTTTAGTGCTACGAAAAAAGACCAAACGCTTAAAGCGGGAATTAGTCAATCGCCGCAAAGCAGAAGCCGAAATCAAACGGGTGTCGGCGCAGTTTCACTCAGTGTTGTACGGTCTACCCCATGGTGTATGTTTACTCGCACCTGATCAACAACTGTTGTGGCATAACGGTAAATACCCTTGGGTGTTAGAACCACAACAACTGGCCCAAGCACAACCAGCCCAACAGCTTGAGCAGTTGCTGCATACAACGTTCACTGCAGATACATCACAAAGCAGCGAGTTTACGCTGCACAATAAACGCTGGAAACTGGAGTTACATCGAATTTCTGCCGACATGTTGGCATTGTTTATTGAAGATTATACCGAGCAGTATGAGCTTAAGCAGACCAGCGAACTGTCGGCACGTTTAGCCTCGTTGGGTGAACTCTCTGCCGGTATCGCCCATGAAATCAATAACCCCGTAGGGCTGATCACCCAATCTGTTAGCTTAATACGCGATCTTTTGGAAGACCTACGCTTTAGCAGCAAAGATAAAGCTTTAGGACCACTGCTTGCTGAACTGGACTATAGCTGTGAGTCTGTCGATGAGGCTTCAGCTCGCATCGCTCGAATAGTGCGAGATCTGAAGAATTTTGCGCAACCTGGGCTCGACATGGCATCCAAAGCCATCAACATCAACCACGTGGTAGAAACGGCATTACGGCTGACGCATAACAACGTCAAGCGGTTAGAGTTACAACTCACTCTGCATCCGACACTACCGGGCGTCAACGGGGACGAGCTGCAACTGCAGTTAGTGCTAGTAAATTTTATTCAAAATGCCTGTTTGGCCATGGACAAAGCCACACCGCGCCTAAATATCAGTACCGGCATAGAGAATGACAGTGTCTATGTCATTGTTGCTGATAACGGCTGTGGTATGGACCAGCAAACATTAACCCGTATCCGTGAACCTTTTTTTACGACGCGGCGCAGTGAAGGCGGAACAGGACTTGGACTATCAACCAGCAATAGGATTCTGACCGAACACCACGCACAATGGCAGATACGCTCCCGCCTGGGTACAGGGACGGAGATGAAATTACTGTTTAGGAGTGTCGGATGAAGCTCTGCCGAAATATTCTGGTAATTGATGATGAAACGCGTTGGTTACGCACCATTGCTATGGTACTCAACCGCCATATTCCCGAAGCACAAACATATACTTGCGAAAACAGCCGACAAGCGCTTCAGCTCATGCGCGAGCTCGACATCACCTTAGTTTTACTCGACCTCAACATGCCTTACCTTGATGGTCGAGAGTTACTGCGAGACATACGCGAACAGCTACCCTACGTGCGGATCATCGTTGTGACGGGGTTAAATGAAACCGACATTGCCGTCGCCTGTATGAAACAGGGAGCTTACGACTTCATCGCCAAAACTAGCCCAACTGACCAACTGTTAATGTGTGTTAGACGCGCCATGGAAGTCATCACGCTTGAGCGCAGTTACCACCGCATTAAAGATGGCTTCTTTCACCGTCGGCAACTGAGTTCTTTTGACCAATTACTAACGACTGATGTCAAAATGCTGGATTGCTTCAATTACGCAGCAACCCTTACTGATAGTAACAAACCGATCCTGATCGTTGGCGAGCCGGGCACCGGCAAACGGCTGTTTTGTGACGCCTTGCAACAGTTATTCTGTGAAGATGCCCCTTTACTCCAACTCTCACTCGCAGAACGTTCGTCAGCCGAGCTAGAAGTCGCCTTATTTGGTGACAACGAGACCCCAGGCATACTACAAACTGCGGCTAACGGCATTGTGTTACTCAGCGAATTAGACCATGCGACTACTGCAGTGCAAATGCTGTTGGCAAGACTCTGCCAAACAGGGAGATATTTCCCTAGAGGATCATTGCGAGAGCACACACTTAACTGTCGGCTCGTATTCACCAGTGAGCTGACATTAGAGCAACTGACTGAGCAGAATTTTTCGTTAGCGCTGAGCTATGTACTGCGACCGCAGCGTATTACCCTTCCCCCTTTGCGAGAACGCCAAGCGGATATTGGCTTGCTGCTACAGCATTTTACCGAATGCGCCTGCAATACGCTTGGTAAAAATTATCTAACCATCCCCGATGACTTAGCAAACCATCTGAGGCAATACACGTTTCCGGGCAACATTAGTGAGCTCAAAGCCACAGTAAACCACGCCGTCAGCATCAGTAACGAGCAGCAACTGGCAACTGCACCATTTATGCAAATGCTGGCCCACACCTGTGTAGCAGAGATACCACAGAAGATCACTTTTCCAACACCACTACCAACCATCAGTGCGGCCACGCAACAGCTAATCCATGAGGCGCTAGTGCGCACCAATAACAATCAAACTGCCGCTGCAAAACTATTGGGGATCACCCAAAGCAGCTTAAGCCGTCGACTGAGTAAATCGCACGAATAACAGAGGGAAGAACGGCGAGGGGCAAGTATTCAGGTACGGTTCGTAGCTCTTAGCTCGGCAAATTTTAGGCAAGAAAAAGCCGGGCCTAAGCCTAACACAGATCAGTTAACAAACTGATCGGTTGACAGCACAAATGATCCTACGAAAATGACCCCTTCTTTTGAACGGGGTCATTTTTTATGCTGTCTAACTGGCTTATTGATACGGAATTATTTGCCGCTCATGAGGAGTTGTCCATCTTCCAAAAAGAGCTGCCGTTAGAGTGGATCGAGCAGGCATTAGAGCAAACCAACAAAGCCAGTATAAGAAGGCGAAAACTTCCAACTGAACTGGTGGTTTGGCTGATCGTTGGAATTGGTCTTTATCGAAATCGCTCTATCTCTGAGGTTGTGTCTAAACTCGACCTAAAACTCGTTGATAAGCTAGGAGAAACCGTTGCCCCTAGTGCCATACCTCAAGCTAGACAGCGGCTTACAGCTGCTCCCCTTAAAGAAGAAAAATGAGAGAAGAAAAATGAGGACAGCCACCGAATTTTCAGGCAACACCAATTCCCCTTGGCGCTGCGTAGGTGCGTTGGGCAGGCATTGAGCAATCGAGGAATGGATTCCGAGAAGCGATGGTGAGCGAGGGACCGCGAATCAGAGCGATTTGCGAAAATGACAAACCAGAAGCGCCGTAGCGTTTAGCGCCGCGGGGCGGCATTGGGGTTGTAAGGGCGAATACTCATCGATGATGAGTGTGCTTATGAGCACGAGCCATGGATGGCGAGCTGGCCGTTAAACATGGATGTTGTTCGAGGCCGTCCAGTCCCCTTATCTCGTAGTGTGAGCACGAAAGCTCACGACGTTGCCAAGCGCAGCTTGGTATGGCGCAGCCATAAATCTTTCGCAAACGCAGGTTGCCATCGCGCAGCGATCCATCTTTCGCAAGCACCAACTGGCATTGGCGCAGCCAGAGCTTAGTTCGTCGTGTGAGCACGAAAGCTCACCACTTTCACAAAACGTTAGCCAAAAATCTCTGCCAACCGCACCATATTGTGCTCGATAGCCTCAGTTAATTTGCCGATGTGAATGCCATCAATAAACGCATGGTGCGCTTGCACCGAAAACGGCAGCAGCACCTTGCCCTGCTCCTTTTTATACTTGCCCCAAGCGATACGCGGTACGGCGTCAAACTTTGCCAAGCTTATCGGATGCGCAATGCTGGTAAAACTGATCCACGGAATTGAGGTGATATAGACAAGGTCGCTGCGTTGTTGCAGTTGCGCATCAATCATGTGGGTTTGCGTGCTGGCTTGGTCACGACTGTCGCTGACAAATTGCTGGAAGTTATGGCTGTTAACCACAGTAATAATTTTAAATAGCTCATCGTCGCTATTCATCACAGTGAAAGAAGGATGGAGGGCATGATGTTTGACCACCCTTTGATGGTCGTAGCGATATTTAAACGCTTCGACGCTATTGACGCATGCCATCACGTAATAGATTAACCCGTGGTAGAATGGCAAATTATGCTGTTTGATATGTTGGTAAAGCGGCGTGATATCGAGGTCAAAACACAGATTAAAAAATGGCGAGTCCATATCTTTAAAAAACATGAAATGCTCTTTCCGTTGCCATGTGTCGATATCAACAACTTCCATCTTTGTTCCTTGTGCCATATTGCCACCACCGCATGTGTGCTGAGCGGCTAAATATCACTGATATTTCAGTAAAAATCAAAATGACTAAGTGAAATAAAAGTCGCGCTAACGCGTCAACAATGCACGGCAGTAGGCGCCGTGCTGGCACATCCTTGTGCTTCATGGCATAAGTACATGCACCAACGTTGGCGATAACTTGCTGTGGCACACTACAGCATTGGCAATGGGTAGCTTTCACACCGCTGTAGTGCACCGCCACGGCAACAGCTTAGCCCGAAATCATCTCCTGTAGGGCGGCATTGGCTTCTGCTAATACGTTTTTACCATTGCCGTTTTTCTCAAAGTAGTGATAAGCCTGAAATACTGAGTCACTGCGTCTTGTTAATGCGTACGTCAGTTTTTCTACCTCTTTTTGCTGCTCAGGAATAGTGAATAAGTTGTAGCTCTGGCGGCCGCGAACACTTTTTAGCAGGAGGAATGTTTGCTCCCCATGGGTTTCGACAGTGCCATTGGCCTGTGCTTTATAGCTATCAAAATCCGCCAGTAAGTTTTGTGTGGCTTGATTGACATAGCGGTTGACGATGCTGGATGCATAGCGCTCAACATAAGCCTGTTTGATGCGTTCGTCAGTGGCTTTCTCGGCAACAGCCGCCAGCTTTTGCGGCAACTCATCGGCGAGTTGCTGATAACGCTCAATAGCGCGCGCTTCGCGACGGCGCAGTAATTCGCTTTGTTTAACCAGCTCAGGATTATCACGGCGAACTTGGCGGACTTGCTGTTCTAAATGGCGTACCCCTTTGTTGTTTAACTGTTTGGCACGGAGGTACTGGCTAATTACCGCTTTTTGCTCTGCAGTGAGATGTGTGACAAATTGCTGCGCTTGCTCACTGCTCAGGTTGCCAGGAGTGAAATAAGCACAATAGCTATGGTTACCCACACTAATAGGGTCACTCCAAACGTAGCGAGGAAACTTAGCCACATCTCGCTTGCTTGCATGGGTTTGCAAATAGTCAGCGCAATCTTTTACTGGCTCATCCAAGGTGTAAAACGCGCTACTGCCACGAATGCTGCGCACATTGTAGCTCAGTGCATCAACCTGTTTTAACACTTGCTCGTAAGCGGTTTTGGCGGCGGGAAATTGCGTCTGATATTGTTCAATTTGTGCCGTGTATTTGCCAGTAAGTTCATCCAGTTTGGCATTGGCTTCGTCTACCTTAGCTTTTACACGCAGCAATGGCTCGACCTCGGTTTGTGCAGCGGCGACGGTCGCTTTCATTTGCTGCACTTCAGCCTGAGAATTTCGAACAAACTCCGCTTGGTAGTCCGCATATGGCGGTGTGTTTTGCAGGCCACCATCCAATTTGTCAGCAAGAGCCATCATGGCATCAAATGATTGGAACGCGGTTTCGGCCTCACTTTTTAGTTGTTGCTCTAGTGCCCCAATCTGTTTTAAGCCTGCGTCATCCACCGCATACAAGGTATATTCAGCCCCTGCATTACCGCGCAATGAGCTAAGGTCGCTGATCTGAATCGATTCTGGGTATTTAGAACAGGCAGATAACGCCATGATACTAGCCAATAGAACCAGTCGTCTTAAGTGCATATTTGTTCTCTCTTTTTCAGGAATTGGTAAGCGTTGCTTAGGGGTTGCGTTGCTATCATCAGCTACCAGTATTGCCATTAACTCCCCCACCCTGCGGTAAATAGTAGGTGCCGCACAAATCCCCACCACAGCTCAGTGAAACTTAGAACAAACCCGATAATAAAAAGCCACTTAACAACCTTTAAAACGTTGGCGTTAAGGCACAGTAGCTTGAAAATGCCAAACAACATGGCTGCTGCCGCTAGGGTATAAATCGCTACACCGATGCTGGTGCCACCAGTGACCGATTGCGCCAAATAATTAAGCTGAAACAGCGGCAGTGCTACGCCGTCAACGGCCATATCAGCGAGCGTTGGGTGCGCTTTGAGGTAGCTTACAGGCAGTGACGAAATCAGCTGAGATATCAGTGGTAGACGCAGATAATCGAGATCCACATACACAGTAGCAAGAGGTAAACCGAAGCTATACAGCACTTTGACTGAAGTGGCTTGAATGTGACTAAAACCAACCACACTGATCAGCAGTAGCGCGGCGCTCAGTAGCACAGCCACTGGCACAATCACCCAAGCTAACATGCCGATATTGACCCAACGCAGTGCAGCAAACTGCACCAACCAGTTGAGTCCAAAACAGATGGCAGCAATGCCTGCATAGTTGAGCAGATAGACCTGCATTACCGCATCGCTTACACCATTAATGGTGGCACCATTTGGATAGTAGATAATTCTGGTGTTCATTGATGACATCCTGACAGGTTGGTTATTTCCTATATGATGAGATATTGCTGGAGGCTGTTTATCTTTGCCGGTTGTTTTTGCAGCAGGCAGCGCGTGATTTAGGCAAGGCAGGTGATGTGCCGTGTAGTTATTCTCCACCAACAGCGCCTAACGCTGAATAAATTGCGCGCTGTCGCGGCCCGAAGGGTTCATTTAAACGCCTCCTGAACTTTGTTGCGCCCAGCTTGCTCAGTTGACTAAGCGTCGCAGGTCTCGCCTCGTTCATAAGGCGTTTAATTTGAACCAAAATTAAACACTAAAGATCAACAGCCCCTAGGGGCGTTTCGTCCACGATTTGGCAATGCCTCGCCACATAAATACCCAGCGCACTTTAGCAAACCGCGCCGACTCAGTTCGACAGACGACATTTCGGCAAAAAACCACAAAAAGAGTTGTAAAAAACTTAAACGGCAACAACCGCCGCCGTGTTAGCACGTGCAAATCATGCTGCGCCCCCTTCAACTTGAGGATATTTCATGTTGCCATGAATTTTACTCATAAAGATGTGGGCAAAACCGTTTAACAGACGTCTAGACATCCATTATCATAGCGGCATATCCACTGTTGTTTACGTTGTAAAAGGAATCCTTCATGGCACATCAACTTCCATTTCGCAGCGACGTAGTAGGTAGTTACTTACGCCCTGCTTACCTGCATCAAGCCCGTCGTGACTTTACGGCCAACAAGATCGACAAGGCGGAGTTAACGGCCATTGAAGACCGCGCAATTACCGAGTTGGTTGAGCAACAAAAAGCCGCTGGTCTCAAAGTGATCACTGACGGTGAGTTTCGCCGTGGCTTTTGGCATATCGACTTCTTAGAAAACCTCAACGGCGTTGAAGGTTATGTGCCAGAGCAAGGTTACAACCAGAAGTTTCACGGTAAAGCGGCGCCGTCGTACAACATCCGCGTGCACGACAAAATCAGCTTTAACACTGCACACCCATTTTTGGCGCACTTTGCCTTTTTGAAAAAATGGGCTGACGCCGATGGCGAGTTGGTTGCCAAAGCGACGATTCCTAGCCCAACCATGATTTTGCGCCAAGAAGTGCTGGCAAATGAAGATATTAGCCATTTGCAAACCATCTATCCGAACTTGGAGGATTTCTATCAAGACTTGGCCGAAACTTATCGTGTGGCAGTGAAAGCCTTTTACGATGTCGGTTGTCGTTACCTGCAGTTTGATGACACTAACTGGGCCTTTTTGGCGGATGCCAGCAAACGTGAATCGCTGCAAGCTAAAGGCATTGATGCCGATCAGATTGCTGCTATCTGCGCTGATATCATCAACGGTGCGCTGGCAGAAAAGCCTGCGGATATGACCATCACCACCCACATCTGCCGTGGTAACCACGCGTCATCTTGGTTGTTCTCGGGCGGTTATGAGCCGATTGCGAAGCAGCTGTTTGCCAGCAATTATGATGGTTTCTTCTTGGAATATGATAACGACCGTGCCGGTGATTTTGCGCCACTGCGCCATTGGGCCAACAACGGTAGCCGCATCGTGCTCGGTTTGGTGACATCGAAATTCCCAGAGTTGGAAGATACCGCGCTGATCAAAGCCCGCATTCAAGAAGCCACTGAATATGTGCCGCTGGACAACCTGTGCCTGAGCCCACAATGCGGCTTTGCCTCAACTGAGGAAGGCAACAAGCTGACCATTGACGAGCAATGGAACAAGATCAAGCTGATCAACCAAGTTGCTCAAGCCGTGTGGCAAGACGCTTAAGCGGTAAAACGCAGGTAGCAAAAAGGCGACCAGTGGTCGCCTTTTGTGTAACTGGCTTCGAAAGGAACGCGCTAAGCTCCATTGTATGAGCTACTCATCAGTACAGTCGCCCCAACAGGTTTGAGTGGTTTCTTTCTCGGAAACGATACGGCCATGTTCATAGATCCGTTCATAGTAAGGTTCACCCAGCATATAGCTCACTTGCTTGCCATGTAACTCATTATCTAGATAGGTAGAAAAATCAGTAAGTTGTCCATCTTCATTAAACTCATAGAACTTACCTTGGCGTCGGCCTTGGTTATCGTAATGCGCTATCGCTAGTGTATAGCCTGCGAGGTCGGTCGCGCGCCAATCACCAATTTGCTTACCCTGCTTGTAGGTGCCATGCCAAATCTTGTCATAGTAGGTCTCGCTATAAAACCATGCGCCGTCACGTTGGTCGTTAACATAACGCCCTTTAGTGATGGGCTTACCGTCGCGATTGTACTGTTCAAAATCGCCAGTTTGCTTGCCATGTTGATAATGTTGACGCAGCAACAGCTTGTCATCTAGCGTCGTCGTGAGCCATTCACCGTGGTATAAACCGCGGTTGTCATAACGCTCGATACGTTTAGTATCTTGGTCTTGATAATGCCACTCACCAACTTTTTTATCATGCTCATAACGGCCTTGTACGGTGACGATATTTTCTGGCAATAAGGTCTCGACGTAGTCGCCGTGATAACCGCCGTCTTTAAAGTTCGCTTCAGTACGGATTTGAGAGTCGTCACTCCAACTGTCAGAGGTGGATAGATATTTACCGTCTCTTAGGCCGTCTTTATAGGTCACAAAGCCTGTGACTTGCCCTTGGGCATCAAACTCTTGCTCAAATGACCACTTACGGTTGGGATCTTTTTGGCGTTGAAACACCAGCTGGCCGTTTTTGTATGCTTTGTAGTCGCTGATGGGCTGTTTTTGCGAGACGTCATACGTCGTTTCGCGCTGCTTGTTACCGTCTTTGTCGTAATCAATTTCACTGAGTAGCTGGTGCTGATCGTTATAGTGCTCAAGGCTAGCAATCTGCTCTGAATCGCGATGATAACGAATGTAGTCACCCACATGTTTGCCGTCTTTAAAGTGGCTTACGTTAGTCAGCAAGCCGTTACTATCCCAGCTTTGATCCAATCCATTTTGTTTACCATCGACGTATTGGCGCTCGCGCACTAACTTGCCATCTTCTGCCCAATAACGGCTTGGGCCATTCAGCTCACCATTTTTATAGGTGCTTTCCCACTGTTTGTTGCCATTTTTGTAGTAGCTGATGTTGACGCCGTCTAACTCGTTATTACGGTAATGGCTGCTGTCTTCCGGTGTGCCATCTTGGCGATATTTGCGGTACTCGCCGTCAAGCTTGCCATCAACAAAATTACGCACAACGAGCAGTTGACCATTGTCGTAATAGTTACGAAATTCGCCCTCTTCTTTACCGTCCTTATAGTTGCCGCTTTCCAGCACGGTAGTGCCATCTTCAGCAAAACGTTGGTACGGCCCCTGCTTGATATCATTCACCAGTTGATAGCTGCTGCGCAGTTTGCCATTAGCGTGGAAGTAACGTACCTCGCCGGTCACTTTGCCTGCTTGCATTTCCATGGTGCGATCAAGTGAACCGTCTTCGTTAAAGATCCGCGTAAACCCAGAGAACTCGCCGGCAGCATCAAACTGACCATCTGACGCGAGTTGCCCATTGGCATAGTAGAACTTGTAAGGGCCAACTTGCACGGTATCTGCTGGTTGGGTCGGGTCTTTCATTTTGCCTTCAAAACGCAGTTGTTTGTTGTCGGCGTAGTAGATTTTGATGGGATGTAATCCGTTAGCGTCTGCTGCCGCGGTTGCATCATACTCGCTATAGTAGATGGCCTTAGCTTTGGTGGTCGGCTGCCAACTATCATCCAGCCACATTGTGGCCGCCGAGGCGACACTCGACACTAACCATAAACACAGTAAACCAAAACGCATTATGCCGACTCCTTATGGCAAAACGGGGAAAAATTATTGCAGCCTAATAATATATGAGCGGTCAGTACACCGCTCACATTGGGTCTGTGGTTGTTCACAGCATTGTTGCTGTGGTAAGGCAGCTTATTGAGCACAATCAGCTGATCAATCGGCCTCATCATAGGTCTCCTCACTAATTAGTTTACCGTGCTCCCATACCGCTTTATTGTTAATAAATCCGTTTAACATCATAACGTTGATATCTTTATAGTAGGCGGTAACAGGCCACACCCCATCGGCATTGCTGTTTTATAAGTGATATGCCAATCCCTATCGAGCCATAAAGTTTGTGCATTGGCTGCAAAGGTCAGCAGCCAGAGACCAAGTAAACCAAAACGCACTAACCCAACGCCTTATGGCAACGCCGGGAACGTGGTAGTCCATTGTCGTTTGACTGGCTCACCAAGAACATTGAGATGTTGCACACTGGCGACTTTACCCACAACTCGCAGTTGCTGCTGCGCAGTCAAAATATCGGCCAGTTTGCTGTCGGCCACTTGGCTGGAATGTTTCCCGTCTGCACTCATGATTTTCAGCGGCTGTCCCGAGGCGTTGAGCAGATGATAATGCGCCATAAACTCCGCAACCGTTTGCTGCAGATCAACACCATCCAACTGGGCTACGGACACTAACCAAGGCTTGTCACTCGGTTGGAAATCTAATGCTTGCCACTGTGGCTGACCATCGCAACTTAGTTCGCTGGTTACGCTGATGCCATAAAAATAGCGACGAATACCATCATCGGTACTCAACTGATATAACGTGGAGAATGGTTCGCTATTTTGCTCATTGTCAGCCAGCCATGTCAGCTTATGCCCGTTTTCCTCATTGCCCGACAGTACGCGCAGTTGACAACTGTTATCCCAATCGGTCGGCAGAGAAATGCTACTGCCTTGCTTGTTCTTGGTATTGGGCGTTAACTCATCAAAGCGCTGCCGCTGTTGCTCGCTAGCATCGTGCCCATAACCATATAACAGGTCTTCAAACAGCGGCGGATATTCTGGATGCTGCTGATATTTCTCAGACGTTATAAAGGTGAGCTTGCGGCTGTAGGTCGACTCGCTAGCCTCTTGGGACGCATAGAAGGTCATTTCGGTCGGCGTTTCGCTCAGTTTCAGCAGATAACGCTCTGGTGTTGGTACCTTGCTGTACCATTTGAATATCAGCTTTTCGCTGTAATTGAGAAAATCGTTGTTGTCTTCTGGCCACTCTTTATATTCCCCTTTCAACCCTTTCATGAAGAGCATCAATTGGGTATTGGCGCTGGAATCCATTGTTAATTCATAGGTATCAGCTTGATCGGCCAAAGGTTTAATAGTGATAGTGGCGTCATTGATGTTGATGTGTTGTTCACCCGCTTGCCACTGTACCTTTTTCGTCAGGTAGCTAACCGGATAATAATCGACGGTGGCGGTGAATGAATCTATGCGTTTCAACTCAGATTCTTTATTCCAACCCAGCGGCACCACTTGGGCACGTAATGCCATATCATCAGGGTAGCTTGAGTTAATCACCCACTGAAAATCCACATCAAGCGGTTGCTGACTAGCATCAAATGCTTTGATCTCTTCCAGTTTCACTCTACCGATGGCTTGTTGCGGCTTGCCGTCATGAGGTAACACGAGTTCCGGTCCATCGTTACTGGCGTGAAAGATACCGTGATCGTACGGTAGCATTGCTTCGCCAGTGGGGGGGACAAGCATATCTTCGCTGATATCGTCTCCATAAATCGGCTGCCAATCGTCAAACGGACCATAGCCATCAAAGTCAAACTGTGCAGGCTGATCACCTGGTAGCATGGCAACACGAGTGCGCACTTCAAGCTTTTTGCCGTAGCGCTCCATCTGTTGCTTGCTAACCAATATTAGCTGTTTTAACCAACCGTCATCACGCGCCAACACCATAACACCGTATAGGTTGCGTTGATCTTGCGCATCTCGGCCGTCGATAACGGTCGTCACCTCATCATCGGTGACCTTGTTCACGGTAACGCTGACCGATTGCCCAGCAAACTCAGGCAAATCGACACTTGCCCCGACTGTCGCTGGAATCGTTTTCAGCACACCTGGCGTTAATGTGCCTTTGGTGAATTCGGCGATCGCTTCTTTGCCGCCTTTTTTCAGAATCTCTTGCCAGACGTCATCATCCAGCGCCCGCAAATTCTGCAGTTTGCCGCTGTCAGTATCAATAGTGAGCTCGAGGCCCTTGGAGAATAATCGCATGGCTTTTTCGTCTTGACTGTCCGCTGCCAGACTGTTCAGCCGATGGCTGCCACCGGCACGAATATCGACATAATCACTGGTAGCAATAATCTTTAGCGGTGAGGTGTCAGTCACTTCGAAGTGTTGTCGCTGCGTCGATTTTTGTTGCTGGCGGCCATAGCCTGACACCTCAATATCAGCGTAAGTCCAATAAGTGTGTTCGTCGCCAACACTCGGATCAAAAGTAACCTCTTTAGCGGGAGAACATGCGGTGATGGCAAGCATTGAGGAGAGAAGTAGCAGGTATCTATACATAGCAGATATCATTCCATGAACTGAAGAATCCTGTGCCACGAGGTTAACTCATAACCTGCTTTATGCGGCACTTTTATACATGACAAATCGCGGTCAAAATTCGGTAAGTCTACTGTAACTGCAACGGTTGCTGCCATTCGAATTCGGTGGACTTATCCAAGGGTTTAAAGCGGAAAATCTGTGCCACATAACCGCTTAAGCGCAGCTGTTTATCCGCGGTGAGCACTGACGCTAACGGCACATCGCTGGCAAAATCTAACGCGTAACCATTAGTGCCGACTAGCGATAACAGCGCCTGCTGCTGATTCACAAAGCGATAATCTTGCAAAAACTCATGCACAGGCTGTTGCAGATCGAGCTTGCCAAACAGCGACACTGGCACTAACCAGCTAGTGTCGGATGGCTGATAAGGTAAAGCTTGCCAATGAGCAGTTGCATTGCACTTTAAGCGGGTAGTGACTTCCAGCTGACCACGCCAAGCATCAGCACTGTTAGATGACAATAACTGATAACGCTGTCGCCCAAAATGGGCTTTATCCGTCGGTTCCGACACGGGCTGCCAATGCACCGCGAATTGTTTATCCGTCTTCACCACTAATGGTTCACATACACGCGCCCATTCGTAAGGGACATCCAGCAGATTAATCTTGGCCCTGATGCTCTGCAACTTAGATACTTGTTGCCAACTGTCAGCACCGTCATGACGGTAACGCGAGTCATCCATATACGGCGGATTGTGCGGGTCTTTAAGGAACTCCTCACGGGGAACAAACCGTATATGGCGAGAACCTGCGGCGCTGTCAGCCACTGTTTCCACATAAAAAGTGACTTGTTGTGGTGTATGTCGCAGCGACCAACGCTCACGATGGAGCTGAGGATCAGTAATTTTGTTTAGCAACAGCTGATCTTTGGGGTGCCACCAAGTGTCCTCATCAGGTTCGGCAAACCGCACCACTTCACCGCGCATACCGTCATAGTAAGGCAGCAATCTTTTGTTGCTCGGGGTGGTAATACTCACCTGATAATCGCCATTCTGGTTTGCATCGGGCGTAATGTGGATTGTGACACCATCAACGGTAAACTGCTGCTCGCCGGCCTGCCAAGTAACGGTTTGCTGCTGCACTTTGGCGGGGAGATAATCGACATCAGCTTCAATGTAACTCGGGGCCTGCATCGATGGTATTTTCTGCCAGCCATAAGGCAACACAACCTGCACGGCACTCTTACGATCTAACATTGTCGGCGCTTGATACTGCGGCGCCCAGCCGATATCGATCACGTCTCCTGCACTGTTATAAGCGGTGATATTACGCAGATTAAAGTGCAGAGGTAGATGCTGTAATTGCGGTTGCTGGGGAATAGCCAGTAACAATTGGTTTTTACGATCGTCAAAATAACCTGTGTCGTAGCTCAAAGCGGTATCGGCGGGTAGCTCGGCAAATAGCTGGTCAATGTCGGGCCGCGACAAAATCGGTATTGGTACATCAATATAGTCTGCGGTTAGCTGCTGCCAGTCGAACGCTTGCTCAGGTGGTAACAGCGCCAAACGCAAATGTGCATGGTCGCGCCCCGCCAATTTATCCTCTTTCGCCACGGGAACATCCATCACCAACACCATACTTTTTAACCAACCGCTAGTGCGGTCGAGTACCAGTTCACCGTTCACTTTAGGGCCTGACTCGGTACTAGAGAGTTGCGCTGTGAGTTGCTGCTCGTTGCTATGGGTAACCGTTAAGGTCATCGGCACACCAGCCAATGATTGCAGTGCCACTTGAGCACCTTGTTGCGTGGGAATATGTTGTAACAGCGCGGGCATTAATAGGGTCTTTTGCAGTGTTTGCAAAAATAGCGGCGGGGCTTGCTGCTGCAGTTGTTGCCATGCGGCGCGGTTGTGGGCGCTGACCTCGGCCGCTTTAGCGGTATCTTCACGGGTTAGCGAGAACCCTTGTGAGAATAACGGTAATAGATAATCATCACTCGCCTCACCATTAAAACTATTAAGGGTGATGCGATTGCGGTAGTTAACATCAAGCTGCTGTAGCTCAACGTCCATGCTGAGTGGTGAGGTTTCGCTAATGCGGTACTGTTGCAGCGCTGCACTTTGATACACACTGCGGAAACCGCCCTCTGCATCAATCTGACTGTAAACCCAATAACTACGCTGGTCATCCACTTTGGCTTTAAAGTCGCCTAAGCTCTGCCCACAACCGCTGAGCAGCAACACCAGCACAACTAGCCAACCTTCCTTGAACATCCCTTATTCCCTACCGCTGTAACACTAATAAAAAGCCCGCGATTGGGCGGGCTTTTATTGATTACCGAGGCATTGCCTCGGCAAAGAAATACTGAGTTAGAGCTCCATACAAGCTTTCAGCTTGTTCATGGCGTTCTTTTCCAACTGGCGAATACGCTCAGCGGATACTTGGTAAGTATCGGCCAACTCTTGCAGCGTGGTCTTGTTATCGTCATCCAACCAACGGGCACGCAGAATATGTTGGCTGCGTTCATCCAAGGTTTTGATAGCGGATAACAAACGAGTTTGTGCGTTAGATTCCCAGTTGTCATGCTCCACTTGAGCGGCGACATCAGAAGAATGATCTTCCAAGTACAGTGCTGGCGCAAAATCATTGTCATCATCACTGTCGTTGCTCATGTCGAACGCGGCATCTTGCGCTGCCATGCGGGATTCCATCTCGGTGACATCTTCTTTAGATACCCCAAGATTTTCCGCCACCATGGAGACTTCTTCATCGCTGAACCAGCCTAAACGTTGTTTAGCTTTACGCAGGTTGAAGAATAGTTTGCGTTGCGCTTTGGTGGTTGCCACTTTCACGATACGCCAGTTTTTCAGGACATATTCGTGAATTTCAGCTTTGATCCAATGCACTGCAAAAGAGACCAAACGAACACCGACCTCTGGGTCAAAGCGTTTTACCGCTTTCATCAGGCCAATGTTACCTTCTTGAATTAAGTCGGCTTGTGGTAATCCGTAACCGGAATAACCACGGGCGATGTGCACTACAAAACGTAAGTGCGACATAATGAGCTGCTTAGCTGCTTGCAGATCACCGGTTTCCTGCAAACGCTTGGCCAGCGCATACTCTTCTTCAGCTTCCAACATTTTGATGTTGTTAACTGAATGAATATAGGCTTCGAGGCTATGGCTTCCTTGTGGAACCATCAATGCCATTGATTGCGTTTGTCCAGTCATACACGCTCCCATTTCGTTTTACCGCAGACCCAATGATAATTCACTGAGATAGGGCACTATCGACTAACTGACATGATATGTCAACCGCCGATCCGGCCAGAACAATATTTTTGCCCCGTCACTAAGACATTGCAAGTGAACATTAGTTCACAAAATCATCAACTCGGTTCAATCGCTCGTAGATGATGACGCACTGAGACATAAGAGCCGAGCCAACCGAGGAATGACGCGGCAATCATCATCTTGAGTAGTTCACTGAACGACAACCCTTTCATATGAATGTCGCTGCCATAAAGGCCCAATAAGTGGGTGAGGGCCCCATCGAGATACCACACCAAAATATTAATAATTAGCCACGCTAATATGCCACCAACGACACCATACCATATACCAGTATACAAGAATGGCCGCTGAATGAATGCCTCAGTAGCACCAACTAACTTCATCACTTCAATTTCGCTGCGGCGATTCATAATCGCTAACCGTATGGTGTTACCGATAATCAACACTACCGCTAATACCAATAGCGCGCCAATAGCAATCACCGTGCGCTCTAACACATGTACCAGTGCTTGCAAGCGTTCGAGCCATTCAATGTCGAGACGACCGAAACTGACTTCAGGCTCACGCTCCAGCTTTGCCAGTAACTCTCGAGCACCTTGCGGCGTAGAGTAACGCTCGGTAGGAAATACCATGACCACGGCGGGCAATGGATTCTCATTCAGGTAATCGAGCGCATCGCCAAAGCCGGATAATTTACGAAACTCGGCCAATGCCTGCTCTTTGCTGATGTAACGCACATCATCGATTTCAGGATAAACCTTCACACGGGCAATTAGGCTTTGAATACTTTGCTCGCTGCGGTCACCATCAATAAACAAGGAGATTTGTGCCGCGCTGTCCCATGATTGGGTGATGGTTTCGGCGTTTTTCACCATCACTTGCAGCGCCGCAGGCAAGCTTAAACTCACGCCCAGCACCGCCATGGTCATCACCGATGACATTGGGCTGCGCCATAACTCACCCAAGCTGGCCATGGCATGCTGTACATGGCGAATAAAGAACATCACGATTCTGCCAGTGATCGGCAACTTGCTGCGGGTTAATGAGGCTGAACTGGCCATTATCTGTCCCCCTCAGTCATGGATGTGGTGCTGTCTAACTCGCCGCCCAACATGCGACCTTGGCGTAAGGTAAAGGTGCGGTATTTCATGCGAGCGATCAGCCCTAAATCGTGCGTCGCTATCAGCACACTGGTGCCGGCGTCATGGAAGGTTTCAAATAGTCGCAAAATATCCATCGATAATTTGGGATCTAAGTTCCCTGTGGGCTCATCGGCCAATAATAAGGAAGGTTTATTCACAATGGCGCGAGCAATGCCCACCCGTTGCTGTTCACCGCCCGACAACATCACCGGATTATGGCGCTCTTTGCCGTATAGACCGACCATATCTAGGGCGCCAGCCACCCGCTTGCGGATTTCGCCGAGTGTAAAACCTTCAATCACCAGCGGCAGAGCCACGTTGTCAAACACACTGCGGTCCATCAGCAGATGATGGTTTTGAAAGATCACGCCGATATCACGGCGCAGATAAGGCACATGCTGACGTTTGATATTGGCGATGTCATGACCGCCAATATACACTTTGCCAGCACTAGCTCGCTCAATCACAGTGATCAACTTGAGCAGGGTACTTTTGCCCGCGCCGGAGTGACCGGTCAAAAATGCCATTTCCCCTTTTTGCAGATGAAAATTAACCTCTGTTAGCGCCTTCTGGCCACCAGCATAGATTTTGCTAACCTGCTCAAATCGAATCATGTTTTAGCTGTCCGTTTTTTCCTGACTGAACAGGGCGTCGATAAAGTCCTTGGCATTAAAGGTACGCAGGTCATCAATCTGCTCACCCACGCCGATATGACGGATAGGGATACCAAATTTATCCGCAATAGCAAAGATCACCCCACCTTTGGCGGTGCCATCTAACTTACTGATCGTTATACCAGTAATACCTACTGCTTCATGGAACAGTTGCGCTTGGCTGATGGCATTCTGGCCGGTGCTAGCATCCAAGGTCAGCATCACTTCATGCGGCGCATTTGGGTCGAGTTTTTTCATCACTCGCACCACTTTTTTCAGCTCTTCCATTAGGTGTGCTTTGTTCTGTAACCGGCCGGCGGTATCGGCAATCAACACGTCGGCGCCACGCGCTTTAGCGGCCTGCAAGGCGTCAAACAATACTGAGGCACTATCAGCACCAGTGTGCTGCGCAATCACAGGGATCTCATTACGTTGCCCCCACACTTGCAGCTGTTCCACCGCTGCGGCACGGAAGGTATCGCCCGCCGCCAACATCACTTTTTTGCCTTGACGTTGGTACTGCTTGGCCAGTTTACCAATGGTGGTGGTTTTACCCACACCGTTAACACCCACCATCAGCAGCACAAAGGGGCCATTGCTGTTTTCTGGAATGAGCGGCACGCTGACAGGCTCAATCATTGCCAGCATTTCATCACGCATCAGATCATAGAGCGCTTCGGCGTCTTTCAACTGTTTACGATTGGCATGCTCGGTCAGGCTGTCGATCAATTTACGCGTAGTGTCGACGCCAACGTCGGCGATCAACAGCTGTTCTTCCAACTCGTCGAACAGGTCATCATCAATCTTTTTACCGCGGAACAGGCCGATAAAACCGCTGCCGATGTTTTCACTGGTGCGCATCAAGCCACGTTTCAAGCGAGCGAATAAGCCCTCACGTTTCGGCTTTTCTTGCGGTTCTGGCTGCACTTCGGCTTCGGCTTCGGCTTCGGCTTCGGCTTCGGCTTCGGCTTCGGCTTCGGCTTCGGCTTCGGCTTCGGCTTCGGCTTCG
>NZ_JBLXAT010000009.1:0-144590 GCF_048265805.1 Shewanella sp. | reverse complement strand
ACACAAAGATCAACACTGCCTAGGGGCTGTTTATCTTTGCTGATTGTTTTTGCAGTAGACAGAGCGTGATTTAGGCAAGGCAGGTGATATGCCGTGTAGTTATTCTCCACAAATATCACCTAACGCTGAATAAATTGCGCTCTGTCACTGCCCGAAGGGTTCATTTAAACGCATCTTGAACTTTGTTGCCTCCAGTTTGCTTAGTTGACTAAGCGTCACTGGCTGCGCCTTGCTCATAATGTGTTTAATTTGAACAAAAATTAAACACTAAAGATAAACAGCCCCTAGGGTATAGAATTTGCGACAACAGCAATTTATACCACAGGCTAGACGATTTGCGGGGATGAGGCAGGTGAGAAACTTGTAAGAGCGTGTTAGGGGCTGTTAAACAACGTTGAACGTTGGGCAACTAACGGAGTCGAGTTAGAGTTAGGCCGTGCCGATAATATGCCATGCAGTCATGCGTCAACCATCGTGACTGATGTAGATTCCAGCGACGAGTCAGCGGCTACAGCGCCAGAAAGTTTTGCAATAACTGGTGACCCGCTTGGGTCAAAATCGATTCGGGATGAAACTGCACCCCATAAAGCTGCAACTCAACATGGCTCAACGCCATAATCTCATGGCCATGCAGCGGATCATCAAACCATGCATCTTCGACAAAGCCTTGCGGTAGTTGCTCCACTAGCAATGAATGGTAACGAGTGACGGTTAACGGATCAGGCAAATCATTAAAGAGTCGCTGACCGTTGTGGCGAATTTGCGAGGTTTTGCCATGCATCACCCGTTCGGCGCGCACCACATTGGCACCAAAGACTTGGGCAATGGCTTGGTGCCCAAGACACACCCCGAGGATCGGCAGTTTGCCGGCGTATTGTTCAATCGCGGCTAACGATATTCCCGCTTCGTTAGGGGTACATGGGCCAGGTGAAATCACCAGATGTGTCGGTTGTAATGCGGCAATATCGACCAGTGATAATTGATCATTACGTCGCACCAAAGGTTGCTGACCCAGTTGCTGAAAATATTGCACTAGGTTGTAGGTAAACGAATCGTAGTTATCAATCAGCAGCAACATAGTCGTGGCAATATCGGTTAGCAGAAAACGGCACGCATTGTATGCCATTCGGGTGGTGGAGCCAAACCAAGCTTAGTCCATTGGCAGCAACAACTGATATTCCGTACCCGTTGCTAACCAAAGCGGCCGTTTTTGCATGGCGTAAGTAAACCAAGGTTGTGCCAGACCATGTGCCAGCCACTGCTGTACGCGAGGCAATGGCGCGTTCGCAAACGCCGCACTATCGACCCATGCAAATTGCCGCACAAATGGCAGCAACAGCAAATCGACAAGGGTTAAACGCTCAAACAGAAAGTGCCCTGCGTGGCTAGCAAGTTGCTGCTCCAACGGCTGTAAACTCGTGATAGCGGCGGCAAAGTAAGATGCTTGTGATTGTTCAGGGAAACGATCGAAATATTTGTAGCGATCCAGCCAGTGTTTAAATTCACTATCGTTGCGCTCCAACTGCGCCATCATCCATTGATGTTCAATATCTGATAACGCTAGTAGGCGGTGCGGGTCACGCTGAGTCAACGCCCAAAGCGCGATATCAGCACTTTCATCAATCACCGTCCCATTAGGCAACAGCAGTACAGGCACAGTGCCTTTGGGCGAAATGGCTAACATCGCCTCCGGTTTGTGCTTGAGGACGATATCTCGCACATTCACCGCAATGCCACTGGCAATAATGGCTAAACGCGCGCGCATCGCATAAGGACAGCGGCGAAAGTTATACAGCAATGGCAACGGTTGCGCTAACTCTGACATTAGCCTTCCATTGATTTTAGCGAGCGGAGAAATAACCCAATACCACCGACCAGCAACACCAGAATGACGATCAGATCAAAGCTGCTCATATTCCGCAGATGAAAGTGGACCGATGCAATCACGCCGAAAATTAGCGCCACCAATGAGCCGCCAGCTAACAGCCAACCGAGCAAATTGCGGGCATTATAGAACACCATGCCGACACCCAAGATAAACGGGATCATAATCATGCCGCCGGTAATGCCCCACTGACTGCCCATCATACCCACGCCATATAAACGGGAGCCTAGGCCAAAACTGGAAGTCACGCTAATAGCATTCAGTAGCAGATAGCCACCACCACAAATCATCGCGAGTCCGAGAAAAAACTGCCCAATACCACCACTTGTGCCGCCTGCACCGTTCATATGTCTATCCTTTGATTAAAAAATGCTGCCGCATTCTACCCAACTGCGCGATAAGGAACAATCAAGCTTATAAATAGCACTACATCTATACTATTCAAACTGTCAATCAAGGATTTCAGATGTAAAAAAAACCAGTCCGAAGACTGGTTTTTTTGTGCTGCATCGCGATTATTTCACGACCGTCAAATGCGCGCGGCGCTTAGCCTTGTCGTCAGCACGCTTGGAAGTTGGCGCACTGAAGTCGGTCTTATCTTCCGAAGGCTCAGACTCTACAACGTTCAACATGGTTTCTTCGCCATCTTCAAGCAGATAAGCATCTTCCATATCAAACACAGTACCTGCACCATTTTCACGGGCATAGATAGCCACGATAGCTTGCATTGGCAAGATCAGTTGCTGTGGCACACCGCCAAAGCGGGCGCTGAATTCAACAAACTCATTGCCTAACTGTAAATTGCCCACCGCCGAAGGGGCGATGTTCAATACAATCTGCCCGTCTTTCACGTACTGCACTGGTACTTGCGTTCCAGTTACTGTGGCATCTACCACCAAATGTGGAGTGAGATTGTTATCCAGCAACCATTGGAAGTAAGCCTGCAGCAAATACGGGCGACTCGGCGTCATTCCTTTCATTACAGCCCCATGCGCATTTCGCGTTCAGCTTCAGTCAACGAAGCTTTGAACGACTCACGTTCAAATACTCGTGTCATGTAAGCTTTGATCTCTTTCGACGCTTTGCCTTCAAGCTCAATGCCTAAAGCGGGCAGACGCCACAACAGCGGACCAAAATAGCAATCAGCTAAACCAAACTCTTCGCTCATGAAGTACGGCATTTCAGCAAATACAGGTGAGATTGCCAGAATGCTTTCCAGCAACTCTTTACGCGCTTGATCAGCACGATCGCCTGTGCGAATACGCTCAACTAAGCTGTACCAGTCTTTCTCAATGCGGTGCATCATCAAGCGGGTTTGACCGCGAGATACAGGATACACTGGCATCAACGGTGGATGAGGGAAACGCTCATCCAGATATTCCATGATAATGCGGCTTTCATACAGCACTAATTCACGGTCAACCAGTGTTGGCACTGAGTTATAAGGATTCAGTTCGAGTAGATCTTCAGGCAAGTCATTAGGGTCTACCTGCAGCACATCCACTGTTACCCCTTTTTCAGCCAGTACAATACGAACCTGATGGCTGTACAAATCATCAGCCCCGGAAAACAGGGTCATAATAGAGCGTTTATTGGCAGCCAGAGCCATTGATCCCCTCCAGATTTCATAAAATAAACGCAAACTGCCAAGTGAAATACCTCAGTTCGCGCTCTTTGGATGCCGCATTTTAGCACTTTTTGACGGCTTTAGTGTACATCCTTCCAATATTCTTTCTTTAACAACCACGCCAGCAGGAAAAATAAACCTAAATAGCCCATTACCCACCAGCCGATTGCTTCACGTTTTGCTTTGACGGGATCGGCGGCGTAACTCAAATAAGCGGTGATATCTTTGGTCATAGCCGCATATTCGTCTGCCGTCATACTACCGTTTTGCGGCGCGCTTAAACTCTCAATTACCATTTTCCCGTCTTTTTCGACGAAGTTTGCCGTTGCGAGTCCCTGCTCGGACTGCAATACATGTGGCATGGCAGTATATGGCAGCAGGCGATTATTCACGCCGAACGGCCGCTTATCATCGCGATAGAACGAATTTAAGAAGGTATAAATCCAATCATCGCCACGGACACGGCTAACTAAGGTCAAATCTGGCGGCGCCATACCGAACCAGCGGCTTGCTTCCTCTTCACTCATGGCACTTTCAATCAGGCCATTCACTTTGGCATCGGTGAACATGTACTGCTGCAGTTCATCGGCAGACAGCTTCAAGTCATCGGCAACACGTTGGTAACGCTGAAAATGAGTGCTATGGCATGAAGCACAATGCATCTGAAAGGCTTTAAAGCCGCGCTGCTGTGCGGCGAGATCATCACTGTCGATATTGGCATGCTGCAACTCGACATCAGCAGCCACACTCCACAGCGGCAAGCAACAGCATAGCAAGGTAAGAAATCGTCTCATTTGAATGTCACCCTCGCTGGTACTGGCTTAGTGGGCTCACGTTTGCTATACCACCACAGGGCAATAAAGAAACCAAAATAGCCCAGGGTAAACACTCGAGAACACCATTTCAGTAGTGGGGTTTCCGGCAGTAATCCTAATACTCCAAGCGCAATAAAAGAGATAGCAAACTGCGCTAGGTTGAGGCGATGACCACGGCTACGATAACGCACGGATTTCACCTTGCAGCGATCCAACCATGGCAACAAAAATAACAAAGCAATCGACATGCCCATCACCACAATGCCCCCCAGCTTATCGGGAATCGCCCGCAGCATGGCGTAGAATGGTGTGAAATACCACACTGGCGAAATATGCTCGGGGGTCTTCATCGGATTGGCCGCCTCAAAGTTGGGGCTCTCAAGTAGCAAACCACCACCTTCCGGCATAAAAAAGACGAAGAAACAGAACACCATCAGGAAGCCAGCAATACCGACCATATCTTTCACGGTGTAGTAAGGATGAAACGGAATACCATCCAGCGGCCAACCATCTTCATCTTTGTACTTTTTAATCTCTACGCCATCGGGATTATTCGAGCCAACTTCGTGCAAAGCGATCAGGTGCAGGAAAATAAGCACCACCATGATCAGTGGTAAGGCGATCACATGCAGTGCGAAGAAGCGGTTTAACGTCGCCCCAGACACCACATAGTCACCACGGATCCACAAGGTCAAGTCATCACCAATCACTGGAATGGCACCAAACAGGGAGATGATCACCTGCGCGCCCCAGTAAGACATCTGTCCCCAAGGTAGCAGGTAACCCATAAAGGCTTCAGCCATTACCACTACAAAAATCAACATGCCAAAGATCCACAGCAACTCACGTGGCTTTTGATAAGAGCCGTACAGCAAGCCACGGAACATGTGCAGATAGATCACCGCAAAAAACGCCGAGGCCCCAGTGGAGTGCATGTAACGCAGCAACCAGCCATAGTCGACGTCACGCATTAAGTATTCAATTGATGCAAAAGCGCCGTCGGTGGTAGGCACATAACTCATGGTCAGCCACACGCCAGTGAGTAACTGGTTGAACAACACTAAAATAGCTAATGAACCAAACAGATACCAAATGTTGAAGTTTTTCGGGGCGGGATACTGACCAATATGACGCTTATAGGTAGCCGTCATTGGAATACGTTCATCGAGCCAGCGGATCAATCCTTTCATTAGCTTGGCTCCTGCTCAGTACCGATCTCCAACCGACCGTCGTCTAAGTAACGATGCGGCGGTATCACTAAATTAAGTGGCGCAGGCACGCCCTGAAACACTCGGCCAGCCATATCGAAGCCGGAGCCATGGCATGGGCAGAAAAAGCCGGAGGTCACCCCATCGACATGCTCAGCGAAATTATCAGGTTGGTAAGTTGGTGAGCAACCTAGGTGGGTGCAGATACCTACAGCAACGAAGATCTCAGGTCGAATTGAACGCCATGGATTTTTGGCATATTTAGGTTGTTGCGCTTCCTGCGATCGCGGATCGCGTAATCTGTCATCGTGGTCGCCAAGCGCTGCCAATGTCGCCGATGAGCGCTTAACCACCCAAATTGGCTGGCCACGCCACATCACTTTAATTAGCTGTCCCTCATCAAGCTTGCTGATATTCACCTCAACAGGCACTGCTGCAGTTTTCGCTTTAACACTGGGATTCCAAGATTTGATAAAAGGTAAAGTGGCAGTGACGATACCTGCTCCTCCCACTGCAATAGTAGTTATCGCTAGAATGCGTCTACGCCCGAGGTCTGCCGAACTGCTCATCCATTCATCTCCAGTGCTACACAACTTCAACTGTGCAGAGAGTGACTTAGCTTATATTTGGCTCGGCATTATAAGAAAATTTGCCTCAGAATTCATGGGGAAAGTGATAAAAATCACAGCATACTATGTGCAAAAACAAAAAAGCCCAGCAACAGCGGCTGGGCTTTTAGCAACAAGCTACCGCTTGTTATTTTGCGCCTTCTTTAAAGTATTTAAAGAATTCACTGTCTGGTGCTAACACCATCACGTCTGAGTGACCACTAAAACTTGCTTTGTAAGCATCTAAGCTACGTAAGAAGCTGTAAAACTCAGGATCTTTAGTGTAGGCATTGGCATAAATTTTTGCAGCAGTCGCATCACCTTGACCTTTAATAGCTTCAGCTTGACGACGCGCATTAGCCAGTGTCACCACGACGTTAGCATCGGTACGAGCGCGAATTGTTTCCGCTTCCTCTTTACCTTTCGCACGGTGTTCTTTCGCAACGGCTTGGCGTTCAGCACGCATACGTTGGAAGATACTGTTACTCACGTTGTTTGGCAGATTGATCTGTTTCACACGCACATCCACCACTTGAATACCAAGGTCTTGCGCACTCTTCGCAGCATTTTGCAGCGCTAGCCGTTGTAATTCATCGCGACTAGAACCTTCAGTATTACCGTCTTCGCTTATACCAGAAACGATCTCTTTAATCGTACGTTTACCAAACTCAGTACGTAGGTCACTGTTAATTTTACGTTGTAGCAATGCTTCCGCGTTAGATCTCAGACCACCGTTAGTTGAAAGATAGAACTTTTCATAGTCTTGAATACGCCACTTCACGTAAGAATCAACCATCAAGTCTTTCTTCTCAGAAGTAACGAAACGGTCAGCTGCACCGTCTAGGGTCTGAATACGCGCATCCAAATAACGAATTTTATCGATCATCGGGATTTTTACGTGTAAACCAGGCCCATAAACACGCGTAACAGGCTTACCGTCAACATTATCTTTCAGTACTTCACCAAAGCGTGACACGATGGCACGTTCGCCTTCTGTGACCACCATCAAAGATGACAACCCTACGCCAATGACAATGGCGATAATAATCAAAAGTGTTCTCATCGATTATTCTCCTCTCGCCTGACGTACACGCGCTTCACGCGGGATACGTCCATCATTTGCCGAATAGCTGTTCGAGCTGCTGCTTGATGAGCTATCAAGCGATGAACTGTTGTTGTACTGGGTCACCGGTACTTGACTATTGCTGTCGGCTTGCGACGCAGCAGCGCGTTTGTCCATCATTTTATCCAGCGGCAGGTACATCATATTGTTGCTGTTTTTGCTATCCACCAACACCTTATCTGTACTGCTGAACACCTCTTGCATTGCATCCATATACAAACGCTTACGAGTCACTTCTGGTGCCTGTTTATACTCAGGCAGTAACTTGTCAAAACGGGCTACCGCACCTTCGGCGTCTTGCACTACACGTTCTTTATAAGCACGTGCATCTTGGCTAATCCGTTGTACTTGACCACGCGCCTTAGGTTCGATTTCACGCTCATAAGCTTCCGCTTCACGAATAAAGCGCTGTTCGTCTTCCTGCGCAGAAATCGCATCGTCAAAGGCTTCTTTCACCTCTTCCGGCGGACGCGCTGGCAGAAAGTTAACATCCACAATGGTCAAACCTAATTTGTAAGGCTCAATAATACGCTCAATTTCCGACCAAGTGTTGTCACGAATTGTGGCACGGCCAGTCGTCAAAATGTCGTCCATACGTGAATGACCAACGACATAGCGCAAGGCACTATCCGTGGCTTCACTCAAGCTTGACTGTGGATCAACCGCACTAAACAGATAGTTATAGGCGTTGGTCACTTTGAACTGCACATCAAGCTCAACCTGCACTACATTTTCATCGGCAGTTAGCATACTGCCAGATGCAGGAATTGAACGAACAGTAGATATGTCTACTGGCAATACAGAATCAACAAAGGTAGCTTTCCAGTGCAAACCGGGGCCGACTTCACCAATGTGTTGGCCGAAGCGCATAACTACGCCACGCTGCGCTTCTTTAATGGTATAGAAGCCTGATAAGCCCCACACCACCAGCGCAATCACCACAACAATGGCAAGCGCACCATAGCTAAATCCGCTACCGCCACCTGAACCACCAAAGCGTTTCGACAGTTTACGAAACACTTCATCGACATCTGGTGGTCCCTTATCGTTTCCACCTTTATTTCCCCAAGGATCTTTACCCTTGTTACCGGGCTCATTCCAAGCCATTGAACACTCCATAACAGAATGAATACACAGGGTTATTGAATCATTGTATCCGTTTCATGATCGGCGGCAGTTTCCACTACAAAATTGTCCAACTCACCATCACTTTGTTTGACCATACGGTTCCAGTCTGGCTCTGGTAATTTCACATTCAGCAAACAGTTACCTTCATCATCATAGGACTGCTGTTGTATCGCCTCTAAACGGAAAAACTGACTGACATATTTACTGGCCGAAGCCGGTAACTTCAAATCAAGGTCAACAATATGCTGACCAATGAGTTGCTCGATCGCTTCTTGCAGCAGATCTAATCCTAATTGTTGCTGTGCTGACACCCAAACCCGAAAAGGCTTGCCTTCACCGTCAACATCAATTTTTGGCTGAGCTTCTTCGAGCAAATCAATCTTATTGCACACAATGAGTTGTGGAATATCGCCGGCATCAATATCTTGCAATACGTGCTGCACTTGGGCGAAGTTATCATCCATGTTGTCATCGGCACAATCGACCACATGTAACAACAGGTCAGCTTGTCGCGTCTCCTGCAGTGTGGCTTTAAATGCTGCGACCAATTCATGCGGCAGGTGGCGAATAAACCCCACAGTGTCTGCCAAAAATACCGATTGGTGCGCTAAGTCGAGTTTACGTAACGTTGGATCTAACGTTGCAAACAACTGATCCGCCGCGTAAACAGTAGAAGAGGTAAGGGTATTAAACAGCGTAGATTTACCCGCATTGGTATAACCCACTAACGATACCGTTGCCATATCGCTACGCTGACGCGCGCGACGACTCTGTTCACGTTGCTTATCGACTTTTTCAAGGCGTCGGTTAATGTACTTAATGCGGCCACGCAATAGTCGGCGGTCGGTCTCCAACTGGGTTTCCCCAGGACCACGTAGACCAATACCCCCTTTCTGGCGCTCAAGGTGAGTCCAACCACGAATCAAACGCGTCGACATATGACGAAGCTGCGCTAGCTCCACCTGTAGCTTCCCTTCGTGGGTTCGAGCACGCTGAGCGAAAATATCAAGAATTAACGTGGTGCGGTCAAGTACCCGGCAATGGCACAAGGCTTCCAAGTTACGTTCTTGCGCTGGCGACAAGGCATGGTTAAAAATCACCACGTTAGCTTCAGTTGCAGCGACTAACGCCGCAAGTTCCTCAGCTTTACCTGTGCCAACAAAATATTTGCGATCAGGCGTTTTACGACTTCCTGTTATAACACCTACTGAACGTGCCCCTGCTGATTCAACGAGCAGTTGCAACTCAAGGAGATCTTCTCTGCTGTCTTCATCGGAAAAATCCAGATGAACCAGAACGGCTGTCTCCCCCGCCTCATAGCGTTCAAACAAGAAGTGGACTCCTTAATAACCTTTTACTGTTCGCTGCTATCGTCTTGCTGGCCGTTATACCCAGCTTGACCGCCTTGATGACTTCCGCTGCCCATATTGAATGGACGCGAAGGTACCACTGTTGAGATAGCGTGTTTGTACACCATTTGACTGACGGTGTTTTTCAACAAAATAACAAATTGATCAAAAGACTCTACCTGTCCTTGTAATTTAATACCGTTCACTAGGTAGATAGAAACAGGAACGCGCTCACGGCGTAACGCATTCAAGAATGGGTCTTGTAATGATTGCCCCTTAGCCATTTTTATATCCTTTTTACTTTATATTAATCCAACAGTGACACTTTCTTATTTAGTTTTAGTATTATACAGCAAGGGCCATTAAGCTAGCGGCTTTGGTGTATCACCGTAACTAAATTACTTTTTTCACCGCTTTCGAGCCAATGTAACTCTGGCCACCCCCGCAACCATGTTAATTGACGCTTTGCCAATTGCCTAGTAGCAGCAATGGCTTTTTCTGTCATATTTTCACGGTCAAATTCACCGTCGAGATACTGCCAACACTGTCGATATCCAACACAACGCATCGACGGTAGCTCTAAGTGTAAATCATCTCTGGCGCGTAAACGCTCAACTTCTTCAATAAAACCGAGCGACAGCATCTGCTTGAATCGCTGAGCAATTCGCTCGTGTAGTACTTTTCTGTCACTTGGTGCAATGGCAAACTGCACCGTGTTATAGGGAAAGGCTGCTGCCTTTGTTTGCGTCAGTTCAGTCAGCGACTGCCCACTGATGCGAAAAACTTCCAACGCCCGCGATAAACGCTGCGGATCATTGGGATGAATTCTTGCGGCAGATACTGGGTCAATTTTGGCAAGCTGCTCATGCATCGCCTGCCAGCCCTTTGCTTCTGCTTCCGCTTGAATATCAGCGCGGATCTGCTCGTCTGCACTCGGCAAGGGAGATAACCCTTCTAACAGTGCTTTAAAGTACATCATCGTACCGCCGACCAATAACGGCGTTTTACCTTTGGCGATAATGGCGTCAATCTCAGCCAAACAATCGGCACGGAAATCTGCGGCAGAGTAGCTATCTTTTGGATCTCTAATATCAATCAAACGATGGGGAGCACGGGCCAATTCCGCCGCTGAAGGCTTGGCGGTACCAATATCCATCTCACGGTAAATGAGCGCCGAATCGACCGAAATAATCTCACAGTTGTGCTGTTCAGCTAAGGCGATCGCTAAATCGGTTTTACCTGATGCAGTAGGCCCCATGAGGGTGATTACGCTTGGCGTTTCTGAAACCGTCAATCTGATGTACTCATCCATTGTTGCCAAGGCAGCACCTTAACAAATTTCAATATTTGCTGCTGCAGTTCCGCATCAGCTTGAGAAAACTGTCGCCAAACTCTTGGAGCTGCGACATAACCTTTCGCATGTTGCTCTGCCATCCAAGCCGCCAGTTCGTGGGGACTGCGTTGTGCCACGGTCATCCAATCCAATAGCTCGGGTATCACTTGTGCTAACTGTGTCTCCCGAAGATATGGGGGCACTTTCTTAATTATCAACTGCCGCTGATGCGGGGTGAGTGATAAACCCAACTTTTCTAGCTGTGACGCTTGTTTCTGCAACAAAGCTTGCCATTCAGATTGCATTGCCACCGCCACGGGCATCAATAAGGGTTGCATCGACAAGCCTTGCGCCAATTTGGCTAAAACTTCGGCCTGCGTCAGTTGTTTGGCTACCTGCTTAACGGCTAACAAACTGAGCTGGTAACCGTCCACCAACACCCAAAAGTCACCATCGAGCAGTGGCGGCATATCCGTAACAGCGGACATTGCCATGTCAGGTTTTGCTTCATTCAGCGCCATTGGCGTACTGATTAACGCACCATAATTTCTGACGGCTGTACGTGACGGCGAACTAGCACCATATTGACGCCCAGCTGAACCGCTGTTGAACGAGCTTGGACTTGCATGGCTCGGACGATACTCACCAGTTTCATAGTCGATATCCGTATCGTGGTTAATCGCCGGAGAACGTTGGCTTTCAGGTGGGCGATGATAAGTAGGCTGGCTTAACTGCGACTTAATTGTTTGTGGCTCAACAGCTTGTTGGTCCACGGGTAGTGACCAACATTGTTCCAATGCGGAAGACAATCCCTGCAACACGAAATCATGCACCATACGCGCTTCGTGGAAGCGCACTTCATGCTTGGCTGGATGTACGTTGACATCCACTTGATGCGGGTCGAGCTGTAGCATCAACACGTAGCCTGGTTGGTCGACTTCGGTTTGCCCAGCAAAGGCTTGTTTCACCGCATGGGTGACTAAGCGATCACGCACATGGCGGCCATTCACATAAAAATAGTGGGCATCGACCAGTTCTTGCTGTATCGGTGACTGTAGATAACCACTAAGACGTAGCCCTTCATGCTCACAATTCACCGTGACCGCTTGCTCAGCAAAGGCACGGCCGCACACTTGTGTCAGACGTTGTAACAGCTGCGCCTCGGTATTCGCCGGACGATAGTTACGTACCTGCTTGCCATTATTTTTCAGCGTTAGGTGGATTTCTGGACGGGCGATCGCGATGCGCTTGAGCCATTCATCGATGTGGGTAAATTCGGTTTTATCGCTTTTAAGAAACCGTCGCCGCGCCGGTGTATTAAAAAACAGATCAGCCACTTCAATGGTTGTGCCTTGCGGATGCGCAGCGGGCATGACTTTCACCGCCATCTCTGAGCCTTCGGCATAGGCGAGCCATGCTTCGCTCTGGTCTGCAGTCTTTGAGGTGAGCGTCAAACGCGATACGGAACTGATACTCGCTAACGCTTCGCCACGGAAACCAAAGCTTAAAATCGCTTCCAAGTCATCAATACAGCCTAACTTAGAGGTGGCGTGACGCGACAATGCTAACGCCAGTTCATCTTTGGCGATACCACCGCCGTTGTCTTGAATGCGAATGAGTTTAGCGCCGCCTTTATCGATCTCGATATCCACGCGGGTAGCTCCAGCGTCGAGACTGTTTTCTACCAGCTCTTTAACTACGGAGGCGGGGCGTTCGACGACTTCCCCTGCCGCAATCTGGTTAGCAAGTTGCGGCGGTAATATACGAATTGCCATGCCGACCTCAGGCTCTTGGAATGATGAGTTTTTGGCCAATGCGCACGACATCGGACTTTAATCCATTGGCCTTTTTGATGGCACTAATCGACACATTGTAGCGTGCCGAAATGACCGACAGTGACTCACCGCTCGCTACTTTGTGTGTCACCGATGAATGCTTAGCGAGTAACGTACCTTCGGGCGGGTAACTTTGATAATAATGCAAAATACCGTTAAATATCGCGCCAGCAACCTGCTGTTGATGGGCCGAGCTACGCAGTAATTTCTCTTCTCGTGGGTTAGAAATATACCCAGTTTCCACCAATAATGACGGAATATCAGGTGATTTCAGTACCGCCAAACTCGCATACTCTGGGCGGCTTTTATGCAGTTTGGTCACTTGACCGAGTTGATTGAGTACATTACTGGCGACCCGATAGCCAGCAGAGCGTGAATTATCCATCGACATGTCAATCAGCGTTCGCATCAAATACTGTTCACTATCAGTGTTTTGTACAATTTCACCGACACCACCAAGCAACTGAGACACTTGATCGCCTTGCTCCAAGATGCGACCCATCTCTGAATTAGCTCGTCGATTTGACAATACCCAAACCGAGGCACCACTCGGTTGTGGCGAGGTAAACGCGTCAGCGTGAACCGAGACTAATAAATCTGCTTTCGCTTGGCGGGCCAACTCAGAGCGGCGATTCAAATTAACGAAATAATCACCTTTGCGGATCATGATCGCCGTAATGCCATCAACCGCATTTAATTTATCCGCCAATTTTTGCGCAATGGCAAAAGCGACCCCTTTTTCATAGGTGCCAGACGGCCCAATAGAACCGGGATCATCACCACCGTGCCCTGCATCAACCGCAATAATAATGTCGCGGTCAGTGGTTTGACTACGATCAGAATCCTGCTTCACCGTGCTTTGACTGGTTCGGCCTTGTTCAAAATCCACCACCAAACGATCACCATAAGGTCCAGTAGGAGGTAGAGAGAATAGACTTGCTGTCGCGGCCTGTTTGAGATCGACCACTAATCTTAGAGTAGATTTTTTTGGGGGCTTGCTCAGCCGCACCCGCTTAACCAATGGGCTATCGTTAAGCTTAGTGAGGTTGAGTTTTTTACCTTGCACTGTGTCAGCTAAATCAATCACTAACCGCTGTGGATTACTCAGGGTAAACGACTCATAAGCAGGTTTATCACCAAGATCGAATACCACCCGCGTAGAATCTGGTGCGGCCCATATACGGACGCTATTTAGGGTATTGGCTGCCAAAGCTGCCGTGCTGATACAGGACAGCAGCAGCGCAATGGCATAAAACGAGATGTTATTAGTTTTAGGCATTGTTATGTATGTTATCTAATAGCACCTTGCCAGCAGGAGACGAGGCTTCTAGGGTAATTTCTCTGCCAGTATTAACATATTTAATATGTAAATGTATATCAGCAGGCGGTAAGCAACCGTGTCCTTGCTCCGGCCACTCAACCAAACATAAGCTGCGATCAGAGAAATAGTCACGAATACCCATAAATTCTAACTCTTCTGGGTCGCTTAATCGATACAGATCAAAGTGATACACATCGAGTTCTGGCAGTTCGTACGGTTCCACCAGTGTATAAGTCGGACTCTTAACCGCGCCTTGATGCCCTAAAGCTTGAATCAAACCGCGACTAAAGGTGGTCTTGCCAGCGCCGAGTTCCCCCGTAAGATAAATCACTAATGGTGCCTTAATTGCCGCGGCTAATTGGCGCCCCAGCGCGACGGTGGCAGTTTCATCTTTTAGCTGCAGAACACGTATTTCACTCGACATTTATTTACATCCATAGTGGCAGCTATTGTGCCAGTTACACAGTATTGACCAGTCGGCGGATCCACGGGAACAGATCGCTGGCTAACATGCCCCGTTCACCGTCCATCGCTGCTTTATCAGCAGCTTCGCCATGAATAATGACCCCGGCAACAGTGGCTTGTGTATGCGTGAGCCCCTGCGCCATCAGCGCGCCGATTATACCAGATAACACATCACCGCACCCACCACTGGCGAGCCCAGGATTACCCACTGGCGCCACATACAATGTTTCACCATCATAGATGAGCGTACCCGCCCCTTTAAGTAGCACCACACCACCATAACGTTGCTGCAGTGATTTCACGGCGGCAAAGCGATCGGCTTCAATCGCTTTAGTGTCGCTAGCGAGCAGGCGAGACGCTTCGCCAGGATGTGGCGTTAGCACCCAATGAGCGTCGCGCCGAGGTTCATCACTCAGCAAGTTGAGTGCATCAGCATCTACCACCACCGGCTTTTCACTCAATGCCACTGCTTTAAACAAGTTGTAACCCCAATCATGTTTACCCAGCCCCGGCCCCAGCACTAACACATCAGCCCAACCGAGACGGGAATAGACTTCCATATCAACCAATTCGCAGCCCCAAAACATCAACTCAGCGCGGTGAGCATTGACCAACAATTGATGTTCAGGCCGACTTAACACCGTGACTAAACCAGCCCCTGTGCGTAAGCAGGCTTCACTGGCGAGACAGATCGCTCCAGCCATTCCTACATCGCCACCAATCAGCGTGACTCGACCATTGCTGCCTTTGTGAGCATTACGCGCTCTGGCAGGCAACACCTTCGACAGATAGTCCCGCCCCACCCGTTGCACACTGCTGGTAGGCAAAAACTCGCTAAGCCCCAGTTCGGCAAATGCCAGCTCACCAGTGCAATTGCGCGCTTCGCCCGTCAATAGGCCTTGCTTCATCGCGCCCATACATAACGTCATGTTGGCACTAACGGCAGTGCCCGCCATGGCGCCAGTATCGGCATTGATGCCTGAGGGGAGATCTAGACTCAGAACCCATGCATTAGCCGCGTTAATCGCAGCCACAACAGCGGCGCAGTTTGGCCGTAGCTCGCCAGTAACGCCAGTGCCGAGTAAGCCATCGACCACCAGATCGTACTGATTAACCTTTGGCAGCTGCTCGATAGCACAATAGTCATGTTGCTGCAGTAGCTGCCATGCTTGCTGCCACTCATCACTGGCTTTGCTAGCAGGCAAAATAAATAAATCGGCACTGATGCCGCGTTGACGCAGCCAAAAATAACAGATCAGTGCATCAGCACCATTATTGCCCTGCCCCGCTACGACTAACACGCGCGAATCGGCCGCTACCTGTGGCTGCAACGCATCACAGGCCGCTAATCCGGCGCGCTCAACTAAGGCATATAACGGTTGTTGATAATGTTCAGCCCAGTCCAGTTCGGCTTGACGCACTTGTGTGGTGAGATATAACGCACTGGGCAGATGTGACAAATTCTGGGCCATATTGGCTCCTTTGTTACTAGCCATTGCAGCATGAAACCATGCCACTGCTATCACGAAAATCGATCGAAGTTAACACGGCAGATTAGCAAGTTTATTGAGCAATGTTTATGACGTATATCATTTGAGCAGTTAATCATATTACTGATGGGAAACACAAAAAAGCCCAGCAAAGCTGGGCAAATTGACTGACATATCTGGAGACTTAATCAATGAAAGCGCGCATAAGTCTCGTGCGTGAGCTACGTTATCATACTGCTTTCAGAGGCAAGTCGCTGTTGGCGGCGTTGAACCGCAACCACCTACAGCTCCAGAGCACCGCAACGGCTTGCGCACTTTCTTTGCAACTAAATATCTTCCATCCGCATGGTGCTATGCACTAAACGTTGCTGATGGATTTTCTGCACTCGCACCAGATCTTCCAGAGCGCTTTTCACTTCTGCCGATGAAGAAGAGTTGGCAGTTTTTTCCAACAGGCCGATCAGTAAATTATCGAGTTCAAGATGCAGTTCTAACACATCGTCTTCGGTCATTGATGCTGGCAACATGGTGTTTTGGCAGTGTGTTTTGAAGTCTTCAAACACAAAGTCTTTGTACCAGCTTTCAAGCACACGCTTAGGTGCGGCATCAATATAATCTTCTAAATGACGAGCTACGCCTTTTTGATGTTGTTCAAAATAATCTAATAACATCTTGGTGCGAGTAGAGTCGGCTTGGTCGTTCAATCTATGGTACAACTGAGCCATGTCGAGATGACATTCGGCAACAAAATCGAGTAGTTCACGCAGTTGTTGGATACGCATTCGGCACCCTCCATATTGGCAGCGGTAATTGCTGTAGATGCAGTTATTCTGTGTCCATTATGTAAGTTACTGCCGTGGGAATACATGACGGCGGTCATATTTTGCTGGTCAAAATAACCACTATATTAGAGAAGACGCAAGAAACTAGCGACAGATCACGAAATCACAAGGTCAATCAATGCGACTGAATTACCGATAAAAATAGAAATTTATGAGGAAAAAGAAAGCTAGGTAAGCAATTGGAGCGACATATCGGGTTCGAACCGATGACCTATACCTTGGCAAGGTATCGCTCTACCAACTGAGCTAATGTCGCATTTCAATTTGATGCGATGATTGGAGCGACATATCGGGTTCGAACCGATGACCTATACCTTGGCAAGGTATCGCTCTACCAACTGAGCTAATGTCGCAATCATCCAAATTCAGCAGTATTGGAGCGACATATCGGGTTCGAACCGATGACCTATACCTTGGCAAGGTATCGCTCTACCAACTGAGCTAATGTCGCATTTCAATTTGATGCGATGATTGGAGCGACATATCGGGTTCGAACCGATGACCTATACCTTGGCAAGGTATCGCTCTACCAACTGAGCTAATGTCGCATTCCGCTCTTCAATGCTTAGATGAAGCAGTGAAGGTGAGGCCGCATTATATGGAAATTTTATTGGCCTGCAACCCCATTGTGCATTTTTACGGGTTAAATGCTCAAATTTTAAATACCCGCTCGCGATAGAACTGCAATTCAGCAACAGATTCGCGAATGTCGTCCAGCGCTTGGTGCGTATTTTTCTTTTGAAAATCTTGCAGTAACTCTGGTTGCCAACGACGTACTAACTCTTTAATAGTGCTGACATCCAGATTGCGATAGTGGAAGTAATCTTCCAATTTAGGCATGTACTTGTTTAAGAAACGGCGATCTTGCCCGATGCTGTTACCACACATAGGTGACTTGCCTTGAGGCACATATTGCTCGAGAAATGCGATAGTTTCACGAATAGCATCGTCTTCTGAGTGCTTACTAGCGCGTACACGGTCAATCAAACCAGAAGCGCCATGATGCTGTTGGTTCCAGTCATCCATAGCGGCCAACGTGGCATCACTTTGATGAATTGCAATCACTGGCCCTTCGGCCAAAATGTTCAACTCTTTATCGGTCACAATTGTGGCTATTTCAATAATGCGATCTGTGGCAGGCTCTAAGCCGGTCATTTCCAAATCGACCCAAATCAGATTTTCAGCATTGGCAGCCATGTGTGTTAATACTCCAGCAATCGCCCAATCAGGCTTTTTTATTCAATAGCGTGTATTATAGGGCCTTTGACCCAGAATCCGCATGATCTTACAGGTTTAAGTGAGCAAAAAGAAACCCCTGAGCCGAGGCCAGCTGCGCCGCATGAAGGCTAACCACCAAAAGCGGCTTGAACGCCGTCAACAACCTGCCGAGCAGGAGGTTGAATTATCCGAGAGCAATCTAGGCCCTGAACAAGAGGGCGTAGTGATCTCCCGCTTTGGCCAACATGTGGACATAGAAACTGCAGATAGCGACATCGTTCGCTGTAATATCCGCCGTACTATTGGCAGTCTCGTCACTGGCGATAAAGTCGTGCTGCGGCTCGCCACTGAAAATCAATCCGCCATCGGTGGCGTAGTGGAAGCGGTGCATCCGCGCCAGTCATCACTTACCCGTCCAGACTTATATGATGGTGTTAAAGTTGTTGCCGCCAACATCGATCAGATTTTGATTGTCTCTTCCGTACTGCCAGAATTTACCACGCAGATCATCGATCGCTATTTAGTGGCCAGCGAAGACACCGATATTCCGCCAATCATTGTGCTGAACAAAATTGACCTATTAGATGACAGCAACCGCGATGAGATTGAAGCGGCGCTGCAGCGTTACCGCAATATCGGTTATCAAGTGTTGTGTGTCAGCAGTAAAACCGCCGATGGCCTTGATGAACTGCGACAAACCTTGGCCGATAAGACCAGCATTTTTGCTGGCCAATCTGGTGTAGGTAAATCATCGTTGATCAATGCGCTCATGCCACATGCTGAGCTACAAACGGGTGAAGTCTCTGATAACTCAGGGTTGGGTCAGCATACCACCACCACCTCTAAGCTGATGCATTTTGCTGACGGCGGCAAATTGATCGACTCTCCCGGAGTGCGGGAATTTGCCTTGTGGCACCTGCCCGCCGATCGTGTCGGTTGGTGCTTTATCGAATTTCGTGACTATCTTGGTGGCTGCAAATTCCGTGACTGTAAACATCTGGATGACCCAGGTTGCCAATTACGGGAAGCGGTAGAAGCTGGCAAGATTGCCCAAGACCGCTTCAACAATTACCACAAAATTATCGCCAGTTTAGGCGAACAACGTCACGCCCGTTATTTCCGCGCGGGTATTGATGATATCTAACGATAACAAGGGATTTATACCATTGGATAAGCTAAAAATTACTCTGCAATACCTGCTACCTAAGCACTTGGTATCTCGTTTGGTAGGTAAACTGGCGGCAGCCGAGTTGGGCGGTGTCACCACTTGGTTTATTAGTAAGTTTATCAAACAGTATCACGTGGATATGGCGGAAGCTCGTGAGCCAGAAGCCACCGCTTACAAAACCTTTAATGCGTTTTTCACCCGTGAATTGAAAGCTGGTGCTCGTCCACTGCATCAAGATCCACAATACATAGTGCATCCGGTGGATGGCACCGTCAGCCAACGTGGGCCAATTGAACAAGGCCGCATCATTCAAGCGAAAGGCCATGATTATTCATCGCTGGCACTGTTGGGCGATCTGCGAGAAGTTGCCGCCCGTTTTGACGAGGGTGATTTTGCCACTATTTACCTAGCACCGCGCGACTATCACCGCATTCACATGCCTGTAGCGGGTACATTATCAAAAATGATCTACGTGCCGGGTGAGCTGTTTTCCGTTAACCCGTTGACCGCACAACACGTACCAGGGCTGTTTGCTCGTAATGAACGAGTTGTCGCCATTTTTGAAACTGAGATTGGCCCAATGGCGATGGTACTGGTTGGTGCAACCATCGTGGCAAGCATTGAAACCGTATGGGCGGGCACAGTCACGCCACCAACAGGTAAGAAAGTGTTTGTGTGGGATTATGACACCACTGGCGAAGACGCCATTCACCTAGAAAAAGGTGCGGAAATGGGCCGCTTTAAACTAGGCAGTACTGTGGTGATGCTGTTTGAAAAAGACGCCTTAGACAGTTTTGCTGAAGGTGTTGATGCTGGTGCCGTCACGCGTATGGGTCAAGCGTTTGCCAAAAAACGCTAACGTGCACTCATCGCACTGAATCACGCAATACGCCGCGCCAACTGCGCGGCGTATTTATTTTTATCGCAAACCGACGGATGACCATCGTCAGATAAAGATTTTCAGCTAACGTCTATAGTTATTGCTACTACGTTGATGTAATGTGCCTGCAGTTGCCAAACGGCCATTCACACCGCATCAAAGTGAGGAAGTCTTAATGCTGGTTATCGCACACCGAGGCGCCAGTGGTCACCGCCCCGAAAACACCCTAAGCGCCATAGAATACGCGCTCACTCTCGGCGCGACGGCTGTAGAGCTAGATATTCATTATGTGGCTGGCGAACTCTACGTATTTCATGATCGCCGTTTAGAGTTTAAAAGCACAGGGGTGGGTGTTATTGATCGGCAAACACAGCAGCAACTACAACATTACACCGTGGCAGGTGAAGCGATTCCCACCTTAACGCAGGTGATGCAACTGGTTGCTGGACGCGCCATGGTTAACATTGAGCTCAAAGGCGTCGACACGCTGACGCCGTTTATTCAGCAATATCCACGTTTTCTACAAGAATTTGGCTTTCAGCCAGAACAGCTATTGATCTCTTCGTTTAATCATCGCTATCTCAAAGCGATAAGACAAGCGTTACCACAAGCTGCGATTGGAATTCTGTACGGTGGTATTCCGTTGAGTATCGAGCCAGATATCGCTGCCATTGCACCGACTTCACTGCACCTCGACATCAACTTTATCAGCCGCGAAATGCTGCAGCTGGCCAATGCGCATCAACTGAAAACCTACGTCTACACCGTGGATTTTGTTGATGATATCAAGGCGCTGGAACAGTTAGGTGTTGATGGGATCTTTACCAACTTTCCTGATCGCGCCTTTCAAGCACTTGAGCAAGCACCACAAACCGTGGAAAACGTGCATTGGTTCGAGTAACGCGTCAGCGTAGCTCACACTAGCTCTGGCGATTACGCTGCGCCCAAGAGCCAATGCCAAAAAAGATGGCACACACCAACAGCAACATCCACATGGCGGGCATATGCCGCAGTTGTCCCGCCAACCATGGACTTACCGCCACAATAATCAAACCGAAGCCGAAAGCATTCACCAAGATAAAAATCAAAGTGCGCAGGATAAATGAGCGTGCGCCCAACTGCTTACGCAGCCAACGGTTGCAATCAGCACCAAACACCACAATGATACAAGACACCATCGCCGTGGCGATTTCATTCATCCAAGGATGTAACATCGCGCCGGTACGTGTCAGAAAAGAAACCACTACGTCCATTATCAATTACTGTTGAGAAAACACCGCTCGACAGCATAAAGGGGAAGCCAATGCCACACAAGCTGTTGTTACTGACGCGAGAGAATGCCATTTACCATCAGTTAATTACCGCATTAGCACTCCCCGAGTTAGAGATTGTGGACGAGCAGCCTGCACAAGTTGCAGCAGCGGATATCTGGTTGGCAGAACCGGCGATGGCAGCACCACTTATCCCCGTGGCACACTCGCTCAAGTGGCTCCAAAGCACCTTCGCTGGAGTCGACAAGTTGATGCAACTCAAACGGCCACTGACCTGCCAACTCACTAATATCAAAAAAGTATTCGGCCCACTGATGAGCGAGTATGTGTTTGGCTATCTACTCAGCATTTACCGCCAACAGCGTGAATATGCCGCCCAACAAGCTGAACAGCAGTGGCAGGAAAGGCGCTATGGCACCCTGCAAGGTAAAACATTTGTGGTGCTTGGCACCGGTTCGATTGGCAGTCACTTAGCGCAAACCGCACACCATTTCGGTATGCACGTAATTGGCATTAGCCGCCGTGGCCGCGCCAACAAGCAATTTGATCTGGTGTATGACATCAGCCAACTATCCCAAGTGGTCAACCGTGCAGATGTGTTGGTCAATGCGCTGCCACATACCCCGCAAACAGTACATCTGCTTGATGGGCAACTGCTTAGTAAGCTGCCGCAGCACGCCTGCTTTTTCAATGTTGGACGCGGTTCTGCGGTTAAACTGGACGAGCTATATCAAGTGCTACGGCAACGGCCTGATCTCACCGCTGTGCTGGATGTGTTCGAGCAGGAACCATTACCTGCAGAGCAGCCGATTTGGCAGCAAGCCAATGCCATCATTACTCCGCATATTGCCGCCCCCAGCTTTCCAGAGCAGGTGGTGGAAATTTTTGCTAACAACTATCAACGTTTTCGCAGGGGCCAACCGTTAGCGAATCTGGTCGACATCAACGCAGGCTATTGATTTATAAAGCACGGCAATAGCCGAGTTCCTACGACCGGCATGGAAGATGTGATTGAGTTTAAAAATTCCGCAAAATACGGTTGTGAATGAGAATGGTTTTCACTTATAATTCTATCCACAATGAAAACTCGATTTCACTGCGGAGATATCACCATGTACGTCTGCCTGTGTCATGCTATTACCGACACCCAAATTAAGCAGGCCGTTAGTCAGGGAGATACCAGCTTAAAGGATGTAAGAAAACGGCTGGGTGTAGGTGATCAATGCGGCAAATGCACCAAAATGGCTGCCATTATTATTGAGCAGCAGTTAGAGCTAGAACCTAATTATTACGAAGTGGCGTAACTGTTCGCCGCTTCGCTTCCGAGCGTTGTTCCGCTGACCAATGAGCACTTTCACTCTGGTCATCGCGCAACAAAAAGCCCCGCATGTCGGGGCTTTTTAGTGTCTACAACTTATTAACTGTCACTTTCTGGGCTGACTGCAGCGCTATCCGTAGTCGCGTCAGCAGCGACTTCAACACTATCTACGCGCTGTAACCCACGTGGCAACTTACTGCCTCGGCGGCCGCGCTCACCACGATAATGCTCAATGTCAGAGGGCTTCAAGGTTAACTTACGTTTACCCGCCCACAAGGTCACACTGGCGCCTCGAGGGAGCAGTTGTAAGTGACTCACTAACTCTTCACGGTTGGCTGCGCGCTCAGATGGAATGCCAATAATTTTGTTACCTTTGCCTTTCGCTAGCTGCGGCAAAGCGGCCACATCAAACACTAACATTCGGCCTTCATTGGTGATGGCCAGAATATCATTAGGCACTGATCCATCGAGCAGTTTAGGTGTCAGTGCTTTAGCATTTTTTGACAAGCTCAACAGCGCTTTACCTGCTTTATTGCGCGATACCATATCTTTGTATTCACAAATAAAGCCGTAACCAGCATCACTCGCCAGCAAGTAACGGCTACTGTCGTCGCCTAATAACACGTGCTCCATCTGTTCACCGGGAGCGAGGTTAAAGCGAGTGGTAATCGGCTCACCTTGGCTACGAGCGGAAGGTAAGGTGTGAGTATCCGTGGCAAAGGCACGACCAGCACTATCGATAAACACGGTTTGTTGATTACTGCGCCCAGGTGCCGCACACAGGAACTGATCGCCCGCTTTGTAGGACAACGCCGCGGCGTCGATATCATGGCCTTTAGCACAACGCACCCAACCTTTTTCCGACAAAATGACGGTGACTGGCTCAGTAGGTACTAAATCTTGCTCAGAAAGCGCTTTTGATTCAGCACGTTCCACCAATGGTGAGCGACGGTCATCACCATAAGTGTCGGCATCAGCTTTCAGCTCTTTCTTTATCAGCGTTTTCAAGCGGCGTTCGGAGCCCAGCAGTTGCTGTAAGGCATCACGTTCTTTGGCTAACTCATCTTGCTCACCTTGGATCTTCATCTCTTCCAATTTGGCCAGATGTCGCAGCTTCAATTCAAGGATCGCTTCGGCTTGCTTGTCGCTAAGATTAAAGCGACGCATCAGCTCCGCTTTAGGCTCATCGTGGAAACGGATGATCTCAATCACTTCATCAATATTGAGGAAGGCGATCATCAAGGCTTCAAGAATATGCAGACGCGACAGTACTTTGTCTAAGCGGAACTCCAAGCGGCGACGTACGGTCTGCGTACGATAAACCAGCCACTCACTGAGCATCTGTTTTAAGCCTTTTACCTGCGGTCGACCATCTAACCCCAACACGTTAAGGTTGATACGGTAGTTTTTCTCCAGCTCGGTAGTGGCAAACAGGTGCGCCATCAATTGCTTGCAATCAATGCGGTTGGAGCGTGGCACAATCACCAAACGTACCGGATTTTCGTGATCAGACTCATCGCGTAAATCGGTGACCATGGGCAGTTTCTTGGCCTGCATTTGCGCGGCGATCTGCTCAATGATTTTGGAAGAGCTCGCTTGGTGCGGTAACGCCGTTACCACGATTTCGCCGTCTTCAATTTGGTACACCGCCCGCGCTTTAATAGAGCCGCGGCCAGTTTCGTAAATCTTGGCAATGTCTGCTGCTGGGGTGATGATTTCTGCCGCAGTCGGATAATCCGGCCCCGGAACAATCTCCATCAACTGCTCTAGGCTTGCATTCGGATTGTCGATTAATTCAATACAGGCAGAGGCAACTTCGCGCGCATTGTGCGGTGGAATATCAGTCGACATACCCACAGCAATACCAGTAATGCCGTTGAGCAAAATATGCGGCAACCGCGCGGGCATAGTGAGTGGCTCTTTTAAGGTGCCATCAAAGTTACTGCCCCACTCGACCGTGCCTTGAGCCAATTCGCTTAGCAGCACCTCTGAGAAACGGGATAAACGCGATTCGGTGTAACGCATGGCGGCAAACGATTTAGGGTCATCGGGAGCCCCCCAGTTGCCTTGACCATCCACCAGCGGATAACGATAAGTAAATGGCTGCGCCATCAACACCATCGCTTCGTAACAGGCACTGTCACCATGCGGGTGGTATTTACCCAATACGTCACCAACGGTACGCGCCGATTTTTTGTATTTGGCCGTGGCGGATAATCCCAGCTCACTCATGGCGTAAATAATACGACGTTGCACCGGTTTCAGGCCATCACCAATATGTGGCAAGGCACGATCCATGATGACGTACATCGAGTAGTTCAGATAGGCATCTTCGGTAAAGCGCCGAAGTGGCATCTGCTCAACGCCATCCATGCTTAGATCAATTGAATCACTCATTTAATTGTTATTCCTGTCGGTGCTTGGTACCGCTTAGTCCTGACTATCTTCAGCGTTATTGCCTTTGTAATACAGGCGATAAATATTACCTTTCAGATCATCTGATATGTAGACGGAGCCATCGGGTGCCATAGCCAAGCCATAGGGTCTCGCCATGGGAAATTCACCGTCTAAAAAACTCAGCAACGTGGTACGTTCTTCCACTTTATCGCCCGCCATTTTCAGCATAACGACTTGATAGCCCACCTTGCTGGAACGGTTCCATGAACCATTCTCCGCCACCAGAAGCTGGTTATGGTATTCCTCAGGGAATTGCTGCCCGCGATAAAATAAAATATCTCGTGGAGCAACATGGGCAGGCAGTTCAAATACGGGCGCGACGACCTTGAGATTTTTCGGCATCTCATAAGCAGGCTCTTCGATATCTTTACCGTGAATATACGGAAAGCCAAAATTGCTGCCTAACTCATCAACGCGGTTGATCTCATCTGGTGGAATATTGTCGCCCATCCATTCGCGGCTGCTATCAGCAAACCACAGCTTATTGTTTTGCGGCGACCAATCCATCCCAACAACCTGACGGATACCCGTGGCAATTTGACGCGCTTCACCACGCTGTAAATCGATCGCAATAATACTGCCAAATGGCGATATCGGTTCACAAACGTTACATGGCGCGCCAATAGCGACATAAAGTCGGCCATCTGGGCCAAACTTCATCCCGCGTACACTCTTTTTGGCTTGGCTGGGTAGGCGATCATACACCTCTACCGGACGTACCGGACGCCTAAGACGTTGTTCAATGTTATTGAATACCACAATACGGTCATTAACGGCGGCATATAAGTTACCGTCATGAAATGCCAACGCCTCTGGATAATCCAGATCTTTTGCCACCAAGTAACGTCGATCAACGCGACCGTCGTTGTTGCTATCCACTAGCGCAGTGATTGAGCCACTTTTATGGGAACCAACAAACAGCGTGCCGTCATCTCCAACAGCAATCTGTCTGGCGTCACCAAGATCAGTGGCATACAACGTCACACCGAAGCCTTTGGTAACGGTAATAATAACCGACTGCGCTGCAGCGACGGTCATGCTCATTAATGAGGTTCCAAGCAGTAACAAACCCGCACCGGCCTGTAAGCCGGTTCTGTTACATAGATTCTTCATACCCCAGCCTTGTGATGGTTCTAACGCAATTAAAACTGGGCTAAGTCTCCCTTAGCTTCCAGCCACGATTTGCGATCCCCCGCTCGCTTCTTAGAGAGCAACATGTCCATCAACAATGAGGTTTGTTCCGCATCATCAATGGTCAATTGCACCAACCGTCGAGTGTTGGGATCCATGGTCGTTTCCCGTAATTGCAATGGGTTCATTTCGCCCAGACCTTTAAAACGGGTCACTTGGACTTTGCCCTTTTTCTTATCAGCTGCAATACGGCCTAGGATGCCTTCTTTCTCTGCCTCATCAAGGGCATAGAAGACCTCCTTACCCAGGTCAATTCTGAACAGCGGAGGCATGGCAATATAGATATGCCCTTGCTCCACTAACACTTTGAAGTGTTTTAAAAACAACGCACACAGCAAGGTTGCAATATGCAAGCCGTCGGAATCCGCATCGGCTAACACACAAACCTTGTCGTAACGCAGTTCAGAAATATCGTTACTGTCAGGATCACAACCGATGGCCACGGAGATGTCGTGTACCTCTTGTGAACCTAACACTTGTGAAGCGTCAACTTCCCAAGTATTCAGGATCTTACCGCGCAGCGGCATAATCGCTTGAAATTCCTTATCACGTGCTTGTTTCGCACTACCGCCCGCTGAGTCCCCTTCCACAAGGAACAGTTCGGTGCGGTGATTATCTTGGCTAGTACAATCAGTCAATTTGCCCGGCAACGCAGGCCCGGCGGTGACCTTTTTACGCGCCACTTTTTTAGCCGACTTGAGGCGACGTTGCGCATTGCTGATGCACATATCTGCCAGCAATTCCGCCTGGTCTGTATTGGAGTTCAACCATAACGAAAAGGCGTCACGTACCACACCAGAGACAAAACCAGCGCATTGGCGACTGGAGAGTTTCTCTTTCGTTTGGCCAGCAAACTGCGGATCTTGCATCTTTACCGATAACACAAATGATGCTTTATCCCAAATATCATCGGGGCTTAGCTTCACACCGCGCGGGATCAGATTGCGGAATTCGCAAAATTCGCGCATAGATTCCAGCAATCCTTGACGGAAACCATTTACATGGGTGCCGCCGAGTGGCGTTGGGATCAAGTTCACATAACTTTCGTTAAGGCATTCTCCGCCTTCAGGTAACCAAGTAATCGCCCATTCTGCAGCTTCTAACTGGCTCGAAAAACTGCCCACAAATGGTTCAGCTGGCAGGCAAGGATTATCACTGACCGACTCTTTGAGATAGTCGGTTAAGCCAGCCTCGTAACACCACTCAAGTTGTTCATTATTTTGCTTATTAACAAAAGTGATTTTTAGGCCAGAGCACAGTACCGCTTTAGCACGTAATAGATAGGTTAACTTAGAGACGGAGAAGTTAGAGGAATCAAAATACTTTTCATCCGGCCAGAAACGCACCCGCGTGCCGGTATTACGACGGCCACAGGTACCGGAAACGCGCAACGCTTCAACACGGTCACCGTTTTCAAACGCAATATCGTACACTTGTGCATCACGTCGAACCGTCACTTCAACACGCTTTGACAGCGCGTTAACAACCGAAATACCCACACCGTGCAAACCACCAGAAAACTGATAGTTCTTATTCGAAAATTTACCACCCGCATGCAATTTAGTGAGGATCAACTCCACCCCTGGGATACCCTCTTCAGGATGGATATCGACAGGCATACCACGACCATCGTCGATCACTTCTAATGAGTTATCGGTATGCAGAATAACGTCTATTTTGGTGGCATATTTGGCCAACGCTTCATCGACACTGTTGTCGATAACTTCTTGGCCGAGATGGTTGGGACGAGTCGTATCGGTATACATCCCCGGACGTCGTTTGACTGGATCAAGTCCATTAAGAACTTCAATGGCATCAGAGGTGTATTGATTGGTCATAGCGCGTACTTGTTATTGTTTCAGGCCATGTTGGGCCGCGATGGTTTGAATGTCAAGATAAGCCTAAAAAACGGCAGACATCGGCTAATTGCTGGTCGTAGCCGACAAAACTGTGGTTTCCCCCAGCCTCTACCAGCATGCGACAACAGTGATATTTATTCATAGCTTGTTGGTAATCAAGCACTTCATCACCCGACTGTAATAATACAAAAAATCGGTCAGGATTGAATATTACCGGTGTATCAAAACGTAACAGTTGTTGCTGGTGTTCAGGGACAATTTGATAACGCTCGCCAGTATAAGGGTTCATCTGTTCCCCTATAAAATCATTAAACAATTCGTATGGCTTAACCGCTGGGTTGATGAGCGCCGCTTTACCGCCGTATCGCTCAGCGAGATAGCTAGCAAGATATCCTCCCAGCGATGAACCGATAAATCGCAACGGCTCATTCGCCGCAATAGCAGCCTCAACAAGCTGTGTTAATAGCGCCAAGGCAGCAGCTGGTGTACTTGGCAGTTGAGGGATTTCCAGCCGCACATCGGCGTGATGCTGGGCAATATAGGCTTGCGTTAGCCGCGCCTTTTCAGACAAAGGTGAACTATTAAAACCATGGATATAGAGCAGCATAATCCCTCAATATTCAGCCACTCTTTATTTTATTGTTTTAGTAGCCGCTAGCCTGAACATCCGGAGAGAAGCGCTCGCCGGGAACACGATAAACATTAGTGATAATGCTACCATCGGCGCGTAACTCCAGCAAACGGTAGCCAGGTTGCACCATATCAAGCGCAAAATAACTGGATTGTGGTTTGAATTGAATGCAGGTTGACGGAGTCGCCATTAAGTTGATCTTACCCGCATCGCTTTGATGCGTTTTATCCAACTGCTGATGTACGTGTCCCCACAACATACCTTTGATTTGCGGATACTGTGCCATCTCGGCCAGCAGCTCATCGCCATTGTCTAACCAATGTTGATCTAACCAAGCACAACCCACTTTTATCGGGTTATGGTGCATCACCAATAACACATGGCGCTCAGGTTCTGCCGCGATAGCGTCACGGATCAATTGCCATTCAGCTTCTGCTAAATGCCCCCCCGGCTTACCACGGACGGTCGAGTCGAGCAAAATCAACTGCCAGTTGCCAATAAGGATACGTTGTTGACCATAGACACGATTGCCCTGCATATGCAGATGCATGATCCGCGGGTCATCATGGTTGCCCGGTAGGTAGTGACACGGCAGTTGCAGCGGCTTGATCGCTTCAACAAAATTACGATAGGAATTCGCGGAAAAATCTTGGCTAATATCGCCAGTGGCTAGCAGCAGATCTGCGGGATAATTCAGCGCTTTCACGGTACTGATAACCGCGGCAAGGCTATGGGCAGTATTGACACCTAACAGATGTCCTTCATCGTCTGCAAATAGATGAGGATCGGTAAGTTGCACCAAACGGACATTTTGATCGTTTGCAATACTGTAGGTGATAGCCTCTTTCAGCACATTGATTACCCAAAACTGTGACTGGCACTGAGAGATGTGTGACAGTCAATTTTTAATAACTCTTCCAAAAACGCATTTACCTGATATTTTTCATCAGGATGATGCATACGTAGATTTGGATAATCATACACTGCTTGGAGGCGGAAGATCTGTTGACTGCTTAACACTTCTGCTAATTGCGCATCATGATATACACGAACGGTTACTTTAGGAACAGGTACTATACCTTGCGTGTCAACCGTTCTAGCGATACTCACTAACTGGGTATATGGCGTATTCTCTAGTACTTCCACGTCCAAACAGCCAAAACTGCCATTGACCTGCCACTTATCCCCCAACGCACAACCATCGGGTAACCAACGTTGAATAAGCGCATAGTTACGCCCGCACAACGCAAGAAATTGGTTAACATTAGGTTGGTAGCGGTCTTTTAAAGCAGTTCTAGCCATGGTCTCTCAATAATTGTTGATAATTTAGCTGTAACCACTGAATACCCAATACAGTGGAGGCGTTATCAATCACGCCGTTTTGTGTCATTTCGTAAGCTTGTTGTCTTGGCACGACCAGCACGCGTATATCTTCATGTTCTTCAGCAAGACCATGAATCCCTTTCGCAAGGCTAGCATCGACCAAGGCACAATAAAGGTAGTAGCGTTCAGTACAACCACCAGGGCTCGACAACAAACTACTAATAAAGTGTAGCGATTTTGCCTCTAGCCCACTTTCTTCTTGTAACTCACGCAGGGCCACATCCTCTGGCGCCTCATTGGGCTCAAACATGCCCGCCACTAGCTCGTATAACCAAGGATGTTCACTGGTTTCATAGGCAGGAAAACGTAGCTGCTCGATAAGTACCACTTGATCCGTGACCGGATCATAAGGCAACACAACCACCGCATGACCACGTTCAAACACTTCACGCCTAATCTCACCACTCCATCCCCCAGCAAATAAGCGGTGACGGAAGCGATATTCTTCCATAGAAAAGAAACCAGAATAAAGCGTTCTTTTTCCTAAAATCTCTATATCTGCCTTAGAGAATTTTTTTTCATCCATAATAGCCTCCTAAACGCAGTGGGCCATCATACCCTGATGTCGCCTACGTTTCACTGAATGAAATATTCACTTAACTGATTAAACATAAAATCTGTTACACTTAGCAGTTGACTATAAATTGGTTCATTTTTAGTATTCTGACCAACAAGTTTTGCTGTATCAGGAAGCGTCGGGAAGCGCGAACCGCCTTAATTTAAGGCATTGAACAGTCTAACAAAGTTAAACAACCCCTTCAGGGTGTTTGTCTATAAGGACAGCTAATGAAATTCAAGATCCGCACGTTATGTGCTGCGTTGGCTTTCGCAGCATCGGCAAATACTGCGTCTGCTGACGATTTGCTACAGATTTATCAGCAAGCCCTGACGAACGATCCGGTCGTATTGCAGGCTAAAGCTCGACGTGACCAGACCTTTGAAGCTATCGAAGAAAACCGCGCTCCTTTGCTACCAACCGTTAGTGCTCAAGTGGGCTATAACAAAGGTTGGCAAGATCCAGGTAACGACACTCGTGGCTTATCTGGTACAGTTAACCTTAACCAAGTGATTTATGATCATTCCGCTTGGGTTGGTTTGAATTTGGCAGAAAAAGCAGCTTCGCAAGCCGATACTGTGTACGCAGCATCGCTGCAGCAACTGATTATTCGTGTGACGTCAGCCTACTTCGACGTATTGTCGGCCAAAGATACTTTTGAATATCAGCAAGCCGAGAAACGCGCGATTGAACGTCAATTAGAACAAACCAAACAGCGCTTTGCCGTAGGTTTGACCGCGATTACTGACGTACATGAAGCACAAGCGCAATATGACCTAGCAACTGCAGCCGTTATTGCCGCGCAAAACGATCTGACTAACAGCTACGAAGCACTGCGTGAGATTACCGGTATCGATCATAAAGATCTGAAAGTGCTGGATACTCAACGCTTCTCTGCGTCAAAGCCTGCACCAGAAATGCCTAACGACTGGCAGAAACTGGCTGAAGATAACAACCTATCAATTCTGAGTGACCGTCTAGCAAAAGACATTGCCAAAGAGACTATTAGCTTACGTGAAGCTGGCCACCTGCCGTCTCTGAGTTTGAATGCGTCATACAGCAAAGGCTTAGATCGTGATATTGATGGTGTTTCACAACCAGATTTAGACGACAGCTCTGTTGGCCTTATGTTAAGCGTGCCGCTGTTTGAAGGTTTCAGTGTGACTTCTCGTGTAAAGCAAGCCAAATATGCTTATGTTGAAGCGAGCCAAGCACTAGAACAAACTCACCGTGAAGTCGTGCGTAGCGTACGCAGCAACTTTAACGATGTCACCGCGTCCATGAGCTCAATCAGAGCGTACGAGCAATCAGTGATCTCTGCAGAAAGCGCATTGAAAGCGACTCAAGCCGGCTTTGAAGTGGGTACTCGTACTATTGTTGACGTGCTGAACAGTACCTACAACCTGTACAACGCCAAACGTCAGTTATCAACTGCACGCTACAGCTACATCAACTCTATCCTAGCGTTGAAACAAGCGGCAGGTACATTGACCGAAGCCGATGTGACTAACATCAACAACGGTCTAACTGAAGAAGTGGCGCCACAATCTTAATTGTTGGCCCACGCATAAAAAAACCGCCAATTGGCGGTTTTTTTATATTACTGCAAGGCGGTTAAACAATTTAACCATCTCCAGCAGTAAGCTTAAAAGACTAACTCAACACCAGCGAACACGCCGTCAATATCAACGTTAGCTTTTACACCTGAGAATGAGTTGTCTTGGAACTGCAACTTACGGTAGCCAACCCGCACACGGGTATCGATAGCTACACCATCAAACTGCCAACCTAAACCAGCTTGATAATCAAGAATGTCACTATGGTCCACACCCGCTAATACTTCAGCAAAACCATATAGTCCTGTGCCGATCAAACCCACTTCTGCATTTAGATAGCCCATGACCACACCGTCATCGATATCAATAGTGTCACGGTAACTGTCACGCGAGATCTCCAATGAACCATTGAATTTCTTGTAAGCGGCACCGGCATCAATCGACAGAATGTCATTATCGAACAGTTCGTAGTACAACATAAAATCGGTGTTAGTCAGGTCGATTTTATTATGTACCACGTCAGTCAAATTGATGCCGCGGAAGTTAAAATTAGCATCAGTTAAGATACCATTGGCTTCAAAGCGGTTTTCACGGACTTTTAGATTCGGCAACAATGGCAGCGGATGCTCCACGTTAAACCAAAGACTGTACTGCGCTTTATTGTCGTAACTGAATTTTGGGGTATCGCCACCCTGTTGCCCAGTGATACCGGAAGCATCTGCGTGCATGGCGTCGACGCCGACTTTAAATCCTAATACTGTGGCAGCTTGCGATGGCAATGCCACCATCGTCGCAACGGCTAATGCTGCTAAACTGAGTTTTTTCATGCGTCCTTACCTTACCCTTGAGAAAGTAGATTAGTCAGATCGATTACCGCGGCATTCGCGCGAGAAATATAATTGGCCATCACCAGCGAATGATTCGCCATTAAACCAAAGCCCGACCCGTTAAGGATCATCGGACTCCATACCGTTTGTTGTGTGCCTTCCAGTTCGCGAATGATCTGTCGCAAGCTTACCTCGGCGTTTTTCTTTTGCAAAACATCAGCAAAGTCAATTTCGACTGCCTTCATAAAATTCAGCAGTGCCCAAGTAGAACCGCGAGCTTCGTAAAATACGTTATCGATCTGCCACCAGCTAGTTTTGATCTGTTTGCTGCTCTCTGAAGGCGTGGATTGTCTATTCGCACTATCGCCAACGAGATCGGTATTTAAGCGCTCTTGACCCACACTTGCCGACAGACGCTGAGACAGACTGCCGAGTCGTTTTTGTACTTCTTTCAGCCACTCATTGAGGTTATCGGCCCGAGCATAAAACTGTGCATCTTTATTATTGGGGTCTGCCATGCGTGCCCGATAGAGCTTTAATAACTTGATGGCATCGCGATATTGGCTTTCGGCACTCGGCACCAACCAACTGGTATGGTCAATATTAAATTTAGAATGTGCATCGAGCAGATCTTTATCAGCCGTTGATTGGGATTGTGAACGGCTAAATTCTTTACGCATGACCAATGCCATGTCGCGGATTTGCTCTAACGCCCCATACTCAAACGACGGCATATTATCCATCAGCACTGAAGGCGGCATAACATCATTGGCGAGCCACCCGCCGGGCTTATCCAGCAAAGTTTCCATTGAGTCAATCATGGCGGTTGTTGTGGCATACCCCGTCAACGGTTTACCATCCGCGGTATTCATAGTCTTTGGCGTTAATACATCAGGCTCAACACTCCACCAAATACTCACCGCATATAACACGATAACCACTGCTACCAATGTCGTTACCAGATATTTTGAATTCCATTTTACTTGCATATACACCCCACCCGCAGAGAGATATTAATTGGCATGAGCCATTAACTGGACACATCCTAGCACTATTGTGACCACATAAAAATTAAACACACGTTTGAATTGTACCGATATTGTCATACACTGCCATACTTATCGTTTGATTTACTCAGCAGGTGGCTCCTATGTCGTCAATCAACGTGACCGATACCGACGGTATCCGTGTCTTACAGTTTAACCGCCCAGAAAAACTCAACGCCCTAAATCTGGAGATGTACCAACAACTCAATCTAGCACTGCATGCCGGTGATGACGATGAGCAGATTAGAGCATTTCTCATTTGTGGCACCCCGCACTGCTTTACTGCGGGTAATGACATTGGCGACTTTCTCAGTAGTGAAAGCTTGGATGCAGAACACCCAGCTATCAAGTTTCTGTTTACCCTATTAGATCTAAAAAAGCCGCTGATTGCGGCTGTAAGTGGCCCAGCTATCGGCATTGGCACCACCATGTTGCTGCACTGCGATTTAGTCTTTGCCGATACCACTGCAGAGTTTCAACTCCCGTTTGTTGACTTAGCGCTCGTACCAGAAGCGGGTTCAAGCATGTTACTGCCCAAAATCATGGGATATCAGCGAGCCGCCGAATTGCTGCTCACTGGAGAACGCTTTAGTGCCATGCAAGCCAGAGGCTATCGTATTATTAACGAAGTGATTGATGATGAAGAGTTATTAGCACATAGCATGAGTAAAGCGAAATTGATTGCAGCGAAATCTTCTACCACAGTGCAGCAAACCAAAGCCTTGATGAAACCTTGGCGCACCCAACTCAGGCAGCACATGCAGTTGGAACTAACCTGCTTTGAAAAACGCCTGCAAAGCGATGAAGCCAAGCAAGTGTTTCAACAATTTTTACTCAAGCAATAACGCCACAAGCGGCGAATCAATCATTTGTGCAATCACAGCGGCGGCCAGTTAAAAGCCCTTTTTTAAAAGGTATTTAACAGGCCGTCACTGTTGTATCGCGCGATTGAACCCCCATAAGGCGAGCAAAATCAACAGTACAGGCCAAAACAGACTTACCCCACTGAGTAACATCACCAATGCCATAGTGGCACATATCAGGGTAGCAACGGCCAACACACTAAACACCACCGCCAACCAAGCCAGTAGCAATAGTACTGTCACCGCACCAATACCTAGTCCCCACGAGTTTTCGTCAACTACCATCAGTGGCGAATTCATTACCCAAGACAGCATAGAAGGTTGGGTAATGATAAACGCCAGCGTAATCATTAATGCCACTAGTGCCCACACCACTAGCTGCGAACTACGCCGATAACGTCGGTAATGTTGCATCAGCGGCTCCTTATCAAAGGATAAACCACACTTACGATGATATAAGCCAACAAGGTAGTGAGTGGCTGAATAATGCCCAATACTATCCAGCCAACACGCACAGGCATAACCGGCAATTCGAAGTCTTGCGCCAGCTTGCTACTGCCGCCAAAAACTAACCTACTCGGCTGACTCATACGGTCCGCAATTGTCATACTTGGCTCCTTAGTGATTGTCTTGCGCAACAATGACGGTATTGCTTACATTCGCAGAGGTGCCCGCTTTAGTGGCTTCGCCAGCAACTAAGGTCACAGTCGCATTACTGGCGCTGACAGCCGCAGCAGTAGCTAATTGATTCAGTTGTTGCTGTACTGATGCCAGAATCTCCGCTTTGGTACCGTAATACATTTCATTAGCCTGCTGTTTTAAGCTGGTATTGATAGTCGTGATCAATTGCTTTTCAGGAGTTGTGCTAACGTTTGCAGCAAATGCGCTGTGAGTCAGTAAAGCACTAGCGAATAAAACACTGCTTAAGACGGTTGAAGTGACGGTTTTCATTTTGAATCATCCTTATATTCATTGCTGAACCATTTCAGCATTCGAGCAAGGTAATTCAATTGGTGTGCCAAGTTATATAATACACTGATAAATAACGCTTTAAATCGTAATGACAGCGATATCTAGCACGCTATCGCGAGTGTGATGATGAGGGGAATATTCAGGAAGGTTAAACAGTGGTGAATCTCACCACTGTTGTAGTAATTTTAACCAATAGCAGGAGGGAATGAGCTAACACTGTCACGAGCCGCCAATACCACTTCGATACCAGCACCCGCTTTATGCGCATTTTCGCTGAGATAACGGCGCCAACGACGACCGCCAGCGATCCCTTGGTAAAGTCCGGTCATGTGGCGAGTAATATGATTTAAACGCCCCCCTTGCTGCAGGTGGCGCTCGATATAAGGCAGCATTAGATCTACCACCTCATCACGGGTTAATGTTGGCTTCTCGATGCCATACAGACGCTGATCAACCTCCGCCAACAGATAAGGATTTTGGTAAGCTTCGCGCCCGACCATGACGCCATCAAGATGCGCAAGGTGCCCAACCATCTCGTCAAAAGTTTTTACGCCACCATTAACGCTGATGTTCAGCTGTGGGAAATCCTGCTTCAGTTGATACACCCGCGGATAATCCAACGGTGGGATCTCGCGGTTCTCTTTTGGACTCAAACCATTTAGCCACGCTTTACGGGCATGAATGGTAAAAGTATCGCATCCAGCCGCGCTAACCGTTTCGATAAAATCGGTCAAAAATGGATAGGAATCTTGCTCATCAATGCCGATACGGGTTTTTACCGTCACCGGAATATCCACCACATCTTGCATCGCCTTGACACAATCCGCCACCAACTGCGGCTCAGCCATCAAGCACGCGCCAAAGCGGCCATTCTGCACCCTATCCGACGGACAGCCAACGTTGAGGTTAATCTCGTCATAACCGCGCTCCGCTGCAATTTTGGCGCATTGCGCTAAAGCCTGTGGATCACTGCCGCCCAACTGCAACGCCAACGGATGTTCCTCAGTGTTGTACTCAAGGTAATCACCCTTGCCAAACAGGATCGCGCCCGTGGTGACCATTTCGGTGTACAACAAGGTCTGCGACGACATCAACCGCGCAAAATAACGATAATGGCGATCGGTCCACTCCAGCATCGGTGCAATGCTAAATCTTCTATTCCATGAAAGCCCTGTATTTCCTAGGTTTGACGCTGTTTTATATGGGTTTTCAGTCACTGTTAAATTGCTCCGAATTGCTGTGAATTTCTATCAATTTCGATGTAGTATGATCCATATATGATCCACAAAAAGTAGGACGATGAACCATGGCAAGCTACGTTATCCAACCAAGAAAAACTGCTAAGGGCGAAACGCGATATCGCTGTCTAGTTCGCTCTAGCACTGGCAGTGAATCTAAGACGTTTGGAAAACATCAGGTAGCTAAAGAGTGGGGCATTTTACGCTGTGCCGCCATAGAAAACGAGGCCATAACAGGAAACCTTCGTAGGGTAACCATCTTTGAACTGCTAAATATGTTCTACGAAGATAAAGACCTCTGGGCAGCGACAGGGCGCTCAAAGCGCTATGTCATTAAAATGCTTATGGATTGTGATATTGCCAGTATTCATGCGGATCAACTTAGAACATCAGACATTATTGAGCACTGTAAAAACCGCCGTGATGCTGGCACTGGTCCATCTACTGTTTATCAAGATATTTCCTTCTTACGTTCTGTGATGAAAAAGGCTAAGCCAGTCTGGAATATTAACGCCAACTGGCAAGTATTTGATGAAGCAGTGCCGGTCCTGATCGATATGAAGTTGGTTGGAAAGGCACAAAAGAGAACAAGACGGCCGACTAATGATGAGTTAGTTCGTTTAAGAGAAGGGCTAAGAAACCGCATGGATAACCACGGCGCTTCGATTCCATTCACTGACATCTTAGATTTTAGCATTCTGAGCTGCATGCGGATTGGCGAAGTCTGCCGTATTCGCTGGGATGACCTGAACGAAGAAAATAAAACAGTGTTAGTGCGCGACAGAAAAGACCCACGCAAGAAAGCCGGCAATCACATGATTGTTCCACTTCTGGGTAAATCGTTTGAAATTGTTATGAGCCAACCCAGAACGGATGACCGTATTTTCCCGTATAACGAACGCTCGGTAACTGCAGGCTTCCAACGGGTACGAAATGCGCTTGGCATTAGCGATTTACGTTATCACGACATGCGCCGCGAAGGTGCTAGCCGACTATTTGAAGCTGGCTATTCCATAGAAGAAGTCGCGCAAGTCACAGGCCATAGAAACTTGAATATTCTGTGGCAAGTCTATACACAGCTGTACCCTCATAAGCTACATGACAAATTCAAAACGGCTTGATCCTTTCTCAGATCATTTTTGCGTAGTTTTGCGTAGTATTTTTGCTTAGCGATCTTTCCATCGCCTAAGCAGCCAACCTTTGCTTATGGCTCTTCGTTGTTGCGTTTTTTCCATTCGATAAAGCGCGCAGGCGCGGCGTGGGGTCGAGCGCGCGCGCTGGGGCACAAATCAGATTAATTCGCCCCATCCAACTTATCCACAAGATAAGGGGATGGTTTTTACTTAAGGTCCCTAGTTTTTTGATGTATTGTGTAAATCGCTAAAAATATGACCACGATTAACTACATAGAATAAATACGTGAACAATAATGATTTTGAACCACTTCTGGTTGATGGGAATAGCTATAAGATTGAGCATCTAAAGAATTTATCTTTAGTTCTTGGTGTGCAATTTAGTAACGCAGATACCAGACCCATAAAAGTTAATATGAGGCCTACAAATCACGTATTTTCACGAAAAGTCACAGACGAAGACTGGGTTAATAAAGCGGAACATCTAGAGAAAGGTGCATGGCTTACAAGCTACCAGCATCATCGTGGAAATTACCAACAAGTGCGGGATGATCCGCCTCAGGTGAAAGAGCACCGTATTTTCTGTGGTGTAAAATGGAATGATTCACTGTTGTTTCCCACGTTTGTGGAACAACTGGGAGCAAGTCCTGCACAAATCACTGTTCTAGCTAACACAGGGGACGACGGTACCTGTTTAAGTGGTCTTATTGAGATAGATGAAAGGCCTGATGAAATATACCTAGTATTTTTTTCGTTATATAAGGTGAACAGCAAAGAAGCTAACATGCTTATCGAATCAGCTTATTGTGTAGACAAAGCTGCTCACGAAAAGGCTAAACGCCTCTTAACTTATAGGGGGGAAGAGGCCAGACCATTCATCATCGTTTTACGAAATGTAATGGAAGGAAGGCTTCCTATGGAAGGTATGAAGAAGAGAAATAGCTCTTACAAACGAAAAAAGAAAAAGAAAAACGAAAAAGGCTCTGAATAATCAGAGCCTCTTCGAAAAACATAACTTCCGGATTACCTAGTTACGATGCGTCTTGCGCAAACACTAGCGTACATAACAACCCGACATTACTCGCCTGAAATGCCTTATAGCTAGCGGGCGGGGAGGATTTCACAATCCGACTTATTCTCCCTCTTACTTCCCCTTAAATGTATTAAAAGTTGACATAATCGTCAAGTTTTAATCATTAAATTCTGCTTTAAGCACTCGTCAAACTAAACGCTTTAAACCGAATGATCTGCTCGCCTGCCCAGTCGTTGATACTGAGCAGGTTTTGTCGGATGCACTCCAGTTCGTTGGCATCAAACACCTTGGCCGCCTTTTCTACATCCCCAAAACCGCCGGTGTTGTTGGGCATGATACCCATCAGTTGTGGTGGTACCCGATGGGCGCCTAGCTGGTCATCGCGCGATACGTTTTTAATCGATAAAAACTCGTCTTTGGCGGCGACCTCGGCAACGGGGATCAACTTCATGCCGTCTTTGTTGCCCCCGGGCGAATGTAAAAACAGGTTGCGGAAGTTACCCGGCCCTTTGCTCTCTTTCAGGCTCTTACGCAGTGCGTCCACATCTTGGTTATTCACGTTCGAGTCAGTCAGATACAAGATAAAGCCAGCATGGCTACCATTCTCGTAGTAGCGGCGCCGAAACAAGGTGGCCGATTCATTCAACAAGCTGGAGTTCATGCTCGCCACATAATCGGGCACGCCGTAAATCTCTTGGTTAATGTCGGCTTCCATCAGGTGAAACAGCTCGTTGGGGGCAAACTCCAGTTCATCGGCCAAGTTCGGTACCCACCAATATTGGTTTGGCTTTACCCCCACGCGGGTGTATTTGGCGGGGCTCACCTTATAGCTGGCGGTACCGCCAATACGGTTGGGGATGCGCTGCAGGTAAGCATTGCTAAAAATCAGCAAATCCATCACCAGTTTGGTGAACTCATGCAGCGATAATTTAGGATGCGGAATAAAGCATGCTTTGAGAATGTTGCGCTTCACTTGAATAGCTGAGGCGTGATGCACTGCGGCACGGTAGATACGCGCCAGCCCACTCATGGACAAGGGCGGCTCATACCATTTGCCGTTGCTCATGGCTTCCAAGTAGTCGTAAATCTCCCGCTGCGATAGCACCGGCATGGGCTCACCAAAGGTAAACGCCTCAATGCGGTTGCTAGGTTCGGTTGTGGCTTGTGTTGTCTCGGTTGACATCAGTCGTAAATCTCCATCATTGAGGTGTTGTCGTCGCTTACATCGAGCGGTTCGTTATACAGCGCGTGAATGGTGGCCCATGCAATATCGGCGTGGCTGGTTTCTTCACTGCGCGAAGATTCATAGGTCACCTGCCGTTGTGAAGCGGTCAGCGTTTTGCGGATCGACATAAACGCCTGCGCCAAGTCAGTCCAACCGGCATCAAACTCAAGCCGGCCTTTGCTGATCACGTCATAGGCTTTGATCACCATTTGCGATTTAAGCGAAGGGGTATAAAGGAACGGGGTTGCGGGGAAAAACTTCTTAACGAGCTGATAAACCGACTCACCCAGCCCGGTGGTATCGATACCAATAAAAGTGACGTTATAGCGTTTGGTCAGTTCACGGATTTGGTTGGCCTGCGCCTCAAAGTCCATACCCGCCCAGCGGTGCTTTTCAACAATACGGTGTTTACCACCATGCACTGCCGGCGGGCAAATGACCGAGCAGCCGGCACTATCACCCTGCCCACCTTTAGCGGGATCGTAACCAATCCACACTTCACGCGTGCCCATCGGCCGTGGCGCAAACGGTTTGTAATCGGTCCACACTTCCCACGCATCCACCATACAGCGCTGCATGATTTGCATCGGGAACACAGACTGCGAATCATCAATAAACTCGCACATCAGCAGGTTTTGATATTCTTCGGGGCTGTATTCCAGATGCAGCGTAGCGGGATCAAACAAGTCACAGCCCTGCCTTACCGCATCATCAATGGTCACCACTTGGCGCCATTGGCTATCTTCACATTCACGGCCATTGGCTAGCGCTTGGTGGCTCACATCCAATTCAATGCGTTCTGCTTTCGGGCGGCCACGGTTAAAGAGCGCGCCAGACCAAAACGGGTACGCATCATGGTTCAGCGATGACGGGGTAGAAAAGTAGGTCTGACGCCATTTCTTATGCATCGCCATACCTGATGCCACCTTGCGAAACTCTTGGAACTTGTGGATCCAAAAGTATTCATCCAAATACAAGTTGCCATGGTATGACTGCGCGGTACGGGCGTTGGTACCGAGAAAATACAAAATGGCACCATTGGCTAACACAATCGGATCGCCGCTTAACTCAACCCCCGCGACATCGCGGGCGAACGCCAAAATGTACTGCTTAAATACATGCGCCTGCGCTTTACTGGCTGAAAGGAAAATCTGATTACGCCCGGTATCAATCGCATCAAGCAGCGCCTCGTGGGCAAAATAATAAGTGGCGCCGATTTGGCGTGATTTCAGAATGTTGCGAATACGCTGGGTTAAACCGGCGCGATACCAGCCGCGCTGGTATTCAAACATCTGCTGGTTGAACGCATCCCACAGCAGGTTTCGCTGCTCTTCAGTGATTTCATTTTTTACCGGCTTGCGTTTCTCGCCGGCGTTGCGGTTATGCACCTTGGGGTTTAAGTCGGCCTCATTGCCACCATTCTGGTAGCGAGTGATCCGCGCAATGCGCTCCAGTTGCCGGCCCAGCAAGTCCATCTCTTTAAAATCGCGGCCCTCTTTATCGGGCTTGGCAATCAACTGCACCATGCGCATTTCTAGCGCCGCATCTACGCGGTCAATCGGCTTGGCTTCGTCCCAGCCATCGCGCTTTTTCCACGATGACACGGTAGTTTCAGGCACATCCAAATGCTGGCTAATTTCCCGCACGTACCAACCTTGCCAATACAGGTGTTTGGCTTGCTGGCGCGGGCTGGTTTGCGGCTCATAGATAGCAACTTCAGGCATAACAACTCTAGGCAGTAACACAATGCAGCCAGTGTAAAAGCGCCGTTGCCAGAGTTTTCGCTGTGGGTGCGGTAGCTGCTAGGTGTCACCCTCCCACCGCGTTGACCCATTCACCCCACCTTTTGACCATAGCAACAGTTAATACCGAGCCACACAGCCAAAGGGTTACCATGAAAAAGTCCAAATTCTTTCGAGTGTTTACAGAAGGCGACACCACCGACGGCCGCGAGATCCAACGTAACTGGATTGAAGAAATTGTCGAAGGCTACAACACCGCTAAATATGGCGCGCGTGTTTGGTTAGAGCATATTCGCGGCATTCTGCCCGAATCCCCATTTAAAGCCTATGGCGATGTTACCGCCGTTAAAGCGGAAGAAGTCGAAGACGGTAAGCTGGCGCTGTTTGCGCAAATCTCCCCAACGGATGATTTGCTGGCAATGAACAAAGCCCGCCAGAAAATCTATACCTCAGTGGAAATCGATCCCAACTTTGCCAAGTCTGGCAAATGCTATCTCACCGGTTTAGCGGTCACCGACTCGCCGGCGTCCCTCGGTACCGAAATGCTGGCATTTTCTGCCAAGAGTGAGCACAACCCACTGGCCTCACGTAAACAAAAGCCCGACAACCTGTTTACTGCTGCCGTAGAAACCACCCTTGAGTTTGAAGATGACGAACCGCAAACCTCGGGCTTGTTCTCGCGCGTTAAAGCCCTGCTGGGTAAATCGAATAAAGCCACCGATGCCGAGTTTAGCGAAGTGCATCAAGCGGTCGAAGCCATTGCCCAAACAGCGGCTGATACCGAAACCGCACAAACGCAGCTACAGCAGCAATTTGCCAGCCAGCAAAACACCCTCACCAAGTTCACCACTGAGCTGGAACAACTCACCGCCAACTTCGATGAGCTTAAACAGCAGTTGGACAAAGAACCCGGTCACCACAGCCAGCGCAAGCCAGCAAGCGGTGGCGATAACTCAGTAAAAACCGATTGCTAGGAGTCCCCATGCGCAACGAAACCCGTCAACTCTTTAACGCCTATGCCGCGCAACTGTGCGCGCTAAATGGCGTCGACAGCACTAACACCAAATTCACTGTGGCGCCTAGCGTGCAGCAAACGCTTGAAACTCGCATGCAAGAAAGCTCTGAGTTTCTTACCCGCATCAACATCGTGCCAGTGAATGAACAAAGCGGCGAAAAACTGGGGCTTGGCATCAATAGCACCATTGCCAGCACCACCGACACCACCAAACAAGATCGCCAAGTCATCGACCCAACCGATTTGGACGCGGCCGGCTACGAGTGCACCAAAACCAATTTCGATACCGCACTGCGCTACAGCAAAATCGATATGTGGGCCAAGTTCCAAGACTTCCAAGCGCGCATTCGTGACACCATCTTGAAGCGCCAAGCACTTGACCGCATCATGATTGGCTTTAACGGCACTAGCCGCGCGGCCACCTCAGATCGTGCCAAGTACCCTCTGCTGCAAGATGTGAATATCGGCTGGCTACAAAAAATCCGTCAATACGCGCCACAACGTCACATGAAAGAAGTGGTCGCAGATTCTGGCAAAATCATCATCGGTACCGACTACGCCAACCTTGATGCACTGGTGTTCGACATGGTGAATAACCTGATTGAACCTTGGTACCAAGACGACACCGAGCTGGTCGCCATTTGTGGCCGCAAGCTGTTGGCCGATAAATACTTCCCTATCGTGAACCAAAATCACGCGCCAACTGAAACCATCGCGGCGGATTTGATCATCAGCCAAAAACGCCTGGGCGGTTTGCCTGCTGTACGTGTGCCGAGCTTCCCAGCCAACGGCATTTTGGTGACCCGCATGGATAACCTCAGCCTGTATTGGCAAGAAGGCGCGCGCCGCCGTCATATCATCGACAATCCAAAACGTGATCAGATTGAAAACTACGAATCATCGAACGATGCCTACGTAATTGAAGATTATGGCTGTGCCGCCTTTGCCGAAAACATCGAGTTTAAGCAGGGAGCCTAACCAATGACCTCACCAGCACAAGCCCATCGTGATCGAGTGCTGGCGGCTAAACGTGGCGGGGATAACCCCGCCTTAGATGCTAAAGCTGCCAACCTGTATGAAATGATGTTGATGCAACTCACCGAGCACCGCCGCGCCTTAAAAACGCTGCAATCCATCGATCGCAAAATTCAAGCTAAGCGCCAGTTCTTACCGCAGTACGCACCGTATTTAGAAGGCGTATTAACGGCCAACACCGGCCAGCAAGATGAAGTGCTCACCACCGTGATGCTGTGGGATATCGATGTGGGCGACATTGCCGCCGCGCTTAAACTTGGCAGTTATGCCATCCAGCACGATTTAACCATGCCCGATCGCTTTGAACGTGGCCTGCCCTGCACCTTTGCCGAAGAGGTGGCCGATGTGGCTGCTCGCCTGCGTGACAGTGATAACGCCATCAGCAGTGAGTTAATCGCCCAAGTGATTAGTATCACCAAAGACAGCGATATGTACGACGAAGTACGCGCCAAACTTTATCGCGCCTATGGCGAAGCCTTAGAAGCCGAAGAGCAACTGCAGCCCGCCTTTGATGCCTACCAAACCGCACTCAAATACAACGAGAAAGTGGGCGTTAAAAAGCTAATGGAAAAGCTCAGCCGCACCTTACAAAACCAACAGCCAGACAGCGGAAATACCGCTAGCTAACCGAGCGACCACGCGCACCGGACGGCGCCAGCCTAATGAATCGTTCATAAGTTCATGATGGCTGGCCCACCGTCCACCTACGCGATACAGCGGAGGCCATCAAATGAGTTTTATTGCCACAGCGCCCGCCAGTGAAGGCACCGTCACTAACGATGGCTTTTGGCCGGCCATCAACCTCGAACAACTGCAGCTCACCATGCGCCTAGATGGCACCGTCACCGCTGAGCGACTGCAACATGCCACCATTAACGCAGTGATTTTAGCCAATCGCGACTTAGCCAGTTGGCAGCAAGCCCAGCGCGACAAAGGCTATGCCGCACTCGATGCGGTACCGGCGCGCAGCATTAATGGCACATCCGAACTGCAATACCTCTACTTGCGCGCGGTGTACTGCCTCACTAAAGCCAACCTCAATGAACGTTATAGCGATTACGACAGCACCGCCGCCAAAGTCGGTGATGATGATGCGCAGCAATCAACGGTTAACGACCTCAAGCGTGATGCCGCCTTTGCCATTCGTGACTTGATGGGCTTAACGCACGTGACCGTGGAGCTGATCTAAATGCCGCTCACCGTCTACAGCCAGCAAGGCGATACCGTGGATGCCATTTGCCAACGCCACTTTGGTTATACGCAAAACGTCACCGAAGCCACCTTAACGCTAAACCCGCATCTCGCCAGTAAAGGCCCAGTGTTGCCGCTCGGTACCACGGTGCTTTTGCCTGAGGTGGCGCCCGCGCCTGCCCGTTCTTCCAGCATTAACCTATGGGATTAACCATGAGCGAACCAATTACTACATCCACCGCCACCAGTTATGTGCTTACTGCTGGGCTGCTCACCATGTTGCCAGGCATTGATTCCGGCATTGTCATTGGCGCCTTTACGGGCTCACTGCTGTTTATCATCAGCGATGACAGCTCAGGCCATTGGCGCAAAGCCGCGCTGTTTATCGCGTCATTTTTGGGCGGTCTGTTATGCGCCCAATGGGCGGCTAATGCGCTGAGTTTACTGCTCCCCAGCGCCATGCCGGTCAATCCCGCGATGGCGGCCATCATCGCTGCTGCCAGTGTGGTGCGCCTGCTGCAAAAGCTCACCAGCGAACCCGATACCTTGCTTGATTTCATTCGCTCACTCAGGGGGAAGAAATGACCATATTAAACGCCCTAATCTGCCTCGCCATTGCTCTGCGCCTCGCGCTGTTTGTCAAAAGCGGCTACCGACCATGGATTTCATGGCTGGCCTACCTGCTCACCGTGGCCTGTGGCAGCCAAGCCATCATCGCACTGCTGCATGTGGGCTGCGCTACCCATTGGAGTGTGCTGCTCACTAACGCGGTGTTGGCCGTGCTGGTATTTAGCAGCAATGGCAATTTGGCCGAGTTGTTTAAATCCAGCGCCCGTTATTCACGCATCAGCCAAGTGTTGCTTGGCAAACGCTAGGAGGATTTATGAAATTAGTGATTGGCAGCAAAGGCCATCAAGTGAAATGGCTGCAACAGCAGCTAGTGAATGCAGGGTTTGCATTAGCGGTCGATGGCGACTTTGGCGCCAACACCCAAACCGCCGTGTTTAACTACCAAGTGAGTCACGATTTGCCACCGGTGGGTTATGCCGGCAAACGCACGGTAGACAGTCTCACCAACAAACACGAGCCGCGCTCACTCACGCTATCCGATATCAGCAAAGCGGCTAGCCAACTCGATGTTGATACCGCCAGCCTGTGCGCCGTGGCAGATGTGGAATCTCAAGGCAGTGGCTTTTTTGATAACGGCAAAGCGGTGATTTTGTATGAGCGCCATATCTTCTATCGCCAAGTAGCGGCGACTGACCAAGCCCAAGCCGATGCACTGGCCGAACGCTACCCCAACTTGTGCAACAGCAAGCCCGGTGGTTATATCGGCGGCGTCAATGAATACAGCCGCCTACGCAATGCCGCCCGCATTGATATGGATGCAGCGATTGAAGCCTGTAGCTGGGGCATGTTCCAAATCATGGGCATGCACTGGCAATTGTTGGGCTTTGCGTCGGCACTCGCGATGAGCCGCGCCATGAATGCCAGCGAAGCCGAGCAGCTTAACGCGCTGGTGAAATTCATTAGCGCCGATAGCAAACTGCACCAAGCGCTGCAGCAACATAAATGGAGCGAGTTTGCCAAACGCTACAACGGCTCTAACTATCAGGCCAACAGCTATGACATCAAGCTGGCCCGCAGTTATCAGCAACTAGCGGCACTACTCAAGGCCAACGGCCATGAATAAGGGGCTACTTGCTGGCGCCATCTATGCGCTGCTGAGTTTGGCCGCACTGTACTGGCTTTATAGCGATTTGCTGGAAACGCGCGAGCGTGCCGGCAAGTTAGAGTTAGCCGTTGCCCAGTCCCAGCAAAGTATCGATGCCATCCAAAAGACCGCCAAGCAGAATCAAGCGGCACAAGCCGCGCTGCAACAAAGTCTGAGTGACGCCAGTACCCTCGCCGCTCAGCAATCTCAACAATTGGAGCAACTCAAACATGACTTTGCTGATGTTAAAGCGTGGGCTGATACTCCTCTGCCCGCTGCTGTTATCCGCTTGCGCCAGCGGCCTGCAATTACCGGCAGCGCCGCCTATCGACAATGGCTGTCCACGCGTGATCCCCTGCGCGCTTCCGCCAGCGAACCCAAAGAGCAACGAAGGGCTAAGTGATGAAGTCGACCAACTCGAACAAGCGTGGCACGCCTGCGCCGCGCAAGTCGATATGATTGTGGACTGCCAACGCCAGCAGGAGCAAAGCCAACATGAATAAGCCCCAACAACTGCGCGAACTTCTCAGCCAAGCAGTGCCGCACCTGCGCCATCACCCAGAAGCGCTGCATATCTTTGTGGAGAACGGCAACATCATCGCCACCGCCGCCAAAGGCAACCTCAGCTATGAGTACCAATTTAACTGCATCATTGTGGTGACGGATTACCGCGCCCACGCGGATAGTCTGATTGTGCCGATTTTGGGCTGGCTAGCGACCGAGCAACCCGAGCTGCTGAGCAATCCCGATAAACGCGCCAATGGCTTTAAGTTTCGCGCTGAGCTGATTAACCACACCACATGCGATATTGAAATCACCCTAGCACTCACCGAACGCGTCAAAGTGAGCGAGCAAAACGGCAACCTCACCGCCGAGCATCTGCCCGAACCACAGTTTGATGAAACCGGCGATTACACCTTGTACACCAACCAAGAGCTATCACCATGGCCGCCGACAGCTTAAACCACCTCAACGACCAGCTTGATGGGCTGATTGCTGCGCTATCACCACAAGCGCGCAAACAGCTAGCCAAACAGATCGCCACTACTCTGCGAAAATCCCAAGCGCAGCGCATCAAGGCCAACAAGAACCCAGACGGCAGCACCTACATAGAGCGCAAACCGCAACCGGGACACATCAAACGCAAACTGATGTTTCAAAAATTGGTGCGCAGTAAATGGCTTAAGCTGCAAACCACAGCTAACGCGGCCACGGTAGGTTTCACGCCAACTATCAGCCGCATGGTACGCGAGCACCAATACGGGCTAAGGGGGAGATTGGAAGGTTATATCGAAGTGCAATACCCGCAGCGTGAGCTGCTGGGGTTTACTAAGGAAGAACTAGCAGTAGTGGAAGAACTGCTTCTGGATTGGTTGAAGTAACTATGTCTGTTACTCACTCAGAGAATAGAAACATTCTCGCTCCCCACAGTAATAATGGGGCTAAAAAAGTAAGTACAACTAATATACTTTTCACTAAATAGTCATTATTTACTTTTGCTACAACGCATCTTATGTGTTTTATATTCGAAACTTTGCTTGGCATTGCACCATTATCAAATCTTTCATAAAAATTATTATCAGGTTGGCGTACATACTTTAAGTCACTGACACACTCAGTTAACAGCTTAAATGATGAAAGATATAGCAGTATCAATCCTATACTGAATGCAATCATTAAGTATGTAACATTTGAATCATGATAAAAAAAAGCGCCAATAAAACCTAATAAGACCAAAGATATTATTAAGAAGCACCGAGGTTTAGTTCGATTAACAATAAAATAAAAAATTTTAATCCAGATAATTCCATCTCGGTCACTATATTTCATCAAATAGTCTATCCTCAGAGCGTTGCATTTCTAATGGGTAACATACTCTAGTCCAGTCACCCCCACAACTACTTGCCTCGCTGATTTACAGCCCCGACCATGATGGCTATGAACGCCATCACACTTATTGCTGACCTACGTCGGCGCATTGATAACCTGCTGCGCTTGGGCACTGTTGAAGAAGTCCGAGCCGGTGAGTGCCGCGTTAAATCTGGCGAATTGCTCACAAACTGGCGCCCGTATCTTACCCATCGTGCAGGCTCTGCCCGCACCAGTTGGCGCCCAACCAAGGGCGAGCAAGTATTGCTGCTGTCACTCTCTGGTGATGTCACCAACGCCTACGTGTTGCAGGCATTAAATTGTGATGCGTTCCCTGAACCTGACGATCACCCTACCCGCCACCGCACGGTTTACCCTGATGGCGCCGTCATCGAGTACGACCCCGAAGCCAGCGCGCTCACCGCCAAAGGTATTAAAACCGCACTGGTTAACGCCTCAGAGCAAGTCACCATCGACACACCTAACGCCGACTTTACCGGTAACCTCACCGTGGCGAAAAAGCTCACGGTTAACCAAGGCGCCGCCATTAAAGGTGCGATTGATCATCAAGGCAAACTCACCAACAAAGGTGGCGCCAACATTGATGGTATTGAGTTTGGTGGTCATAAACATGGTGGTGTGCAATCGGGTGGCAGCATGACAGGAGGCCCACAGTGAACGTGACCACAGGCCGCAGTATTTCAACCCGCGCCCATATCAGCCAAAGCATTCAAGACATTCTCTGTACGCCCATTGGTAGCCGCGTAATGCGCCGCAACTATGGCTCAGCGCTATTTCAATTGATTGACCAACCACAGCACGGTGCTACCCGCTTGCGCTTGATGGCCGCCACGGTGGATGCCCTAACCCAATGGGAACCGCGGATCCAAATCAATGCGGTCGCGCTCGATAGCCAAGCCCTTAATGGCAAGCTTGCCATTACGTTGGATGTACAGCGCACCGATACCCAAACCGATGAACAGTTTCAAGTGAACTACGGCTAACCCAAGCCCAACCACTTAGCACCAACCGCAAAGGTTTAGCTCATGAGCGTTATTAATTTAAACCAACTTCCGCCCCCTAATGTTGTTGAGCCGCTGGATTACGAAACCATCTTAACCAGCATGCAAACGGCACTGACTGATCTCGACCCCAACCTAAGTGAGGTACTCGCGTTAGAGTCTGAGCCCATTAATAAGCTGCTGCAGATTGTGGCCTATCGGGAAATCCTACTACGGCAGCGGGTGAACGATGCCGCCAAGGCGGTGATGTTGGCTTACGCCATTGATAGCGACTTAGATAATTTGGCGGCCTTGCTTGGCGTAACAAGGTTGGTGATTGATGCCGGTGATCCTGATGCTGTGATCCCAGTGCCTGCCACCTATGAAAGTGATGAAGCCTTTCGCCAGCGTATTTTGCTTTCGCTCGATGGCTTATCAGTCGCCGGCCCTGCCCGCGCTTATATCTATCATGCACTCAGTGTTGATGGCCGCGTACTGGATGCCAGCGTGGAAAGCCCCACCTTTGCCACCTATGCGTTAACCGACGAACTGGCGGCGCAGCTCCCCGACAACGTGATGGTGCTGCAATGCACCTACAATGCGGGGCTAAGTTCACCCCGCCCCGGTGATGTAGCGGTAACCGTATTAGCACGCGATGGCACCGGCGCACCATCACAAGAGCTGGTCGATACCGTCAACACCCGGCTATCGGGTGAAGATTTACGCCCACTGACCGATAACGTGCACACTCGCGGCGCCAGTATTGTGAATTACCAAATTGATGCACTGCTTTACACCTTTGCGGGGCCAGATCCAACGGTGGTGGTCACTTCCGCCATTGCAGCAGTGAATGTCTACATTGATGACAACCGCCGCTTAGGCCGCAGCATTACGCTATCAGGCTTATATGCCGCGCTACACGTGGGCGGCGTGCAACGTGTTGAACTGCTATCGCCTACTGAGGACGTGCATTGCAACGTCAACCAAGCCGCCTACTGTGACAACATCAATGTGACTTATGGAGGCATTGCTCAATGAGTGATTCACTGTTGCCACCTAACACCACTCCATTAGAGCGCCGGCTTGAACGTGTATTAACCCGCGCCACTGATTTACCCACACCGCTGCGCGATTTATGGAACCCCGACAGTTGCCCCACCAAGCTGCTGCCGTGGCTTGCGTGGTCGCTTGGGGTAACCACGTGGAAATCCTACTGGCCCGAGTCAGTACGCCGCAGCATTTTACGCACCGCCATTGATACCAAGCGCCGCCAAGGCACGGCGTTATCTGTTCGCACGGTGGTGGAATCTTTCGGCGCTGCAGTCGCATTGCGCGAACCTCGCAACGGCGCACCGCACCATTTTGAAATCACTATCAATGCCCCCGATATGGATGGCGACAGCATCACCGCGCAGTTTCAGCAAGACATTGTTGATGAAGTAACGCGCGTTAAACCCGCGCGCTCTTACATGACCGTCAACGCCTCATTAAAAGCCGCTGCAGGTATCACCATCGCTACCGCTGGCCGTGCTGGCATCTATCGCCGTTTGGAGTTAACACAATGAATATCATCATCACTGATGCAGGGCGCGCAGCGCTTATCAACGCACAAAACAACGGTACCAACGCCGTTAAGTTAACGCAGATCGCCATTAGCGATAGCAACTACACCGCCACGGCGGCAGATACCAGCCTGCCGACTGAAATTAAACGGCTCGATACCTTCGCTGGCGAGTTGGTAGCGGCCGATACCATTCATGTGACTATTCGGGATGAATCACTAGACGTTTACAGCATGCGCGCCTTTGGGCTACTCAGTGACGATGGCACCTTGATTGCTGTGTATTCTCAAGCGTCAGCCATTGTTGAGAAAACCGCTGGCTCCGTGGCATTGCTGGCGGTAGACATTAAGCTGGATAGAGCCGATGCCACCAATATTGAGATTGTCGGTGATGCCGGCTTTATGCTGCCACCGGGCAGCGCCTTAGTGGCTGGTCTGCTCAAACTCACCGGTGAAGATACGCCGCTGGATGATACTAGCCGCGCCACTCACAGCCTGCGGGTAACCCAGATGCTTAATCAACGCATTGGTGATACCAACCCCGATGATGTGGCCCATTGGACCGCCGCATGGAGTTGGGGCAATCATGCGCTTGCGGGTTACATGGTCGCTGGTACCGCTGATAATCAAGTGCGTTCCAATGCGCAACTCGATGGCCGCTATGTACAGCAAACTACGCTTGGCAATGCCAACGGGGTGGCAACCTTAGATAGCAACGCCAAAATCCCGCTCAGTCAGATCAGCGATACCGTATTGGGCCAAGTGGAGTACCAAGGGCTGTGGAACCCCACCACTAATGAACCAGCATTGCCCACTACCCCTGCCAAAAAAGGGGATTACTACATTGTTAGCCAAGCCGGCGCGCGTTTTGGCCTCAACTTTGAGGTGGGTGACTGGCTGATCTCCAATGGTGATAAGTGGGATAAAGTCGACAACACTGATGCGGTATCATCCGTTAATGGCCGAACCGGCCACGTCATCTTAACCGCTGCCGATGTTGGCGCGGCCGCATCATCCCACAGCCACAGTTGGGGTCAACTATCGGGTATTCCGGCCTATGCCAGCCGCTGGCCGTCATGGGGTGAAGTCAGTGGCAAGCCAAGCACATTCACACCGGCAGGCCATAACCACTCTGCTGCCAATATTACCTCGGGCACACTCGCTGGCGCCCGCTTACCCATGGCAACAAACGCCACCCAAGGTGCGGTAAAAATGCGTATCAGCGGCACCACTTTGTATATTCGTAACGATGGCGCAAACGCCTAAGGAGTTGAGCACATGGCGCTAGTTGTTTGTGGTGTCACCATTCCAACAGATTCGGGTACCGTCTACGCCAACGGCCAAGAAATGGACAAGGTTTATGCCAACGGCGTGTTGGTGTGGCAGAAACAACCTTGGGATGGCACGCTAGCGTTCCTTGATGCTGCGTATACCGACGATGGCAGGGGCAGTGTCCACAAAATGGCGATCTACTTTTACGCCAGCGGCTATGTTGAGGCCTATTACGGTGGCACCACTTATGTCACCGGTATTGGTAATTGGAGCGGCCAATTTGCCAACATGAACAACACCGAGATCCGCTTTGTGGTGATCAGCAAGAGCGGCACAACCAGCAATCCATCTTCAGCGTGGCAACCATTAACGGCACAAAAGGAAATCTCCGCGTCTGCCGGCGGCAAACTAACGGTACGAGTGGAACTGCGGCAAGTGGATAACCCTGATTCGGTGATTAGTGTAGTGACTACTCTGACGGCTTAAATTCAAAAAGAGATAAGAGATATCTAGCAGTCCTGTCTGATTTAAGAATGACTTTCTTGCTATGGTCGGTGTGATCGTGTTATGCATAATTTTACAACTGGTTGTCGAATGAGATATACAACGTGGTGGAAATTAGTACATTCTATCGTTTTCGAAGCATAAACAGATTATTGGGGGAGTTTAAGGAACTTGAAAAACAATCAATTTTCTTTGCCCCTCCGGAAATCCTAAATGATCCCGTAGAAGGTTTCAAAGACATCTATTGGCAAGGTGATGAAATTTTATGGCGAAATCTTTTTAATCACTACTTACTTTGCTTAATGAATTTGTGCTTAGGATTTCAAATCCAAAACAATGAATTTGATTTAAATAAAAATCTAGACACCTGTTTAACCATCGACGACTTAAATAACAACTTCAAAGATGAATTTTCAATAATTTCAGAACAATTCCTCAACAGCAAACACTTAAAAATACTGATAACTGGAATATCTAACCATAGAAAAAAAGTTGATAAAAGTGAACTCCAATTCTATCTCAAAGCAGTCCATTTCCTTGCTTTGCATTGCATATATGAAAGACTTTCAGAAATAACAAAAAAAATCACAAACCCATTCAAAAAATGTGAATTACCCTTCCTAGGTAAGATAGATGAATCGCTATTTTCCACAATCCAACAATTAGAAGAAAAACATGGCGAACAAAAATTAAGAGAGTTGTTTTTTAGAGATAGTTTTTTCTCAGAGCAAATGGAACTTATGAACGTACTTTCACATGAAATTTCTAACGTTAAAAGAACTCTGTTTACAACTGCTTTTTGTGGGTTGTATATCAAAAAACTAGAAAATTTGATGTTTCCTGATTGGTTTACGGCCTGTTTCATGAGCAAATGTTCAAACTCATCTGTATGGGGAAATTACGGAGATAATCATAAAGGAGTCTGTATGATTTTTTCTGCCGAATTTGATAAAGATGGAAATAATATTATCCAGCTAAACAATGCTATACGAGGATGGGGGGTTAACGGTGCACTAAAGGGAAAATGTCCGTTTAAATTTCATCCTATTAAATACAAGAACAAATACCACGCACTTAATTTTTTCGAATCTATAGCTCAAATACCTGAGCCAGCCATATATAAAAACTGGTTTTCATGGAATGGCATCACCAGCCCTTCAGCTCAAAAATACACCGAAAAATGGAGAAAATCACACTGGAACAACTTCTACAAATCTGTGACTCAAAAAACAAAAGATTGGAAATACGAGAATGAGTACAGGCTGTTAATATGTAACATGTCCGGGAGTTATTCAAAAAATGATACAACATTAGAATATGATTTTAAAAGTTTAAAAGGGATTATATTCGGAATCAACACCTCCGACAAAGACAAAGCTAAAATCATTGAAATCATTGAAAAAAAGGTTCAAGAAAACGCTCATTATAATTTCAAGTTCTATCAAGCATACTACTGCCGAGAAAGTGGTGAAATTAAGCATTACGAAATTTCTTTCCTAAATTTCAGAAACAGTAATAAAACTCAATAAGATGTTAATTAAAAATAAGTATTTCATATTTAGCTATTACCCTCTTCGAGTTACCCCCATAACCGTTTGATCGGCTCCTACTGGGTTTGCAAGCTAACGGCTGCTAATGCTGAGTTTGCAAACCTCATGGAGCCAAATTTATGTCTGAATACCACCACGGCGTGCGCGTTGTTGAAATCAACGAAGGCAGCCGTACTATCCGTACCGTGTCCACTTCGGTTATTGGGATTGTTGCTACTGGCGATGATGCCGATGCTACCCAGTTCCCGCTCAACCAACCGGTGCTGCTAACTACCCCTAAAAATGCCCTTGGCCTTGCGGGTACCAATGGCACGTTAAAGCGAACCCTCACCGCGATTACTAATGTGGTTAATACCATGGTGGTAGTGGTGCGTGTGGCTACTGGTGCCGATGATGCCGAAACGGCCGCCAATGCTGTGGGTACCGTCACCGATGACGGCCAATATACTGGCCTGCAGGCGCTACTTGCGGCGCAATCACAACTTGGTGTTAAGCCGCGTATTCTGGGCGCACCGGGGCTAGATACCCTGCCCGTTGCCACCGCCTTATGTAGTGTGGCTAAAAAGCTGCGTGGCTTTGTGTATGCCTATCCACACGATTGCGCCACTAAAGAAGCGGTGGTCGCTTATCGTGAAAACTTCAGTGACCGTGAAATTATGCTGATTTGGCCTGAGTTTATTGCGCTTAATAGCGATACTGCGCAAAGCGAAGCTGTACCGGCCACCGCTTACGCGCTGGGCTTACGTGCCTACATCGATAAAACCGTGGGTTGGCACAAAACCCTATCAAACGTTAGCGTGCCCAATGTGACCGGTATTTCTAAGCAAGTGTTTTGGGACTTACAAGATCCCGATACTGACGCCGGCTATCTCAACAGCAATGAGATCACCACCCTCATTCGTCAAGACGGCTTTCGCTTTTGGGGCTCGCGCACCTGTTCAAGCGATCCGTTGTTTGCCTTTGAAAACTACACCCGTACCGCACAGATTGTGGCTGACACCATTGCTGAAGCGCACATGTGGGCCGTGGATAAACCGCTTACCCCCACCTTGGTGAAAGACATTATCGAAGGCATTAACGCCAAGTTTCGCGAGCTAAAAGGCCAAGGCTATCTCGTTGATGGTACCGCTTGGTACAACGAAGACTTGAACGAAGCCGACACCCTCAAAAACGGCAAGTTGTATATCGATTACGACTACACGCCAGTGCCACCACTGGAAGATTTGACCTTCCAGCAACGCATTACTGACACCTATCTGGCCGATTTCGCCGCCTCTGTTGCTGCGGCATAAGGACTAACCCATGGCATTACCTCGTAAGTTAAAACATCTCAACGTGTTTATTGATGGCGAAAGCTGGGTGGGTGAAGCGCAAGAATTTACCCCCGCCAAGCTTACCCGCAAGTTTGAAGCCTATCGCGGTGGCGGTATGCCCGGTGCCGCCAACATTGATATGGGGCTGGATGATGCAGCTATCGATATCGAGTTCACCTTTGCCGGCTACAGTGACGCCATTATCAAACGCCAAGGCAGCAGCAAGATTGAGGGCGTACCACTGCGCTTTGCGGGCTCCTTTCAACGTGATGACTCAGGCGAAGTGTCTAGCGTAGAAATCGTGTGCCGTGGCCGCTTCAAAGAGATTGATCGCGGCACCTTCAAAAACGGTGACGACAGCACCACCAAAGCCAGCATGAGCTGCACCTATTACAAAGAGGTGCTCGACGGCGAAGTGCTGCACGAAATCGATGTGATCAACATGATTGAAATCGGCCCCGATGGTACCGACCGCATGGCCGACCACCGCAAAGCCATTGGCCTGTAATTGTCCCTTGCCTATGCCCGCCTTGGGCATGGGCTTTTTTGCTAAGGAAACCCTATGAGCACCGAAACTGTCACCCTCGACAATCCGATCCAACGCGATGGTAAAACCATTACTGAAGTCAGCCTGCGTAAACCCAAAGCCGGCGAGCTGCGCGGCTTAAACCTTAACGACATTCTGAACATGGATGTGAACTCACTCACCGTGCTATTGCCACGGATCAGTACCCCGATGATCACCAAAGATGAAGCGCGCCAACTTGAGCCCGAAGATTTGTTGTTATTGGGTGGAGCCGTGACAAATTTTTTGCTGCCCAAGCAGATGCGGGAACCGACCTCAGCGCAAGCGTAGATGATTTGCTGGCCGACATTGCCATTATCTTTCACTGGCCGCCAAGCGAAATGGCGGCCTTTGAGCTTGATGAACTGCAACACTGGCACACCTTAGCGGTTAGCCGCTGGAACCGTTTAAATAGCGCTGAGGACTCTGATGAATAAGCTGCAACTGCAAGTCATACTGGCCGCCGTGGATAAGGTGACCGCCCCACTGAAGAAAATGCGCGGTGCCGGCGTAACTACCCAACAAGCATTAAAAGAAACCCGCGCTAGCGTGAAGCAGCTAGAGCAGCAAACTCGCCAAGTACAGGGCTACCGCAACACTGCACGGCAATTGGGGCTGACCTCTACCCAGCTTAAAGAGGCGCGCGATAACATGGCGCGCTTAGCCCAGGAGATGAACGCCAGCACCGCACCCAGCAAAGCGCTCACCCGCAGTTATGCGGCAGCGCAGCGCGAAACCGTGCGTCTTAAAACCCAGCAGCAACAGTTGGCTATCTCGCAGCAACGGCAGCGCACTGCCCTGCGTGAAGCTGGTATTGATACCCGCCACTTAAGCCAACACCAACGCGAACTCACCGCGTCATTGGCACGCGCCAATGATCAACTCAAACAGCAAAAAGACCGCTTAGCGCAAGTTTCCGCACAACAGAAAAAGCTCAGCGCCGCCCGCCAACGTTTTAGCAACAGCAAAGCCCTTGCCGGCGAACTCAAAGGCAAAGGCGCCACCGCCTTAGCCACTGGTGCAGCGGGGCTTTATGCCGGTGCCAGTTTGTTGGCCCCCGGTATGGAATACCAAACCGCCCAATCCAAGGTGCAAGCGCTCACCCGCTTAGATGCCAACAGCCCACAACTTAAAGCCTTGCGCGACCAAGCGCGGCAACTCGGCGCTGATACCAGCTTTACCGCCACCGATGTATCGCGCGGCCAAGCGTTCCTTGCGATGGCGGGTTTTACGCCCAACAGCATTCGTGCAGCTATGCCAGCAATGTTGGACTTATCCAAAGCCGGCGATGTGGATTTAGCCCGCACAGCGGATATCAGCTCAAACATTCTGTCAGCATTCAAAATGCCGGCTGACCAGATGGGCAAAGTGGCCGATGTGCTGGCGCTGACCATGACCACCTCGAACGTTGATTTAGAGATGCTCAGTGAAACCATGAAATACATGGGGCCTATCGCCAAAACGGCCGGCATGGATTTATCAGAAGCAGCCGCCGCTGGGGGCTTACTCGGTAACATCGGCATTCAGGCGTCTAACTCTGGTACCGCACTGCGCGCCATGCTCAACCGTTTGGCGGGGCCGACTAAAGCGGCGCAAGCCATTTTTACTGAGTTAGGCATTAGCACGAAAGACGCTAACGGCGATATGCGCAACATCATCAGCGTGATGACAGACGTTGCCAACGCCACTGAGAAAATGGGCTCTGCAGATCGGCTAAGCATCTATAAAACCCTGTTTGGTGAAGAAGCTGCCAGCGGCATGAATGAATTGATTAGCCAAGCCGGTAGCCAAGGCTTTGCTAAGTATGCCAAGCAGCTCGCCAGCGAAAGCCAAGGCGTAGCCAAACAAATGGCTAAGGTGATGACCGACAACGCCCAAGGCGATTTAGATACGCTCAAATCCGCTTTTGATGATGTGCGCATTCAGTTGTTTGAAGGTGATAGCAATGAGATCCGCGGCCTCATTAAAGACATTACCGATGTAGTGCGCGCGGTCGGCAGTTGGGTAAAAGCCAACCCCGCCTTGGCGAGTACCTTATTGAAAGGCGCGCTCGCCGTATCAGCCTTAGCGGTGGCTGGCGGTGCGCTGACCTTGACTATTGGCGGCCTGCTTGGCCCGTTTGCCATGCTGCGCCTGAGTGCCAGTGTTTTGGGTATTCAATCAATGCCGATGCTTAGCAAAGGCTTGGGGCTATTCGGTACCGCTGCGACCAGTATGGGCAGTTTGCTCAAAGGGCTGGTCATGGGGATCCGTACCTTATCCATTGCTCTACTGACTACGCCAATGGGCTGGATTGTGCTGGGCATTACCGCACTGATTGCAGCGGGCTATCTGCTGATCACTCACTGGGACACCGTTAAACAATACCTACTGCAATTTTGGGAAATGATTAAGCCAGCGTTTTCTGCTGCGTGGGACTTTATCAAGCAGCTCTTTGGTTGGACGCCGCTGGGAATGGTGATCAACAACTGGGACAGCATCAAGGGCTACTTTGCTACGTTCTGGGAACAGATAAAGACCGTTGGCAGCACCGCATGGGATGTGATTAAACAGCTCTTTAGTTGGACACCATTGGGGCTGATAGTCGGCCACTTTGATGAAATCACCAGTTTCTTAGCCAACCTGCCCGAGCGCTTCACTGAACTGGGCAGCCATATCATTGATGGGTTAATTACCGGCATTAAAAGCAAGTTCGGCGCCCTTAAAAACTCATTAGGTGACACCGTGAATGGCTCAGTCGATTGGGTGAAAAACTTGCTGGGTATTCACTCCCCTAGCCGCGTATTTGCCGAGCTGGGCGACTACACCATGCAGGGCTTATCGGTGGGGCTCGACCGCTCCGCAAATGCACCGCTGCAGTCGGTAGCAAATCTCAGTAAAACGCTTAAAGCCACCACGTTATCGCTTGGCATTGCCAGCGCGCCAATGGTCGCGACCGCCAATGATACCGAGCTAACCAGTGCCAACACGCCAACCACGGCACCACTGACCATGGTTAAAGCACGCGGCGCCACCACTGGCCGCGACAACAAGGCGCCGGTGTACATCGATGCTGGCATCAATGCGCCGATCACCATTCAAACGCAACCGGGCATGGATAACCGCGACATATTAGCAATGCTGCGGCAAGAACTTGATCGCCGTGAACAACAGCAACAGGCGCAACTGCGCACCAGCCTAATGGATTTGGAGTAACACCGCATGATGATGACTCTTGGCTACTTTGTGTTTAGCCGCACCACCGCGCCCTACCAGAAAACCGAGCAATCCATGGTATGGCGCCATCCCACCAATGCGCGGGTTAACGCCCGCCCATCAAGCCAGTTTGTGGGTGTGGGTGATGAAACCTTTCACCTCTCTGGCGTGTTAATGCCAGAAGTCACCGGCGGCGATAGTTCGCTAGAGCAACTCATTACCATGGCCGACCAAGGCGCGCCCTACCCGCTGATTGATGGCAGCGGCAAGGTGTACGGCCATTACGTGATTGAGCGGATATCTCGCAGCCGCAGTGAGTTTTTTCAAGACGGTAGCGCCCGAAAAATCGAATTTAGCGTGGAGTTAAAACGGGTGGATGATACCGATCTGCCCGAACTGCTACGACTCAATAGCACTGCTAAGTTGCTTGGCAGTTTGAGGAACCTATAAATGCAGCCAGATTACCGCATCACCGTAGATGGCAATGATATCAGCAGTAAGATTAAGCCACGGCTAATTAGCCTTAGCCTAGATGATAAACGCGGCTTTGAATCCGATTCGCTTGAGCTGCAGCTTGATGACAGCGACGGGCAACTCAACCTACCCCGCAAAGGCGCGGCCATGTCCGTTAAACTGGGTTGGAAAAACGCGCCACTGGTCGACAAAGGCAGCTATATCATTGACGAAGTGAGCCACAGCGGCCCACCGGATGTGCTAACCATTCGTGGCAAATCTGTCAACCTGCGTGGCAGTTTGCAAAAGCTGCGCGAACAAAGTTGGCACGGCCAAACGTTGCAAGAGATTGTGAACATCATTGCTAGCCGGCATCAGCTCACAGCCAAACTGAGTGACACCCTCGCTGGCCAACTAATTGACCACCTCGACCAAGCCAACGAATCAGACGCCAGTTTCTTAACCCGCATGGCGCAACAGTTTGATGCTATCGCCACCGTGAAAGCTGACAACCTGCTATTTATGTTAGCCGGCCAAGCACTGAGCGCGACAGGTAAAGCCTTGCCTGCCACCACCATCACCCGCAGCAGTGGTGACCGCCACAGCTTTAACGTGGCTGACCGCGAAAGCTATTCAGGCGTTATCGCCTACTGGCAAGACAACAAGAGCGCCAAGCGCACCAGCGTAAGCAGTGACGGTAAGCAAAAGGAAGATAAGCAGGTATTGCTTGGCGATGATGACAACGTAAAAATCCTGCGGCACACCTACGCCAGCAAAGAGAACGCCCAGCGCGCCGCCAAAGCCGAATGGCAACGGTTGCAACGCGGCAAAGCTAAACTGCAGCTCACATTGGCACAAGGTAACCCAGCGTTGTTTCCTGAATGCCCCGTCACCGTATCAGGCTTTAAAACGGAAATTGACCAGCTCGCGTGGCTACTGGTCAACGTGCGGCATGAGATCAGAGACTCGGGCTACACCAGCCAGTTGGAGTTTGAGGTCAAACAATAATTTTCAAATGATATCAGTATCACTCAAAATGATTATAAAAATAATTCATATGAGTATTTTTTGGTACAATAGTTAATTAAATTAGTCAATTGTCGCACCAAGCAACAATGTGCATATTAGCGAGGATGTAGCAACATGAGTAAAGGTAACGGAAATGGCATGTATTGCCCTAACTGTGGCGGCCGCGCATATCTTCGCCGAACTAAACAAATGAGTGATTGCACCCGCGAACGGCTATATGTTTGCGGCAATATTGAAGGTGATAAACCTTGTGGCATGTCGTTTGTGGCAGTCGAAGAAGTACAGCGAATGGTAGTGCCACCCGCCATCAAAACACCGGGCAAAGTAACACTACCAATGAGCCACTGCGCCCAACGGCTGTATGGCAATAGAACAGCTACGGCCTCAGCTTAAGCAACGTTTTCACTTTGCTCTTTACTACGTGCTAATTCGCGCATTGCTGCTATCTGTAAAAAGTTACTGCGGCTTTTATACTCTGGCATTTGTTGGACGATATCATCAATGCGCTTTGTCACTAACGTGGGTAGCGTCACGTTGATTTTCGCAGCCTTTCCCATATATGGCTCAATGTCCACATCGACAATCGCCCACGCCCAGCCTTGATATTCTGGATCTTTTTGCCACGTAGCTAAATCACCCGCCTGCGGTGGCAATTTACCACGCTCAGCCAAATCTTCCAGATATAGCTCTGCCGCTTCTTTCGCATTGCTTAATGCTTCTTCAAGCGTATCACCAGCAGAGAAACACCCCGCCAAATCAGGGAAAGCAACACCATAGGCCGTTGCTGTATCACCGATCTCAATTGCAATGGGATATAACATAGTTTTACTCCACCATTTATTACGAGTTTAGTGCTAAGTAAGGTGGGGCTTATAGCCCCGCCTGCCGTTTTAACTTTTGAACCAGTCCCTTACCTAAATCTTTCTTTGGGTGAGGAACCACAACGGGATCTTCGTAATCTGGATGCCTAAATTTATGATGGCTTCCTCTTACGCTGACAAGCTCCCATCCGTTGGACTCCAAAAGCTTAATCAGGTCTGCACTTTTCACTAAACCTCCTACCTGTTCAATGTAGGGTTATAATAACCCCAATTGACGACACCGTCAAACATTTATAACCCCAATAACTCTAAATTAATAATTGCTTTGCGGCTTTGGTCCTCCGAATAGCAGACTTATGATACTCAACAATCAGCGCTATAAGACTGATAGCGGTATCTTTCTCTTCCTCCGTGTGAGCCACTTCTATTGCATTGATCACAATATCCAACTGATTTATCAACATATACATCTATACAACTCCATTAGATGACAACTATCTGTTAGCCACTGATACTACTGCGATTTTTATCAAGCAAACCGCAAAAAGTTGCGGGTACCGTCCATAATTTCGGTAAAATCCTGCGGCTCAAAATCACCCGTCACAGGAGTTTGAGCAGTATGACGATCAGGTTTGCGCTAATTGGGCAACGGATCAGCCACCACAGAAGGCGGCTTAAAATGACTCAGTTGCAACTTGCAACGCTGGTCGGGGTTGGTGAACGAACGATGGGGAAAATCGAGAAAGGCTTTGATATGCGGTTGTCTGTCGTGATGGCGATTGCTGATGCGCTAAAAGTGCCAGTGGCTGAGTTACTCGATTATGAGCAGGCAGCGCCACTAACGCTGTCTGCTCATGAGCAACAAAAGATTGCCTATCACCTAAAAGCTATTAAGGACCTATTGTTGTGATATTACTTGTACGCCATTGAAAGTTTTCAATGAAAATTCTGCACATGGCTTATCCGATATTTCGGCAATCAGTGCGTTTAAAGCACTTTTATCACTCTCAGAAACAGTCACAGAAGCCACTAACTCTGCCAGCAAACCGATCTGCTGCAGCTTCAAGCATCTACACATAAGTACAACTCCTTATTTGTTCATTTGCCATATGGCTTAACCTATTATCCACATAAATCTAGTCGCGCAACTTTTCACTTTTTGAAAAGAAAAATGCTGTTCAAATTGCGCTGGCAATAATTGAAACATGGAAAGCAAGCGCCATGATCGTTCGGCTGAAACGAGCTAATTTGAGCTATTAGCATGTCGATTAAGTAGGTTTCGGCCGAACAGTTGCGAGATATAAAAAGTGTGTTATACGCAACTAACTTAGCTAAATTGCATCAGCAGTTCTGAGCAAACCCATAACCTTTACGTGTGTTTTCCCGCTCTGTTATCCGCCAAACTGTTTCAGCTTTGGCATCTAACGTCGATTTAGCCGTGCTTAAGTTACCTTTGGTTTCGCCGTTAAGTGCAGCAGCGGTGGTCAGGTTGTGGCCTCGTACATAAAAATCGACTAGCCCATCAATAATGCGCTCACTGGTAATATCGGTCAGGCTGATTAAATCGAGGATAGTGGCCTCTTGTTCCAGGCCGCGCAGTAGTGTTGGCATATTATTTACACTCCATAAATGATGTTATGAACGCTTTAGCCGCTTCTGCGTTGATAGCGTTACCATAGCCGCGCAATCGTCCCACTCTGTTGGTAGCGCCATTAGCCAACGGGAATGTGCCGGGTCTAACTGGCCGCCACTTGGCATCACGGCAGAGCAGCCAGTCAACATCTCGCCAGAAGCCGTTAGTCGGCAAGCCATTGGCTCCATCAGATCCATATACGGTGGCGCTGAATTTATCAGGTACGGGATATCCTTTAAATCGCTGCGGTAGCTCCCGTCCGATAGAGGGTCTCGCTTGCCATCTTTCTTCAATCGTGGCGCTCTCACTCCGTTCGCAGAGTCTATCGCTTGAGGTGTCGGCCATCCGGCTAACGGCGCTTGTCGGCTCACTTGGTCGAATCGATGTTTGCCGTCTGCCCTTGCTTTGATGTCCCCAGCTGAGTCTTTCCAGTCCCGTGCGTTCGGTGTTACCCATCCCGCCAACGCTGCAAAGTCTTGTAGGTTGCTCTGTCGTCCCGCGTCCTTTCTTGCTATCACTTTCTCCGCATCCTGATACGCATTCTTGACGTTGCTGGCGTTCGGAGTCGGCCACCCAGTACGTTCTGTCTCTGATGTGCGGCGCACCGATGCACGCAGACGGGAACGCGATAGCCCCGAAGGCATAATCCAAGGCTTCCATGTCAGCTTGTACAAGGTCGAGCCAACGCTCTGCGTCTTTGCTTGCAACCTGCTCACCAAAGACTGCTCGAGGGCGACACTGCTTGATGAGCCAATAGAAACTAGGCCATAAGTGCCGCTCGTCATCAAATCCAGCGCCTTTGCCTGCCGAGCTGAAAGGCTGGCATGGGCATGAACCCGTCCAAATTGGTCGCGAATCGTCCCATCCTGATTGACGCAGAGCGTAAGACCAGGCACCAATACCAGCAAAGAAGTGGCACTGGGTGAATTCTTTAATTTCATCTGCCCGCACATCTTCAATGCTTCTGGTGTCAACGATGCCATCTGCGATGTGACCATGTTTAATGAGTTGTCGCAGCCATTCTGCTGCGAAAGGGTCGATTTCGTTGTAATAGGCTGCCATTGATCGTTCTCCAAAAGGCTTAACTGTGAGTTTTTAGCTAATACAGCCATCATTCCCCCTGTTCCGCTTTGGCGCGGCGTTGATTTTTAATGTTGTTGAGTATTACGCGGCAACGTTCCCGCTCTGAGGGGTTGAGGCCGTTTAACCAGGCGATGATTTGCTGACGCGGCCGATGAGCATCTAACAGCTTTTTACAGCGCTGATAACGCTCAAGGTTCTTCGTTGTTTCCGCAAAGACAGCGTCGAGCTTGGCGCGGTCTGCGGCGCTATTCTTGTTAAAAATCGGCATCGTATTCACTCCAGAATTTGACCTCAGCGGCTTTACGTGCGGTCTTTTCGTTCATGGCGGTTTCGATACGCTCTAAATCCAGCACATCTTGCAGTTGCTGAAGTGCAACTTCAGCACTGTTTACCGTTGGCTGTTGGTTAATCCAGTCTTCAACATCACCGCCATGTTCAATTAGCTGCCAAGCCTCTGCCCGTAAGTTGGCCCGCTCGGTGTCGGCCAACTGCTTGGCGTCGTGCGTGGCGATTGAATCCATGTCGTGCCAGTCTGTTCGGTTCTCTTTTGCGGTATCGTTGGCACGACTGACAATAAGCATTGCAGCACCATTGGTGGCGCTTTTTCTTAGACGGACTAAAGAGCCTGACGAATGAATAACAGCCCCTTTTCGCAGTAGCGCCAGATCACTCGGTTCAATACCTAGTTTTTTGAGTTCGGAGATCAAACGGCGATCTTCTTTGGTTGGTTTTGATCCTCGCGTACAGTTATTGTCAGAACTCCAAGCCTCGCGGCTGTCGCCGCTCTGAAAATCAACAGCAAAAGCGGTGTTGCCGGTAGACTCGGCAAGCCCATGTTTTGATATTTCCCAGCCATCAAGGTGAGTAGTAGCACTGGCTTTGGCTGACATCACCCCACAAATACGGACAATATCTTCACCGTGCTGGTTGGTAGTCTCAGCAATGGCTTTCATCAACTGCACGGGGCGGTCTTTGCGTGGTAAGCAGGCACCGCCCATGGTTTCGATAAAGCGTTGCCAATCGCCGTTATCAGCGGTACGCCGCACAGTTTCTAAAATGTCCTCACAGTCGAGTGGTTCACGAATACGGCGCAATTCGCGCCAAGCGGTTACCGATGGGCCACCGATTTGTTGAAACTGACGAATGCCCCATAAGCTCGCCCATGCGGCCACGCCTTCAGCGCCATGAGTGCCTGAGCTTTCTGCCTCGTAGTCGTCAGCGACATAGACACCATCGATGTTTTTAGCGATGTATTTGGCAATGTAGCCAGTGGCACTGCCACGTTCTTTGTCGATGTTCTTAGCTTCAAATCGTGGTGTGGGATCAAAGTGGTTGCCACGCATTAGCTCGTCTTTATCTACGATGGTGGCGTAGTGCTGCATGATGCTAATTAAACTAGCTTGCTGATCTGGTTTAACAAACAGCAGTAGGTGCCAGTGTGGCGTGCCATCGTGGTGAGGCTCTACAACGCGGAAGCCAAAGAACTCGATTTCATCACGCGCTAAAGCTGCGCGGCAGCGCGCCCACTGTAAGCACAAATATTTTTGGGTAACACGTGGGCTTGCGCCGGTGTATTTACGGTTCGCGTGGTTGGTTCCCTTTTTACTTTTTCGGTAGCTATGAAAACGGCTTGGTGCCGTCCACGTAAAAAACACACCCTGATAGTCGTTATCTTTTGCATATTCCTCAAAGCCGCGCATGCGTACCATCAGTTCATTGCGGCGGTTAACCGGATTTGCCACGCTGGCGGCTACGGCATCCGCTAGCAGTAGCTCTAAATCGTGTTCGCGATTAATAACATAGTTACCATCTAGCCAAGCCTGAGCTGCCGCCTTTTTGGCTTTATGGTGTTTCAGTGCTTTGTTGCTGACGTAAGGCGACACGCCAGCGCGGACCTTGCCCACCACAATGGCGGTGTGTTCTTCATAGCGTTGGAATTGGCGCTCTAGCTGACGCGTCCACCATTTTTCATCAGTGAGCCGGCTGATTGCCGCAATAACCATGGTGTAGAAGCTGGGGTCTTCATCAAACTCGCCTTGGGCTTTGCGCAAGGCATAGTCTTTAAAAGATGGCAGTGCGGGGCAAATACCCCATTGGTCAGCCGGTTGCCTGACAATTTCAAGCAGCTCTTTGGCGTCCATCTTTTGTTTGTGACCATAATCTGTCGTTTCAAGTAGCAACTTTTGACAGCGGTCGGCCCACTCTTTAGCGATATCTGCACGGCTGGTTTCTGTACGCAAATGCCACATAGGGATAGGAAAGCGTTTAGCGATTTTCTCAATAGATTCACAGCGCGTGCGCAACCAAATATTGGCATTTCGTTCGCCATGATCGCCACGTTTGTAGCGGCCAAGGTAGTCAATAAACAGGGGCAGGCCGATATCGTGCGGCAAAAACTCCAACGTTTTTAACGCCCACGCTCGATCATTACGCTGTTTAACCGTAACGAAAATAGCCGAGGTGTTTGCCCCGGCTTGTCTTTCAAAACTGGCTAAGTCCATTAATCACCTTTTACCTCAGTGATAATGCACTCCCCTACTGCTGGGGCTGTAATTCTGCTGCGCCAGTCGCTGCCTATGGCATGGTCTAAGTATGCCTCCGCGGCTATCTCGCGCTCGGCGCGCACACGGCTTGGCACACTTAAATGGCAAACAACATAGGCCAGCAGATCAATGGCGTATTGCGTCATAACCCTGCCTCCGTTAGCTCGGCAAATGTCATCCCTAGCTCACGCGCAAGCGCACGGCGTTGGTGATGTTCATCAATGGCACGGAGCCGTTTTCCAAGCTTGATAGCATCCGGAGAGGGTTTACGTTGTGGCCGAGTTTGATCGGCAAATACTGCCTCAAGGCTGATGACGGAATTGAAGGACGGCCGCAAATGCAGCCGTTGCAGGGTTTCAGCGTGATGACTCATGCTTGCGCTCTCTCCGTATTAAAACCAAGAAAGCGCGGGGCGGCACTTATGACTTTGGCCCGCTCAAGTTGCTGCATCGCTTCATAAGTTTCACGGCATACGTTAGCAGCGCCCACATCAACTAGGACTTCATCGCAAAAGCGTGTCATGCCGAGAGCCATTTGTGTGAACAACGTAGCCGAGGCAACGCCTTGTGTCTCAACTCTATTAGCGTGCAAAGCCAGCATATCGGCTAACATCTTGCGCAAGCGTTGGTGTTCAACTTTATCCATGTCTAGTGCCATTACGCCGACCTCACTTGTAAAACATGAATGCGATTGCGCAGTGCCACCAGTCGCAGTTTGAGTTGGCGGGCAATGTCGGGCGCGAGCTGTTCAGCCACCGCTTGTAGTGACTCTAAAGCTGATTCAGCCATATCAATACTTGAACTTGTAGCGCCTAACCCGTTGATAATCAGGTTAGCTTCGTTGGCAATAACTTCTGCCGGTGTTAAGCTTTGTGTGATCGACATTTTTTAAGTAACTCCTACTTTATGTCCGTGTCGGTAAGGTAAGTCCAATAGTTGGCGCTATTGGATTTACCGCTCTAAGCTGTTTTTCTTTGGTTTATTTCCTCTGCTAATTCCTTCGTTAACTTGTTGATGACTAGCAACTGTTTATCCGCAAGCGTCTGCTCATTTGCTGAAGTTGTATTTTTTGGATGTAGCAGCGTGTTAGATGGCCGTTGGCTAATGATTTGGTCCCTACCACACGGCACGCTTAGAAACGCTTTGGACATGTCAGTCAGTGCAATAATGGCAACACGAATCGCTTCGCGGTCGTCCATACTCATTGCCATGAGTGGTGTGTTGATGGCAGAACTTGGGCGAATACGTGCTGCATAAAGTACGGTGGCACGCTGCTGTTCTGTCAGCGCATCGTAGATGCTAGCTAAGCTGCTTTTACCCAACATCTTGCGCATAGCAGCAATTGCCATTGCCCCATTACTACGGCCACCAATATCTATGGCACCATCACGTGTTTGAACTGAATGCATGGTTTATCCCCTCGCTTGTTGAATGGCATCCCAATCACGCTTCGCTTGGGCATGACGGGCATCAATGAATGCGGCTAAATCTTCAATTTTCACCATGGTGGGTGACTTCTCAGAATCGCGAAGTTTGAACGTAGTTACTGGCAGCTTTTGCGCCTTGGCGTGTTGCTCTGCGGTCTTCGCGTTAATCCCAAAAAACTCATGGCAAATTTGCCGAAGTTCTACAGTGGGTGACTCAAAACGAGCTGCTAATAAAAACGCGGTATTCATGACTTCTCCCTACGACAACACGGATTGTTGCTGCTCAGATGGCAAGGAACTGGTAGCGATAGATAACATTGAAGAAAGGCAATGCTTTTCGATTTCATAACAAAACACGGCTAGCTCGCTCATAGCGCTACTGGCACGTTGCACCGCTTCATGGCGCATACGTTCTGTGACGCCGCAACGCGCTTTAGCATCGAGAGCGATTGAACTCAGTTGCCCTGTGTTGGCTGTAATTTCTAGGGCGCGGTCGGTGAGTGATGTTTTGTTTGCATCGGTCAACTGCTGTAGCGCAACCGATGGTGCACATTGCAGCTCCATCAATATCCCATCTACTAAACAACGGTTACCGCTAGCGCGGCTGACGCTCACCAATTCGTGGATAGTCATTTGATGCGGCTGATTTGGTAACAATTTATTGCGCAGTATTTGCGCTGACTTCATCCCTGCTCGGTCGGCCACTTCAGACAGGTTTTGCTGTTCCGCAAAGCGGCGCATAGCCCCTAGTACATGTGGTTGGCCTAAGCCTTTTTGTATATCAATGGTGTTTGTATACATGGCAGCAATTTCCTTTTTGCTTGATGCTTGTACGCAGGCTTACGCTGCTGGTTGGTCAGAAACGCTGGCACTGAATGCCGCACCAGCGAACTCGGTAGCTTCTTGATGCAAAGCAACCAAGTTGATCATCGGTTTTTCTTTGCGGTTGGCTTTAGGGCGGAGTGGAATGCGGCCATCAGCGACCATACGTTTTACGGTGTTGTACGGCAGGCCTGAGATACGGGCGTATTCTTCATACGTCACGTAGGGGGTGGATAGTTGCAACTGGATTGTATTCATTTGTGATATCCTCAGATGTTAGCGCGTTTGTATCTTGGCGGATCGCTGCGCTTGTTTATCAGACGAATGGATTGTTGATCATATGAATGATTATTTCAATAAAAAAATTGCAGATAATTCTATGGGGCTGAAAACACCTGTTGAATGTGACGGTGGCAAAACACTCATTTCAAGGCTAATGCGCTTGTTTAACGTAGGAAGTAGAGGCGAACTAAGCGACATAATTGGAGTAACTCCCGGTACATTGTCCACATGGATGACACGAGGAAGTACTCCATTTGAGCTTCTAATACGCATTCATCTGGTCACTCGAATTCCGATGAATTACCTCTGTTTTGGAACAGCGCCAAAAGGTAAGCAATACTCACATTCATTTGACGAAAACAGTTCAAACTGGGGAGCTCTCAAGCAGCCATTAGAAGCTGATGGTGGAAGAGTATTGATTGAGCGATTAATCCATTTATTTAAAGTTAAAACACGTATAGAGCTTGGCGAATTATTGGGAATAACAATCGGCACTTTCTCAACGTGGACTACAAGAAATACTGTCCCTTATGAGTTGCTGGTAAGAATCCATCTGGAAAAAAAAGTAGCTCTTGAATATTTATGTTTTGGCAAAGGTAGCGAGTTCTCCAATGACTCAGAGTCGCCAGCAATCGAAGAAGCGGGTTACAAGGTTGAACATCAGCCGCAGACAAACCTTGGCGTTTTTCACATTGAAAACGGCCAACTGGTGTCACATGCCAACTATCAATTTAACCAAGAGGCCGCACAGGCCTTTGGGCTCAGCCCAGATCACAAAGCGTTAGTGCTGCAACACGCTAACAAGCTGCTGTTCGTATCAAGTGCTGAGAAGACGGTAACGGAAGGCACCTATCTGTATCAGATAAATGATGTTTACAAAATTGGGGCAATGAAGCTGCTACCAGATGGCAAAGTATACCTACTTGATAACGGCGAACGTTACGAAGTTAACAGCGAGGCCACCCACATCCACGGTAAAGTGGTTAGCGTTTTAGAGCGGTGTTAGGACTATATGGCTTCAACCAATTATAGGCTTGAAGCGATATAAAGGAGAATGACGATGTCTGCAACAACTACAAAGCCTAGTTTTAAGCTGTTTCGCCGCAGTGTTAATGATGTTGTCAAAGCATGCCCATTGAACGGAGATCACAAGCATGTTGTTAAGCATGCTATTGAGGAAACATGCATAAAACAAGCAAACACCATCAGGGCGTTAGCTAAAGCCTGAACAGTAAGCTAGTCCAGAGTGTATAGGAACACGGTACGTGCATCTGATGATGTCTACCAAAGCATAAGACCAAGGTGGCTTCCCCCTACAATATAAAGCGAAACACAGCTCCTTTATCTAATATAAGAGTGGCGCTTTAACGGTTTTTTACGCGAACCTTTCCGTATTCAGTAACTAGCGACCGAGCTGTAGAATCTTGAAAAATCCAGATCAGTTCGACTAACACTAGCGGCGCGATACAAATAGCAGCCATGCCATCATTAACTTTAATAATTTCATACAAAGACCCAACGGAGAACCAAACCAAATACAAGCTGCACGTTAGTAAAAACATGACAAAAGCCGCATGTGACTTAGCCGATTGATAATTTATTGCAGCAATGTTGTGCCGATTTTTATACAGATAAACTTTTTCCTTATACTTTCTTGCCCGTAAAAAATTTTTAGCCACCCTTGCTACTACCGGTTTGAGAATCGCTATCAACTTCAATAATCCGACAAAGAAAAGGCCTGTAAACCACCACGAAGCATCGGAAAAATTCACTAAGATCTTGTCCATCAATCACCTATCAATTACCATAAAAAACATAATGTTACATGTGATTTTTTATCACAAATATAACTATAAAGACAACAATTTACGATTTGACTGAAATTAATGAAGGATCCTGAATTTTATAAGTGGTAAGGCCTGAGGATATCGACAGCCAGCTCTACAGCTTTCCCCCTGTGGCCCACTGTAGGGAACAACGCTGCAAAATTTCTATACTAAGTACGATGAAAATGCAAAAATACAAATATTTTAATGTGTCTTTATCAAAAGCCATTGACTAAAACCCAGCAAAAAATGGAACTAACTCAATGAATTATAAAGAGTTTACTCAACACCTTGGAAAAGCTGGATTATCAGCCAAAGATTTTGCATTTCTAATGAAAAAACACCCAAATTCAATAACTAATAACTCTAGAAATGGCAGAATTCCTAACGAACTTGGAATTATTGCTGCTTTGCTTGGAACTATGGCTGAAAAAAAAATCAATTTTATAGACATTCTTTCAAATTTAGATATTCAAACTCGTAAAGTTAGAGGCAGTGCTGAAATTGGAAAATTTGGTGGAAAATCAATAATGAACCAGACGAAAAATAATAAGGAATAAAAATGAGCTCGGAAGCCGAAGAAAAAAAACTTGTATTAAGATATAGCCATAACATTATTGAACATTTGGGGTTAAAGCTTTATCAAAATAAACCAACGAATGTTATCGCCGAGTTGATATCCAATGCTTGGGATGCAGATTCTGAAAATGTATGGATAGAATTAAATGAAGCTAATAATATTGCCATAATGGATGATGGCGTAGGAATGACAGAAGAAGAGTTAAGAGAAAAATATCTTGTCATAGGAAAGAGAAAAAGAGCAGGACAGACTCTTGATTTAAGAACAACGAAGCAACGCTACATTATGGGTCGAAAGGGCATAGGTAAGCTCGCACCTTTTGGTATCGCTAGAAAGCTGTCTCTTCTAACAGTAAGTGAATTGACCGGCTTGTTCTATTGGATAGAACTTGATCTATCAGGGATGCTTGCAGAAACAGATAATATCATAGAACCTGAATCTATGGAGTATGAGCCAAATATTATCTGTTACGGAGTAAAGCGGTCCGAAATCCCAATACATAAAGAACACAGTGAAACTGTTAATAAATTTTTAAGCAGAATTAAAGAACATGGAACGTTAATAATTTTATCTAACCTATCACTTAAAAAACAAATTTCAGAGACTTCACTCAAGGAATCAATAGGACAGCGGTTCACCATAACCTTATTGAGAGATGATTTTTCTGTAAGAATAAATAATAAAGTTGTAACCGAAAAAGAAGCGTTACCTACTTTCCATAAAAGATATCCTGAAAAAGATTACAAAACTGAAACAGTAAAAATCAATGGCAAAGATAGAGAGGTTAAATATTGGGTAGGTTTTGTTGAAAAAGCTGATTGGCCACAAGATCAAGCCGGGGTTGGTGTATATACTCATGGGAAAATTGCGCAAGACAGACCATTTGTGTTTGGTCTGAAAGGCAATGAGATTTGGGCACGTTATATGTACGGGGTCGTTGAAGCGGACTGGTTAGACGAGTTTGAAGAGGATGTCGTTTCCACGGACAGGACAAGCATTAACTGGGAACATAACGATACGAAGGATTTGTACGATTGGGGACAATCAGAAATTGCTAAGTGGATAAGACAGTATCTAAAAGATAGAAAAGAGGATAATAAAGAACTTGTACAGACAAAAGTAAAAAGTCTACAAGGTAATTTAAAAATTACAGATGTTGAGCAACAAGCTATCACTGACATAGTTTGCTCTATGAGTAATAAAGTTCAGAAAGATGCAGATCTTCAAATGGAAGTCATTAACAAACTAGCTTCTGCTTGGACTCATGAACCAAGCCAAGCAATTATTAAATCACTATGGAGTAGAGTTGACTCAATTGAAAATGAAAATGAATTCATAGTTGTCCTTGACAAAATTCATGAGCATCTTGTTCCAGAAGCCATGTCTCTTTCTGTTATGGTATCCCAAAGAATTTATGCTTTGACTAAGCTTGAAAGGTTAAGCAAAATCGGGACAGAGCCTCAGCTACAAGCGCTTTTAGAAGAGTTTCCTTGGATATTAGGCTCTGATAAAGGCAAAGTTTACGCTAATACGACAATGAAAGAAATTGTCAAGAAAGCAGCATTAGATGGAACATTGGAAGCACATGGTTTTATTGAAAAAAGTGTAAAAGAACAGCCAGATTCCGGTACCCGTCCAGATTTTACCGTATTTGCTGATTCTAATTCTAAGACTATAATTCTGATAGAACTAAAGAGTCCTCTTATTGATTTAGAAAGAAAACACTACAACCAGTTATTAACATATATGGGATGGTTTGAAGACCATTATCAAGGCGCAGATGTTTACGGTTATTTAGTTGGGAAAAATCCAAATGAATGGAGAAATAAAAATCACAATAGCAAAATTGAAGTAGTCTCTTGGCAAGAAGTATGCCTACACTCTCGCAGAGATTATGTGGAACTTTTAGCATCTATGATCAATGGAATTGCTACAGAGTATGTTGATGATTTTAGAATTAGACGAGCTATTGAATTGGGTGGTAAAGAATCTATTGACTTATTGAAGAAACTAGCTGAATCAAACTCTACTCTTGCAGAGTTTTTTAATAGAATAAATTCAAAAACAGGGGGCGATTTTGGAGCTTAGTTCTATAGACCTGTTTGCCGGTGGAGGCGGATTATCGGAAGGAATGAAACAGGCTGGTTTCAATATTGTTTCTGCAGTAGAAAATAATCACTATGCAGCTCAAACCTTTAAAGCAAACCATGAAAATGCTGTGATTTTTGAAAATGATATTAGATTTGTATCAGGTAAAGAAATATTAAAAAGAGCTGGAATAAAAAAAGGTGAACTTGATCTTTTAGCTGGGTGCCCACCTTGCCAAGGTTTTTCTTCTTTAACTAGAAAATATAAACGTGATGACTCTAGAAATAGTCTCATAGGAGAAGTTGCTCGGCTGGTTGAAGAGACTATGCCCAAAGCTATCATGATAGAAAATGTTTCTGGTCTAATGAAAAGAGGTGCCCCATTTCTAAAAAGCTTTTTGAGCAACATCGAAAAACTAGGCTACAAGGCCAACTTTGATGTTTTACAGGTCGCTGATTATGGTGTTCCACAAGACAGGAAACGCTTTGTACTTTTAGCAGGTCTTGGCTTTGAAATTAAAATACCTAAACCGACTCATTCTAGAGATGGACGAGACGGCACTTTGTCTTGGGTTACGGTTAGAGCTGCATTTGAAAATCTTGAACCACCAGTATTGCTTTCAGAAGCAAACTCTAATGGAGGTGGTCGCAATTTCAATTGGAATGTTATTAGAAATCTCGCACCAATTAACATTGAAAGATTGAAGCACTTAAGACCGGGAGCTCCTAGGTTCGATATACCAGAGCATCTTAGACCTGATTGTCATAAGGGAAATAATAAAGGCTTTTCAAATGTCTATGGCAGAATGAGTTATGAAAGTGTATCACCAACAATAACAGGAGGCTGCACAGTTCTAAGTAAAGGCAGATTTGGGCATCCTTCAGAACTTAGGACAATATCTGTTAGAGAAGCTGCACGACTGCAGACATTCCCAGATTCGTTCAAGTTTGAATCGGACTCTGTTGATCACGTCTGCCAAATCATTGGAAATGCATTACCCTGCAAATTTGCCAAAGTAATGAGCGAAGCATGTCGCGAAGCAATAATCAAACATAGCTTCTAATCTAAAAATTAGTGGGTTACAAGTTGATGTTAGTAGCAGAGATTAGGTATTTGTGGTTATGTTTTTCAAACGGCGTTTCCTAAAATTCCTTCTTTAAAATGTCCCAAAGTCTCCATCTTAAATTGGGGACTTTGGGGCTAATAAACACAGAAATATGATCCATGTAATTCTGAAGGAACCATATCTGATCCACATCATTATGAACCACCTATAAAATGGCTAAATCCGTCCCATCCAGCATCGGTGCAATGCTAAAACGGCGATAATGATCTAATGGTTGTGGCAATTTCACGCGTTATCTACCTGTATGGTGAGCTGTACGCCACTTGTGCTAACACAAGCAACATCAAGATTCGGGCGGGCGATTATACACAGTAAAGCAAACCAGCTCAAAATTGTGCAGCTAGGGGAAGGGGAAGTGGCAGTGAATGAACGTCAGCAACGGTTTAGTGCAAGATTGACAGAGTGAATCATCTGATTAGCTAGAAAGAAGTGTACAAGCCCCACACATGGAACCCGATTTTTGACTGGCGCAAAAATGAGAAAAACCCGACACGAGGCCGGGTTTTTATAAGCTTAGTTAGCTGAAATTAGAAGGTGTATTTAACACCAACTTTCAGGTACCAAACTGATTGGTCTGAATCCAACTCGAAGAATGGGTCAGTTGAAGCTTCTGGTCCCAAATCCGCGCGGGAGTTTGGAGAATAGGTCAACATACCTGTATCCTCGTCCCAAGCTGCCTGAGCAAATTCTTTGTTGAAACCACCAGATACGTCGTATACATGACCCCATTTCTTGTTCAACAGGTTAGCCAAGTTTTGGATGGTGAAGTACAGAGTACCTTTGTGACCTTCCATGAAACCAGGGATTTCTTGTTGGAACGAGAAGTCCAGAGTCGTTACCCAAGGTTTACGGCTAGCGTTCTTAGGTACATAACCACCGGCATATTTTTCCAAACCTGCTGGACGAACGTAATCGTTCATGAAGCTTTCATATGTCATACCGTCGGCATAAGCAACGTTAGGATCATCTGCACCAGTTGGGATATATGGAGTATATGCACTGTAACCAGACATATAGTATTGATCCCCCAAACCTTGTTCATGATAAGTGTTCATGATCCAGCCATAAGGCTTGCCCGAACGACGTTCAAACATCAGGTTGAAGTTGGTATCGTAACCAGAGAACAATTGAACGCTATAGCCCAAGTTAACTTTGAAGCTGTGTTCAATTTCATAGTTACCAGTACCCAAGTAATCCACGTTACGGTTAGCAACTACGTCATATTTATAGTTAGAAGCCGCTTGTGAACTAGTACCAGTATTACCGTCAGTCACATCTTGATATGCATAAGACATCGTCAAGTTAACACCGCTTTCCCAGCTTTTGTTCAAGCTAGTAGTAATGATGTTTGAGTGGCCGTCACGCTCAGCGTTAGTCAACAGAATGTCATAATGATCTTCTGAAGTAGCGTCAACTGGTTCATAGATGATACGACCATCAGAAGTATAATCACCGCTAGGTTGACGATTCAGTTCACGCCATGCCAGTGAATCTTCTTTCTGGGTATAGATGTATTGTGAAGACCAAGTCCATTGGTCACCCAAATATGGGATATCAAATACATAGTCGTAGCCGATGCTATAACGCCATTCTGATGGGATATCAAAGTTTGGATCGATTGCATCTGTTTCACCGTCTGGGTTTTTAGATGCCATTTCATCCATTGCACTTTGTGGCAATGCCAATGAAGTCAAATCAGTCAGGTTTTGTGTTACGCTATCAAAGTTTTGACCTTGCTTACTGAATGAGTTAGCAATCCAAACATTTGGTTTACCGCCAGAGAAACGACCAGCACCAGCACGAACAGTTAACGCGTCAGTTGCGTACCAAGTCAAACCAACACGTGGCAAGAAGATATCAGTGCCATCCAAGTTTTCTTGGTTAGAGAAACCATAACGATCAACAAAGTTAGGGTTCAGCTCTGGGGTATCGTTTGCAAAGGTACGCTCATAGCGCACACCGTAGGTCAAATCGATAGAATCAGTCAGCGCCCATTCGTCTTGAACGTATGCAGAGTAAGTGCCCATAACCAATGCTGCAGCACCATCATCGGTGTTGTTGCTTGGCGCGTTAGAGTAACGAACTTCACCAATACCAGCTTCAAAGTCTTCGATGCTGTCAAAGGTCCATTTACCCAAAGATGGGTTAACGTACACGTTGAAGATATCAAGACGTTCCCAACCTAAACCGAAACCGATTTTGTGGTCACCAGTCAGATATTCACCGTCAAGGTTAACACTCCAAGTTTTGGTTTCGAGGAAGTTAGCATGACGGTATTCATCAGGACCAAATACTACGCCTTGGCCTTGATTATCACGGCCCTGATCGTTAACGGTGTTATCGTTATCAACGTTAACTTCACCGTATGCGCGAGTCGCAACACCAGATACTGACTTAACGTCTTTGTAAGCTACTGCCAATTCAGTAGAGAAGTCAGATGTCCAATCAGAATAGAAGTGGAATGCATACGCATCCATATCTTGTTGGTAGTTGTACCAGTTGGTAGTCAAGTTCAAGTTGTTACGGCTGTCGCTTGGACCACGTACAGAGTTACTTTCATCGCTGTTATAAGTGAAAGATGCACGATGCAGATCGTTGATGTTCCAGTCTAATTTAACCAGAATCTTTTCATCTTTCTCTTTAGGGTTACCTTGCCAGCCACCGATATCATCGATACCGTAACGGTCACGGGCTGCAGTACGTACACGTTCCAGCTGTTCTTCGGTGAAGCCAGCGTCACGTGAAGCACCAGCGCCTGCTGGGCCATACTCAGCAGCAGTTGGTTTTTCCCAGTTTTCGTAGTTAGCGAAGAAGAACAGTTTGTCCTTGATCAATGGGCCACCTAAGTGAACACCATAGGTATCGCTTTTCACACCTGTAACGTCAGTACTTTCCATGTTACCAGTGCTGCTGTTGTAGCTGTCGTAGTCGCCAGACCAGCTATCAGAAGTCTTCTCGTAGAAAGCACCGCCGTGGAATTCGTTAGTACCAGATTTAGTTACCGCGTTAATACGAGCGCCACTGAAGCCACCATATTTGGCATCAAATGGGTTAACGTCGATAGAAATCTGCTCAACGGCGTCCAGAGAAACTGGAGAACGTTGAGTTGGATAACCGTTACCGTTCAGACCGAAGTCATCGTTCAGGCCAACACCATCCACACTGATGCTGTTGAAACGAGGATTCGAACCCGCGACTGAAAACTCGTTGTCAGCACCACCCAAAGAGGTAGCCAACGGGTTTTGACGCAGAATGTCTTTCAGGTCACGGTTGAATGAAGGCGCTTTAGTGATAGCGTCAGCACCGAAAGTGCTTGAGCTACCGGCATTTGATGAGTAAGCCATTTGGCTACCAGTCACAGTGATACGTTCTACATCACCAGCAACTTGCAATTGCTCATTCAAACGGAAAGTTTTGCCCAACTGCAGGAAAACATCGCTTTCTACAGTATCTTGATAGGTATCAGAATCGATAATGATCTGATAAGGACCGCCCACACGCAGACCTGATGCACTGAATGCGCCAGCTTCGTTGGTAGTAACTTCAGTTACAGTACCTGATGGTTGGTGGATCAGTGTAATTTTAGTGTTTGGAGCAGGTTGGCCTTGTGGGCCAACGATTGTGCCACGCATAGAAGACGTAGTGTCAGCTGCGTAGGCCATTGAAGATGCGCCAATGGCAAGTGTCAGTGCCAAGGCTAAACGGCTTTTGGTAAATCCCTGAATCATCATTTGATCCCCTGAGTTTTTATATTGATGTTTGTTACGTAAACCGTTACGTTCGTAACTAAACCTCCGAAGGCCAAGGGTACTTCCGGCCAACGAGGGCGTGTTATACCACAAAAGCGTTACACTTTTGTTTAACACTCCGTAATCATACACACAACTGTTGCATTTTTGAGCGGAAAATTTTTCTTACGCACAATTGCTGTTCGATCTTTCGATGAGGCTCCCCCATGAAACCGTCTCGGTTAACGTCCCTGAAATTTACTTTACTGTTTTTATTACCTTTTATTGGCATGAATACTTTTGCAGCAACTCAGAAACAATTAAAAATCGCCACCTTCAATGTCAGTATGGAAGGCAGTAATTACCTTGAGAAAGGTCAAAAAACCCCATCTGCCGACAAATTACAAATTTTGTTACAAAATGATGACAATCAGCAGATACGCAATATCGCGGAGATTCTGCAGCGTGTACGCCCAGATATTGTGCTATTGAATGAATTTGACTACATCGCCGATGCTGACAAAGGCGTGAAGGCATTTATTCAGCGCTATTTAAATCAATCACAAAATGGCGCAGAACCGATTGACTATCCCTATTTTCACATAGGCCCAGTAAACACCGGTGTGCCTTCGCCGTATGATTTAGACCACGATGGCGTTGCTTCAGGTGTAGGTGGTGATGCGTGGGGCTTCGGCTTTTATCCAGGCCAGTACGGTATGGTGGTGTTGTCACGTTACCCGATTGACGATGAACACATCCGTACCTTCCAACAACTGAAATGGTCAGCCATGCCAAATGCGCAGCAACCTATTGATCCAGCCACCAATGAGCCGTGGTATAACACCGAGCAGTGGCAGGCGCTGCGCCTATCTTCCAAAGCACATTGGGACATTCCTGTGAATGTGGATGGTGAGTGGTTGCACGTATTAGCCGCGCATCCAACACCACCAGTATTTGATGGCCCAGAAGATCGCAACGGCAAACGCAATCATGATGAAATCCGCCTGTGGGCCGATTATTTGACTGGTGGTTCAACTGCGGCTTATATCGTTGATGACCAAGGACACCAAGGCGGTTTTGTGCAAGATGCACGTTTTGTATTACTCGGTGATATGAACTCAGCACCACACGCCACTGCGGACCAAAGCGGCGCGGTAAGACAGCTGATTGATCATCCACTGGTAAATGGCAGTTTTGTGCCAATGAGCCAAGGCGGGGCCGAATACGTACCCAATCTGGAAGAATCCAAAACCTATACTGCGTCTTGGAAAGAGCGGGCAGATTACGTGTTGCCATCGAAAGCGGGTATGCAAGTGCTTGATGGTGGTGTGTTCTGGCCCGAGAAAGCAAGCCCACTGTATCGTTTGATTAAAGATCGCAGCGCTTCGTCGGATCACCGACTGGTGTGGTTATCCGTGGCACTGACGCCACTCGATAAATAAATGCCAGCTTGTACTTTATCCATTAAAAACCCCGAGGAATTATCGGGGTTTTTAATGGGTGCCATTCTCGCACTATCTACCATGGTTTACGCCAGTTAACCGTAAGCGAAACAAGTTATGGCGCGAAGGTAATCATAGCCGGAGCGGAGTCACTTATTTTTGCTGCCAAGGTTTAAGGCTTTGCTCACGCACACGCACTTTATCGGCATCATTCAACTGGTAATAGCCTTTGGTTAAACCCGGCTCCCAGTCACCGTAAGATGGATTTGGCAACAGAATAAACTTGTGGCCAAACGCCGCTTTATTCGCGTCAGCAATGGCGTTGCGATCTTGGTTAAGCTGATGATAGGTATTCAACTCAGGAAAATCGTTCAGGTTATCCCCCATAAACACGACAACTTCATAGCCATCATCTTTAATGGTTTGCAGACGCGGCGCTTTGTTTGAGGTGTCTTTTTTCAAACGCAGGGTAAAGTCGGTGACATTAGGAAAGCCCAACTTTTGCAGGTTTTCTTTGGTTGCGGCAAAAGTACGTTCTGAACGGTTAGACACATAAAACATGGTGCCGCCCTGCTCTGTTACGTAGTTAGCCAATTCAACCGCACCGGGTAATGCCGGGGTTTGCACGCTGTTGACCCACGCATCCCAACCTTGGTCGGTAAAACCTTCATGATGCAGAATTTGCCATGCGGCATATGGAGAGTTATCGACCATGGTTTCATCCAGATCAACCATCACCGCCAACTTACCTTTATGCTGGCTTTTGGCTAAATCGAACGCCATTTTGGTCGTGTTATATGCTTGATAACACAGGGCGCGATACTCACCGGCATTTTGCATCCACACCACGCTTTGGGTGTTTTGTGCCACCAATTCCATGGTGGCATGGTTTACTGGCGCTTCAGCATGTACGGTGGTGGCTAGCAGGGCCAGCGGCAGAAAGAACTTAACTGCTTTCATAGTTTCCTCAAAACGAACTCAAAATAATCTACTGATAATGTTAGGTTATTTTACCAACGCTGGCAGCAGAGAGTTAATAGAGCCATCAACTGGCGTTTGTAATGGCAAGCCTAAAATATGAGCAACCGTGGGATACACATCCACATTATCAAACGGTGCTAACATCACGCCTTTTTTGAATGCTGGCCCTTCCGCCACAAACAACGCGCCCATATCTTTGGTGTAACTAAAACCGTGCGCACCGTGATGAGTGCGTTCTGTGAGCGCTTTATCGGTGAAATATGCCGGGGCGGTGACTTCCGCAATAATATCGGCAATGCGCGGACTATCAGTGTAGTGGCGCTCGGCTAGATAGGCATCATCAACCACGCGATAACGACCATGCGCAGCCTCACTGAGTTGGTGACGTAGCTTATCAACATCACTAGCCGAGGTGGTGGGTTTGGCGTAAATAAGCAAGCGCGTTTCTACGTTAACGATCTGGAATTTTTGCTCATCGATTGGCAACTTACGGTAGTCGATGCCGTCTTCAGCATTGATGGTTGCCATGCCGTGATCGGCAACCACAATCAAATTCACCGGATACTTCAATTCCTTCTGCATCCGCTGGCGCAGTTCACCAATCAACACATCGACACGCTGTACGGCTTGATAAGTCTCTGCTGCATCAGGGCCATAGAGGTGACCCGCGGTATCCACAGCCGAAAAGTAACCCATGATAAAGTGTGGCCGCGCTTTTGCTGGCATCTTCAACCAGTTAAGGATCTGCTCAATACGGGCGTGGTAATCGGCCTGCTTGGAGTAATGATAGTAATAAGAAGGCGTCATGCCGTTGATACGAGCATCTGACTCAGGCCAAAAATAAGTAGCGGCTTTAACGCCATTCATCTCGGCGAGGTTCCACAGCGGTGTTCCACTCAGCCAAGTTGAGTCCTTCAGCCCCATGCCCATTTTGTAGCACTGCTGCCGCTCTTTATCACAAAAGTCGTTATCGACGATACCGTGATGGGTGGGATATAACCCAGTTGCTAAGGTGATGTGATTAGGAAAAGTTTTAGTGGGGTATTGCGGCCGCATCTGCTCAGCACGCACACCATGCTGGGCAATGGCTGCAAGATTAGTGGCGTGATGTTTTTCAATGTAATCCCAACGGAAACCATCAATAGAGATCATCACCACAGTAGGTTGTTGTTTACTGTCCTTGGCGTAAGCAATGCCGCTGCTAGCGCAGATTGCCACCGCTGCCATCATGGCTAAAAGTAACTTTTTCATATACAGGTTGAATTAAGAACAATAGTCTTATTGTGCGAACAGTATAGCGAAAGATACTGGCACCGCTGAATGATTTATTTGTGAAATTTCGTGTTTTTATGCCTATACCCGCGCTGACCAAGCCTTGCGAAGATTTAACCGCTCACGGCGACGGCATGTTGCACAGCCACACCACCGGTTTGGCTTTATCTCAGACGCCCATTGTCCCATTAGCATTCACCGCCCCAAGTTACTTAGATCACAATAGCTCAGGTGACTAAACAGCTTCCCCTTGAATTTTTCTCAATGAATCCCCAATTGCTACCCAGGGGTTGTTTATCTTTACTGGTTGTTTTTGCAGCAGGCAGCGCGTGATTTAGGCAAGGCAGGTGATGTGCTGTGCTGTGTAGTTATTCTCCACAAACAGCGCCTAACGCTGAATAAATTGCGCGCTGTCGCTGCCCGAAGGGTTCATTTAAACGCCGCCTGAACTTTGTTGCGCCCAGCTTGCTTAGTTGACTAAGCATCGCAGGTCTCGCCTCGTTCATAACGCGTTTAATTTGAATAAAAATTAAACACTAAAGATAAACAGCCCCTAGCTGAGCCTAAAATTGTGCTCAACATATTGCGTCGACACTCAAGCTACCGTTACCGTTATCCGCCAAGGTAACCAGAGCTAACCACATTATTAACGGATTACCAGACGCCTATTTTCACAACTACATAAGAATGACTATGCAACTTAAATCAACTCTGAATGAGCATCAGCTGGTGCAATCTCTCGGCGATATCCTATTTCGCCCCGGCCGTAACCCTAAAGATCTTATCGAAGCCAACTTTAAACAAACGGCAATCATCAGCAGCATTATGGCGGTTGTCTGGGTGCTGCTTGCGGCAATCATCGTTAGCTTTATTGGCGACTGGCGCACATGGTACGTGTCGGTGGCGTTGGTCATTGCTTTTGCGCTGTGGTTGTTTTTGAGCAAAATGCTGTGGAATACCTTGCAGATGCTGAAAACCACTCAATGGGAAATCATCGGTAGTAAAGGAATTTTGTCACAACGCCGCGACAAAAGTGGCAAAGTGCTCAATCAAACCTTGATCCGTTTTAGCCCTGCCATGCACTATCGGCAGATGGGCAAGACATTAGAAGTGCGTCTCGGCAAACAGCGTTTGCTATATCGTGATGGCCCAAAAGGCACCTACGCCGCGATGACTTACCAAGCGGCTTTAGAAGCGGTACTTAACTTCCGTCCAAGTAAAAATAGTAAAGGCAGCAGTCGTCCGAAAAAACGTAGAAAATAAACTACGCGGTCATACGTCTGCCGTTGATGATTAAGGGCAGCATATGACCATTGAAGTAACATTGCGGCTAACCAATAGCCGCACTACCCGCAAATATCAAAGCGAAGATCGCGCACGGCGCGGTATCTATCAATGGCTGGTCAAACACGCTGACGTTAGCGATAAAAAGGCCAGCTTTTTCTCACCCGTTGATGGCCACCAAGTTTACGAACATCCAGAGCAACTGGCGGAGTTTGCTCCCAGCAACAAAACCAACTTTTACCTTTCCCCCGCATGGTTAAGCGTGCGTGAAGAGGTGCTTGCCTCCCGCGAACACCGTTGCGCCTTGTGTAATAAAACCCGTGCTGAACACAATATTGCGCTCGAGGTTGACCACATTCTACCGCGGTCAAAATACCCCGAACTTGCATTAGATACTAACAATCTGCAGATCCTCTGCTTTGAATGTAATCGTGGCAAGAAGGCCAAAGTGCGTACTTGAACCGCTAGATTGGGCGTCATCCGCTGACAAGTTAAGCCTAAATTCACACTGTTGCTGAACAATAGCGCCCCAAATTGCCGCGACCAGACAACATCTGTAACACAAGTGTTAAACATCATAGATGCAGTTTGTCGCATAACCTCTTAGGATGGAGCGGTAATCAATCTACAGCAGCCAGCAGTTACTGCTGGCCCACGATAACAACAGTACAAGGATAACCATGGCAACGACCTCTGCCGGACGCTGGCCACGCCAGATCCCGTTTATTATCGCCAGCGAAGCCTGCGAGCGCTTCAGCTTCTATGGCATGCGTAATATTCTCACCCCGTTTTTAATGACCGCCCTGCTGCTTTCGGTGCCGGAAGATCTGCGCCAAGGCGAAGCCAAAGATGTATTTCACTCGTTTGTTATTGGTGTCTATTTCTTCCCACTGTTGGGCGGTTGGATCGCGGATCGTTTCTTTGGCAAGTACCACACTATTTTGTGGCTCAGTATTGTTTATGTGATTGGTCATGCCTTTCTCGCCATTTTTGAAACCAGTAAAACTGGCTTCTATTCGGGACTATTTTTGATTGCGCTTGGCTCCGGCGGTATTAAGCCGTTGGTGTCATCGTTTATGGGCGATCAGTTTGATCAGAGCAATAAATCGCTGGCGCAAAAAGCCTTCGATATGTTCTATTTCACCATCAACTTTGGGTCATTTTTCGCATCACTATCGATGCCATTAATCCTCAAGTTCTGGGGGCCATCAATCGCCTTTGGTATTCCTGGCTTACTGATGCTGATTGCCACCATCTTCTTCTGGTATGGCCGCAAGCGTTATGTCCATATCGAGCCGCAAGCGCGAGATCCACATGGTTTTATACCGGTGATCAAGAGTGCGATTTTGACCCCAGAGCCAGGCAAAGCGAACAAAGGTTTGCTGCTGAGTATTGTCGGCATAGTGTTAGCGGTGATCGCGTTATCGCAAATTGCCGTTCTTGGTTTAGTCACCGCGCTGTGTCTGGCCTTGGTGTTGATCATGGGCTTTGTGGGTACCGGCGCATCGATGCAGCTGCAACGCGCGCTAAGTAGCCATCCTGCAGAGGCCGTTGCGGGGGTAAACTCGGTCTTTCGTATTCTGATCTTGTTTGCTTTGGTCACGCCGTTTTGGTCGCTGTTTGATCAAAAAGCGTCAACCTGGATTTTGCAAGCCAACGACATGGCAAAACCTGATTGGTTTGAGCCCGCCATGATGCAAGCGCTAAACCCACTGTTAGTGATGCTGCTGATCCCATTTAACAACTTTGTGCTGTATCCGATGTTGCAAAAGGCCGGGATGCAAGTCACGGCGTTGCGTCGCATGGGCGCGGGTATCGCCTTCTCTGGTCTGGCGTGGATTGTGATTGGTACGATTCAGTTGATGATGGATGGCGGCAGTGTCATGTCGATCACTTGGCAAGTGCTGCCGTATGCACTGCTGACGTTTGGTGAAGTATTGGTATCGGCCACTGGCTTAGAGTTTGCTTATAGCCAAGCACCAAAATCGATGAAAGGTTCGATCATGAGTTTTTGGACCTTGTCAGTAACCATCGGTAACTTGTGGGTGCTGCTGGCTAATGCCAGTGTGAAGCATGAAGCGGTGACCGCCAAAATTGCCGAAACGGGGATCAGTGTTACCGCGTTCCAGATGTTCTTCTTCGCCGGATTTGCACTGCTGGCGGCATTAGTGTTTGCCCTGTATGCGCGCTCATACACGATGCAAGATCACTACCGCGCGGCGGACCAGCAAAGCTGATTCAAGGAAGGTGACGCCACAAACATCAAGGCCAAGCGATTGCTTGGCCTTTTTATTATCCGTAACGTTTGACGCTAACGGCGGGCGCTCATGCTTCTGCGGCCATAAAACGCGCCATCATCTCTGCCACAAAACGGCCTTGATGCGGCTGCTGGTAACTGACCAAGGCAGTAGCGGCTTTATCTTCGCCAATATCGTGCCAGCGCTTACGCAACAGTGCCTCGGCATAAGCTTTCGTGAATTCTGGGTGCGCTTGAAAGCCCAACACCCGCTGGTCGATGTAGAATGCAGCATTCGGGCAAAAATCATTACTGGCAAGCAGTGTGGCATGCGGCGGCAATGCTACGACTTGGTCACGGTGACTACACAATAAGCTCACATCATGGGCAGGGCTCTGTAACCAGCTTGGCGTCGAGCACCACCGATAATGCATAATGCCCACGCCCCAACCTGCATCAGCACGCTGCACTCGGCCCCCCAAACTATGCGCCAATAGTTGGTGACCAAAACAGATACCCAACAACTTTTGTCCGGCATTGAACTGTTGTTGGATGTAACTTGTTAACCTGACAATCCAAGGTTCAGTACTGAAAGCATCTGCCTTTGAACCGGTAATTAACATGGCATCATATGCCGTAGGATCATCGGGATACACACCATCAATCACACTAAAAATCTCAGTTTCTAACGCGACATTTGCCTCAGCAAACATCTGCTGAAACATCATCCCATAACCTTGGTATTGTTCGAGAAACTCAGGGTGTAATACATCTGTCTGTAGAATCGCAAGCTTCACTCAAGCCATCTCCCGTCCAGCATTAGCATGCCATCATACTATCGCGGATTTACCTAGTGTCACCACAAAAATGCATTGGCTTATGCGTCAAATCAGGCATCATAGGCCACAGCTAGGAGCACCCTAGCCTTAATAATAAAATTCGTGTGATTGAGTAACACAGTGGCTGGCCAATTCAGGCGCAGAGTGAGTGAATACGCCTCCTTGTAATGTAAATAGACAGGACTCACTATGACCCCAGCAAACACCTTAGGGCAGCAGTTGCGCTGCCCCCATGGCGACGATGCCACCACCATTGGCAACAATATGAATCAAGCCAATGAATCTCTCAACCTACGTTGTATTGCACTATTGCAGCTTAGTGACCACGATAGCGTGCTCGAAATCGGCCCAGGCAATGGCGCATTTACCGCGCAGATTTGCGCTGGCGCGAACCCTCTCCATTACACCGGTGTTGATTGGTCAGCGGCGATGGTAACGGCAGCTCAGCAGTTGAACCATGAATTGATCCGCCAAGGCGCGGCCAAATTTGTGCAAGCCGATGCCGCTAACCTGCCGTTTGCTAGCAACAGCTTTACCAAGTTGCTGGCAGTACATGTGATTTACTTCTGGCAGCCGTTGTCACGCTATCTAGCGGAATTTAGACGGGTGCTAACAGCAGGCGCTAAATGTTGTTTTGCCTTTGGTGACCGCAGCTTTATGCAGCAATTACCGTTTACCGCCCATGACTTTACCCTCTATGATGCTCAGCAAGCGCAACGGCTGCTGCAACAATATGGCTTTGCCATTGAACAACACTGGCAGCATGAAGAAACTGGCTTAAGTAATACGGGGGAGATAGTGCACAAAACACTGCACATCATAGTGGCGGTTAGTCGCTAGCCTGTTAGCAACGCCCGTGAAAGCACTCCACCGTATTTCGCCCCCAAGTATGTGGCATATGCCCGTTGCATCGCTTATTTGGTGACAAACGCTGTTGGTGAGATAATCTGCCAACCCAGAACAAATGCCGTACGGCTAGCGGCAAAAACATCAGCTTGGGCAATCTCTCTAATGTGGTAATCGAAAGGATGTCGTATGACCAACACGCCAATAGCTGGCAAATACCTGATCGAAAATTTTAGTTGTAGTTCCTATCTCACCGAGTTTAAGCAGGGCTACATCAGTGATGATCAGCAGCTAAACATTTATCCGAGCACTCAAGCGCGACTGCAGCATGCTGATCAGCAACTGCTGATTGGGCAGCTACAGTTGCCATCACAAGCCGTCGGTCTATGTTATCTCGCATGGCAAGACAGCAGTATTTACGCGGTGAGTGAACAGTTACAACAGCCCATCGTACTGGCGACTGATATTAACGCGCTCATCGAGCAACTTGGTGCGCCGTCCGTCACCCATCCATTTCATCGATTAGCACTGCAATATCGGTTGTGGGCTGATGATGTCATGCAGGCGGATGAAGAGCTGTGTTGGCAGCAACAAGCCGAGGTGATGACGCAAATTATTCAATTACTTGCCAGCAAAGACGCTACGCCACAATCAGCTCTGCGCGCCGTGGTGATCGACTTTTTGGTACAAAACTGCGGCTGTAGTGATGACCTAGAGTTGCTAGAACAGCACACTCCCGAGTATTTAACGGAGGCCGAACTGCAGCATATCTGCCAACATTCGGCACTCCAGCGTTGGTGGTAATTCAGCATTTACCAGACGGTTTTCATTTTGCCGCCGTCGACGGCCAGTGTTGTACCAGTGATATAACTGGCCGCTTGCGACAGTAAAAACACCGCCGCATTAGCAAACTCTTGCGGTTGCCCGTAACGCCCCATCGGCAGTTGCGCTTCCTGCTGCTGCCGCACTTCATCGCTTGAAATGGCCAACGCCTCCGCTCGTTTTTGGTTCAGCGTGGTTAGCCGATCTGTATCAATTAAGCCCGGCAGTAAGTTGTTGAACCGAATATTTTGTCCGGCATACGCCTGCGATAAGCTTTTGACTAATGCGGTCACACCAGAGCGCATCACGTTGGACAGCAGCAAAATATCGATGGGTTCCTTTACCGAAGAAGAGGTAATCGTCAGCACCGAACCTGCGCCAGCCGCTTGCATTGACGGTAATACAGCTCGAATTAACCGCACAGCACTCATTAACGTGAGTTCAAACGCCGCTTGCCAATCCGCATCGGTAAAATCGATAAAGTCGCCACTTGGCGGCCCACCAGCATTGACCACCAGTCCAGACACGTTACCAAAATCATTGAGTGTCGCGGCCACCCACTGGTCAATACTTTCGGCATTGGCAGCATCAAATTGATACCCTTGAACTTTCGCTCCGGTTGCTGCGGCAATTGCTGCCGCCGCCGTTGTGATCGCCTGCTGATCGCGACTCGCCATTGAAACATTGGCGCCCTCGCGAGCACACTGCAATGCAATCGCGTAACCCATGCCTTTACTCGCGGCGGCAACCATCACCGTTTTACCTTTGAGCTGTAAATCCATTCTGGCTTCCCTCTAACTATTCTCAGTAATTCCGCCACTACTTTGCGCCAGCCGCAGCCAAAATACTAGGGAGGCCGCCCAACCGTACCATCAGCGGCGAATTCGCTGATGTGAATAGCACATATAGCGAATTATCGATTTATTTACTCGGTTAAATATGTCAACCGCATGGCCGTTTACGGTTTAAAACTGTTATTCCATAAAATCAAATTGTATTAAATATCAGCATGATAGAATTTTAGCCTAAATATAAAAACAATAATAACTACGATTTATTTTATTTATTTAAAATCATTATCTTAAATAAAAACAAACTAAAAAATAAGTTAGCAGATATATTAATAAATCTATATTTATCAATATAATACAAAACACCTGATTTATCCTTGCTTGCACTTTTTATCAGCACTTTGCGATTAATTCCGCACAAAAAATTTTTCAATAGCTAAGCATTAGCAATCCCTGTCATCAGTTCGTCCCAATTATCTATTAGAATGCGCCCGTTATCTGGGGAGCGATAATCACCAGCGCGTTCACAACATTAACTAAGCGCGACGTGAATAAATCGCGCGCACGGTGTTGGCATTCAGCTTGCGCATGCCATACGCACTGAAACCACATAAAAACACCAAATAAATAACAATAATTCAACACAAGCAGACTATTTATCTCATGTGACAATTATGTAACCAATTTGTATTGGTTTTTGATTAGAATACCAGCGGGAATATGGCGACATATTCCCCAATGACACAAAACATGACGCCATGGATATGGCTATTTAAGACTGAGGGTAGAATGAAAATTAATCTGGCACTACAGCTATCGGCTGTGCTTGTTTCTGCTTCCGCCTTCTCCGCAGATATGGTTATCACAGGTGTGGTAGATGGCCCATTATCGGGAGGAGTTCCCAAAGCAGTTGAAGTATATGTCGTTAACGATATCAGTGACGCAAGTCGCTGCGGCATAGGATATGCCTTTAACGGCGGTACCTCCCAAGGACAACGCGGCGCCTTTGCCGCAACCCCTGTTACCGCGGGTAGCTTTTTATACGTTGCTTCAGAAACTGCAGGATTCAATGCATTTTTTGGCTTTAATCCTGACTTAGTGATCAGCTCTGGCACCATCAACGGTGACGACCGAGTGGAGCTGTATTGTGATGGTACGCTGGTTGACAGCTTTGGTGAACAAGGCGTTGATGGTACTGGCCAACCGTGGGAGTATCTTGACGGTTGGGCCCATCGCCTCAGCGCAACCACGGCGGATGGCACCAACTTTAATCTAAGCCATTGGAGTTTTAGCGGCATTAACGCGCTAGACAACCAAGGCAGCAACAGTAGCGCTACCGTACCTTATCCGCTGCAAAGCTTCGTCTATGGCGAAGAAAGTGATGACGGTTCTGACAATGATAGCGGTTCGGGTGATAACGGCGGCGGCACTGGTGGTGACGGCAGTGATAACGGCGGCGGCTCTGACGGTGGTAGCAACAACGGCGGCGGCTCAGATGGCGGCAGTGACAACGGAGGCGGCAGCGACAACGGCGGTGGCTCAGATGGCGGCAGTGACAACGGCGGCGGCTCAAGTGGCGCACCATGCTTTAACTGCGGCGAGATTGATCCCGTCGCCGATCCTGCCAGCTTTAACGACGCCAGTTACTACAGTGCAGCGTTAGCGGCAGCAGACAGTGGCGCCGATGCAGCCACCCTCAAAACGGCGATCAACAGTGCCATCAGTCATGGGCAACGCGTGCTGACCTACAGCCAAGTGTGGACAGCGCTAACCCATACCGATGAAGATCCCGAAAATGCCAACAACGTTATTTTGCTATATAGCGGCCGTTCGATGTCGAAGCAGCTTAACGGCTCAGGCTCACAAAGTAGCGATCCTGATAACTGGAACCGCGAGCACGTCTGGGCGAAGAGTCATGGCTTTAGCGACCAAAGCAATGAAGCCTATACCGACATCAACCACCTGCGCCCAGCAGATATCTCGATCAACGCCTCACGCGGCAACTTAGATTTTGACGACAGCGATAATCCGCTGGCAGAAGATCCGCAAAACCGTATCGACAGTGATTCGTTCGAGCCACGCGACGCGGTCAAAGGCGATGTGGCACGTATGCTGATGTATATGGATACTCGCTACGAAGGTAATGGCGATATTACGCCAGATCTGCAACTCGTGGATCGCCTCACCAGCACCAGCGAACCAAGGTTAGGCCGTTTGTGTCGTCTGCTGGCATGGGCTAAAGCCGATCCTGTCGATAGTTTTGAAATCAAACGTAACAACGCCATCTATCAATACCAAGGCAACCGTAACCCATATATCGACCATCCAGAGTGGATTAGCCAAGTCTATGGCGACGCCCAATGTGATGACAGCGGTGATAATGGCGCAGGAACTGGTGACGGTGGCGACACTGGCGGTGATACCGGTCCAGTAACTCCAGCACCAGTGGCACTGGGTCAGTGCAGTGACCCCGCCACCCTCATCAGTGCCGTACAAGGCAGTGGTGCGGCCTCAACTCTGGTAGGTCAAACTGTGGTTGTTGAAGGGGTAGTCACTGCGGTTAATGCTGGCGCAAATGCGTTCTTCTTGCAGGAAGAAGCTGAGCACAGCGACCACAACGATGCCACCTCCGAAGCGGTATATATCTACAACCGCAATCAACCTATGCCAGCGGTAGGCAGTGTGGTACGCCTGCTGGGTAGCGTGTCTGAATACTATGAAAAAACCGAAATCACCTTAAGTGATGAGTACCGTAGTTGCGGTACTGGTAGCGTTACACCAGTTGCCATCAAACTGCCATTGAGCTCAGCGGCAGCGATGGAACAAGTAGAAGGCATGTTGGTCAGTATCGATGGTGAACTACTGGTGACTGACAACAGCTCACTGGGCCAATACGGCGAAGTCACCCTGTCGAGCAAACGCCTGTTTACCCCAACCAACCTGTATCGCCCAGGCTCAACAGCAGCTAATGCTCTGGCGCAAGCCAACGCGTTGGATCAGTTGGTGTTAGATGATGGTAATAGCCAAACCTATCCAAGCACTCAACGCTATCCAAATGGTGGCTTTTCTGCCAGCAATAGCCTGCGTACTGGCGATAAGGTCAGTGGTTTGGTCGGCGTGATTGACTATAGCTTTGATGCCTATCGTTTGATCCCAACCCAAGAGCCGCAGTTTGTTGCCAGTAATCCTCGTCCAGCACAACCCGCCTTAGCGGTAGGTGATGTGACTGTTGCCAGCATGAACGTGCTTAACCTGTTCAACGGTGACGGTAAAGGCGCGGGGTTCCCAACGTCACGCGGAGCCAACACGGCAGTAGAATACGAGCGCCAAGTGGCTAAAACCGTGGCGGCAATTGTGGCCAGCAATGCTGATGTTATCGGTCTGATGGAGATTGAAAACGATGGCTTTGATGACAACAGCGCCATTGCCGATCTGGTCAAACGCGTTAACACCACCTTAGGCGATAACAGCTACGCCTTTGTTAACGCAAATGGCAGCGTCGGCACCGATGCGATCACGGTGGGGATGTTGTACCGTCCCGCCAAACTGACCACAGTTGGCAACGTGCAACTCAACATGGATAGCGTGTTTAACCGTCCACCGATGGCGCAAACCTTCCAACTTGCAGGCAGCACTGAGCGATTCACCGTAGTGGTTAACCACTTCAAATCGAAACGTTGTAGCAATGCCTCTGGCGCCGATGCGGACCAAAACGATGGTCAAAGCTGCTTTAACGCCACCCGCGTGAAACAAGCCCAAGCGTTACTGCAGTGGTTTGCCAGCGATGCGACGTTAAGCCAGCAAAACAACAAGGTGATCATTGGCGATCTCAATAGCTATGCTAAAGAAGATCCAGTCACCACCTTGATTGAAGGTGGCTTTGTTGACCTGATCAACCAGTTCCACGGTGCGACTGGCTACTCTTATCAATACGATGGTTTAGTCGGTTATATGGACCACATGTTGGTATCGCCAGCACTGGCACAAACTGCGGTTGATGCAACCGATTGGCATATTAATGCCGACGAACCCACCATTTTGGATTACACCATCGCCAACAAGTCGGCCCAGCAACAGCTGGATTACTATGCTGCCGATGCATTCCGCATGTCTGACCATGACCCAGTATTAGCCTCGCTAAAACTGATCAATCAACAAGCACCAGCACTGTGCGAGCATGTGATCACTAATCGCTGGCAAAATGGCTTCCAAGGGATGATCCGCATTACTAACCAATCTGAAGACACCATCAAAGGTTGGCAGGTACAGTGGGGTTATAGCAATGGCGATAGCGTCAGCAGCGCATGGAATGGTCAACTGAGTGGCAGCGGCCCCTACACCGCTAGCAACCTGAGTTGGAACCAAGATATCGCGCCAGGTCAGGCGATTGAAGTCGGCTTTATCGGTCAAGGCGACGGTGAAGACACCAACGTGACGGGGGATATTTGCCAAGTTGCACCGGTCACACCACCAACAGACGGTAACGCTGACGAGCCAACAGCCCAGTGCCAATATCAGCTAACCAATAGCTGGCAGGGCGGCTTCCAAGGTGCGGTAACCATCACCAACACCGGCAACAGTGACATTCGTGGTTGGCAAGTCGCGTGGGCGTTTAACGACAACAGTAGCATCACCAGTAACTGGAGTGCCCTGTTGAGCGGTCAAAGCCCTTACACCGCCACCAACCTCGAATGGAACCGCGTCATTAAACCGGGACAAAGCGTCGAGTTTGGTTTTATCGGCCAAGGTAGCGGCCAAGCAGGTGTAGTGACTGGTAGTATCTGCCACTAAGCCTCGCTGGTAGTCACCTAACAAAAACGCCCACATCGAATTGTGGGCGTTTTTATATGTACCAGTGACTCAGCTTGAACGAGTAGCGCGCGATGGCACAGTAACGATTAGCGAGGCACGCCAGCGTCACACCGCTTGCCCCATATGGTCAATTTACTTCAACGGGTGTTTAAACGATCTCAACCAACACGTCTCCCGGCGTGATGCGATCGCCCTTCTTCACATGCACTGCCGCCACTTTACCTGCAATCGGTGCGGCCACTTCAGATTCCATCTTCATCGCTTCGGTCACCAGCAATGATTGTCCAACCGTGACGCTGTCACCCACTTGTACGAGCACATCCACTACGTTGCCCGGCATTGACGTGGTCACATCACCTGCGGCTGAGGCTTGGCGACGCGGTCCATTTTGTCCTTCGTTGACATACAGGTTAAGCGGTTCATACACCACCTCTTCTGGCAAACCGTCAATCGACATATAGAAGTGACGTTTGCCGGTGCCTTTAATGCCGATGCCAGTAATATCAATATGGTAGCTTTCACCATGCACATCAATGACAAACTCAGTGGGTACGCCAGCTTGTTTGGCAACAGGTGCCGTGGTTTGTGTGGCGGCTGCGGGCAATAATGGCTCTGGGGTTAGCGTGCCTTGAGCGCGATCTTGCAAGAACTGGCGTCCCACTTCTGGGAACATGGCAAAGGTCAGTACATCCTCTTCGCTCTCCGCCAAATCAGCCACTTGCGCGCGTAAAGCATCAAGCTCCGGCGGCAAGAGATCGGCTGGGCGCACGTCGATAATCTCCTCTTTACCAATGGCACGCTGTTGCAGTTCCACATTCATCTGGCTGGGTGCTTTACCGTAGCGACCTTGCAGGTACAGTTTTACTTCATTGGTAATGGTTTTATAGCGTTCGCCCGCCAGCACGTTAAATACCGCTTGAGTGCCAACAATCTGCGAGGTTGGCGTGACTAACGGCGGATAACCTAGGTCTTGCCGCACTCGCGGAATTTCGGCAAACACCTCATCAATACGATCTAACGCGCCCTGCTCTTTCAGTTGGTTCGCCAAGTTGGACATCATACCGCCCGGAACTTGGTTGACTTGTACGCGCGTATCCACGCCAGTGTAGCTACTTTCGAACTGATGATATTTCTTACGGATCTCAGCAAAGTATTGATCGATCTCCTGCAGCGCTTCGAGATCTAACCCTGTGTCATATTCCGTGCCCCGCAGCGCCGCCACCATAGATTCAGTGCCCGGATGGCTGGTGCCCCACGCCATGCTATTAATCGCGGTGTCGATATTATCCGCCCCGTTCTCAATCGCTTTGAGTTGGCACATGGCGGCAACGCCAGCAGTATCATGGGAGTGAACAAAAATGGGCAGGTCGACACTGTCTTTCAGCGCTTTCACCAATTCGCCAGTGGCGAACGGCGTCAACAAACCCGCCATGTCTTTGAGTGCAATCGAGTCTACCCCCAACGCGGCCATCTCTTGGGCTTGTGAGACAAACTTGCTCACCGTGTGCACCGGACTGGTGGTATAGCAGATCGTGCCTTGCGCATGTTTACCGGCATCTTTGACCGCTGCGATAGCGGTTTGCAGGTTACGCACATCATTCATGGCATCAAATACGCGAAACACATCCATACCATTGTCAGCCGCTCGGGCCACAAACGCGCGTACCACATCATCACTGTAGTGGCGATAACCTAACAGATTTTGTCCGCGTAGCAGCATCTGTAAACGGGTATTGGGTAAAGCGGCGCGCAGCTGACGCAAGCGTTGCCATGGATCTTCTTTCAAAAAGCGCAGGCAAGCATCAAAGGTGGCTCCGCCCCATACTTCGAGCGACCAAAAGCCGATCTTATCCAGCTTGCCGCAGATCGGCAGCATATCTTCGGTGCGCATCCGCGTGGCTAATAACGACTGATGGGCATCACGCAAAACGGTTTCGGTTACATTAATTTTTCTAGTCATGTTGCTATCTCTCCGCTGGCTGCTCACACCACCAGCTATCATCCTTTATAAACCTGCGTAAGCAGCAATTGCGGTGGCAATGGCGATGGCCAACTGCTCAGGGGCGCGTTTTTCTGAGTATTCCAACAGCTCTGGATGTTGCTCGACAAAGCTGGTGTTGAACACGCCAGTGCGAAATTCCGCGTTTTTCAAAATTTGTTGGTAGTAAGTCGCGGTGGTTTTCACCCCTTGCAACCGCATGTCATCCAACGCCCGCAAACTGCGATCCAGTGCGTCTTCCCAATTCAGTGACCACACCACTAATTTGAGGCACATGGAGTCGTAATACGGCGGAATGACATAACCGGTATAAATGGCCGTGTCGGTACGCACGCCGGGGCCACCGGGCGCGTAGTAACGAGTGATCCGTCCAAATGAAGGGAAAAAGTTGTTTTTAGGGTCTTCGGCATTGATACGGAATTGCAACGCAAACCCTTGAAAGTGAATATCTTCCTGTTTGACCGACAATGGCAAACCAGACGCAATGCGGATCTGCTCGCGCACGATGTCGATACCAGTGATCTGCTCAGTAATGGTGTGCTCCACCTGCACGCGGGTGTTCATCTCCATAAAGTAGATTTCATCGCCCGACAGCAAAAACTCCACCGTGCCCGCGTTTTCGTAGTTCACCGCTTGTGCCGCACGCACCGCCATTTTGCCAATGTAGGCGCGCTGTTCGGGGGTGATCTGCGGGCTCGGCGCAATCTCAATCAATTTCTGGTTACGACGCTGGATAGAGCAATCGCGTTCAAACAGATGCACAGTGTTGCCTTGGCTATCCGCCAAAATCTGCGCTTCAATATGTTTCGGGTTAACAATGCATTTCTCTAAAAACACTTCAGCCGAGCCAAAGGCTTTAGTCGCTTCAGAGATCACTCGCGGATAAAACTGCTTCAGCTCATCGACATTGTTGCAACGGCGAATACCACGGCCCCCGCCCCCCGAGGTTGCTTTCAGCATCACCGGATATCCGATGCGCTCAGCTTCTGACAGCGCTTCGTCCAGATCACGCAAGTTGCCTTCGGTGCCCGGTGTCACGGGGACACCAGCGGCAATCATGGTGCGGCGCGCTTCGGTCTTGTCGCCCATGCGGCGGATAATATCGGCACTTGGGCCGATAAACTTCACGCCACGTTCAGCGCACAGCTCCGCTAATTCAGGATTTTCAGAGAGGAACCCATAGCCTGGGTGTAGTGCATCGCAGCCAACTTCTACCGCTAAACTGACTAAGCGTTGTGGGCTAAGGTAGCCAGCTAACGGATCGTCTCCCAAGCTGTAGGCTTCATCAGCACGTTTAACGTGCAATGCATGCCGATCGGCATCTGAGTAAACCGCGACAGAGCGAATCCCCATTTCGGCGCAGGCACGAATAATTCGTACTGCAATTTCACCGCGGTTAGCGATTAGAATTTTCTTGATCACAAATCGTAACTCCGTTGTTACATATTTTTTAAGATCCCCAAGGTTTTTTAAGCTACTGCTATTTCAAAAATAATTAAAATTAATAATAATTTTATCCAACATAAGTAATTTGTTATAGATAGGCGATATTAGTGCAAAAATCGTACATGCGTATCACCCTGCGGCAATTGCAGGTATTCCAAACGGTGTGTGAGCAGCGTTCTTACAGCCGGGCTGCAGAGCTGTTGGCACTGACTCAACCGGCGGTGAGTCAACAGATCCGTCAGTTGGAGGAGTTGCTGGAACAACCCCTATTTGAATACGTGGGCAAGAAGTTGTACCTGACCAACGCGGCAGAATACCTGCGCAACACCGCCAAAGATGTGTTTCAACGTTTCGATGTGCTGGACATGCAGCTATCTGAATTGAGCGGCACGTTAAAAGGGGAACTGCGCATTGCGGCGGAGTCCAGCGCCAAATATGTGCTGCCGCATATCATCGCGGAGTTTCAACGACTGCATCCAAACATCACACCAATTTTGAACGTGTTTAACCGTGCACAGTTGTTGCGCCGCCTCAACGATAGCCGTGATGACTTAGTGATCATGACCGATGTACCAAGCGAGCTGGCATTGGAATTTATGCCGTTTCTCAACAACCCGATTGTAGCGGTGGTGAATTGCGGCCATCCGCTATTGCAAACAACGCCACTGACGCTACAAAGCTTAGGGGAATATACCTTGCTACAGCGGGAAAAAGGTTCAGGCACTCGCCATGCCAGTGAGCTGTTTTGCCAGCAAAAACATCTGCAGTTTAAGAGCTTTGTGGAGTTCAACTCGTCGGAAGCACAACGCGAAGGTGTCAGCGCAGGTCTCGGCATTGCCTTCTTACCGCGTTACTGCGCCTTTCGTGAGCTGCAAGCCGGTTCGTTGCAAGAACTGCAACTGAAAGAGTTACCTATCGTGCGCAGTTGGTGCTTAGTGCATCCGCAGCAACGCCATTTATCGCCTACGGCACAGGCGTTTGAAGATTTTATTCTGCAGCAACGCCAACTGATCAGCCGCATTGCTGCCAAGTTTGAGCTGGGGACACCATCTTAGCCGAGCAGCTAAGCTAGCATTTCTGAAATGCCAACCGAGGTGAGCCATCGCGCACGTAGATCACCCCGCAATATTGAAAGCCTAACTTGCTCAATACACGGCGCATCGGCTCATTATCGGCGTGGGTATCAATACGCATATTGCCGGCAATGTCATAGCACCAATTAATGCAGTGGCTGGCGACACCACGTTTACTGCTGCGTACGGCAACTCGATGCAACACGCCATAAGGCCGATCATTCAACCATGCGCCATCTTCAATGTTGCGATAGGTTGCATCTTCCTCAATGGCAAAATAAAACGTTGCGATTATCTGGCCGTCTTCCACACACACATAACAGTGTCCTGAAGCTATATCTTGCTCAATCAGTGCCGCTGGTGGATAGGTGTTACCCCATTGTCTAGCGTTGCCATTGGCAGCCATAAAGGCACGAGCTTGGTGATAAATAGAGACAATTACATCTAAATCAGACAGTTTTGCTTTAATGATATCCAATTATTGCTCCAGTTGGCTGCGACTGACATCAGAGTAGCCGCGCTGGGCGTCTAAGTCTATATCTTGTGCAATCCGCCCGCGTATAACGCCATGCGCTGCCCACGGCCAATGATCCGGCCACCGTACAATCAGCCTGAGCGGCTGGTTAGGTTTGATGTGCTATGCTGACTGCAATCACCTCTAACTGCCCCAGCTCATTAAAGTTAAGCCTGAAATGTTGGTAGTGTTCTTCTTCAGTCATCGTTCCCTGTTCAAGGTGCTTTTTTATCCAATCAGAATGCTGGATTGCATAGCTTTCATCGTCCCGCTCACCAGCGAGCAACGCAAAAGCCATCTGCCATTTCACGGCAACGGCATCGGCGAACACCAGCTTTACTGAGTTTTCCTGCCAATCTTTATATTCAACGCGAACTTCGCCGCGCGCTTGATAGAAGGCGGGATATTCCGCATCCGCCGTTGAGAACGGCACATCAAGCCGTGTTGCTGTTTCCATAAGCTTTTCCCAAATCAAAAGTGAGTTTCCCGGTTACGGCCACGCGACGGTGAGTGTCACTGCCGTGCTGTAATTCACATCAATGCTCGTCCCCAAAATGACAGCCATAAAAGGATACAACGCTATATTAAAATACCATAAATTTCATATGGTTAATCCAATTAATCAGATTCAGCTAATTTATGCCAAAGTCTAAGGTGTAACACCATTGTTAATATAATACTTTTAATAGGTTCACGGCCGCTATGGGGAGTGTGTCGGAACAACAAACTCTCACAAGGAGATAACCATGAGAGCTTTTTATACTTTAGCGTTGGGCAGCTGTTTGCTGGCTAGTGCAGCACAGGCAGATGTAGCGAATGGGGTTTATACCATTCAAAACAAACTCAGCGGCAAGCTAGTGGAAGTGGTTAACGCTGATCGCAGCAACGGCGCAAACGTTAGCCAATGGCCGGATAACGGCCACAACACTCAACGTTGGCTGATTACCAAACGGGATGACGGTTATTACTCCGTGCTGAACATCAATAGTGGTAAGGCAATGGAAGTGTATAACTCAGGTACCACCGATGGTGCTAACGTGTCGCAATGGCCCTATTGGGGCGGCAATATGCAGCAGTGGAATATCCATGATGAAGGCAATGGCTACTTTCAGCTGATCAACAAAAACAGTGGCAAGGCGCTGGATTTGCTGGGCTGGGATGAAGCTAACGGTGCCAACATTGGCCAGTGGTCGGTTAACCATCTTGACTCACAGCAGTGGCGTTTAAACTTAGTACAGGCCTCAGGTGGCAAACCGGTAGACACCTCCACCACCAATGGCGCCGCCAACTTTTGGCCGTTAAGTGGTAACCTCGGTACCCATGATCCAACCATCGCCTATGAAAATGGCTCTTGGTGGGAGTTTCAAACTGGGGTAGGCATTTATGGCAAAGTCAGCCAAAACGGCCTGCAGTGGGAGCCATTGCCATCGGTATTTCCTAACGCATTGAGTTGGTGGCATACCTATGTGCCAGGCCACGCCAACAACGATGTTTGGGCGCCAGATGTAAAACACTACAACGGCAAAGTTTGGCTGTATTACGCTATCTCCACCTTTGGCTCTCGCGTTTCCGCTATCGGTTTGGCGTCAGCATCTAGCTTGGCGGCAGGTAACTGGCAAGATCGTGGCTTAGTGATCAACACCACCACCGCCAACAACTACAATGCCATCGATCCCGATCTGGTGATCGATAAAGATGGTGATCCTTGGTTGACGTTCGGCTCATGGAATTCAGGCATCAAAGTGACTCGCTTGAATCCGGTTAATATGAAACCGATGGGCGATCTGTTTAGTGTGGCAAATCGCTCTGGCGGTATTGAAGCCCCCACTATCATCTATCGCCGAGGTTACTACTACTTGTTTGTCTCTGTCGGCGTATGCTGCCAAGGCGTCAACAGTACTTACCAAATCCGCTATGGCCGCGCCACCGATGTGACCGGACCTTATCTGGATAAAAATGGCACAGATATGATGAGTGGTGGTGGTTCACTGCTTGATGGTGGTAATAACCAATGGGTTGGCCCAGGCGGTCAAGACATTGCCAATACCGATGTGATTATTCGTCATGCGTATGATGCAACCGATAACGGTAACGCCAAAATGCTGATCAGTACCCTTAACTGGGACAGCAGCGGTTGGCCAAGGTATTAAGCCGCAGTAGCGAACAAGGGCGCCATCGGGTGCCCTTGTTCGCTCTCTGCTACGGATGACTGAAGAGTAAAGCCGCCATCGACCGCTAATGCATGGCTGCTCACGAAGCTTGCTGCAGCGCAGCTATGCCACATCACTGCGTTGGCCACTTATTCAGGACGACCAAGACGGTCGAGCGGTTGTTTCTTAGCGATAAACTCTTCATTGATCACGCCTTTGTCGATCATACCTGACACCATTGGCGTGTTAATTGCGTTAGGGCAGACGGCGTTAACACAAATGCCGCGCTGAGCGTATTACAACGCTGCGCTACACTTTCTCACTGCTCATTCAGCCACGGCAGCATTCAATGCGCTTGCGCCAATGTCGGACAACATGACTGATGCAGCTCCAGTAACGAATGCAACCTTGCCCGTAAAATCATATGTGCCGCTCATAGCCTGCTCCTAATATGAATTGCTTTCTAAAAAGTATGAGAATTATCACCCAACTACCCACATTCATATTAGTTTTATTGAATAATACGCTTATGACTTAACCCAATAAGTGACTCACCGCCTAGCTGTGATGATTCAACCAGCCAATGCGTTAAGCGATTATTGCGCCGCAGCTGGCGCGTGCTGCGACACCCACCGCTCGATCTGCTGGCCGCTACGCTGGCCAACAACCGCTGCTCGCCGCAGTAACTCTTGATGCCAAGCAAGTTCGCTGAGTGCGGCTTGGCTGTATGGCGCTTTGCGCTCAGTAGACGCAAGAAATAGATAGCCATCAGCAACATCACGCAGCAGTGTCGACTCCGCGGCACTGACGCGACGAGTGATATCACTAAACGGCTGCTGCCCCAGCACTGAGTTTGCTAGCGGCAAGAGATACGGTGCGTCGGCTTGCGCAATAACGTTATCGCCCGCCATACGTGGCCAAATGGTATAAATTTCGGCCGCCTGCTGCTGTCGCAGTAGTGTTACCAGCGAGCTAAACGACGTGCCATCTTGCATGATGATGGGTTGCTTCATCATATGAAAGGTGCCGAACAGCAGAATGCCGCGGCGTTTGGGTTGCAGCACTTGCTGGGTAATGATCTGCTGATAGCCTTGTTCACGCGCAGCAACCTGCTGTTGCCAACCTTCAGCCGTTAGGCTGCTCCAATCGAGCGCTGGCTCCGCTAATACCAGCCGCACTTTATGAGTTCGGGTCTGATTCCAGTGGCGTAATTGCAGTACCAGTTGCTCATAAACATCATACTGCCATGCCATAAAATACAAAGTGTCACGCCAAATCGGCCGTACTTGACTTAGCTCTAGCGCAGCGCCATCGACAATGTAGCTATCGGCCAGCGCTTGGTAGCGTGAGTTACCAAACTCCACCGCAATATCGTCCACTTGTTGCCAATGTTCAGGGTCGGCCAAAAAGCCCATTAACTGTTGCACGATGGATGGTGAGCCATGCACATCACCCAACGCCACCAACTTACCAGCCGTCAACTGTTGAGCGATGACGTCATTCACCACCTGTGGTTTGGTGGTTGCGGCCCCACTGTTCGGGCTAACTAACACGCCACCTAGTAACAATAGCCCGTAGCAATAGCAGCGTAATTTAGCGATCATGCGGTACTTCTCAAGGTCAATAAAATGAGTCCAATCAACAGCGGGCTACTGTAACTGGACTCCTATCTCATTGACAATAATTCTCATCTACCTTTACAAATGGCTTAGGCTAAATCTAATGGCTGGCTAGCGCTGAGTTGTCGCCGCAGTTGATGATTACTACTGAGCACCCAACTGCCCAGCGGCAATTTGATGTGCTCGGCTAGCACTACGCACTTAATCTGCAACAAAAAGTACACCTCGCGGCTGACGTCACACAGCGTTTCATAATTCGCTTGCCCTTTGGCAATCACCACATCGGCGCTGTCAAAGTAGTGTTTAAAGCTTACCGAGCACTGTGCTAAGGGCGCGCCAGGCGCATCACAACCGGTGTCGATCACTTTTGCTACAGCAGCAATGCCGGCATCCAATGTATCAGCCACCGTGGCATCGTTGAGCACTGGCGCAGCTTTTACGGCATACACTACCTCGGCATGTGCGGGTAACTGCTCGATCAGCAACTTATCAAAGAAGGTTTCCCCGACATTATCAGCCAACAGCAACACCCGCTTCGCCCCTGTCAGATCGTGGCTGAGTTGCTGCACCATGTGGTGGTCAATCGGTTGGCTTAACGCTTGGGCGATGGCGCTATCCGCCGTGGCGGTGGCATCAATGGGAAACGCGGCAAAATCGATAATGTTGCCGGCGATAGCGAAGCGCAGCGCGGCTTCAAACGGATTAGCTGCACGATTTATCGCCGCTTTAGCACGATGAGCAAGGCACAGCGCTTGGGCGGCAGACTGTGCTTTGAGCTGCGCATACGGATCATCACACTGACTCTCTTCACGTAAGCGCCGATGGATCTGCTGGGCCAACTCAGGTGGCGATAGTGACAGATCTAACGTGGCGATCTCGGCCATCACATGCTGAAGCACACGTTCGACACTGGCGGGATCATCACAGGCTTGTTGTGCCGCCTCCATCGCTTGACGGGTAATGCAGGAAATACACGCTGTATTGGCTTTCACCTAGTACCATCCTTATTTGACTGGCTGCAATTACGGGAGATACCAACAGCCCCTTAGCGCTGGATCTCTGCGCCATCAATGTTCTAGGTAATTAACCGCAAGCATGCCGTGGCATGCGAAGTTGCATAACGCAGAAGTCGTGCGCACAAATCCTCCGCAGAACATGCTGGGGACAGATTGGTACAGCTCCAAGCTTAGAACAAAATTTAAACGCGGCAGCGGGGAAAATGTCAGAACGTGAACTACTGCAAACTCGGAAATAAAATACTAAGGATTTTGAAAAATTATCAGCTAATACAGTGTATTAACTGATAATAATGCAACCAATAATGCGAGAATTAAAACTATTTTTTATCGGCTAACCATGGGTTGAACGCGCCGTCATCTTTGCGTTGCTCACGCGCAGGCTTGCGCGATGGTTTAGCTGCGGGCGCTTGGCTGTCGCTACTTTCGCTACGGCTGCGACGCAGTTCCATACGTTCACCACGAACTGGGCGCTCATTGTGGCTTTGCGGCAGATGTTGGCTCTTAGGCTTCGCTTTGGCGCTACGGTGTTTCTTCGCTTGGCGACTATCAAAACCTGTTTCGCTGCTGCGATACAGGTCTGGCGTCTCTTGCTCACGCGCTTTGGCATGGCTCGGTTTGGCAGTTTTATGCTTAGGTACAAAATTCAATACCGAGACTGGCACCGGTTTTTTCGGGGTAAAGCCGTCGATTTCACGGCGCTCAATCAGTTGATTCAAGCGGCGTTCAATGGCGCACAGGTTGCGAAAATCGTCTTTTGATAGCAGAGATACCGCTTCACCACTGTGTCCCGCACGACCAGTACGGCCGATACGGTGAATGTAATCGTCGGCTTCATCGGGCAGATCGTAGTTCACCACTCGCGACAAGTTTTCAATATCAATCCCACGTGAAGCGACCCCAGTGGCAACCAAAAAGCGTAACTTGCCCGCTTTAAAATCTTCCAACAGCTGCTCACGCGATGCTTGGCTGCGACCCGAATGGAACGCTTCAGCAACAATGCCGCGTTTTTCCAACTGACTCACCAACTTGGCAGCGCCCTGTTTGGTACGAATAAAGATCAGCGCTTGTTGCCAGTCATGCTCATTGATCAAATGACTCAACAATGCCGATTTGGTGTCTTTATCCACCGTCACCAACCACTGCTCAATCTTAGGCGCGCTGGCTTTATTACGGGAAATCTCAATCTCTACCGGGTCAAGCACCGCAGTGCGCGCCAATGCACGGACTTGGTTTGACAACGTCGCCGAGAACAACAGGTTTTGGCGTTCTTCTGGCAGGCGCTCAATGATCTTGTTGATGGCATCAATAAAGCCCATATCGAGCATGCGGTCGGCTTCATCGAGCACTAATACTGAGGTTTCATCAAAACGAATAGCACGCTGGGTGTACATATCCAGCAAGCGGCCTGGGGTCGCCACCAGAATATCAACACCTTCAATCAAACGCTGCTTTTGCGGCGCTTCAGCCACACCACCATACATCGCCATTGAGGTAAGCTTGAGGTGTTTGGCGTAGTGGCTGATATTGTCATGCACTTGCACGGCCAATTCACGGGTTGGTGTCAGGATGATAGCGCGCACTCGCTTAGGGCGAATTTTATCGCAATCAGCAAAACGCTCCAGTAACGGCAACACAAAGCTCGCCGTTTTACCAGTGCCCGTCTGCGCGGCGGCCAGCAAGTTTTTACCCGCCAACACCACTGGAATCGCCTGCTGTTGAATTGGCGTCGGTTGGGCATAACCCAATTCAGTTAAAGCAGTAACAATAGATTCGCGTAATCCAAGGGCGGCAAATGACATGGTAAATCTCGGGTAATAAGTGCGTGAAGAGTGGCGTGATTAACACACCAATGGTGCGCCGCTCAACGCAATGCGCGAGCAGCGGCGCAAGTATAGTTGAATGTTGGGGTTAACGATAGCGAAACCCCAACGGCGCCAGTGCAATACTGCCTCGCGGCCAGTGTTGCTTAGTCAACTAAGCTAGTTAGCCGAAAAGCCGTGCAACCAAGGCAAACTGCCCTTAGCTATATTGCAGCAACATGACTTGTTGTTCATGGCCGAATTGTGATGCCGAATAAACCACACCAATGCGTTCCTGATCGCTTTCACCTATGGTGTCACCGTCATTGATCACGGGGCCGTTCTGAATGGTATACACCGCCAAACTCGTCAGCCGCTCTCTTAACTCGGCCACGGGTTCTGGAGTTTGCAGCGCTTCAATCTCCATAAGTCCCAAAGCCTCTAAGCCAGTGGTAAAGCCGCTGCTGCCGCCCTCATCTTGCCCAGCACGTACGTCGACCCACAGATAGATGGGCACTTCATTCGGTAACACCTCTACCGCAAAATCAATAAACAGTTGTCGCGGCACCAACAGTGCAGCGTTACACCAATACACCCCAAGCGCCTTATCTGTGGTCGCCAATACTGCAGCAGTGATTTGCGTCAACAGCACTGACAGTTGCACGGGGTTAAGCGCATCATCACTGACGGTGACGATCATATGGTGGCGATGTTGTTTAACCTCTGTGAGCGCCTCAGGCCATAGCCAACTGGTATGACACGGCCCTTCTAACTCACTCCAAGGCAGTTCGGCTGACATAACAGCGATCACTACGAGTGTGGTGCCGCAGTGGAACGAGACGGCCCTATCATCCGCCTCAACCGCCGTGATCTCGGGGACGTCGACCCACTGCTCACGTAAATAAGCGGTGAGTTCGTTTGGGTTTAATGTAGGTCTATCCGTAAATAGTGGCATTGATAATGAGTGTGCCATACAAATTCTCCTTGTCCGCGTCGACAACGGTTACCACGCACTAAAAACAAAACTCACCACAGGGGTGAGTTTGGCATTCATAACTAGTTGTTGAGCTTCCATTGACCATCTTCGGCCTTGGTGAACGTCAGCGGCTTATGGCTGCCCTCCACTTCAATCTCAGCGCGAGTATTGTCTTCATTCATCACTGGCGTTTTGCTTTCCGCTTGCACCAAGAACCCTTTTAAGCGATCGAGATTTTCCTGATGCAGATCTTTGGCGGTGATCTTGTATTTGCCTAAGTTGACATACTTGTCGATCAACAGTTGTTTCTCACCGTTATCAATGGCAGTAACGATCTCTTTCATGGTTTGTTGTACTTGTTCTTGCGGGGTTGGTTGTGAACAAGCAGACAAAATCAAGGCGGTAATCAGCACAAAAAACTTTTTCATGAGCACTCCAAATTTGCAGTTGTGACTAGCCAACGTGTGGAGGAAACTAGTCGATATATTCCGTCCATGAAGCTCAAAATGAATGATAAAAGCTATGTTTATCAGCCAGATAAAAATACCACTGGACAATTCGACTGACATAATATGACAAAAATATGCCACATGACCAGCGTTAACACATCAATTGCAGAGAAAAACAACAAAAAGCTAAATGAGATGTACTGTGTAGTCATTCTCGACAAATAGCGCCTAACGCATGACTAACGCACCGCAAGTAGTTGCCGTAACGACAAAATGAATGAATATTAAACAGCAGATAAATTTATATCCTTGGTCGTTGCCAAGGATATAAAGAGTGGCAGGTAGGCCCTGCGTAGATCTAGCGGTATGGCTACCGCACTATAAACACGGCAAGTAGCCAGCGGACAATCCGCACTGAAGCCAGCTTTAGGTTACCAAGCAAGCCGCTGTTTGGTAACCTCTACCATGGTTACTTGGTCAGCTTTTCAAGCGCTTCACCCAGCAATTTATCAGCCGGCGAGCCCCAGTAATTGAAAAAGAAAATACTGAAACTGACGCCAGCCCACATGGCAATAATCATCGCCAGCTCGTCGGAAATACTGCTGAGCCAATCGTGGCCAAATATGGTGAGCGCTAACAATGCACATCCCAATGCCAGAGAGTGCAATTTCGACTTTTGCTGCTTGCAATAGTATTGCTCAACCTGTGATACGAATTCGCGATCTGAAGTCATCTGTATGTCTCCTTGCTCTGGTGCGCCAACAGTCCGTTGCCTTAGGCGCAATACCATAACCTTAGTGCATTCCCACGCAGTTATGGATGAACAAATTGTCGATTTTTAAAGCAGATCACACGCCACCAGTATTATGCGTGATGGTTAACAGCAGCGGCAGCTAAAGTAGCTACGCTATCTCAACCCCGAGTAAGCAAAATAGTTACAAACACTGAAGTGACTAATTTTCGTAAACCTTTAAGGTGACCAAGAAGTAGCGGTCCTCAGATTCTTTTAAGCGGCAGTTAAAGTGCCATGTCGGAATAGTTGTTGTTGCGCTAAAACATAAAACCCCCGCATTTACATGCGAGGGTTTTGTTGAGTCTGGGTGATGAACTAAGTTGAACTACTCAATTCATCGGCCAGCAAGATGTCATCACATCATGCCGCCCATGCCACCCATACCGCCCATGCCACCCATATCAGGTGCTGCTGCAGTGTCTTGTGGCAGTTCAGATACCATCGCTTCGGTGGTGATCATCAGGCCAGCAATAGACGCTGCAAATTGCAGTGCGCTACGAGTCACTTTAGTTGGGTCAAGGATACCCATTTCCAGCATATCGCCGTAGGTATCGTTACCTGCGTTATAACCGAAGTTGCCTTCACCGTTTTTCACAGTGTTAGCCACAACTGAGGCTTCTTCACCGGCGTTGGTAGCGATTTGACGCAGTGGGGCTTCCATCGCACGCAGTGCGATAACCACACCGTGTTTTTGGTCTTCGTTAGCCACTTCAACATCTTTGATTTTTGAAGCAACGCGAACCAATGCCACACCACCACCAGCAACAACACCTTCTTCAACAGCGGCGCGAGTTGCGTGCAGAGCGTCTTCAACGCGGTCTTTTTTCTCTTTCATTTCAACTTCGGTAGCAGCACCGACTTTGATTACTGCAACACCGCCGGCCAGTTTAGCCATACGTTCTTGCAGTTTTTCTTTGTCGTAGTCTGAAGTTGATTCAGCAATCTGTTGTTTGATCTGCTCAACGCGCGCTTTGATTTGGTCTTGTTCACCCACACCATCAATGATAGTGGTGTTGTCTTTGGTGATAACCACGCGTTTAGCGCTACCCAGATCTTCCAGAGCGGCTTTTTCCAGTTCCAGACCGATCTCTTCAGCGATAACAGTACCGCCAGTCAGAATAGCGATATCTTGCAGCATCGCTTTACGACGGTCGCCGAAACCAGGAGCTTTAACAGCAGCCACTTTCACGATACCGCGCATGTTGTTCACCACCAGTGTTGCCAGCGCTTCGCCTTCAACGTCTTCTGCCACGATCAGCAGTGGACGGCCAGCTTTAGTCAAACCTTCGAGGATTGGCAGCAGTTCACGGATGTTGTTGATTTTCTTGTCAACCAACAGGATGAATGGGTTATCCAGTTCAACAGAGCCTGTTTCTGCTTTGTTGATAAAGTATGGAGACAGGTAACCACGATCGAACTGCATACCTTCTACAACGTCCAGCTCGTTTTCCAGTGCTTGACCTTCTTCAACAGTGATCACGCCTTCTTTGCCAACTTTTTCCATTGCGTTAGCAATGATTTCGCCGATTGATTCGTCTGAGTTAGCAGAGATAGTCCCTACTTGGGCAATCGCTTTTGAATCTGAGCAGTCTTGAGACAGGGCTTTCAGTTCAGCTACTGCAGCGATAACGGCTTTGTCGATACCGCGTTTCAGATCCATTGGGTTCATGCCTGCGGCAACCGCTTTGAGACCTTCAGTCACAATCGCTTGCGCCAGTACGGTAGCGGTAGTGGTACCGTCACCCGCTGCGTCGTTCGCTTTAGACGCAACTTCTTTAACCATCTGTGCGCCCATGTTCTCGAACTTATCTTCCAGTTCGATCTCTTTCGCAACAGACACACCGTCTTTGGTGATCAGCGGCGCGCCGAAGCTTTTATCCAAAACTACGTTACGGCCTTTAGGACCCAGAGTCACTTTAACTGCGTTGGCTAAAACGTTAACACCCGCCAGCATTTTTACGCGTGCGTCGTTACCAAATTTTACTTCTTTAGCTGCCATGTTGATTATCCTTTAATACGTTAATTCGTTGGAATGTCGTTATGGTTAAAAGCGGCTTACTCTACGATAGCCATCAGATCTGATTCAGACAGGATCAGTACTTCTTCACCGTCGATCTTTTCTTTCTTCACGCCGTAACCTTCGTTGAAGATCACTACATCACCAACTTTCACATCCAATGGCCGCACTTCGCCATTTTCCAAAATCCGGCCATGGCCGACTGCCAATACTTCTGCACGGCTAGATTTTTCGGCCGCGCTGCCAGTCAATACAATGCCGCCAGCTGAAGTCGCTTCGACTTCCAGACGTTTTACAATTACGCGGTCATGTAATGGACGAATATTCATTTATGGATTCTCCTAATGACGTTTTGCCCAACTTCAGGCGAATTTTTAAGGTAAGAAAAGCGATAACGTTCCCCGTCATCGCCAGATGGTTTCTATATGGGGCCGCATTTTGCACTTCCAAGTGTTGAGTAGAAAAAATTTTTAAATTTTTTGATGCTAAATCAGCCTTTACACAATCAATTTTGTCGCCGTCTGCGGAATGCTGATAAACTCACAGCCTCGCCACAACTAGGCGCTTCCTTTTATTCTCTTGTCACGGGGTCGTACCAACAATGAGAGACAGACACGGGCTGCTCAGTCAGCCAATTGGTCGTGTGCTGCTCAACATGAGCCTACCCAACATGCTGGGTATATTAACGGTACTGGGTTTTAATCTGGTCGACACTTTTTTTGTCAGTCGCTTAGGCACAGAAGCATTGGCCGCAATTAGCTTCACCTTTCCCATCACGTTAGTGATCACCAGCATTGCGATTGGCATTGGCGCTGGCGTAGCGACCAATCTGGGCCGTTTGATTGGCAGCGGCCATGCGCCGATTGCCAAGGTGTTTCTGCACGATGCGCTACTGCTGAGTTTTATGCTCACGGTAGTGCTATCATTGCTGGGAGCTTGGTTATTTACGCCACTATTTACCCTACTGGGTGCCTCCGCAGAACTACTGCCGCTTATTCACCATTACATGCTGCCATGGTTGGTCGGCGTGCCATTGTTAGTGTTGCAGATGGTGGGCAATCAGGGGCTTAAAGCGACGGGCGACACTAAATCTCCGGCGAAAATTCTGGCCTTGGCAGCACTGATTAACTTTGTGCTCGATCCGCTATTGATCTTCGGTATTGGCCCGTTCCCACGTTTGGAGTTGCAAGGCGCCGCGCTGGCATCGGTATTTTCTTGGATAGTCGCGCTCGGGTTGTCGAGCTATCTACTTATCATTAAGCGTCACCTACTCAGCACCGCGCGCATCTGTTGGAAACGCTATTGCGCTAACTGGCGTCGGTTAGCCCATATTGCCCAACCTGCGGCGTTAATGAATCTGATTAATCCGTTGGCCAATGCAGTCATCATGGCGCTGCTGGCGCGTATGGACCACACCGCCGTAGCGGCATTCGGTGCGGGGATTCGGCTGGAGTCGGTGTTATTGATCGTGTCCATGGCGCTGTCATCTAGTGTGGTGCCATTTGTTGCGCAAAACTTGGGCGCAGGTCAGCCACAGCGCGCACGCCAAGCGGTGCTGGTATCTATCCGTTTTGTATTGGTGTTTCAAACACTGCTGTATATTCCGCTGGCATGTTTAGCTGCGCCGGTGGCGGGACTGTTTAGCGACGATCCGCAGTTACTACAGTGGCTGACGTTTTATATTCAATTTTTGCCGTTGGCCTATGGCCCGTTAGGCATGGTGATCATTGTTGCCACCGCGCTCAATGCCTATCACCGCCCGATGGCGTCACTGGCGCTCAATCTGGTGCGGCTGTTTGCGCTAATGCTGCCGCTGGCAGCCATTGGTGCCTATGCAGCAGGCATTCATGGCGTGTTGCTGGCGCTGCCGATCACCAATGGCATAATGGGGTTAGTGAGCTATTTTATCGCGCTACGGATTAAAGAACCGACCCATCTGCCCCATAGCCAACCTTATATTCCATCTTAATTTGCCCAAGGAGTGATGTATGGCAAAGCGTTTAACCCGTGAGCAATTTTTGCGCGCCTTTGAGTGTAGCGAAGCGGGTGCTATTAGCTCCCCAGAAAAGCTATCTGCGTGGTTAGCCGATGCCGAGATGGTTGATGTGCTAAAGAGTATTGCCGCTGAGTTTGATAAATCTGCCGAGCAATTAGTCTGCATCAGCCAACTGCAATCCATGGAAGAGTTGCATTATGTCGCCGCAAACCTCAATTGGGATGACGGTATCACCGCCGCCCAAGCGATTATCAATCATCCATTGTGTGATGCCGGCACCGCGTTACTGTTGTATTGGCGCGGCCAAGGTTATTGGTATAGCAAGCCAAATAGCCCAGCCGCCGAGAAGCAGTTTTTTGCTGAACTGATCGCACGCTTTAGCGATAACCGCTTTGCCAGTTATCGTATTGCTTACGATGCGGTGGGCGAGATGATGTTACCGTCGCTCAAAGAGTTACAGCAAAATCAGCTCAGTTTTCCGGGGATTTTGTTGTGCCAATACAGCACCATGCAGGTGGCGGTTGATGAGCACGACTATCAGCAGTTTATCCGCTAGGGGCGTCACCATGCGCCTGACAGAGATAATAAAAGAGCAGCGAGTTCGATAAACTTGCTGCTCTGGCAGGTAACATCTTAACGATGAGCCTAACTTAACGTTTGTCTTCATCCCGTGGTTCTTCACCGATCTGGTGGCTCTCAGGGCGCTTGTCAGATGGATCGGGTTTACGCTCATATTCACCATCAATCACGTCTTCATCCTCAGGTTTAGGAGGTTGCGCAAACGGATTGTTGGCGTGACTAAAGCGCGATGTCACCACCTTAAGTTGCAGACGCTTCAACACCAACGCGGCAATGGGTGCGCGGGTGAACGGTGTCAGCAACAGTAAGCCGACTAAGTCAGTGACAAAACCGGGAATAAATAGCAACACCCCTGCTAGCGCCAGCATCATACCTTCAACAATCTCTTGTCCGGGCACTTCGCCAGTGGCTAACTTACGTTGCACACTCATCAAGGTGACAATGCCTTGACTTCTCACCAACGATACGCCCACGGCGGCAGTAAGAATGACTAAGGCAAAGGTGTTCCAGCCCCCCAACGCCTCACTGACACGCATCATCACCGACACTTCAACGGCTGGGACTAAAAAAAGCAGGAAGATAAAAAGAAAAGGCATGATAGCGGAACCGTTGGCAATCTGTATTTATGCTAATTTGGGGCTATTGTCGCACAATTTCAACCTTTATCATTTACTGGCTAAGCTCACCGTTTCAGCAAACGCTTAATGCACTTTTACTGTAAAACACGTAAAGTAGGCGCTCATTCATAGATGGCGTTTACCGCTAACACTCAGTTTTCAGGAACTTTATGGCACGTGAGAACGCTGAGGCCTTACTGGTGTTTTGTAGCTTTCCCGAGCGAGAAACCGCGCAGGCAGTAGCTGATACCTTGGTCAGGGAGCAATTAGCTGCTTGTGTTCAGATTTCAGCACCGATAACCTCCACCTATCGCTGGCAAGGCAATATCTGTCACGACACGGAAGTGGCGATGCAGATCAAGTGTCAGCGCCATAGCTATGACGAGTTAGCTCAACGCCTCGTTGCGCTGCATCCTTATGAAGTCCCAGAGTTGCTGGCAGTGGCGGTGAGTGACGGTTTACCCGCGTATCTAGACTGGATCAAAGACAATACAAAATGATGAAACGACTGCTTCCCTTGTTGCTTGGTGTACTGGTAATCATCGCTGGTGCAGTTCAAGCCGATAACAGCTTCACCAAAAAATTCCCGTTTTTAAACAGTGAACCGCAGCTGATGCCGGTTGAAAAAGCGTTTGCTTTTGAAGCAGTGCAAGACGGTAATAAAGTGACTCTCAGTTGGGTGATTGCCGACGGCTACTACATGTACCGCGACAAGCTCAACATTAGCGTCAACAATGCGGAACTGGGCGATATTGCCAAGCCTGAAGGCGAAGAGCATCACGATGATTACTTTGGTAATCAAGCGGTATATCGCACCTACATTGAAGTACCAGTGGGACTCAAGCAGGCCGCGGCTAACGGCAAGTTAAGTGTCACCTTTATGGGCTGCGCCGAAGGTAAACTGTGTTTCCCGCCGACCACCCGTGACGTCGACCTCACCGAAGTTGCCGCAAATGATGGCAAGCTAGCGGGCGTCGATATGGCAACAGCCGATAGTACGCCAGCCAGTGCCACACCGCTGACGCAGCAAGATTCGCTGCTGCAACAACTGGTACATGGTGATAGCTGGCTGCTGACGTTAGTCTCTTTCTTCGTGCTGGGTATTGGCCTCGCGCTGACCCCTTGCGTGTTCCCGATGTACCCGATTTTGTCCGGTATTATTGTTGGCCAAGGTGGCAAGGTGTCGACCGCCCGCGCATTCACGCTGTCGATGACTTACGTACAAGGCATGGCGATTACCTACTCAATTCTCGGCTTAGTGGTCGCCACAGCGGGAATGAAGTACCAAGCGGCGCTGCAAAGTCCGCCCGTATTGATTGGTATCGCGATTCTGTTTGTGCTGCTCAGTTTGTCGATGTTTGGCATGTACGAGTTGCAACTGCCATCGCGCTGGCAAGAAAAGCTCACTGGCATATCTAACAAACAACAAGGCGGTAAGCTCGGTGGCGTGTTTGTAATGGGCGTGCTGTCAGGCTTAGTTGCTTCACCTTGTACCACCGCACCGCTGTCTGCGGTATTGGTGTACGTGGCGCAAAGTGGCGACTTAGTGCAAGGTTTTGTCACCTTGTACGTGCTGAGCATGGGCATGGGCTTACCACTGCTGTTGATTGGTACCTCTGGCGGTAAACTGCTACCACGCGCGGGTGCTTGGATGAACATCATCAAGCACATCTTCGGGTTCCTGTTGATCATGGTGGCGATCATCATGCTGGGCCGCATCTGGCCGGGGCTGGTGTCTGATCTACTGTGGTCGGTATGGGCGATCTGTTTTGTGGGTTATCTGCTGCACCAAAACAAGCTAACGCCAATCAGTTGGAAACACACTAGCCGCGAGGTGCTATTATTGCTGGCATTGCTGGGCAGTTTCTCCTACGGCTTGCAGGCGGTGATGGGCTATCTGGGCTACTCAGTAAATAATCAAACGCACAGCAGTAGCGAACAACAACATGGCGCCTTTAAAACGATTAAGAGTTTAGCAGAATTTAAAATGGCACTGGCCGCCGCTAAGGCCGAAGGTAAGCCCGTCATGTTGGATCTGTACGCTGACTGGTGCGTGGCTTGTAAAGAGTTTGCCAACATCACGTTTAAAGATGCTGCCGTTGCCAGCCGCATGAACAACATGGTGCTGCTGCAAGCCGATGTCACCAAAATGGACGCTACCGATGAACAGCTACTGGATGCCTACAATGTGCTGGGCTTACCAACCTTGCTGTTTGTGGATGCCGATGGTGAGTTGCGTGACGACCTGCGCGTTACCGGTTTTATGGGGCCAGCAGACTTTGCCGCGCATTTAGATCATCTATTGCCATAATCCATCGTTTTAATACACAAAATAACGGCTCACAGTGTGGAGCCGTTTTTATTTATCTGGCTGAATCGCTTATAGTTGGTGCAACCAAAAATTAACCAGCATCTCTATGGAACCCGCAATTCTCATTATCACCCTCGCCTGTGGTATGGCCGTTAACAGTATTAATCTGCCGCCACTGATTGGCTATTTGGCGGCGGGTTTTGTGCTTTATGTATTGGGCGTTGAGCCTGACAGCTTGCCTATTCTGCATTCATTAGCCGACCTTGGGGTCACCCTGCTGCTGTTTGCCATCGGTTTAAAGCTCGATGTGCGTAGCTTATTTAAAGCCGAGGTTTGGGCTGGCTCTAGCCTGCATCTGATTATCTCGATGCTGGTGTTTATGCCGCTGCTGATGCTACTTGGCGCGATCGGCGTGTCTCGCGTCACCGATCTGGATTGGCAGCAATTGGCGTTAATCGCCTTCGCGTTGAGTTTCTCCTCCACAGTGTTCGCGGTCAAAGTGCTGGAAGACAAAGGCGATATGCAGTCACTCTACGGTCGCGTAGCAATTGGTATCCTGATTATGCAGGATATCTTTGCCGTGCTATTTCTGACTGTATCAAAGGGCAATTTCCCTTCCCCTTGGGCATTTGCGCTGCTGGCATTACCTTTACTCAGACCACTGCTTTACCGTTTGTTTGACCGCGTTGGTCACGGCGAGCTATTGGTATTATTTGGTCTGTTTATGGCATTGGTAGGCGGTGCGTGGCTGTTTGAATTGGTCGGTATGAAGCCAGATCTGGGTGCATTGATTGCTGGTATGTTGCTCGCTGGTCACAAGAAAGCCTCGGAACTCGCCAAGTCGTTGTTCTATTTTAAAGAGCTGTTTCTGGTGGCATTCTTTCTCACCATTGGCCTTAACGGCTTACCGTCGCTGGAAGATATCGGCATGGCCGGCCTGCTGCTACTGCTTATTCCGATCAAAGTAGCGCTATTTATCTGGTTGCTGACTCGTTTTCGCCTGCGTTCACGTACGGCGATTATGGGGGCATTTAACTTAGGTAACTTCAGCGAATTTGGTTTGATTGTGGCGGCGGTTGCCACCAACAAAGGTTGGCTGCCATCGCACTGGCTGTTGATCATTGCCGTGGCACTCAGCGCCAGCTTCTTGATTGCAGCACCACTGAATAACATGGTGGCGCATATTTATGGGCGCTTCAGTCAACAGCTAAGCCGATTAGAGAAATCGCCGCTGCATCCAGAAGACCGCCAGATTTCGCTGGGCGATCCACGCTTCCTGATCTTGGGGATGGGGCGTATTGGTAGTGGAGCTTACGACGAACTGCGCGCTAACTTCGGTGATACCATTCTGGGGATTGAACACAAGCAAGAGTTAGTAGAGTTCCATCGCAGCCAAGGCCGCAATGTGGTGCAAGGCGATGCTTCAGATACCGACTTTTGGGAGAAACTGGAACGTGCACCACATCTGGAATGGGTATTGTTGGCAATGCCGTACCATGCGGGGAATATCTTTGCCATTGAGCAACTGCGTAAACGCTCGTACCAAGGCAATATCAGCGCGATTATTCAGTACAGTGAGGATGAACAATCGCTGCAAGATCTGGGCGTTAACGCTGTTTATAACTTGTATGAAGCCGCGGGTGCAGGTTTTGTGGAGCATGTGATTAGCCAGTTCACCCCGAGTGGCACCATGCCTCCAGCAGTTAACGAAAGCAAAGCGCAGCAACAACCACAGTAAAGTGAAATAACCCTTAAAATCCTGCTAACTCTTAATGGTGCAGTCGTGATATAACTGCACCATTAATGTGCTATTTATCTGTTTGTTGTTGAGTTAGCAGGATCTGCCTATCTATGTCCAATCCAGCCCCTAGTGCCACTAAATTATTCGTTAAAACCTTCGGAACTAAGCCAGATATGCTGTTTAGTGCACCGGCGCGGGTTAACTTGATGGGTGAGCATACCGATTACAATGACGGTTTTGTGTTGCCAGTAGCGATTAACTTTCACACCGTGATTGCTGTTAAGGTGCGCAAAGACACCCAGTTTCGTGCCATCTCCGACAGCTTCGACGATATTCGCCAATGGCAGTTTGGCGAAGAAGGCACCATGCATCCAGACGACGGTTGGGTTAACTATCTCAAAGGCTTCAGCTCCGCGGTGGCATTGACGGGCCTGCCCGCCAAAGGCTTAGACCTCGCCGTCGTCGGCAACGTGCCAGCCAATGCGGGACTGGCCGCTTCAGCCTCGCTAGAGATCGCTTTTGGCAGTGCCATCAACGATGCGAGCCAACTGCACCTGTCACCACTGGCGGTGGCGCAGCTAGCACAACGCGGTGAAAACCATTACGTTGGCCATGCGTGCGGCATCATGGATCACATCACTAGCGCTATGGCCGAAGAGGAATGTGCGCTGCTGATCGATTGTATGGATCTTGAATGCCAGCCAGTGAAAATTCCTGATGAACTCAGTTTGATGTTGATTAACTCCGGGCTGCCATCAGTGCAGCATAGTGAAGAGTTCAATCTACGTCGCCAGCAATGTGAACAGGTGGCGCAGCATTTTGGCCTTAACAGCCTACGTGACTTGAGCCTAGATAAACTGACCGCAGCACAAGCCGAGTTAGACTCAGAGGCTTATCGCCGCGCGCACCATGTGGTGACCGAAAATACTCGCACTCAACAGATGGCACGCGCCCTTACCCGCAGCAACGTGGCGAAGATTTCTCAGCTCATGGCAGAAAGCCACGCCTCGATGCGCGACGATTTTGGCACCAGTGTTCCCGCCATTGATATGCTAGTTGATCTGGTACAACAGCGGGTTGGCAGTCGTGGCGGCGTGCGTCTTGCAGGAAAAGGCTTTGGCGGTTGTGTCGTAGCGTTAGTTGAGCATGAACTTACTGATGAAGTGATCGCCATCGTTGAACAACAATATCAAGCACAAAGCGGCTTAGAAGCCAGTATCTACCTATGTAGCCCGTGTGCTGGAGCCAGCAGAATCGAAAAATAGCGGTTGAAGGAGTCGTGACCGCTCACCTCAAGAAGGAGTCACAATGGTACGTTGCACCGTTTTAGCACCATGGCAAGATCCACGCGGCGGCGAAGTTGAACGCGTTCGTATCGACAATGGCACTATCGCCATTGAGGTGCTGAGTTTAGGTGCTATTATTCGTAAGTTGTGGGTGCCAGATAAGCGCGGTAACCGCGCTAATATTGTCCTCGGCTGTGACTCTGTCGCCGATTATCTCGCTCAAGAAGCTTGGCTAGGCAGCGTCGCTGGCCGCTACAGCAACCGTATCAAAGATGGCTTAATCACTCACCAAGGCCAGCAATACCAATTAAATACCAACCTACAAGGCAACTGCCTGCATGGTGGCGCCGAAGGCTTTCATCGCCGTCAGTGGCATATTGGTCTATTGCCTGACGGTGTGCGACTAACCATGCTCAGCCCCGATGGCGATATGGGCTTTCCCGGCAACTGCCGCGTGCAGTTGGATTATCGCCTCGTGCATAACAATCTATATGTGGAGTTTACTGCCGCAACTGACAAAACCAGCCCGATCAGTTTGACCCAACACAGCTATTTTAATCTGGATAACAGTGACAGCATTGAGTCCCATACGCTGCAAATATGGGCCGACAAGCTGCTGGTGCCCGACCAGCGTAAGCTACCGATTGATGTCAAAGCCGTGAGCGGCACCGATTTTGACCTACAGCAACCACAGCAGATTGCCGCAATTTTAGCGAAACCAGCCTTGCATGGTGATGGACTTGATCATTGCTATCAACTGCCCAAAGACTCAGCCCTGTATAAAGCGGCGCAGTTGACTACGCCACAATCGGGGCGACGTCTAACGCTATACACCAATCAACCAGGATTGCAGGTGTATACCGGCAACTATATTGCGGGCACTATGGGGAGCCATGGGCAACGACTCAAAGCCCATCAAGCAATGTGTCTTGAACCACAGATGTTGCCCGATTCGCCCAATCAACCGCAGCTAGGCGATCCTTGGATTCTGCCCAATGCGCTGTATCATCACATCAGTCGCTATAAATTTGATTGTATTTAATCCATGAATTTTCACTTTAACGGCGAAGATGCCGGACAGATAGTCATCGGTGCATTTGCACTGTCAGTGCCGATTGCGTTTTCAGAAGAGTCTTGGCATTTAGCGCAGACGTTACCTTTAGGCAATATGGCGCTAGTGGTGTTGCTCAGCTTGGGGTTTATCGCGCTGTTTGCTTACCAAAGCGTGTTCCAAGCTAATGTGGTGCGGCGTCTAGGGGTGTTTTGGCTGCGGGTTATCTTCGCTTATTTACTGACGTTAGCCGTCGTGAGTGTGGTGCTGATAGCGTTAGATAAGTGGCCAATGATGGCAGAACCATTATTGGCCATTAAGCGGACATTGCTGATTGCCATGCCCGCTTCGATGGGAGCGATTATTGTCGATAGCTTCGATAAAGAATAATCAGGGATTGCCCCTAACTATTACTCATCGTAATCATTGCCATCCCAATCGTCGCCACTGTCTTCATCATAGTCATCACCGCTGGCGGTTACGTCAACGTCGCTGTCGTCGTCATCCATTTGCGGCTCAGGTTTTGCCTTGCGGCTGCTAGCTGGCGCAGTATCTTTGATATTGGCCAGATTGATGCGCGACTGCTGTTTTGCCATAAAAGCAGAACGTGCAGACTTCCAGTCACCACCGAATTCGCTTTCCGCAGCTTTACGCTGATCGTCACCCAACTCATAGAGATTGGGTTTAACGATATCTTCTACATATTCCACAATCGCTTTGCGTTGGGTGTTGTAGAGGAATACGCGGCCAGGAGCAGCCTCGGGTAACTGATTATCATGGATGACGACTACGTTGCCGCGCGCGGTTCTCAGCTCGCCATACCAAACTTGTTTTTTAGCAGTGTTATACATATATGCCAATACCCTTAAATCAACACATATACCAAATTTTGTGAGCAAATAACGTGCCTTTCCAGCAAGTGTGTACTCGTGCAACAGCGCAGTATCCCGGGAGTAAATTCGTTGTTGCAACCTGAATAAAACCCTTCACGGAACCCGGCAAAACTCAGTCACAACTTTCACAATAATAGCAGTGGTTGTTGCGGCCAGTTTCAGAGTGCGAATTTAGCCTAAAAATTCTGGAACGCAAACGAATTTATGCGATAAAAAACCAATTACTGATATTAATGCCGCATTTTTACCATACCGCTACCGCAAGATGACCTTTTTGAGAACAGTTTGTCCTGTATTAAGGAAGGAGAAAGGATAAGATTGCTGGCTGACTAGCCAACCATAGAGCAAGTACCATACCATGCGGTGGTGGTTAACCAAGCTGCAATACAATTTTGCCTTGGTGCTCACCAGATTCCATTAACTGATGCGCCTTCGCCGCTTGTGCCAATGGCAGTTCAGCATACAAATGTGGTTTCAACTGTCCTTGTGCTAACAACGGCCACACTCGCTCAGCGAGCTGCGCCGCAATTGCTGCCTTCTGTGCCACGGTTTGTGGCCGCAAGGTCGACCCCGTCCACAAGATACGCTTAAACATCAACATGCCCACATCCACCTCGGCCATGCGGCCTTGGCGACATGCAATCGACACCATCCGGCCATCTTGCGCCAACACCTTCAAGTTACGGTTGATGTAATCGGCACCAATCATATCGAGTACCAGTTGTACGCCGTTGTTCTGGGTAAATTGGTTTACCTGCTCAACAAAGTCTTGCTCACGATAGTTAATCGCTAGGTCGGCGCCAAGCGACTCACAATACGCCTGCTTATCTGCCGAGCCACAAGTGACAATCACCTTAGCCCCAAAGGCTTTGGCTAACGAAATGGCACTCGAACCGATACCGCCACTACCGCCGTGGATCAGCACAGTTTCATCGGCCTGCAAACCGCCGCGCATAAACAAGTTATGCCACACAGTGAAATAGGTTTCTGGCAAGGCCGCCGCTTCGCTCATGCGCCAACCATGAGGCACAGGCAAACAATGGGCTGACCACGTAAGCACGTACTCACTGTAGCCACCACCGGGCACCAGCGCGCACACTTTATCACCCACCTGCCAACGGGTTTCACCATCAGCAACAGCAGCAATCTCTCCCGCCACTTCAAGGCCAAGAATGGGTGAAGCATCGGCCGGCGGTGGGTAGCTGCCTTGGCGCTGATAAATATCGGGGCCATTGACGCCCGCAGCGGCCACTTTAATCACTACTTGGCCAGCTTGCGGTGCCCCTATCTCTCCCGTGGTCAACTGCATGACGTCAGGTAAACCTGGGGTAGTAAAAACGATCTGCTGACAACGCATGCGCGACTCCTTACTTGCTATAGATAATGTGCATCTATGGTAACGCTCAAAGCAAGTGATACAAGCGTAGTGACCCTATGTGCCATCGGCTTGCTGCGGTTTAGCAAACAAAAAAGGATGCCGCAGCATCCCTTTAAGTCATTTTTGGCGGCTTACTCGCACTCAGCCAGCGCTGGCGTTAATGGTGCTTCGTGCAGCTTTAAGCGGTGTGGATGGGTATAAACGGTGGCGCGGCCGTGACGGCAAAAGCCCACTAAGGTGATTTTGCTTTGCTCAGCGACTTCTGCGGCTAAGGCAGTCACGGCGGAGATAGCAAACAGCACTTCAACGCCTGCGCTCGCCGCCTTTTGTACCATCTCAAAACTGGCGCGACTGGTCAGCAAAACGGCGGCAGGTTTTTCCGCGTTACGCTGCGAAAAAGTGCCAATTAATTTATCCATCGCAATATGGCGACCAATATCTTCATGGGCGTAGATAACATCACCAGCCAAATTAATACCAAAGGCGGCATGCGTGGCGCCGGTTATTTCATAATTGCGTTGAAACTCTTTAATTTTTAATAAAACATCAGGCAATAATGCTAAATCAAAGTTAACCGTATTGGGCACTTCTTTAATAGGTTTAACCGCTTCGTCTAACTGAGCAACACCACACAAACCACACCCGGTACGGCCCGCCATGCTACGACGTTGTTCTTTCAAAGCCATAAAGCAACGCTGGGTGATTTCGATGTTAACAATCACGCCATTTTCAACGTGTTCAATATCAACACCTTTGATTTCATTAATATTTGATACGATACGTTCAGAGATAGTGAAACCAATGGCAAAGGCTTCAATGTCTTCCGGCGTGGCCAGCATTACCGTGTGGGAGATACCGTTATACACCAGTGCAATTCGCACTTCATTGGCGAGGGTATTGCTTCGCTCTGATATAACGTCACGGTCAACGAGGGTGATATTTCGTTCAACTGTTACTTCTTTTGAAACTTCCAACATAAGCACCCTCTAAATTTAACATTTATATAAACGCAAGTGTTCTTTAAATAAAATAAGAACTGTTTCACAAACACATCAGCTAATTAAGTTTTAGCGTTGCTTAAAATACCACAACTCTCTATTATACAGCGGTCTTTTGATGGAAGAACGTCGTCTCCGGTGAGGCGTCCGGATTTCAAATCCGGGTGGGGCTGCCAGCAGTCCCGGGTAGGTTCGACTCCTATGTTCTTCCGCCACTTTCCACTAAGCTAGCCGCAAACACGGTAGCGTCCCGCAATTCTCTGCTATTCGCCCGATATTTTCTGCGAGTAAAACCACAGCGATCAAGAAACTCTAGCAGTTGAATGCTCACTTTACGCCCTAAGCCCACCATCTCTTTAAATTCGGCGGTTGCTAACTCTGGCTGTTCGGCAAAGTGCTGCCGCAGCATTTCAGCAATCTGCTGCAGCTGCTCGGTCAGCATGTAGCGGTCTTTGACCACGGCGGTCAAATAGCCTTGCTGCACCACTTGTAGGCATAACGGTCGAATATCACTGGCCGGCATGTCGAGTTGCTCCGCCATGTCGGTGACCCACACTGGACTGCGCTGCTCACTCAGCCACGGCAAAATTTGCTGCCAGAACTGCTCAGCAGCCGCAGACATCTGCTGTTTATGTTCAGCCAATAGCAGCAAAGAGCCACGTTTTAACACTCGGTGTTGCTGATGTAAATCCTCAACGATCGCGAGTGCGACGGCATCAGGCATCGTACTGTGCGCCATCCGCAGCAAGCGATGCAGCCCAACGCCGGGTTGATCGGGATGCTGTTCATGAAAACTCGCCAGCGTATCGAGCAACAACTGTTGTTGCTGTTGATACAGTGGCGGGGACACCACCCAGTCACCAATCGCATGTAGCGATTGCGTCAGTACAAGCATGGCCACCCCACGCTCATTAAGCTGCCAACGCCATGCCAAGGCCTGCTTTTGCATGGCAGTGGTGCGCAGCAGTAGCTCGACTTCGTCACTCATATGTTGGCAATTTGCCAAGGCGCTAAGCAGCTCAAGCCGACTGTCGCTGCGTTTTTTACGGCTAGGGACGTCCAATGCCAATACGCGCGCGCCGCCGATGGTCTCTTTAGCGCTGGCATGACGTAACACGATGGTGTCGTTCTGCGCCAATAACAGTGGCTGTTCGAGGATCAATTCTGCCAGCTGGAAGCCATTATGGGTGCTATCCGTTAGCAGTGATAAACGCGCTAAACAGTGCTCGCCGCCGTGATGGCAATGCACACTTTGCCAATGGCTTACTGGTGAAAATGTGGATAAGGCCACCACCGGACGATCACAAGGCGTCGGTTGTTCGATGGCGCTGAGCCAATCGCCGCGCGCGGGTAAGCGGTGATGGTCGGTGCCCGTTAAATTGAGCGCAACACGGCAACCTGCGGTGGCGTGTTGCTGCTCCTGCCCTTGGCTATGCAAACCACGCACTCGCAACATACCTTGTTGCGCCGAGCTATAGAGCATATCGCCGACCCGAATTTCACCGCTGATCACGGTGCCCGTGACCACACACCCCGCCCCTTTCACAGTAAAGGCACGGTCCAGTGGCATACGAAATGCCTTGGCGGGGTGTTCACTGGCGTCTTCTTGCAGTTGTTCCAAATGCTGCTTGAGCGCTGCAACACCCTCGCCGGAAACCGACGATACCGCAAACACTTGGTCTGTATGCAACTGGTACTGCGCCAGCAGTGCCTTACCTTGTTGACGAACTTCATCGACGCGTGCGGCGTCGACCATATCAATTTTGGTCAGCGCGATGGTCAAACTCTGTAGCGGCAGTAGTGATAAAATCTCTAAGTGCTCACGCGTTTGCGGCATCACGCCGTCATCACAGGCCAAAATCAATAGCGCATGACGGGCGTGACTGACGCCCACCAGCATGTTGTTGATAAATTTTTCGTGCCCTGGCACATCAATAAACGCCAAACGCTTGCCGTCGGGCAGATCCATAAAGGCATAACCGAGATCGATGGTCATGCCGCGGCGTTTTTCTTCCGGCAAACGGTCAGCATCGATACCTGTCAGCGCACGCAGTAGCGAGGTCTTGCCATGGTCGACATGGCCAGCGGTGACCACAATCATACTGGCGCTCCCAACTGGGCTAAGTTGGCTAATAGCTGCTCAAAATTATCGGCACCGCGCAGATCGAGCAGCAGTTGGTCATTGGCGATGCGGCCAATAATCGGCTGTTCAAACGACTTAAAGTGGCGTTCAAGTTCAGTCAAAGTCGCGCCAGCTTGGGCACTAAATGCCAAAGCGGCCGATGCTAAATAGGTGTCAGGTTGTGAGCCGCTGCCCACTTGGGTTTGGCACGGAATGGCGCGCAGGTGATAATGCGGGGCAAACAGCGGTCTCAGGGCAGCAACAAAGCGCTCCGCTTGGCGGCAGAGCTCCGCTTCGGTACGAGCAAATTTCGCCATGATCGGCAGCTGACGGTCGAGCGTTTCTGGATTGAGGTAATGCAATAAGGTAGCTTCAAGTGCCGCGAGAATCAGCTTATCACAACGCAGGGCACGCTTGAGCGGATGCTTCTGCAACTTATCAATCAACGCTTGTTTCCCCACAATCAAACCAGACTGCGGCCCACCCAGCAGTTTGTCGCCGGAGAAGCTGACCAGATCAACGCCATCAGCCAGCATCTGTTGTGGCATTGGCTCTTGTTTCAAACCAAAGCGACGCAGATCGGTCAACGCACCGCTGCCGAGATCGGAGATCAACGGAATACCACGCTCACGACACAACTTGCCTAAGGTGGCTTCATCGACTGCGGAGGTAAAGCCTTGAATATGGTAGTTACTGGTGTGCACTTTCATGATCGCACCAGTATTTTCGGTAATCGCCTCTTCGTAGTCGCGCAGATGCGTACGGTTGGTGGCCCCCACTTCAACTAACGTGCAGCCCGCTTGGCGCATGATGTCAGGAATACGAAACGCGCCGCCAATCTCCACCAGCTCCCCGCGCGAGACAATCACCTCTTTACCAGCACACACCGCCGATAACATCAGCAAGACTGCCGCGGCGTTGTTATTCACGACACAGCAAGCTTCGGCGCCAGTGAGGCGATGAATAAGATTGCTTACTGCATTATCGCGGTGGCCGCGCTTACCCGCTTCAATCTCAAACTCCAACGGCGTGGCGTGGCGCATCACTTGAGTCACCGCCTTAATGGCCGCTTCCGACTGCTGCGAGCGGCCGAGATTGGTATGTAAAATCGTGCCAGTGAGGTTGTGCACCGGGCGCAAACTCAGCTGGTGTTGTTGCTGTAGATGTTGAGCCAAATACTCAAAAGTCGCAGCGGTATTCGCCAGCCACTGTGGCAGACGTTGCTCAGTAGCGATCAACGCTCGCGCATGCGCTAGCAGTTGGTTAATCGCCTCTTTCACGGCATCTTTACCATACTGCGTCAACAATGCATTGCTAGCTTCCGCCGCCAGTAAACTGTCTACAGAAGGCAAGGCGCGATATAAGCTAGCTGGCGTGTCAAATACTTGGGTCATCATGTACAACTCAAAGAGAAAATGGCGTGGCCGCAAGCAGCCACGCCATGAACGTTTAGTCAGCTTCGTGAGCTAACAACAGTGGGTTTACCGTCGTCGCACTGTAACCTTGTTCGCTTAATTGCGCGTCCAGTCCCAGTGATGCCAAATCGTCGGCTACCGCATCAATTTGCGGTGACTTAGTGACAAACAACATCTTGGTATAACCGTTACAGTCGTCGCAAGTTTCAATGCGCACCGCGGCTTGGTGGTCGTCAAATGACCACAGTTCCATCGCTTCTGATTGGTTACATGCGGTGCAATGCGCCCGCACATAGTGCCATTCAGTTTCACACAGACTGCAGTGCAGATAACGCAAGCCTTCACGCGGCTCTTCACGCACGACACTCGCCACCGGATGGCTGCCACAAACAGGACACAGGCTTTCTTGTTTGAGGGCACTCACATCCATACGGCTGATCAACGCTGGTGCCCAATGTGACCAATACAGCGACATGGCAGCCCAAATAAACAGGCTGTATTGCGCTGGCACTTCGCTGAATTTCCCTTGACGCAGGCTGTTGCCCCATTCAGCCCACTGATCAGGCGACTGCTGCATCAATTCACGGATAACTTCAGCCACATTGGCGGGTACCAACGGCAGCGCTTCGCTTAACAGCGTTTGCAACTGCGCTAACCAATAACGGTTATCATGGGTGTTGGCGACTGACATTGGCTGCTCTAGTGCAGCGTTCAGCTCAGGTGCTGGCCCCATATCGGTTTCAGCTAACTTTGCTTGAACGCCCACTAATGAGCTGCACAACTTCAGGTAATCTGCCAGCGGAGAATCCTCCGCTAAAGTTTGCAGACGCTTGGCCCGATGACGGTACAGCGCTGCAGGCTTAGCCGGTAACACAGGTTTCAGCGCTAACGGTGACGGGTCAATCGGCATTACGGGGATATCGCTGGCATTACTCACAGCTGTTACTCCTTATCTTCGTGTTCTTTCGCCATCAATGGATGATGTTTACGCGCCCAAGCCAAAGAGACTTTGCCGTACAACATACCGGTGATAGACCCTTCTACCCAGGTAGCCATCCAGAAATGCACTATGACAAAAACCAACATGCCTACGGCACATAATGCGTGGATCAGAATTGCCCAGCTCACCGAGTCAGAATCAAAATATGGCGCAAAGTACGGCTGCCACATCATGATGCCGGTCACGATCAGTGCGAGGGTAAAGACCACGAAGGCACGGAACAGAATTTTCTGACCTGGGTTGTAGTGACCTATAGGCGGAATATTCTCTTCATCCTCAAACATCACCGCCTTGATCGACTTGAACCAAGCGATGTCGGTTTTTTCCCATTTGTTATGGTGGTAGTAACGCACCAACATCAGCAACAACGGTAGGCACATCATCAAGCCTGCAATAGGATGAGAAAAGCGTGCCAGTTGCGGCGTGCCAGAAATCGCACCTAACCACTGGAATGATGGATAAAAGAAAGAAAAACCAGTCAAAAACGTTACCAGACCAGCCGCCACGATGAACCAGTGGCAGATACGGTCAAACAACTTATGACGCACGATCATTTTCTGCTTTTTCATTTGTTGTCCTCCTCGTGGTCTTCAGCACGATAGCCCGGTTGATCTTCCTCAACGATGTTACGACCTACAGTGATACGGTGCAGCAATGCCACGCCGGCGGTCGCCAGAATACCCGCAGTACCCAATGGCTTGAGCACGTCTTGCCACAATTCAGTGGAGACTTTGATCTGTGGATCTTTTGGCATGTCGTAGCTTTCTGGGTCGTTGATGTCATGCATGATCATCACCATCCCAGTGCCACCAACGCCTTCTGGGTTATAGATACCCGCGTTGGTGAAACCACGATCTTTCAACTCGGCCACGCGTTTTTCTGCATAAAACAGCATATCTTCGCGAGTACCGAATCGCAGTGCGCCGGTGGTACAGGTTTTCACGCACGATGGCTCAAGGCCAACGGCGGTACGGTCTGAACACAAGGTGCACTTGTAGGCTTTGTTGTCTACTGGGTTAATTTTTGGAATGTCGAACGGACACGCACTGGCGCAATAGCCGCAACCAATACATTTGTCAGAATCGAAATCCACAGTGCCATTGGCGTGTTGCACAATAGCGCCCGCAGTAGAACACGCTTTCAAACAACCTGGGTCGGCACAGTGCATACATGCACTGTGAGTAAACTGCCAACGTAGCTTGCCTTGATCTTCGATCTCGTTGTACTTCATCAAGGTCCAGCATTCCGGAGAGAGAGAAGCTGGATTTTGATAAGAACCTTGGAAAGAGCCAACCTCTTCCCGCAGATCGTTCCACTCGGAACAAGCTACCTGACAGGCTTTACAACCGTTACATTTGGTGGCATCAAACAGTTTGGCAACTTGTTTAACGCCGCCTACCCGAGCTTGCGCTGCTGGGGTGACCGCTGAGGTACCCGAACGTCGAATAATATCTTGTGTTGCCATTATCAGACCTCCGCCTTCTCAACGTTCACCAAGAACGCTTTGTACTCAGGTACGCCAGTGTTGGCGTCACCCATTTCTGTGGTCAGCACGTTACAGGTATAAGCTTTTTTGGTCAGGGCGTTATGGCTGCCGTGACGAGGAATACCTAAGGTATGTACTACTTGACCGTTCACGTTCAATGGACGCAGACGCTTAGTCACCAAAGCTTTAGTGAAGATGTGGCCACGTTTTGAGCTCACTTTCACCAAATCGCCGTTCTTGATGCCTTTTTCTGCCGCCAATTGCTCGTTCATTTCCACAAAGGTCTCTGGCATTGAGATCGCCGCCAAACGGCAGTGCGTAGTCCAGAAGTTAAAGTGTTCAGTCAACGAGTAAGTGGTACAGGCGTACGGGAATTCCTCTTTAGTACCAATAGTGTCTTTCACGCCTTCAAACCAACGCAGCACTGGGCTGTGGATGACTTTAGGGTGCAGAGGGTTAGTACCAATAGGTGATTCCACTGGCTCGTAGTGTTCAGGGAACGGACCTTCTTTCAGCAGTTTCAGGGCGAACAGACGGCCGACACCTTCAGCTTGCATGATGAATGGGTGCGCACTGTCTTGCGGGTTCAGCTTGGCGTTGAAGTCAGGTACGTCGATACCTTCCCACTTGCCGTCTTTCCACTCAACGATAGTACGTTTTGGATCCCATGGTTTACCGTTCACGTCACAAGAAGCACGGTTGTACAGTACACGACGGTTCATCGGCCATGCGAAGGCCCAGCCCGGAGTGATACCTTTGCCTGATGGGTCATGGTTATCACGACGATCCATCTGGTTGCCTTGCTCGGTCCAAGAACCGGCATACAACCAGCAACCACAAGCGGTGCTACCATCGGCTTTCAGTTCAGCAAAGCTGCTGACCTGACGACCAGTGTTCACATCGTAACCGTTCAACTCTTTGGTCAGCTCAATTGAGCTTGGGTTGTGCTTGTCGGTGTATTCCCAGTTAACCGCTTTCACTGGTTCAGGCAGTTTACCGTCCTCTTCTGCATAGAGTTTTTTCAGCTCCATCAGAATGCCAGAAACGATCTCTGAGTCAGCCATCGCTTCGCCCGGTGCGTTAGCGCCTTTATAGTGCCATTGCATCCAGCGACCAGAGTTAACGATTGACCCTTCCTCTTCCGCAAAACAGGTAGTAGGCAGACGGAATACTTCAGTCTGGATACTGGCGGTATCGACTTCGTTGTAGCCCGGCTCGTTTTGCCAGAAGGTGGCAGTTTCAGATGACAAGTTATCCAGCACGACCAAGTATTTCAGTTGGCTCAGTGCTTTCAAGTTCTTGTTACGGTTAGGCATTGAGTTAATCGCGTTAACCCCTTGCACGATACAACCGTTGATCTGACCGCGGTACATCATGTCGAGATATTTACCGAAGTCATACATCTGATCCCATTTCGGCATCCAGTCATAACCGAAGTCGTTTTCTGGAGTGGCGTTTTCGCCCCAGAATGCTTTCAGCAGAGATACATAGAAGCTAGGGTAATTTTTCCAATAGTTGGTTTGACCTGGACGCAAAGGTTTAGGCGTATGCGCCGCCAAGTGGTCAGCCAAAGTGGGTTCTTTATCGCTCGGCAGTTTGACGTAACCAGGCAAGCTCTGCGCCAGCAGACCCATGTCGGTTGCGCCCTGTACGTTAGCGTGACCACGCAGTGCGTTAACACCACCACCCAATTGACCAATGTTACCCAGCATCAACTGCACCATAGCCATGGTACGGATGTTCTGTGCGCCTTTACTGTGGTGGGTCCAGCCCAACGCGTACATAAAGGTGGCAACGCGATCTTTAGTGTGAGTACTCGCAATCGCGTCACAAACCACTTGGTAGTCTTCTACAGGCGTACCAGTGATGTTGCTAACGGTGTCGAAGTCGTAACGTTCTACGTGCTGTTTCAGCAAGTTCCAAACGCAACGCGGATGCTCAAGGGTTTCATCCACTTTGGCATAGCCATCTTCGTCGAGTTGATAGAACCAAGATTCTTTGTTGTAGTCGCCTTTCTCTTCATCGAAACCAGAGAACAAGCCGTCGTGGAAGTCAAAGTCATCACGCACCAGATAGCTGGCGTTGGTGTACGCTTTCACATAGTCAAAGTTAACTTGGTTGGTGGAGATCAAATAGCGGATCACACCCAGAAGGAACGCAATGTCAGTTCCTGAGCGGATTGGGGCATAGTGATCGGCCAAAGATGCGCTACGGTTGAAACGAGGGTCAACCACAACCAGTTTGGCATTATTATGTTGCATAGCTTCTGTAACCCAGCCAAAGCCGACAGGGTGAGCTTCTGCAGCGTTACCGCCCATAATAATCACTACGTTAGAATTTTTGATGTCGATCCAGTGGTTGGTCATGGCACCACGCCCAAATGTTGGAGCAAGACTTGCTACCGTTGGGGAGTGTCAGTTACGTGCAATGGTATCGATGGCAACTAAGCCGAGTGAACGTGCAAACTTTTGGGTTGCAATGCCACTCTCGTTGGACATACCTGATGACGTCATCATACCGGTAGTCAACCAACGGTTTACTGTTACGCCATCAGCGTTCTTCTCAATTAAGTTCGCATCACGGTCATCCTTCATCAAGCGACCAATGCGCGCGAAGGCTTCTTCCCAGCTGATACGTTGCCACTTGTTGCTACCCGGAGCACGATACTCTGGATACTCTAAGCGGTGTGGACTGTTCACATAGTCCACTAGGCCTGCACCTTTAGGGCACAGTGCGCCACGGTTTACCGGATGGTCGGCATCACCTTCAATATGGAAAATTGCATGTTCAGAGTTCTTACCACCGCTGCCTTGGCTATACATCAGCAGGCCACAACCTACCGAGCAATACGGGCAGTTGTTGCGGGTTTCTTTGGCTCTGAGCAGCTTAAATTCTCGCACTGCGGCGTAGGCCTTTTCGGACATCAATCCCAGCGCTGAAATCGCTGAGGTTGCCGCTCCGGCCGCGCACAGTTTGAAAAACTGTCGTCTGTTCATTGTCATCTCACACACTCTCTTTAGTTATGTGCTCTCCAACTGCAGCTTCACGACTGCAGACAAGAATAAGGCGCATTAAGCGATACCCTTACTCACAACGTGATTATCCTAAAAACAGACGATAGATAACAAATTATGACATGTGACATTAATCACACCTGGTAGTTAGAAACATAAACAACTAATATGTGAAATAATATCTACATAAAAACCTATGTATTTATAAAAACTAAGCATTAACTATAGATTTAAGGCGTTTCACTCTATGGACATATTGTCTATTGAAAACGGCCTGTTTTGACCAATATGCACCAGCCACGATGTAAATGAGTGACATCGATCACTAATTTCTGGCTCTTTGGCTACTATTGCTGCTTTTATGAGTGATTTTTCAAATGAGATACAGATCACATTTCGATAAATTCGCCCTGCCAAATCCAGCGCACTAGGCCAACATCATGCACGTCTTCAGACGTCATCACATCCCCCCCAACAACGCACAGCGTTAGTCAAAAGTAGGCCAAGCACACCAAAGCGCCGCATAAAATATCGCGATAAGGCGGTGCAATAATTGCTTACTGATTAACAAGCGGAAGAGAAAATAGCGATGTTTGCCTCCTGCTTGGGACAAACCGTTGAACAGCGAGGATGCAAGGCACACATCAGTTAAAGACGGTACAAATCAATCCAACGTGTCACGCAGACGTATCGCAAAGCGCCTTATAACGTAGAACCGAGCATCCGCACCACTCCAAGCTGGCGTGGTGGGCGGCGGCTCACTCGAGTATTAGTTAGGCTTCAGTGCTAACACCCGATCAATATCGGCAGCACTATGACGTTCAGGCAGTTGTTCCCACGGCTCACCAGTGCCGCGATTAACGATACGACCGCGCTGCACTGCGGGACGAGCTTCAATCTGGTGCGCCCAGCGCACCACGTGCTGGTAGGTATGCACTTGTAAAAACTCAGCGGCATCATATGCCCTGCCTAACACTAGATTGCCGTACCAAGGCCAGATCGCCATATCGGCAATGGTGTATTGCTCACCCGCAACATAAGTATTGTTAGCCAGCTGTTTATCTAGCACATCTAACTGGCGCTTCACCTCCATAGCGAATCGATTAATCGGATACTCCTGCTTCTCATCGGCATACGCATAGAAGTGACCAAAACCACCGCCTAAAAATGGTGCCGAACCCTGCGCCCAAAACAGCCAGTTAAATGTTTGCGTTCTCGCTGGGCCGCTAGCGGGTAAAAACTGGCCAAATTTCTCAGCGAGGTGCACCAGAATCGACGCCGATTCAAACACGTTAACTGGCTCATCACCGGAGTTATCAACCATCGCAGGAATTTTGGAATTGGGATTAACCGCCACAAACCCTGATGAGAATTGATCTGACTCACCAATGTTGATGAGGAAGGCATCATACTCGGCCTCTTTAATGCCCAGCGCTAACAACTCCTCAAACAGAATAGTGACCTTTTGCCCGTTGGGCGTAGCTAACGAATAGAGTTGAAATGGGTGCTTGCCCACCGGTAATGCGCGCTCAAATCTTGCGCCAGCCTCAGGGCGATTGATATTGGCCCATTGGTTACCCGAGCTGGGTTCGTTGCTCCAGATTTTAGGCGGTACATAGTGCTTGTCGCTCATAGAAATCCCCCTTCTGTGACAATTTGTTGAGTAGCTAAATAGTAAGCACCCTCCATGTTACCCATTTATTTTTCTGGTGCAAACAATCAGTAACCACATGAAAATTAACAATTATAACCAAATTGCAGAGGTATTAAAGACGTTCAATAGCCAACCGCATTCAGCTAGCGCAATTTGCGCTAGTGCACAGTTCGACTTTAATAGCGATACCCTTATTATTAATACAATATTAACATTGGTAATTCAGCATACGTAGAAAGCGATCTGCGGAGTCTGGCAGCCTGCGCTGGCAGCCAACGTTATTCGCATCATCTGTTAACTCACAGCAAAAAATGAGGAACCTAATGCCCATTCTTCGCCGAACATGCTCCTTGGCAGTCAAACTGCTGCCAGTGCTAATGCTCAGTTTCAGCAATGCGCAAGCTAACGATAATCTGAATATTGATAATCCGATTGTGCCGCAAGCCGCCGATCCCTTTATCTACCGCGATGCCAGCACGGGTTGCTACAACATGATTGCCACCGCGCCTAAGTTCGACTATCTAGCGATTCGCCAAGCGTGTGAGCTGAATGATCTGAAGATCGCTGTGCCGAAAATCATCTGGCGTAAAAATGCCACAGGGCCGATGAGCGACACCATTTGGGCACCGGAGCTGCACCGCATTGATAACGTGTGGTACATCTATTTTGCTGCCGGTATCGCCAATCAGCCGGGCAATATCCGCATGTATGTGCTGTCCAACCCTAATCCCGATCCCACCCAAGGCAACTGGAAAGCCGAAGGCCGTATCAAAACCCCGTGGGATAGTTTCTCACTGGATGCCACCACCTTTGCTCACAATGGCAAACGCTACCTGATTTGGGCGCAACAAGACCAAGCCCGTAGCTACAACTCCGCGCTGTGGATTGCCGAAATGGACTCACCCACCAGCATTACTGGCCCAGTGGTCAAACTGAGCGAGCCAGCGCTGGATTGGGAAATCCAAGGCTATAAAGTCAATGAAGGCCCAGCGGTGATCGAACACAACGGCCGCGTGTTTGTGACCTACTCGGCCAGCGCGACAGACGAACGTTACGCCATGGGATTGTTGTGGGCAGATCCGGACAGCAACTTGCTCGATGCCAAAAGCTGGCATAAAAACCCAACGCCAGTATTCACCACCAACGCCACCGTTGGCCGCTATGGCCCCGGCCATAACAGCTTTGTGCTGGCCGAAGATGGTAAAACAAACTTAATGATCTACCACGCCCGAAACTATAAAGATCTGCGTGGTAATCCATTGACCGATCCAAACCGCCACGCCCGGGCGCGAGCGTTGTATTGGGATGCCAACGGCTTTCCCGTATTCCACCAAGAGCAAGGTGATTAAACTGTAAGCGATAAGCTGTAAGCGATAAGCGATAAGCTGTAAGCGATAAGCTGTAAGCGATAAGCTGTAAGCGATAAGCTGTAAGCGATAAGCTGTAAGCGATAAGCTGTAAGTAAAAGCCCCGCCAGAGATTGGCGGGGCTTTTACTTAGCTAAATCCGCAACAGGCTAGTGAGCGGCATCCGTTGCAGGCTTGAGATATTTCTCAAAGAACTCAGTCTTTAACGTCATCAGGTGCAGCGAGGTGCCGTCCCCCTCTGACAACGCATGAGTGCGGTTCGGATAAGACATAAACTCAAACTGCTTGTCGTGTTTCACCAGCTCGTTGATCAGCTTTTCTGTGCCTTGGTAATGCACATTGTCATCGCCAGTACCGTGCACCAGCAGCAAGTGACCAGTAAGGTTCTTAGCAAAGGTGATCGGCGAGGTTTGGGTGTAGCTGTCAGGGTCGGTTTTAGGGTTGCCCGAGTAACGTTCCTGATAGATCGAATCGTACAGGTGAATATCGGCCACCGGCGCAAATGCGGCACCCACTTTGAACTTATCACCGTGGCGGAACAGCAAGTTCAGCGTTGAGCTACCACCGCCAGAATGCCCCCACACGCCCACGCGCTCAGTATCGATCACGCTCCAACGTTTAGCCATTGCATCAAGCGCATCCACTTGATCGCGCACGGTAATGCTGCCGATCTTTTTATAGATCGATTTACGCCAGTCACGGCCTTTCGGTGCGCGAGTGCCCCGGTTATCAATCGACGCCATAATAAAGCCGCGTTGCGCCATCATGCTCGACCACAGATAGTTATTGCCGCCCCAACGGTCTTGCACGGTTGAGCCCCAAGGCTCGCCGTAAACGTAGAAAATAATCGGGTATTTTTTACTTGGGTCCATGTGTGGCGGGAACATGATCCAACCATCTAACGCCACGCCATCGCGGGCATTCACTTGAAAGAACTGATGCTGCGGCAGATCCACCTTCGCCAACTTAGCTTTCAGCTCGGCGTTATCGGTCAGCGCTTTAATGGTTTGGTGACCCGCCACTTTGATGATTTCACTGCTGCTTGGCTGGTTAAAACGGCTGTGGCTGTGCATCGCCAAGCTGCCATCTTTCGAGATGTAATAGCTGTTGCTGCCTTGGAACGCTTGCGGCGTAAGACGCTCAGGTTTGCCGCTGCCATCTAAGTTGGCGCGAAACAGATAACGCGACTCAGGATGATCCGGCGAAGCGGTAAAGTACAAACTATTGGTCGCTTCGTTTAAGGTCAGCAGATCAACAATGTCATATTCGCCCGGCGTCAGATCAACCACGCTGTTGCCATCACGCGAGATGCGATACAGATGGCGCCAGCCGTCACGTTCACTGTGCCAAATAAAGTGGCTGCCATCTTTTTCCCACTCGGCGCTGTAATACCACTCCAAAAACGCATCATCGTGTTCGGTCAAAATGGTGTTGAGCTGCTGTTTTTTCCAATCAAACAAGCGCAACACATTGGTGTTTTGCGGCCGATTCACGTCTTGGATCATCACCGCTTCACTGGTGCCAGCCCAACTGATGCGCGGCACGTAGCGGTCGCGGTTATCGCCCGGCAGCGGTGCCCAGCGGGTTTTGGCATCGTTGACATTCACCACACCGATACGCACCGCCGAGTTTTGCTCGCCTGCTTTCGGGTACGGGAACTGCGTAATAGTCGGGTAAAGTGCATCGGTGTTGTTGATCATAGTGAACAGCTTGACACCGCTGCTATCGAGCTGCCAATAGGCGATATTCTGGCTGTCGGGGCTCCATTTGAAGCCATCACGAATGGTAAATTCCTCTTCATACACCCAATCAAAATGGCCGTTGATTAAGCTGTCGCTGCCATCAAAAGTCAGTTGCGTCACCTTGTGATTGGCGGCATCTTTGCCGGTAAGCGATTCCATAAAGATGTTGTTGTGCTGCACATACGCCACCCGCTGACTATCCGGCGAGAACTTGGCAAACATTAGCGAGGTCGCTTCTGGCTTAGCGCCGCCCAATTGATACAGCTGATCGGTTTTGAGGTTCAACACCCAAAAATCACCACGGCTACGGCTACGCCACACTTTTTGGCCATTGGTAAATACCAGCAGCCAGTTGCCGTCGTCCGACCAACGATAATCCTCAATGGTCAACGCTTCTTTGGCGTCTTTAGGGGTTAACTGCTCCAGCGACACCAGCACTTTGCGGCCAGAGCCATCGGCTTGATAAAACACAATATCGCTGCCTTTAACGCCATGTTCCTCTTCGGCGCCGGGCTTGGGCTTGTCGGCGTTTTTATCACGCGCCTCCAGCACGGTATAACCGCTGCCATCATCGAGCCAACGAAAGTACGGCGCGCGTTCGGGTTTGTAGGTTTTATCGTGAAATATCTGCTTTAAGGTCAGCATGGTTTTGCTCGAGGTTGCAGGCGTTACAGTGGCGCAGCCCGCTAACAGCGCTAACGCTGCGGCAGAGCCTGCCAGTAGATGAGTCAATTTCATAAGCGTGTGATAGCAATTATTTATGATGGTTATAAGCGAGCTCTATTGAGTATCACGTGCTCAAATCGCAAACAACGTTTGGCGACGCAAACTTAGTTAACAAATGTGTATCATCCCAATCACCCAGCCGACACATCAGGCCGCTTAGCGGTAATACTCGGTGACAATTCTTGCTTTGTCTGGCTGGTAACCTCTCGTTAGCATGATCGGCACAAATCATTCGAATAATTAAAAACAATGCCACTAAAAACCACTCTTATCGCCTCCTCCATTGTTGCCCTTTTGAGCCTTAGCAGTACCGCCGCTGTTGCCGCCCCATTGCAAGCAACCATCTCAGCCGACAGCAGCACCGCGTTATGGCCCAATGCCCAATACGCCACCGATATTCCGACCATCAAACAAGTGTTGGGTTACCACTTAGGTGAACGCATCACCAGCCACAGCGACATGCTGCGCTACTTTGAGGCGCTGGCAAAAGCTGCACCGGATCGCATCAAACTGTTTAACTACGGTAACAGTTGGGAAGGTCGTGAACTGATTTACGTGGCCATTGCTAAACCCGATACCTTGGCGCATCTGGAGCAGTTCAGCGCCAATATGCAACAGCTGGCTGACCCACGTAAAACCAACAAAGCGCAGGCTAAGCAGCTGATCAAACAACTGCCCTCTTCGGTGTGGTTAGAGCACAGCGTGCACGGCAATGAGATCAGCAGTACCGATGCGGCGATGATGACCGCCTATCACCTGCTAGCGAGCCAGCATGACGCGGTAGTGGATAAGATTTTGGCCAACACTGTGGTGTTTATCGACCCACTGCAAAACCCCGACGGCCGCATGCGCTTTGTGAACTTTTACTATCAAACCGTGGGCATGCTGCCCAGTGCCGACCGCCTGAGCGTGGAGCATAACGAGCCGTGGCCGCGCGGCCGTAGCAACCACTACCTGTTTGATATGAACCGCGATTGGTTGGCAATCACCCAACCTGAAACTGCCGGTCGCATCAAAGCCATGCTCAAATACAGGCCCAACATTGTGGTGGATTTGCACGAGATGCAAGGCGATGCCAGCTACTTCTTCGTACCGGCAGCCGATCCGTTCAACCCGCACATGAGCAAAACCCAAATCGCCAACAACACGCTGGTCGGTAAAAACAACGCCAAATACTTTGATGAGTTTGGCTTTGATTATTACACCCGCGAAGTGTTTGACGGTTTCTATCCCGGTTATGGCGACAGCTGGCCAACCTTCTACGGTGCCTCGTCTGCCACTTATGAAGTAGCTTCCGCCCGTGGCGACAAATACAAGAAATCCAACGGCGATATCCTCAGCTTTATCGACACCGTGAAAAAACACTTTGTCGCCTCCATTGCCACCGCCGAAACCGCCGCCGATCACCGTGAAAAACTGCTGACCGACTTCTATCAATATCAAGTCGATGCTATTGAAGCGGGTAAAGATGATGACGAGCGCAGCTTTATTCTGCCTGCCACTGACGACCGCGCAGGTAGCCACAAACTGGCGACCTTAATGGCCAAACACGGCGTTGAAGTGCGCCAAGCCGATAAAGCCTTCAGCGCCTGTGGTAAAGACTACAGCGCTGGCGCCTATGTGATTGATACCGCCCAACCGCGCGGCCGCTTTGTCAAAACCCTGTTCACCGAGCAAGTGGATATGGATAAACCGTTTTTGACCGAGCAAGAACGCCGCCGCGCCCGCAAACTGCACGACGAAATCTACGACGTTACCGCCTGGTCACTGCCGTTGATGTACAACGTCGACAGCAACACCTGTGACGATGCCATTGATGCCGCTAGCCACAGCGTGAGCGCCGATGCGCCACTGCCAGGCAAAGTGGTTAACCCACAAGCCAAAGTGGCGTACTTAGTACCGTGGGGCGATATGGCCAGTGGCCGCTTCCTCACCGCCGCACTGCGCCAAAACATTCGCGTAAAAAGTGCCGACAAAGCCTTTACCACTGGTGATAACCACAGCTACCCCGCAGGTTCGTTGATTGTCGAAGTCAAAGCCAACGACACAGATCTAGCGCACAAAATCCAACAGATTGCCGCTGACACTGGCGCACAAGTCACCGGCGTTGATTCCAGTTGGGTCATCAAAGGCCCGAACTTTGGTAGCGAAAACACCGTCACCATGAGCGCGCCCAAGGTCGCCATGGCATGGGACGAACCTACCAGCTCGCTCAATGCCGGTAACACTCGCTATGTGATTGAACAAGAGTTCAACTGGCCAGTTACCGCCATTCGCAGCGCGCAACTGGCAAGCGCGAATCTAAGCGATTACCAAGTGCTGATCTTGCCATCGGGCGATTACAGCCAAGCCTTGGGCGAAAGCGGCGCCGCTAACCTGAAAAACTGGGTAAAACAAGGCGGCGTACTGATCACCCTTGATGACGCCACCCGTTACGCATCCACACCAAAAGCAGGCTTGATTGATGTGCAGCAAGAACTGGCTTACCGCGCAGCCGACAAAGCCGACAGCAAAGATGCGGCACCAAGCGACAAAGCCGATGAAAAAAGCGACGACAACCGTGTAGCAGGCAGTTTGATCAAATCGAAAGATGAACTGATCAGCCGTATCGAAAACCCCAAAGAGCTGCCAGATCATGTCTCTGGCGTGTTAGCCAACGTGGAAGTTGACCAAGAGCACTGGCTCACCGCAGGCGTGAAGCCCGAAGTGGTGTCACTGGTCATCGGCAACGACATGTTCACCCCAATCAAACTGGCCTCCGGCAAAAACGTCGCCTGGTTTAGCGATGAAAAACACCTGCTTGCCAGCGGTTACATGTGGCAGCAAAACCGTAAGCAACTGGCCTACAAACCATTTTTGATTTACCAACCCACAGGTAAAGGTATGGTGATTGGTTACACCCAAGACCCAACCGCCCGTGGTTATCTGGATGGTTTGAATGTGATGTTGATGAATACCATCTTCCGTGCAGCGGCGCATGCTACGCCTTTGCGGTAAGGTGAGTGGTGCGATTGCGCATCGCACTTTTAGGTAAGACAAAAGCCCTCGGTGAGGGCTTTTTGTTTGCGCTTTCTGCGCAGAGGTAGTTGGTGGTGTTTGGATGTTTACAGTTTCCTGTTAGCACGTTGGTGCATCTTGCATCAGATGCGCTAAATCACCTGCGGTGGGCAATGCACAGATGATCCAGTGACACGCTGTGAACCCATCCTTGGGCGCTCGACCTCGGCATCCATGCCTCGGACGGTCACTGGTTCATCTGTGCTGGGAATTCTCGGAGTACACCTGCCACATTTGCGTTGTTTATAAGTCTCTACAGTCTGTTGGGTTTGCCATCTTCGCCAATCGCTCTGAGTCGGAATTCATTCCACAGTTTCGAGGCATCGACGTACAGGATGTACTAATGCCGTGGAGCACATGGATGATGCGAGAACGGCGAATGTCTCGATTGCTTGATGTCTGCCCAACGCACCTTCGCCGCGCCGAAGGGGAATTGGTGTTGCTTGATAGTTCTGTGTATTAAACACGGGGAATGAATGGATGTTTTCATATCAATTAACGCAAAGCTAAGTGGCTAACAAAAATGGAAAAAACCTAAATTAAACAAAACACCATAAACACTTAACTCAACCAAATTAAAAATGCCGTACGTTTGTTAGTCCGTCTTGAGCGCTTTGTTAGTTTACTTTTTCACCGAGCTTAACTATCGCCTCTATAGCTTTAATTCTAATTTTATTAAAACCACCAAAATAGGAAGGATGATACATTCTGATTGTTTGAGAAGGTAGACCCGCAGATTTGACCAGAGCAATTGCTCGCTTAGATACATTAATGTCCACCTCTTCAAATGAGGCATCTTTAAAATGGTGCTTAATGTCAGCATCCCGATTTGGGCCTGTGAGGAAAATTACGATATCAGGCTTAAAAGCTGATACTTCATGAGCAATCACTGAGAATTTATCACGCTCAATAGCACGAGCCTCTTCGCTCACGCCAGTTTTACTCATTGAACGACCTATTTTATTGATATTATTCCAACTAAAATAAACTGATTTTTCTGGGTACGATTTTTTTAGTTGCTTTTCAAAAAATCGGAACGCTTTCCAAAATGAGCTTTTCCCATAGCCTTTATAGAAATTCTTATGACAAAAAAATCTCTCATACACCGCTACTGTATCTTCGGGTTCGGGTAAAATCCCAAAACGGTCTCCCCAACCTTTTGTTTCTTGGCCAAAGATCATAACTCGAAGTTCAGCTTGATTTAATAAGTCTTCATCGAAAGTTATCAGGAATGGGTTAGTATATTTCGGAGCCTCCAGTTCAGAGAGACTATCAACCAGATCAGTCCATTTCGCTTTGTATTCCTCTAGTATATTTTGATTAATACTCATATTTTCCCTTGTAAACTAACGCTAAGCTCAATAGCCGAGCATTGGCACGTCATTTTGCTCTGTAAAATGCGTGACATTGCGAGGTCTATTGCAGCGCCTTGTTAAGCGTTTTTTCAAGCACTGAACTATTTTCTAGCCTTTGCTTCAGCGTCCAATTCTCTATTAATTTGCTCACATTCTGCTTTTGTTGGAGGAGTCCAACCATCAGGCTTAGTCTTCCATGGATTGATGCCTTCACATTCTAATAAACGAACTTTTCGTGGATCTTTCAACGCATCATTAAGTTGATGTATTGCTTTATCCAAGTTAGCCGAGTTACTTGTTGCTTGATGAGTATCCGAACTACATTTGGATACAGAAAAAATAACGGCTAATATAATTAGAATAAAAGTGAATTTTTGCACTTTACTAAGAAGGATTTTACCGCCCCTTTTTTGAAACGAACGCTTCTCTTTATAACTTAATCCTTTAGATTCATCTGGACTTAATTTCACATTTTTAAATGGCTTTTTACTTCCACAATTAGGACAACTCGTTGCCGTTATTGATATCTCTTTTTGGCAGTCATTACATTTAATTAATGGCATTGTGATTCCTATATGCTTATACGCTTAACAGTATATTAGACGACATGATGTCGGAATTAATCACGACACGATGTCGCATTTCACGCATTCTTACCGCTCAATTTATTCGCACATCTTACTGAACACAATAGAAAAATGTATAAGATTCGATCTAGAGAATGGTGAAAAAGCGACAGTCTGACAGAACCGCTGCAGAACATACGACATTGAGCTAAGGCGGCAGCTGTGATGGCAAGCGCGCCCGATTTTCCTCTCGGCGCGTGAAGGAATCTTGGGCAATATCAGGCAATGTATCGTTTTATAAGAAAAAATGATGGCTTACAGAGTGACTTTTTCCACGCAAGTCTATAAATTATCTAACGATATACTCTGTAATTTCTGGGAATAACTGTAATGATTTGGAGTATTTTCTCTTCCGCTAAACGCTACCCAGCAGTAGCTGTAGGTAAGGAAGATGGTTTTGTAGATCTAGCATTTACTATTTCAACTGCAAAAAAATATCAATCAGGCGCTTTTGAAATCGAAGTAAAAGGCAAATTGGAAGGTGCCAACGTCGGTTTTGCCATTGAGCTATTACCATCTTGGGAAGCAAACCCCATCGAAGGTGTTGCCAATTTCTATTGGGGGGAAGCATTTTTCAAAAGTACGGGGAGAGAGTCAGAGGCTTTTATAAGCGCGCTAGCGGATCTATATGGTGCAACCATTAGCCACATAGTTATTCCAAATAAAGTCTATGCCAAAGTAGTTGGCCTTGATTGTAATCCAGAGCAACTTGAAACAACGCCATGCCGTATGAAGTTCTTTTTTAATTCAGATGGTGCAGAGGAGCTATATTCTGAAGTTTTTATAAACGTTGATCTCGCTGCTAACATGCTCCAATTTAACGAAAAAGATGTAGGTTATCGTGCTCCACTACTACGGTCATTAATGCGATAACTGCTTAATTTACCTCAGCATTATAAATCCATAAACCCACGTATGATGTGACAGATTAACATCTGAGCTTCAGTATTTATCCATCGGCTGTTAACCTTTCAGCCTTATGCGCCAAACGCTGCATAACCGCCAAAAATCGGCTATTACCAAATAAACAGCGCTCCACTACGGTTTGATCTGATCCGATACTTTTGGACATCTCGCTAAGTGAGTAAACTCGCTTATTGAGGTGAAGTATGTCAACAAAGAAACCCCGCAAGATCCATACGCAAGAATTTAAAGCCGAAGCACTGAAGCTCGCTC
>NZ_JBLXAT010000008.1:0-155312 GCF_048265805.1 Shewanella sp. | reverse complement strand
TATGGCTTCCTTCAGACCTTGCCGTTAGCCCGCAACGCCCTTGCCATTCGGATTATCTTCCCCTCAGTCGGGGCGATTCAGGTTTCTTTCAACCTGACGGGTTTGCCAGCTTCGCTGGGCAAACAAAAAAGCAGCGCCTGAGCGCTGCTTTTCAATCTTTAAATGCGATAACACTGAATCGGCCTATGGATGGCCTTCGTTGTGCATCTCTAGGTTGGTGCCGATGTCGCGGTTGCGGTTAGCTTTGGCGTCATCGTTACGCAGTTGCGTTAAGTGATCCAGATAGCTTTGGTCAACATCTTTAGTGATGTAGTGTCCATCAAACACCGAGGTTTCAAAGCGTTTGATATCTGGGTTTTCTATACGCACTGCATCAACCAAATCATCCAAGTTTTGGAAGATGATACCGTCGGCACCAATCAACTTAGCAATCTCATCTGAGTCGCGGCCGTAAGCGATCAACTCATTAGAGGTTGGCATGTCGATGCCGTAAACGTTCGGGAAGCGGATTTCTGGCGCGGCTGAGGCAAAGTATACTTTCTTCGCACCAGCTTCGCGGGCCATTTCGATAATCTGTTCTGATGTGGTACCACGGACGATCGAGTCATCCACCAACAGCACGTTTTTATCTTTAAACTCCGCGTTGATGGCGTTCAGTTTACGGCGTACAGATTTACGGCGCTGCTGCTGCCCCGGCATGATAAAAGTGCGGCCGATATAACGGTTTTTCACAAAACCTTGGCGGTATGGCAGATCCATGGTGCGCGCGATTTCTAATGCCACATCCACTGACGTTTCAGGGATGGGGATAACCACGTCGATATCATGGTCGTACCATTCTTTTTTGATCTTTTCACCGAGTTTGGTACCCATGTTTACGCGGCTAGCATAAACCGACACTTTGTCGATGGTTGAATCTGGACGGGCAAAGTACACGAACTCAAAAATACATGGGCTATAAACAGGAGATTGCGCACACTGACGGGTAAATAGTTCACCGTCTAGTGTCACATAGATCGCTTCACCAGGTGCTACGTCGCGGATCACTTCAAAACCTACCGCATCCAGCGCTACGCTTTCTGAGGCCACCATGTACTCAGTACCGTTAGCGGTTTCGTGTTTACCTAAAATCAGTGGACGGATACCAAATGGATCGCGGAATGCAAGCAGGCCGTTGCCAACAATCATAGCCACTACCGCATAGGCACCGCGCGCTTGGTCGTGTACACGCGCTACGGCGTCAAACACTTCATCAGGAGATAATTTAGCACTGTCTGTCTTATCGATTTCGTCAGCCAGTAGGTTTAACAGCACTTCCGAGTCAGAAGTCGTGTTTACGTGGCGACGTTTTTGCAACAGGCCTTCAGCCAGTTGTACTGTATTAGTCAGGTTTCCGTTGTGTGCCAACGAGATCCCGAACGGGGAATTCACATAGAAAGGCTGTGCTTCTGAAGCACTTGAGCTACCAGCCGTTGGATAACGGCAGTGGCCGATACCTGCATTGCCTTGAAGGCGCTGCATGTGTTTAGGTTCAAACACATCTTTGACTAGGCCGTTGGCTTTGCGCAAACGAAATGCGCGCTCGTCTACGGTCACAATACCCGCCGCATCCTGGCCACGATGCTGTAACACAGTTAATGCATCATAAATGGTTTGATTAACCGTTGAGCGGCCAACTATTCCGACGATACCACACATGGGTAAGTTTCCTCGTATTAAGATGTTCGAATTATCTTTTTATATTTGGGGTACAAAGCTGGAGGTGTTTTCCAAGTAGTGGAAGAACCACTGGATCACCGTTCCAAATTCTGGCACTAACACCGATGCCTGCCACCAATCTGTTTTGGGGGCGCCAGTAAAAGCATCCATAAAAAAGAGCAAAGCGCTCACTATCAGCGCGCCTCGAATAGCACCAAAACATAGGCCTAGCACACGGTCAGTGCCTGTCAGACCTGTTTTGGACACCAGTTGTCCAATCAAGTAATTAACAATGGCGCCCACTATCAATGTCGCAACAAACAGCAGCGCTACCGCAACACCGTTGCGTAGCATTTCGTCGTTAATTTGCGTGATATAGGCAGCAAGTTCCTGATAAAACTGACTAGCGATAAAAAAGGCAGCAAACCAGACGACTAACGACATAGCTTCTTTAGCAAAGCCACGGATCAAACTGACCAGCGTCGATAGCCCGATGATGATAATGATGGCGTAATCTATCCAAACCATGGGTAGAAGTGTCCAGCAATGATTGAGAACGGCGCGATTCTACCAGAGAGCGAGTGCATTCTCACCCCCACATTCAGAAATTATTGTTCTGAAAAACGTCATTGACTCAATGTTCTAATGAATTGAAACGGATCACCTTACCTTTCAATGAGGTAAGTGACTCCACTTTTTGTTGTTGAGTTTGGAGTTTATCGAGCGACACTTCGGGGCCAACGAACACACGAGTCAGCTTTCCGTCAACTGGCGTTGATGGCAAGGTGTAGGCCGCAAACCCGGCTTTACGCAACTTAGCCACTAGGCCTTTCACGTTAGCCGCGTTACTAAAAGCACCAAGCTGTAATGTCCATGCCACTTGGGGTTTAGTTGCGACGGTTGGTGTGGGTTTAGGTGGATCTTTCGGTTTTTCGCTAACAGCAGCGGTGGCCTTTGGCTCAGGTTGTTCCGTTTGCGTGGCTGCCTCGGTGCTTTTTACTGTTTCTGCCGCGGCAACCGTGGCGGTTTCAACGCTGTCATCCGCCGTAGAAATGGGTTGTTGCGGTGATTGAGGTTCGTCTAACACTTTTTCCACTTGCGGGTCAGGCTGCAATGCTACGGTTTCTGGCCGCAACGGGATCTCCGCAAACTGTTCGGGCTTAAGCGATTTTTTGCCGTCTAAAATATCCGGTAAAAAAATGACGCCAAGTGCGGCGATAACAATGGTACCCACCAAACGATTGTGAAACTGTGTTGCCAAAATCTCTATTCCTTTCCGATAGTTTGCACAACTTCTTTAAAACCAGACACAGTGTAAAAGGAGCCAAACACGATTACCACATCTTCTTGGCTAACATTGGCGGCAAGTGTGTGCCAAGCTGTCGAAAAATCCTCAAATTGTGTGGTCTGTTGGCCAGCAGGTAATGCTTGCTGCAACATGTCGGCACTGGCGCCCCGCTCATTATGAATACTCACCAACGACCAAGCGTCGACGACGGGAGCAACTATCTCCAACACGCTGTGAATATCTTTGTCTTTGAGCATGCCACAAATAGCATAGCAGCGACTGCGAGCCGAACGCTGTTTTCTCAGCTCGGCTAACTTAGTGACCAGATAACGCGCCGCATGCGGGTTATGTGCCACATCGAGGACGACTAACGGATGCTGACTCAATTGCTCCATACGACCAACCAAGGTAGCGGTTTGTAAACCGCTATGAATCGCCTTTTCCGGCAAGTCTGGCAGTAACTGTTCCAGTATCGCCAAGGTCGTGGCCGCATTAGGTAATGGCAGTTGCGGCACAGGCAATCCGCTCAGGTGCCAGTTTGCGCCGTTAAACTGCCATTGTTGATGATCGACTTGATAGCTGAACTCATGCCCTACCCGTTTAAGCTGGGCGCCTTTGTCTGCCGCCACCGCAGCAACCGTCTCCGGCATGTTAGGTTCACCAACAATCAACGGGCGGTCTTGGCGACAGATGCCTGCTTTTTCGTAACCCACCTGTTCACGGGTGTTGCCGAGAAACGCTTGGTGGTCGAGGTCTACTGCCGTAATGGCACTGATATCGGCATCAATAATGTTGGTGGCATCAAGGCGACCACCTAAGCCGACCTCAAGGATCACCACATCTGGCCGTTGCAGTTTAAACAGCAATAACGCCGCTAAGGTGCCAAATTCGAAGAAAGTTAACGAGATATCACCGCGCACCGCTTCAATCTGTTCAAAGGCGGCAACAATGTCAGTGTCATTGACGTTCTGGTGGTTGATACGAATACGTTCGTTGTAATGCAATAAATGCGGCGAGCTGTACACTCCAACAGAATAACCAGCCGCTAATAGGATCTCTTCTAGCATACGGCATGTGGTGCCTTTACCGTTGGTGCCACCGACAGTTATCACCTTGCTGTCGCTGTGCAATAACTGCAATCGCTCAGCCACCTGTGTAACGCGACTAAGCCCCATATCGATCTCAATGGAATGCAACGCGAGCTGATAATCAAGCCACACGTCAATGGTGGCATTCAGAGGGGGTGCTTGCAGATGTTCAGCAGCTGGCTTAGTCATGACAATATTCCTATTACTACCAGATTAAATATCGAGGAAAAGTGGCCCTAATGGTGGCTGTGGCAAGTTGAACGACTCAGGATAAGTCACATCAACCAGATACAAGCCATGCGGTTTAGCAGTTGCTGCCGCCTTGGTACGGTCTTTCTCTGCCAGCACCTCAGCAATCCACGCTTCAGGCTTATTGCCGTAGCCAACTTCAAGCAATGAGCCCACGATGTTACGCACCATGTGATGCAAAAAAGCATTCGCAGAAATATCGACGATAACGAAGTTACCACGACGGATCACATCAACGCGATGCACATTCCGAAATGGCGTACGAGACTGACATTGCACCGCGCGGAAACTAGTAAAGTCATGCTCGCCAATCAACTGTTGTGCAGCATGATGCATTTTCTGCTCATCTAATTCGCCGTGATAGTGGCTCACGCCGCGGCGCAAAATACCTGGTCGATAGTTATGATTGAAGATGATGTAGCGATAGCGGCGAGCAGTCGCAGAGAAACGCGCGTGAAATTCGTCATCAACCTCTTGCGCCCAACGCACTGCAATATTATCGGGAAGGTTGGCGTTAACGCCCATGGTCCAAGCCCCAACGTTACGCACCGCATTGGTATCAAAGTGCACGACTTGGCCAGTCGCATGTACGCCCGCATCGGTGCGGCCAGCACACTGCAGTTCAATCGGCTCGTTGGCGATCTGTGACAACACGCGCTCCAACTGCCCTTGCACTGAGTCAACTTCGTTTTGTCGTTGCCAGCCAAAAAAACCATTGCCGTCATATTCGACGCCTAATGCAATCCGCATACACTCCCCCATTCAATCTAAGGTGGCGGATTCTATCACAATCATCCAGCTGAAACCGCTGTAAATCCGCCGAAGCGCTGAAACTCGCAGCAGTCATCTGAGCTACGGTGTTAGCCGCAATCGGCATAGCTGACATACCAACAAAAACGGCACCTTGCGGTGCCGTTATCAGTTAGGCTGATTAGCTAATGTCTCTGAGCAAGTTAGCGGCTTCTTCTTGCTGACGGGCATTACCATCAGCTTGCACCTCTTGCAGTAACACTTTGGCACTATCGCTATCATCAATTTCTATGTAAGCGCGAGCCAAATCAAGCTTAGCGTTGACAGAGTTTTCTTCATCATCTACATCAACCATCGCCGTATCGCCCATCAGCGAATCGATATCCCCCACATCAACATCGCGCGATTGGTACGGATCGCTATCGCTTTCCGATTCACTAGCGTCATTGAGTAGCCGATCGATATCAATATAACCATTCTCTTTCTGGAATGCGGCCAAATCGATATCAGACACAGGTTTCACCGGACGCTTAGCCAGCTCTTCAGAATCAAGCGCGGCTAACGCTTCATCAACGGTGAGCCGAGGAGCTTCTGCTGGGTCGTCGTCATCCAGCGTTAACTCAAAGCTATCGTCATCGCTGTCCGCATCCGGCGCATCAACCGAGAACTGCTTTAACAACTCGTCGTCACTCAATGATGTGAGATCGTCATCAGCAAGTGCGCTGCTACTGGCTTTGGGTGACGCTTTCAGGTCGTTAAAGAAGCCACTGTCCTTGTTCGCTTTAGATTTTTTCTCTTCCTCTTCCGACAACTCTGCTAATAGGTTGTCGAGGTTTTCATCATCTGCGGTGTTGGAGAGTTCGTCTTCCAGGGAGAAATCAAACGTCTGCTCGTCTTCGTCTGCATCAACTGGTTGATCAGCGACTGAGCGGTCTTGTGGCAACTCGGCTAATAAGTCATCAGCGTCCAATTCGTCATATTCACTTGGTGCATCATCAGCGGCGTCATCGTCTTCAAGTTGCAATGTTGAGTCGCCTGCTTCAAGTTCAGCCAATAAAGCATCGGCGTCCAATTCGTCATATTCGCTTGGTGCATCACCAGTGGCTTCATCGTCTTCAAGTTGCAACGTTGAGTCGCCTGCTTCAAGTTCGGCCAATAAAGCATCGGCGTCTAAGAAGTCTGCCGTATCTTCGCCAGTAGCGGCGTCATCCTCATCCGCCAATTCTGCAGCAATAGCGTCAGACAGATCTTCTGGCGTTTCAAGCTCGGCAAGCAACGCATCAGGGTCTAATTCAGCAACCGACGCAGACGCAGCTAACGTTTCATCTTCAAGCTCGGCAGCAATTTCCTCAGAGAGGTCTTCTGGTTGTGGCTCAGCCTGCAACTCTGCCAGTAATGCATCAGGATCTAACTCATCAGCGAGTTCAGTATCAGCTAACGTTTCATCTTTAAGTTCAGCGGCGATTTCCTCTGAAAGATCTTCCGGTTGCGGTTCGGCTTCCAGTTCTGCCAGTAACGCATCCGGATCTAACATTAACTCGTCATCGTCATCCTGCTCGAGCTCTGCGGCAATCGCGGCGCTGATATCTTCATCTAAGTCTAAATCATCAGCCTTAGCGGTCGGCTTAGCCGTAGCGGCATCATCTTGACTATCATCGACCACATCCGCCGTAACATCGTCACGCTCAGCAGGTGCGGATTCAGCAAACTCTGCCAATAATTCATCTGCGTCGATAGTATGTTCTGACAGCGATTCTTCTTGTGGTTTGGTATCCACTAAATCATCTTCAATTTCTGCGAGTAAGGCATCAGCATCAAGATTGCTGTCATTATCAACGCCTAACTCCGCATCTAACTCAGCCAACAGTTCGTCATTCGCATCGGTATCGCTGCCGAAATCTTGTTCTAAAACAGCGGCAACATCATCAGGTAATGATTGTTGCACCGATGGTTCATTATCCACACCGTCCAATAATGAATCAAAATCGTCTCTGTCTGCGCCCTTCGCCGACGGTGCGGGTTCTTGCTCGCCCATCGCTTCAGCCCAAAGGTCATCCAAAGATTGTCCTTCGTCGGCCGCTAGTAGCTCAGCGTCGTCACTTGGTTCGCCATTATCAACAAACATCTCCTGCGCCATCGCCATCTGATCATCAGTGCCGAGGTCCACCTCTGGTTGCAGATCGATATTATCGACATCAAGCAGTGAATCTAACGAATCGTGTTGTTCATCATCATCTAAATGAATGGCTGTTTCATCGTCGTCATCTAGCTCAGTCGCTAACGCTGACACAGGGGCGGCAGCACTAGTTGCTAAAGGTTCGCGATGGGCTTCGGCCTCAGCGGCAGCACGGCGGCGACGAAGGAAGAACCACAGAGCCAACAGTAATAATAATGCTGGTCCGCCGGTAATGGCGCCCAACAGTAATGGGTTGTCCATTAAATTCCGCCAAGTATCGCTTGGCATTTCCACCGTTGGCGCTGGCGTTTCAGCAGCGGCTTTTTGTTCAGCGGCGGCAGCCTGTGCGGCGAACTCCTCTTTTAAACGGGCTAATTGCAGCTTGGTATCAGCCAACTCGGCGTCGATTTGAGCAAAGCGTTCATCCAGTGACTTATTTTGTAGCTGTAGTGCTTCACGTTGTGATTCAGAAGATGCCAACGATTGTTGCAAATCAGCAACTTGGTTTTTTAGCTGTTGGTTTTCCTGCCGCAGCGCTTCGAGTTCAGCATTCGCTTTCGGAGGCTCAACGACCGGCTCTGCCGCTTTGACCTCCGGCGTAGGTGTGGCGGTTTCTTTAGGTGCGGTTACCGCAGCAGTTACAGGTTTAGATGCAGGCTTAGCGGTTTTTTGGGGGGCTGCTGTGCTTGGTTGATTCCAGTTTTTATCATCTTGTTCAGCGCGTTTGCGAGCGAGGTTCACCGGAATTGCGGCCATCACTTCTCTTGATGGGATCAGCAAAATCATGCCACGTTCAAGGCTGTTGTAGTTGTTACTGGTAAAAGCTTGTGGGTTGGCCTCAAAAATGGCCGCCATCACTTGATAAATGGAAATGCTATCGTCAGGTCGAACTTTCTGAGCGATACTCCAAAATGTGTCACTAACTGATGTTGGTCCATACTGCCGAACTTGCTGGCGAGTTTCTCCATTAGGACCAGTAACCTTTAGAACCTCACTTTGAGCCTGTGGCACAAGAACCGGTACAGCAGCTGCGGAACAAATCGCTGCCAGGCCCACCAAGTAAGAAGTGCGAAAGTTCATCCACTATTCCCTTTCTAAGCGCTGATGATCGCCCATAAACTGCGGGCGTTAGGCATTTGTATTTATTGGGTTTACTATAAACCAGAAATCACTGCCCTGCTACTGTTCACAATTGCAAAACAAAAAAAGCCTGCACAATGCAGGCTTTAATCACATATTGAGCAAAATCAATAGCTTTAAAAATAATCGCGGATTAACAACTCGCCAATTTGTACGCTGTTAAGCGCCGCGCCTTTGCGGATATTGTCCGAGACGATCCACAGGTTGATACCATACTCGTGCGAAATATCTTTACGGATACGGCCAACAAATACCGGATCTTCCCCAGCAGCGTTAGTCGCTGCAGTTGGATAATCGTCATCATCTTCAAACAACACCACACCAGGCGCATCGCGCAATACGGCTTTGACAGCTGCAGCATCTACCGGTTGTAGCGTTTCGATGTGTACGGCTTCAGAGTGACCATAAAATACTGGCACACGGGCTGCGGTTGGGTTCACCAAAATCGAGTTATCGCCGAAGATTTTTTGGGTTTCCCAAACCATTTTCATCTCTTCTTTGGTGTAACCGTTATCCATAAATTTATCGATATGTGGCAACACGTTGAAGGCGATCTGTTTTGGATAAACCTTAGGTTCTGATGGTAAACCTTGCAGCAACTTGGCACTTTGCGTTGCTAACTCTTCAATCGCTTTTTTACCTGTACCCGATACCGATTGATAAGTGGCAACGTTGATGCGACTGATACCAAAATTGTCATAAATGGGTTTCAACGCTACCAGCATCTGAATGGTTGAACAGTTTGGGTTAGCGATGATGTTGCGGTTACGGAAATCCGCAATCGCGTGTGGATTCACTTCTGGCACAACTAACGGAATATCAGCATCGTAACGGAAGTTTGAGGTGTTATCGATAACCACACAACCTGCATCACCGGCAATGGGTGCCCATTTAGCTGAAACGTCACCACCTGCCGAGAAGAAACCGATTTGTGCTTGCGTCCAGTCGAAGGTTTCCACGTCGAGAATTTCTACCTGCTTACCGTGGAAGGTTACCGTGTTACCAGCGCTTCTACTGCTAGCTAACGGGAACAATTTGGCTACCGGAAAGTTACGCTGTTCCAAAACCTCAATCATGGTTTGGCCCACAGCACCGGAAGCACCTAAAACTACAACATTATATTCCTGCGACATTTACCGAACGACTCCTGCAAAACCTAGTTTAGTGAGACAATCTACCTCAGAACCGTCAGTATTTACCAGAGCTAGCGCACTGAATTCTCTTCGATGGCGATGATTTTTTCTCATATTGTCAAATCCATCAGGAATTTGATGAATTTTCCGGAATTGACGGTCATCATCGCGCAAATCGTAAACAAAACGACAGAGTCGTAACAACGCCGTTTGCTCCGGCATTTCGCTTAGACTAAGCTGTTGATACCATGCGGTAGGCAGCAGATCCGTGAGTGATTTATCCACTGAGCGACCTAACAGCTCGCATAAGCGTTGATACAACATAAAGGTGCCCAACGCTTTGCCTTCAAGGCTATAACCCGCAATATGCGGTGTGGCGATATCGACCAACGGTACCAACGCGGCCAAAGGTGTTGGCTCCCCTTCCCACACATCTAATACCACGGGTAGTGGCTGTGACTGTTGTCGAGCCAGTAGCGCGTGGTTATCAATCACCTCTCCGCGACTGACGTTAATCAACCACATATCGGCTTTCAAACGGCTAACCTTTTCGGCATCAAGCAGATGAAAGGTTGCATCAGCACCATCATGAGTAATTGGCACATGGAACGTCAGCGCATCAGCCTGTTCTATCAGCATATCAAGTGAACAAAATTCGCGGCTATCACCGTTGCGCTGCAGTGGCGGATCACACAGCATCACTTTGACGCCCCAAGCATTCAGGCAGCGAGCTACGGCAGAGCCCGTATTACCTGCGCCAACAATACCTACCGTTTTATGGCGCAGTTCGGCACCGTATTTTTCGGCCAATTCTAATAAGGCATTAAATACATATTCGCCCACCGAGGTGGCATTACAACCCGGTGCACTAGCAAATGGAATGTTGCGTGAGGCAAGATAGTCTTGGTCGATATGATCGGTACCAATAGTAGCGCTACCGACAAACTTCAATTGGGTGTTTTGGGCTAACAGCGCTTGGTTAACCTGCGTTACAGAACGCACTAATAACACATCGGCATCGCGTACTTGTTCTGCCGAAAGATGACGGCCATTGACCGCGACAATGTCACCGAAATCCGCAAACAATTCGCGAACATACGGCATGTTTTCATCAACCACCAATTTCATGAGGCGTTACAGAATTTACTAAAGTGGAGCGGCATCTTATCAAGGACGGTGATCAATGTCCCCGCTTGATTAGCTTTAGGCAATAAAAAAGGAAGCCGCAGCTTCCTTCTTAAAACAGCAACTAATGATTAGTCTTGATACTTACGCATCACCAATGTGGCGTTAGTACCACCGAAACCAAAGCTGTTGCTCATTACGGTGGTCAATGCCGCGTCGCGGTATTCACGTACGATTGGCATACCAACAGCCGCTTCATCTAAGGTGTCGATGTTGATTGATGGGGCAATAAAGCCACTTTCCAACATGATCAAGCTGTAGATAGCTTCGTGTACACCTGCAGCACCCAGTGCGTGGCCAGTCATCGACTTAGTTGAGGCGATTGGCGGCACTTTGTCACCGAAGACTTCTTTAATCGCCTCCAACTCACGCACGTCACCTACTGGAGTAGAAGTACCATGAGCGTTGATGTAGTCGATTGGGGTATCTACGTCTTGCATCGCCATCTGCATACAGCGCACGGCACCTTCGCCGCTTGGCGCTACCATGTCATAGCCGTCTGAAGATGCGCCATAACCTACCACTTCTGCATAGATTTTGGCGCCACGAGCCAGTGCGTGTTCCAACTCTTCAACCACAACCATACCGCCGCCGCCAGAGATCACGAAACCATCACGGTCGGCATCGTAAGTCCGAGACGCTTTTTCTGGCGTGTCGTTATATTTGAATGACAGAGCACCCATAGCGTCAAAGCCCATGGTCGATGTCCAGTTGATCTCTTCAGCACCACCGGCAAATACCATGTCTTGTTTACCCATTTGGATCAACTCAACGGCGTGGCCGATACAGTGGGCACTGGTAGCACAAGCAGAACTGATAGAGTAGTTCATGCCTTTAATTTTAAATGGGGTGGCCAAACAGGCGCTGGCGGTGCTCGACATGATGCGAGGCACAATGTAAGGGCCAATACGTTTAACGCCTTTGGTACGCAAAGTATCTGCCGCTTGTACTTGGTTGGCAGAAGATGCACCACCTGAACCAGCAATTAACCCTACGCGAGGATGTGAATACTGTTCTTCGGTCAGATTGGCATCAGCAATCGCTTCTTGCATTGCGAGGTAAGCATAAGCAGCTGCATCGCCCATGAAACGTAATGCTTTACGATCAATCAGCTCAGATGGATCGAGTTTAACGTTTCCCCAGACCTGACTACGCAGTTGCATCTCTTCAAACTGGGCTGAATGCGTAATACCACTGCGGCCTTCACGTAATGATTCAGTCACTTCTTGTTTGTTATTACCGATACTTGATACGACGCCAATTCCGGTGATCACGACTCTTTTCATGTTTTACTATCCATTCCGTACAATTGTGTACATTCAAATTTTGCTGACGCAATGTTAGCTGTTTTACTCTCGACAAGTGGTCAGCTTTCCATGACTCAGGCTAAAATGATGCCTATTTACGACGTCAAAGTCATATATAGCCCTTTAAATTTCCGGTAGTTACAGTGCAAACATTCAAAAACATCCGCACATTTTTGACTCACGCTTTCTGCGGCATTCACTCGCTTGAGTCAATTTTTAAGCAAATTAACCATGCCGACATGGGGCAAGCACCCAATATATTGCTGTTTTTATCAGCAAAAGAAATCCCCATGGCCGAACTGCAGGCGCAACTCCGTCAACGAGTTAGCGCGATACTGCCCAATTTAACGGGCAGCGCTTTGCAACTCGCCCACGCGCTGCAACAAATGACCAGTATGGCACTGAGTAACGGGCAACGCTTTGTTGACGAGCATTTTTATCTGGAAATACACGGCCACCTTAGCCAAACACCATTAACACAACAAGTGTTCGCTGAACCTTTTATCGACTATTGGTACCTCGATGAAAGTGCTACGGCTTTGAGCCAAGCCTGTATTTGGCAGATGGCAGCGATGAGTACCATCACTGCCCGTGTCGAACTCAATAGTATTGACGACGTATTAAGCCACAAATTGATGACGGCAGGATTGCAGCTTGCTAACGCAGATAACGTCGTTGCCATTAACGACACCATTGCGACCAGTGAGCGCGCCGCCCTACGACATCAACAACAGCAACAACGCCTACCGTTTCCCGTATATACAGCAGCAACTGTAACCACTGCGCAGCAAGCGGTCGCCATTATTGGTGCGGGCGTCGCCGGTAGTCAGTTAGCGTTATCGCTCGCCCAAAAAGGTCAATCGACTCACGTGTTTTGTGCGGAAGCAGAAGCGGGAGAAGCAGCCAGCGGTAACCGCCAAGGTGCGCTTTATCCACTATTGACCCCAGAAAGTTCGGTACAAAATGACTTCTTCGTGCAAGGTTTTGAATTTAGCCGCGCGCAAATTACCGCTTTGGCTAGCGCTGAACCTTCCCTCGCCTATGATTTTTGCGGAGTGATCCAAACCGGATTTGATGAGCGTAGTAGACAACGGCTCGATAAAATTTTTGTCGGCCAACCTTGGCCGCAAGAACTATTAACGCAAATAGACAGTACCACCGCTTCACAAATTGCTGGCATCGAATTGAACGAACAGGCGCTCTACTATCCACTCGCGGGCTGGGTATGTCCGCAGCAGTTATGTCAAGCCACGATACGTCAGGCCGCGGCAACTGGACTATGTGAATTTACCGCGAATTGCCACATTGAACGAATTGAGCAGCGCACCGATGGGTGGCTATTGCACAGTGGCCAACAAAGTTTCGGCCCATTTAAGCAATTGGTGCTAGCTAACGGTGCTGGGGTAACCCAATTAGCGCAAACCGCCAACCTGCCTATTTCGCCATTTCGCGGCCAAGTTAGCGAAATCAATACCACCGCCGAGTTATGTCAATTAAAGACGGTATTGTGTGCTAAAGGCTATCTAACACCACAGTGGCAACAGCAACATTGTTTGGGCGCCACTTATCTTAAGGGCGACCGCAGTATCGAAATCCGTGCGAGTGAGCAGCAAGACAACCTAGATAAAATGCGCTTGAGTTACCCTGATCACCATTGGGTTGAGCGTATTGAGATCGGCAACAAAGCGCGTGCTGGCGTGCGAATGGTAACGCGAGACCATCTGCCTATGGTTGGCGCGGCGCCCGACGCCGAGGCTATTTTTGCGCAAGCAGAAGCACTTGGACCGACGCCAGAAAGCATTGATTACTGGCAACACAACGCTGCTCCAGTGATTGAGGGATTGTACCTATTGGCGGGATTAGGTTCACGAGGGATTTGCAGTGGCCCGCTCGCGGCAGAGATTCTCGCCTGTGAATTATTACGTTTACCCATGCCAGTGAATCAACAGGTGCTGGAAGCGTTGAACCCGAACCGCATGTGGATGCGCAAACTGCTAAAAGGCCGCGCCATCCAAAACTAGCGCCATCTGCCAGCGTTTAATTGCTGACAGATACAAAAAAGCCCCAGCGAAATGCACATCACATGGGACTTTTTCTACGCCAGCTTAGCGTGTAACGATTGCCACGCATCCGCGACCAAGCGATAGTCATGGTCTTCCAGCTCTTTGGCCGCCAGCTTCAAGCAGTCTTGCATTTTAGCCTCCAGCGCCACCAAGCTGTGGTCGTCTTCTACTTCAAGCTCTGATAACACCACCGCGAAATGGCCTTGTAGGTAACCGCTAGCAAACAGGGCATCATCATCGCCAGTTACTACAATCTCGCTAATCCACTGTTCGAGCCGTTGCTCATAATGTTCCAACATGTGTCACTCCGCTAAATCCGGATTGGCAACCCGGTACATGACGTAATCCCGGTATCCGGTCACAATTCGATAATAGCCGCACAGCTCGGCATCTAATTCTGGGTCGCCACTATCCACGATTAGTGGCCGACCTTCAAGTGCTTTAAGTTTGGTTTTAGTCGCCACGATGATGATGTTGTCTTTACCAATTTGGCGGATTAGCGCTGGCGATAGCTGTTGGTTACCGCGACCAAGGATATGCCCTTGCCCACCAATTAGCGTGATCACCAATTTGGTTGGTTGATCTTTGCTCGCTTCCAATAGCTGTTTGGCGGTGAGATCGCTGGCTATCAGCTGTTTATCTTGCACTAAATCCACCCCCAACAAGCTGTTAGGTAGACATAAATCTTCCATAATTGCCGCAACGGTTGAACCTGAGCCCATGATAAACAACTCATCTTCCATCTGGTCGATAACCTCGGCGGCAATATCTGCCAACACCAACTCATCGACCTCACGCCCCCCCATTTTGACCGCTTGAATATAACGCGGCTCAGCGGGTACACGCATTTCGCCAAAGCGGCGAGCCTTGACCGTTCCGGCACGAAACGCCACTTCATCAATGTCCATTACGTCTGCTTCCATCAAGCTGACTAACTCGCCTTTCATCAGTAACTCAAGCACTTTACCGGCGGCATGCGGCGTAATGGCATAAACGCCAGAGTGAATTTTCACCCCAGCGGGAACACCGAGTACCACTTGCTGCTCATCGACCACGCTGTAAACATCGCGCGCGGTACCGTCGCCGCCGACAAACAGCAGCAAATCCAACGCCTCTGCGGCAAATGCTTTAACTGCCGCAATGGTATCCGCTGACGTGGTTACTAGTGTTGTACCGCGATAAAGTACATGTGAGCGAAAACCGAGTTCAGTCGCCACTCGCTCGCCAAGTTCGCCAGCGGCGGTAAACAACTCTACCTCGTCGGCGAATGGCAACAACGCCGATAATGCTTGCGCTGCTCGCTGCGGCGCCTTGGCTTCTGCGCCGCGAGCGAATGCTTCCTCGGCTACGCCGTCACTGCCTTTAAGCGCGACGCTACCACCAAGTCCAGCCAGTGGATTGATAATTAGTCCTAAGCGAAATTTGCCTTGTTGCTTCATTGCTCATCCTTCACTCGTTGTCAGCGACCTTAAGAAGCTGTTACCGCCGTTAATCCGCCGCGGCAGTTTCCACTTTACAAGCAGATGTCGGAATAAAATACACCACCACCATCGCCGCTAGCGCACAGCCCGCCGAAAACAGCCACACCGATGCGGCGCCGCTACCGTCGCCCCATATATGGCCGCTGATCCAGTTACCTATTGCCCCGCCTAAACCAAAGCTCATGCTGGCATACAGCGCTTGGCCCTTACTGGCGTGCTCTTTAGCAAAATTGCGGTGCACAAATTGGATCGACGCAGCATGCACTAAGCCAAAGGTAAACGCATGCAAAATTTGGCTAACAACCAAGGCGCCGACATGTTCCGGCATGGTTGCCACTAAACACCAACGAATCGCCGTCATCAACATGCTAAACATCATTAGCGTTTTCAGGTTGAATTGGCGCAGAAGTTTTGGCACCACCATAAACATAAAGATTTCGGCAAAGGCGCCCATAGCAACAAACACACCGGACACCGTCTCGCTGTAACCGACTTTTTTCAAATACAGCACGAAAAAGCCGTAAAATGGCCCAACGCTCGCTTGCAGTAACAACGCGGACAGTAAAAACAATACGATGGCACGGTTAAACACCAGCGGCGTTTTCGGCTTAGCGGTATCGGCAGAACTCAGCGCTTTGCTGGATGGCAGTGGTGCTGAACAGATAAATAATCCGATGAATAGCGCTAAACCGACCCACAACACCATTTCGGCGCCCCATTGATTCACCAACCAGCCAGTAATCACTACCCAGATAATGTAACCAACGCTGCCGTAACTGCGGATAGAGCCGTATCGGTGGGCATTTTTGCCAAGCGTATCCAATGTCAGTACTTCTACCTGCGCCAGAATCGCATTCCAGAAAAAGGTATAGAACGTCAGACTAGCCGCTAGGTACCAAAAGCCACCTTTATAGAAAAAGCTTAAATAGCCAACAGCAGCGGTAAAACTACCGAGTTTGACCAGTTCAGCACGCAGCCCTCGTCGGTCGGCCACCATCGCCCAGATATTAGGCGCGACAATACGTGTGCCCATGAAAATCGCCATCAAAAAGCCGATTTCTGCGGCATCGAAACCACGATGTTCGAAAAACACGCCTAGATAAGGGATTAACGCACCGAGAATGGCGAAATAGAAAAAATAACAACCGGAGAGCCATCGCAATGGTCCTCCGGTAGTGAATAGGTTTGTCATAGTGAGTTAGCTATTAAGAGTTAACGCATTCCCAGCACAGGTGTTGGGCTGTTCACATCAAAGTTTTGGGCGCGGTGACGCAGCAGATGATCAAGCAATACAATTGCCAACATCGCTTCAGCAATTGGCACGGCACGAATACCGACACATGGGTCATGCCGACCTTTGGTGACCACCTCGGTGGTTTCCCCTTGCACAGTGATAGTTTCACCAGGAATGCTAATACTGGATGTTGGCTTTAACGCCATATGCGCCACAATCGGTTGACCAGAGGAGATGCCGCCCAAAACGCCGCCAGCATGGTTAGAAGCAAAACCTGCAGGCGACATTAAATCGCGATGTTCCGAGCCTTTTTGAGTCACCACAGCAAAGCCATCGCCAATCTCAACCCCTTTAACCGCATTAATCCCCATCAAAGCATGGGCAATATCGGCATCAAGCCGATCAAATACTGGCTCACCTAGACCGACAGGGACATTAGTTGCTACTACGGAAACTTTGGCGCCAATAGAATCGTGCGCTTTACGCAAGTCACGCATGTAGCTATCCAGTTGCTCAACTTTGCTAGCATCGGGAAAGAAAAAGTCGTTCTGTTCGATCTGATCGAAGTCGATAGTTTCAGCGATAATAGGGCCAAGCTGTGACAGGTAACCGCGGATCTCTACCCCAAAATGACTTTTAAGGTATTTCTTCGCGACCGCACCAGCGGCAACACGCATTGCTGTTTCCCGGGCAGATGAACGGCCGCCACCGCGATAATCACGCGTACCGTACTTTTGCTGATAAGTATAATCGGCATGACCGGGGCGGAATTGGTCTTTGATGTTGGAGTAATCTTGACTGCGTTGATCGGTGTTATTGATCAGCAAACCGATAGAGGTGCCGGTGGTTTTGCCTTCGAAGACGCCAGACAAAATTTTCACTTCATCTGGCTCACGACGCGCAGTGGTGTGACGCGAAGTGCCGGGGCGGCGACGATCAAGATCGTACTGCATATCAGCTTCGGTCAATTCAAGCCCTGGTGGACATCCATCAATAATGCAGCCAAGGGCTACACCATGACTTTCTCCAAACGTGGTTACTACAAAATTTTGACCAATGCTGTTTCCTGACATCTAGCTACTCCACCCCTCTATCTATATTGCTTTATGAATTACTCGCTATCGCGATATGCGGCAAATGCCGCTTGGTGTTCAATCAATTGATCGCGACTTAACACAAATACGCCATCGCCGCCGCGTTCAAAGCTGACCCATGTAAATGGCACATCTGGATATTGTTCCATCAAGTGCACCATCGAGTTGCCCACTTCGACGACCAACAAACCATTTTCGGTAAGGTAATCTGCCGCATTTGCCAGAATCCGCTTGGTCAAATCTAAGCCATCAAAGCCCGAGGCTAAGCCGATTTCAGGCTCATGGTGATATTCATCTGGCATGTCAGCGATATCTTCAGCATCCACATAAGGCGGATTAGACACAATCAAGTCATACTGAGGGCCTTTTGGCAAAGCAGAAAACAGATCAGATTGCATTGGATAAACACGATCCATCACGCCGAGTGTCTCAATATTGATTTGTGCGACTTCTAACGCGTCTTCGCTAATGTCCAAAGCATCCACTTCGGCATCGTCAAAGGCGTAAGCACAACCAATAGCAATACACGCACTGCCGGTACACAGATCCAATACACGATTCACTGGCTTGTTGTACAACCATGGACTGAATTGATTTTCAATCATCTCTGCTATTGGTGAGCGAGGTACCAATACCCGCTCATCAACGTAGAACTCTAAACCAGCAAAGGTTGCTCGATGGGTAAGATAAGGAACGGGGATACGTTCACGAACGCGGCAAATAATCAGCTCGACAATTTTATGTTTTTCGCTGCTGGTAAGATTGGCATGCAGCACTTGTGGGCCGATCTCCTCTGGCAGATGCAGAGAATGGAATACTAATGAAATCGCTTCATCCCACGCATTGTCGGTTCCATGACCATAATAAATCCCTGCGTCGTTAAAACGACTCACCGCCCAACGTAACATGTCAGCAACGGTGCGCAGCTCTGTGACTGCTTCATCAACAAAAATCTTGTCCAAAATACCACTCCGGGATGCTCATAACCGCCCCATTGTAACTGAACTCTGTTCAGAAGGAACAGAATTCAATAAAATGCCGCCATGAACGAAGAATCCGATGACAATGGCGAAGCCGAATTTGCCAAATTATTGCGCGGAGTCAAGCCATTACAGCAAGACACGCTGCACTTTCGGCCGCCCAAAAAATCCCGCAGACAGATTGTCGACCACAAAGCTCGTAAACAAGCAGATGTGACCTTTTCCGATATCTATCAACCGTTGCTGCCCAGCGAAGGGCCGATGCGCTGGCATAGAGAGGACACCGAAGCGGTGGAAGTTAAAAGGCTGCGTCGTGGTGACTACATACCTGAGTATTTATTAGACTTACATGGGATGCGCCAAGCGGAAGCTAAACGGGAAATTGCCGCCGTTATCCAAGCTTGCGTTCGCGAACACGCCCCCTGCTGTTGTGTAATGCACGGCCATGGCACAGGTATACTCAAGCAACAACTGCCGTTGTGGTTAGCACAACATCCCGACGTAAAAGCGTTTCATCAAGCGAATAAAGAATGGGGTGGCGATGCCGCGTTGCTGGTGTTGATTGATGTTGGTGACCATCCGCATAAGCGTTGATAACAATACAACCTGGTGAAAAATAGATATGAAAAAGCGCCCGTAATAGGCGCTTTTTTTAACTGCTATTGATAGCTTATTGCTACGCTGACCATCAATGGCTGGCAATCAGGCCAAATCCGATTAAGCAATACCGTGCGGTGATTGTTGCCACATGAGCGATGCGTGTTTGCCCATAAAATCAATCATGGCAACAGAAGACGTCGCAAATAACGGCGGTTCAATTCCTGGTACAAGTTCACTCACCATATAACCCAACAACGGCATGTGAGATACCACCAAGACATTATGCGCTTTAAATTGCTCGGCATAGGCTAACACTAAACGCGACGACATATCAGGATCTGCCGCGGGTACTAACTCGTCCAGCACTTTCACCTTTTTCGGTGTCACAAAATGGGTAGCGACTTCATTCCACGTTTGCATGGCACGCAAATAGGGACTGACTAACACCAAGTCAAACTCGGTAGTACTATTCTTAAGCCACTCACTCATCATGCCGGAATGATGCACACCAGCGTCTGTCAATGCACGTTCTCGATCGCTACGCGCATGATGTTCTGCTTCCCCGTGCCGCATTAAAAATAGCTGCATATACCACTCACTGCTGACGTTCTGTTTTTATTATGACCGCTTATTGTAGTCTTTTCTCCTGCGGGAACAACCGTTGTTTACTTTTTGGTGGTTTAATGCACTAGCTTCATTTGCCAAGCGGCTGATTCGGCTCCATTATAATAGGCATTGCATGTGACTGAGATTTGACTTTTGACGCCAATTAACGACGTTATTACCAGCCCGAACGATCCACGAGGCTATCGCTTTATTTGCTTATCCAATGGCATGAAAGTGATGCTCGTAAGTGATAGTGATGCCAGCCAAGCAGCCGCCTCTGTTGCGGTCAACGTGGGCCATTTTGATGATCCGGTTGAACGTCCCGGTATGGCGCACTTTCTCGAACACATGCTGTTTTTGGGCACAGAGAAATATCCTGACGCCAGCAGTTTCCTTGAGTTCATCAATAATTATGGTGGCAACAATAATGCTTGGACGGGAACTGAGCACACCAACTTTTTCTTTTCAGTGGCGGCAGAAGTCTATCCAGAAGCGCTAGACCGCTTCAGTCAATTTTTTATTGCACCGCTGTTCAATGAAGAGTTGGTAGACCGTGAGCGTCATGCGATTGAATCTGAGTTTCGGCTTAAGCAGAAAGACGATATCCGCCGTGTCTATCAAGTGCTGAAAGAAACGGTTAATCCTGCCCATCCTTTTTCAAAATTTTCTGTCGGCAACCTACAAACATTAGCTGGTGAACCACAGCAACTCAGAGCAGAACTGGTTGATTTCTATCGCACACACTACAGCGCAGAGCTGATGACATTGTGCCTAGTAGGTCCACAGTCGCTTGATGAATTGGAAGTACTCGCCCATCAATACTTTGCCCTTATTCCTCACAAGACGTTGCAAAAGAACTACCCCGATACGCCACTACTGAGCGAAAACGAACTGGGTAAATTGATCACTATTTTGCCACTTAAAGAGCAAAAGAAATTAGGCATCAGTTTTAGTATTCCATCGATTAGCGGCCAGTATCGTCAAAAACCGCTGACCTTTATTAGTCACCTGCTTGGTAATGAGTCAGAAGGCAGTTTGTTATCGTGGTTGAAAAACAAAGGATTGGCGGTGAACTTATCTGCCGGTGGCGGCATTCAAGGTTATAACTTTAAGGAATACAACATCAGTGTGCAGTTGACTGAAAAAGGCCTGCTGCATTATCAAGACGTGGTAAACGCCTGCTTTGCTTATATACAGTTAATTGCCACCCAAGGCATCGAAGCGTGGCGCTACCAAGAACGCAAAAACTTGCTAGCACTGTCGTTCCGCTACCAAGAACAAGTTAAAGCGATGGATTTGGCGAGCCATCTCAGCATGAACTTACATCACTTCGCACCCGAAGATGCGATGTGGGGTGATTACATGATGCAGCGCTTTGATGTAGCACTGATACAGCAGATGCTGGCATTGATGACACCAGAAAATATGCGGCTGCAGTTAGTGGCCAGCGATCTCCCTGCGGATCAACAAGCGGATTGGTACGACACGCCTTACGCCGTTAACGACATCGATAGCGACCTGCTACGCAGATGGCGTAGGCCCAAAATCCCAACAGGAATGCACTTACCTGCCGCCAACCCCTTTATTGTGGCAGATAGTTTGGTGCGACATGAACAAGATGTTACGGACGTACCAGTAATCGTTGCTGAAGGTGCAGGTTTTCGTATTTGGCACAAAAAGGACAACGAGTTTAATGTGCCAAAAGGCCATCTTTATCTATCACTTGATTCAGCGGAAGCAGCCAAAAGCGCGCGTCATGCCGCGCTCACTCGTCTCTATGTGGAATTACTGCTCGATCATCTGGCCGAATATACCTATGCCGCTGAAGTTGCAGGCTTAAGTTATAACATCTATCCCCATCAAGGCGGCATCACGCTACATCTTACAGGCTATACTGGCCAGCAAGAAAAACTGCTCGCAGTATTGATAGAAAAAGCCAAACGCGCCCAATTTTCCGCAGAAAGATTTCAAAATATGAAATCACAGCTATTGCGCAGTTGGTACAACCACGCTCAATCTAAACCGATTTCACAACTGTTTACCGCCCTGACCGTAACGCTGCAACAACGGGGTTATGATCCGCAAAAAATGGCCTTACAACTTGAAGAATGCTCGTTTGACGATTTACAGCAGCACGTAGAAGCTTTCTTTGAAAAAATTTATCTTGAGGGATTGGTCTATGGCGACTGGCTGGCAAGCGAAGCCAAGACGTTATCCAAGAAATTACGCCATATTCTGTCGTTAGTTACCTCGCCAACCAGCGAATCAAGCCGTGAGCTCGTTAACTTAGCAGGGCGCGGCACCCTACTCCGCGAACTGGATATTAATCATCAAGATAGTGCGATTATCGTGTACTACCAATCTGAAAATGCAACGCCAGCCGAAATGGCATTATTCAGTTTGCTGAACCATACGATGTCATCGCCTTTCTTCCACGAATTACGTACCGAAAAACAACTGGGCTACATGCTGGGCACGGGGTATCTGCCGTTGAATCGCCATCCAGGTATTATTTTTTATGTGCAATCTCCCGTAGCAGGCCCGACACAGCTGCTAGAAATTATCGATCAATTCATCGCTGATTTTAATTACGCCGTTATGCAGATCACCAACACCCAGTGGGAAAGCACTAAAGAGGGATTGGTCAATCAAGTGATGGAGCACGATGCCAACCTAAAAACACGTAGCCAGCGTTATTGGGTCAGCATTGGTAACAAAGACTATCAATTTAACCAGCGAGAACTGGTGGTATCAGAAATTAGCCAACTGACTCGTGCGGATTTGATTAAATTTATGATGCAAAAAATGCGCACTAAAGCAGCAGACCGACTGGTGCTATTTAGTACAGGAGAACAACACCAAGATAATGGCAGGACACCAGATGGCAAAGCTATCAATGATCTTCGTGCATTTAAGCAGACCAGCAACAATTTCGATTTTTAGCCAGAACGCCGGAATTGACAACGAAAAATGGAGATAAAAGTATCAAACTAAACAGTTTCTTATGTTATCTAAACGTTTACTTTTGACAAACTGATTACTTTCTGAAACAGTGAACAATTACTGACTTGGCATCAACAACATAAAGACAAGAACTATGCCGATTAAGACTTTTTTTGGGTTGTTATTTTTTATTCAACTTACCTTTTCGGCCGCCGTTTGGGCCAATAATGAAGATACTGATCAGGTAGCACCATCAACCTCAGAAATCACTGCTGATGACCTGAACCCAACAGTCATGCTTAACGTCGATAATTATGGTGTATCTGAAGGGCTATCTCAAAGCATTGTGACCTCTGTCGCCGAAGACGATGAGGGCTACATCTGGGTGGGGACCATCAACGGGCTTAACCGATTTGATGGCAAGTCCTTCAAACAATTCTATGTCAATGACGGCTCAGGGCTAGACAGTTCTTTTATCAAAGCACTCTACTTTGATAAGTCTAAGCAACAGCTATATGTAGGTACAGATAAAGGGCTTCAGATTTACAAAGCGCAACGTGAATCATTCGAGCGAACAGAAATTAACGAACCTGTTATTAATATTAGTCTCTACAAAGAAAATCTTAAAATTTTCGTAGAAGGGAAAGTTATAACTTTAATAAAAGATGAGCTTTCTACACAAAATTTAGAGATAGAAGATGTAAAAAGTGCAAAATGTTTAGAAAATGATTATTACGTACTAGACTACAGTGGAAACCTGTACAAGAATGATAAAAAGATTCGCTCTGATGTAATTGATATTGACTCAAATGAAAAAAACATTTTCTACTTAAAAAGCAATGCCATATACAATGAAAAAAATGAACTAATAAACCGTTATGAAAAAAAAGTTAATGCGTTTAGGTTAGACAATAACGTTATAGAAGCATTTCAAAGTGAATATATAAAATACATTAATTTGGATGATCATTCTTCATATAGTGAAAAAACACCAAAAATCAGTTTTTTTAAAAAAAATGTTATTAAAAAACTAACATCCGGCTTGTTCATTTCGAACTATAATAATGGATTCTCAATGGTTTGGAATGACAGAAATATCATAAGAACTATACCATTAAATCATGAAAATGTTTGGTCGATAAGAAAAAATAAAACATATCTGGCTATTGCAAACCAAAGTGAAAACATAAAAATATACAATAAGAATCTATCACGTCTAGTATTGTCTATTGATTCACATAAGCGTGGTGCAAAGACTATCGAACTTACCGAAAAAAATTTGTATGTAGGTTCGACTAACGGGATCGACATATTTAAAGTAAGTGAAAATAATAAATTATTGCCACATCCTGTTTTAGAAAAAAGACTCCAGACTGCCCCATCTTCATCTATAAGGAAATTTAATGACACTATTTATGTAGGAACTATTTACGGTGACATCATAGTATTAGATGACAACGAAAAAAAAATAGTGGCGAGATTTTCAATCGGCAAGAAAGATCCTATCTTTGACATCTTTCCAAGAAAAAACGGAGATATATATGTAGCAAGTCAGTCAGGAATTTATGTTTTATCAGGAAGCAACATATCGCACATATATAATTCAGACCTTGTATTCTCACTATCTGAATATAAAAATAGAATTGTTTTTGGGACTAGTAACAAATTAGCAAGCTTAACAGACAATAACGATATAACTGATGTTTACTCCACAGGGAAACCTATATTTTCTATAACTGCAGATCATGACTTACTTGTAGCTACGTCGGTAGGTGAGACTCTAATAATCAATAAAAATAACATACTACCTATAGGTAAAAATTTTGGTTCTCAAGAAGAGTACAACTCTCAGTCTGCTATAAACTATGACGGTTACTTTTTATTTGGTGGAATTGATGGCATAAGTCTTTTATCTAAAGAAAACTTCCTTATAAAAATATCATCAAAGAAAAAACCTACTCCAAAAATAACATCATACTCTCTATTTAACACGCCAGTAAATTCCAAATACAGTTTAGAATTTATACTACAAAAAAAAGAATTATCTCTTAACTATACTGATTACCCGTTCACTTTCTTCTTCAGTTCTCCTGGAAGAAGTCAGAGTACAATGAATTATTTTTATCGAATGAAAGGTTTATCCGACATTTGGATATCCAGTAACGGTATGGATAATGCAACATACACAAACCTTTCTCCAGGGGATTACGAATTTCAACTGTATGCGCTAGACCCATTAACTGGAGAGAAGGGAGATATTGAACATTATAGTATTAAAATTCGCCCACCGTTCTGGATGAGCATCGAAGCCAAAGCACTCTACGCATTAATACTTATTCTAGTAATAATTGCTATATTTAGAGCCTACTTAAGGAAAAGAGCGGTACAACGTCAAATAGCCCAAAGTGAAGAGCGCCTTAAACTCTCGTTATGGGGTAGTGGCGATGAAATGTGGGACTGGGATATTGAGTCAGGGAAAATATATCGTTCCAATATCTGGGGGGCGTTAGAGTTCCCGCAAGATGGACAGAGAGCCCCTCAATCTGGAAAGAAAAGTAATATCCATCCACAAGATATTGACCGTGTAAAAGATGCCCTAGATAAGCACTTTAATGGCGAGACAAATCACTTCGAAGCGACTTACCGTGTGAGAGGTAATACTGGTGAGTGGCTATGGATACTCGATCGTGCAAAAATTGTCGAAAGAGATGATAAAGATAAGCCGCTGCGTATGACCGGTACGATCAAAAACATCAATAGTTTTAAATCGACTGAAGAGCAGCTAAAACTATTTGAGCGCGCAATCGAAAATATTTCTGAAGGTGTCTTTATCCTAGATACCCGCTTCCACTTTGTCGAAGTCAATGATGCAACTTGTGATATCACAAAATGTGTCAAAGAACAGCTTATTGCCACACCACTATATTTTTCTAAATACTCTGATGAATACAACCGCCAAATCATGATCTTGCTGCAACAACAGGGGCGCTGGATGACCGAGATAGAGGCGGTAAGAGGCGATGGCACCGAATTTCTAATGGAGCTAAGCATCGATGCCATTTATGATGAAGTCGGCGAACTCACTCATTTTGTTGGCGTATTTTCCGATATTTCATTACGTAAAAAACAAGAAGCGGAACTACGTCGCCTAACGAATACCGACTTACTCACAGCATTGCCAAATCGCTCTAGCCTGCTAGTGACATTAGAAAATCTTGTAAAGAAAGATACTCATCATACCTTGATGATGATGGACCTTGATAACTTCAAAAAAATTAATGATTCATTGGGCCATCAAATTGGCGACCAGTTATTGAAGTTAGTCGCCCAACGCCTCAGTAACATTATCCCTAAACACACTACCCTCTACCGTTTGGGTGGTGATGAGTTTGCGCTATTAATTGATAAGAGCTCAGACATCGCAGCAAGCGCAATCATTGCCAATGAAGTAATTGAAGCCTTTAGAGAGCCGTTCTCATTAGCCGGTGAAATCCTAGTTGTCGGCGTCAGTATTGGTATTGTGCTCTATCCGGAAGATGAACAAAACGAACAAGCATTACTCAGGAAGGCTGATATTGCGATGTATCATGCAAAATCCGCTGGCGGTAATCGCTATCAATTCTATTCAGAGTCGTTAAATCGCAACGCTCTTAGACAACTAGAAGTAGAGAGCCTCATTCGCGAAGCGCTACGCGACGATTTGCTGGAAGTATATTTCCAGCCTAAGATCCATGTGGCTTCAGGCGAACTGGCTGGCATGGAAGCATTAGTCCGCTTAAATCATCCCATTCATGGGTTAATATCCCCAATTGAGTTTATTCCGCTGGCGGAAGAAACAGGCTTAATTGTTGAAGTGGGTGATGTCGTCTTACGAAAGGCCTGTTTTGCCGCACAGGCTTGGCGGGAGCAAGGGCTGTTTAACGGGCGCGTTGCTGTCAATTTATCGTCGCGACAATTTGCCTTACCCGACCTGCAAGCACGTATTGAGTCAATTTTACGTCTTACCAAATTACCTGCCAGCAATTTAGAATTGGAAATTACCGAAGGTACCGTCATCAGCCAGCCAGAAAAAGCTATAAAAGTCATGCATCAACTGGCAAATATGGGCATCAGTCTCGCACTTGATGATTTCGGCACCGGATACTCATCTCTTTCTTACCTAAAACGTTTTCCTATTCATACACTTAAGATAGACAAAGCATTTGTAGATGATATTGATAAATCCGATCGTGACCTTAAAATGGTCGATTCTATCATCACTATTGCTCACAACATGGGACTGAGAGTTGTTGGTGAGGGTGTTGAGCACTCTGAACAGCTTAGTATTTTAAAAGCATTAAATTGTGAGGAAATACAAGGATTTATTTATAGCAAAGCCATTTCAGTTAGAGATTTCACCAATTATCTGCAAGAGAAAGCAAACTCTGCGGCTAAGGACGGAGCACTAACTAAAAATCAGAAGATTTAAAAGTTGGCATAGCATGTGCTTTTACTCTATTCAGAGAAGAACCAATCTAGTTCTTCATATACCAATAGAGAGAAAATGCTATGAATAAAGGACTGTTAGTTAGCGCTTTTTTATTAACCTCTTTTTCATCACTTGCTGCGACACCAAGTATTGAAATTGAAACCACTGATATCAGTGTTGAAATTCAGCAACTCGATAATCTGCAAAAGGAAACTGTAAGTGCTCCGCAAAAATCTGTTGAGGTTGCAGGGGTGCCATATATCAAGTTTAAACCAGTCGAAGTTGCTGGCGTGCCATACATTAAGTTTAAACCACTTGAAGTTGCCGGCGTGCCATACATTAAGTTTAAACCAGTCGAAGTTGCCGGTGTCGGATACATCAAATTTAAACCTATTGATGTTGCTGGCGTGGGCTACATCAAGTTCAAACCTATTGACGTTGCTGGCGTGGGCTACATCAAGTTCAAACCTATTGACGTTGCTGGCGTGGGGTACATCAAGTTCAAACCAGCTGCAGACGCTAACGTTCAAGTCGCTTAAGGTTTAACCCTATGTTTAATAGAATTAAAAAGCTGTTCGGTTTAACCAAGCAACAACGTAAGAAAGTCGAGTTGCCTCAGGGACTGATCGAACTAGAAGTTGTAAATGCTAAGGGTTGGTGGAATTAGTTTGTTTCTAATTAATGCGCTAACGAAATACAAAAAGGGGAGCTATCGCTCCCTTTTTGACATCTTAGGTTCGTTGAACAATGCTGCCGAGCCTAGACGGCATCCCAGCATAGAATTAGCTGCCAGCAATTCACGAGGCTTCAAGCTTCAATAAATCACCACATGACTTGCGTAGTAAGCCAGCACAGCGCCATAGTCCGAGACATGCCACCAATGCAGCACCGCTGATAGGTGCTAGCCACCACCATAAATAGTGTGCCGATACCTGTAATTCAAAGATCTGTGTTTTCAGAACCCACAATGCAAACTCAGCGACTATTACGGCCAATACTCCAGCAACCCCGCCCAAAATGGCAAATTCTAGCGTAGTCGCCCAGCGCAATAAACCGCCAGACGCGCCGAATGTCCTAAGCACAGCCAACTCTTTTTGGCGACTCGCCATCCCCGCTTCAGTTTGGGCAATCAACACTAACGCACTGGCGAGGATCACCATCACGAGCACTAATGTCAGCGCCAGCGACACCTGTGAAACAATGCCACGTAATTGCTCCATCATGGCACCAACGTCAATAATTGACACGGTTGGGAACTGTTTAATCAACTGCAGCACGACATACTTCTGCTCCGGCGCCAAATGAAAACTCGCCATAGAGGTATACATAAACGGTGCTAACGCTTCTTTTGAAAAAATCATAAAGAAGTTTGGTTGTAATGTTTCCCACTGAACCGAACGGATGCTAGCCACTTTGACGTCAACCTGTTGGTTATCAATGATGAAGGTGAGTTTGTCACCTAACGAGATGCCTAACCGTTCAGCCACTCCTGACTCAACCGATACTTCATCAGCGTGTTGATTGAAATGCCCTTTCAGAATGTCATTATTGGGTGGCAATGTTTCACGCCACGTGAGATTAAGTTCTCTCGAAATACCCAACCTCCCCCGTTCCCCCTGCTCTTGCTGCTCACGGGTGATCACTTCTTCATCGTTGATCGCGCTTAATCGGCCACGGATCACCGGATAAATATCTGTAGCCGAGATTGCATGACTATCCATGAACGCTTGCAGCGGTTGCACTTCCTCTGGGGCGATATTAATCAAGAAATAATTGGGGGCGTCATCGGGTAGCTGCTTTTGCCACTCATTGAGGAGATCTTGCCGCAACGCAAGAATAGTCAACAACAATACCAACGCGCTTGAAAAGCCAACTAACTGAATGGCGTTTTGCCGCGCGCGACGACGAAGCCCTGCCAATGCCAGTGACACAGGGCTAGTGGTTTTCATACCCACCGAGCGCCCCAAGCGGATCAGCAAGTATCCCATCAGCACTAACAGCAAGCCCAATAACACCACACTGGCAACTACGGTTAATGTGAGAGTGAGCGAACGCGAATATAACCAGCCGAGCACCGCCATAGCGGCCAAACTCAACACAGGATGTAACCAACTGGCAAAGCGTGACGTTTCAAGTTCACGTTGCAGTACCCGCAATGGCGGGATCGACAGCAGCTTTAGTAACGGAAATGCCGAAAACATCAATGCACTGATAAACCCAGTGGCAATACCTAATAAAACAGGGCGCCACAGCGGCGCTTCATACGCTGCAATCTCGGCAGGTAACGCGGGGGTAATTGCCATATCGAGCAAAAAGCCACCTATCAGCCCTAAAACGACACCAACACAGGTTACTAACAACAGATGCATACCAAATAGTGAGCGTATCTGCTTGGCGGACGCGCCAAAAGTTTTTAGCATTGCCACCACATCGTAGTGGCGTTGGCAGTAGCGCTGCGCAGCAATGCCAATCGCGGCACACGCCAGTGCAATCCCCAGTAAACTTGCTAGTAGTAGAAAGCGCTCCGCCCGTTTAACCGCTGAAGCAATGGGGGAATCGCCTGATTGCACATCCACCCAACGTTGCGAATTCGTCAGTAACGGTTTGGCGTAATTTTCAAACTGCTGCAACGCGTTGGCATCGCCCGCAAATTGATACAAATAGGTCACTCGACTGCCAGGCTGAACCACGCCAGTGGCGGCAACATCATCTAAGCGCATCATGACCACGGGTGACGATGCAAATAGGTTAAACCCACCATCGGGCAATCGCAGAATCTCCGCCGCCATCGTCAGCTTACTATTGCCCAATTCCACTTGTTGGGGAGAATCTAACAACCCGGCCAGACGGATCTCATACCAAAGTTGTCCATGTTGCAACACTTGGCCCTCGGGTCCAGCGAGTTCGACCTTACCTTTGAGCGGATAATGTTCATCTACTGCACGAACGGTAACGAGTTGAAAGGCATCGCCAGCATAAACCATCGAGTTAAATTGCAAACTGCGCGATAGCTGCAATCCTAGCTGCTCACTGTGTAGCAAAATCTTTTCATCTAGCGGCTGGGGAGAATTAATGATGCGATCCGCGGCGATAAATTTGGCAGCTTGCCCATTAATCGCCACCTGCAATCGCTCGCTCACCCGAGCTAAGCCCGTCACCGACAGCACGGCTAACGTCAGCGCGAGAATAATCAGTAGCAACTGTCCCTGCTTTAATTCGCGATTGAACAGCCGCCAAGCTAATTGCCATTCCATCAGCTTACCTCCTGCTCCCGCGCTGCTAACTCAAATAACTGGCCATCGGTCATCTCTAGTTGTCGCTGACAACGTTTGGCTAGCTGCAGATCATGTGTCACCAGCACTAAAGTCGTGGCACTTTCACGGTTCATAGTGAAAAGCATATCGGCGACTCGGTCAGCATTGTGCTTATCCAAATTGCCGGTGGGTTCGTCAGCAAACAACACTTTGGGCTCACAAATAAATGCGCGGGCAATAGCGACGCGCTGCTGCTCACCACCAGAAAGCTGCTTAGGTAGATGTCCTAATCGGTGTGCTAACCCAACTCGTTTAAGCATCTGCTCGGCTTTGGCTCTTGCTTGCTTCACGCCTGCTAATTCCGCAGGCAACATCACATTTTCGAGGGCGGTTAAGGTATCAACCAGCATGAATGATTGGAAAATAAAGCTGATTTTCTGCTTCCTTAATGCGGCCTTTTGTTCTTCATCTAGCCCCACCAGCGATACGCCATCTAAGCTAATATCACCGGAACTCGGAGAATCTAACGCGGCAAGCAAACCAAGTAAGGTCGACTTACCTGAACCGGAAGGGCCTAAAATGGCGACGCTTTCACCATGCTTGACATCCATATTGATGCCTTTCAGGATAGTCAACTCACCTTCCTGTGTTGTTACTGTCTTAATCAGTTGGGAAACTTTTATGGCACTGTTGTTCAAAATCGCTTCCTTATGTTTTCGTCCTGTGGCGCTATTACCACTGTGGTTGGTGATGGTGTCTGTCTCAAGCCATGCTGCCACATTGTTGATTGTGGGCGATAGCCTCGGGGCAAGTTATGGCCTAAATGAAAAAGATGGCTGGGTTGAAGGGCTTAGAAAAGCACTTCCAGAACACACAATAATCAACGGCTCGGTAAGTGGCGAAACCTCCGCTGGAGGTCTTAGGCGACTACCTGCTCTAATTGACTCTGCAGCACCCGACATCGTGTTAATTGAGCTTGGTGGAAATGATGGGTTAAGAGGCTTTCCACCGCAACAGCTACAAAACAATCTTACAAAAATGATTACGTTGGCTAAGCAATCCGGCGCTCAAGTGATGCTCTCCGAAGTGATGGTGCCGCCGAATTATGGCTCACGCTATGAAAAGGCGTTTGTCGATGTTTATCAAACACTCGCGCAAGATAGCGAAGTGGTGTTAATTCCATTTTTTATGAAGGAAATCGCACCTCACCCTGAGCTTATGCAGCGAGATGGGATCCATCCCAACAAACAAGCTCAACCTAAGATCACTGAGTTTATGCTGCCATACATCGAAAAAGCACTTAATGGTGCCAACACAACCGCAAAGGCCAACATAAACAGCAACAATTAAGCGCGAATTAAAATACTAGAGCCACTTGTGATAAATCTGCATTGGTTGCCCTAGCAACTCGCTCATCCCCATAAAATGCATCTGCAATTTTTGAGCGAGTTTGGCAGAGCCAATATTATTAGGGTCAATCAATGCGATGACATCTTGGCAATCACAATACTTAGGCGTTATTGCTAAGACGGCCGACGCCGCTTCAAAGCCGATGCCCTGCCCCCAATAAGGTTTGAAGTAACGATACCCGAGCTCAACCTTGTCGAACGCTGGTAAATATTTAGGGCCACAGAAACCTATCACCTCACCCGTCGGCTTAAACTCCACCGCCCATCGGCCGAATCCATGTTGTCGATAATCCGTCAGGATGACTTCGCGTAAGATTTTCTCAGTCTCAGTTTCACTTGCCGAAGGTTCACCAGGTATAAAACGCATAATATCCGAACAAGAATTAAGCGCATACAAGCTTGATACATCGCGCAATTCAAACTCCCGAATGACTAATCTTTCTGTCTCACAAATCTGCACTCAACGCTCCAAGCATTAGAAAAATTAATTTAAAACCCATCATGCATGAAAAAATATCTCTCATAAATCATGCGCTAATCTATATTCTCGAATAAGACACAGGACTACAATATGTGCAAAGTTTAACCGCCCCCCCCTTGGAGTGAATATGTCACAGTCAAAACTTTATGTACCGCTGACTACGCGTACCAATCAATATATTAGTGCGGATCTAAAATTGACCGACGAACTATTGGCAAATTACACCGATATCAATCAGTGCTACCAACAAATTGCCGAGCAATTTTTTAAACTGACAGATACACATAAACTATTCAACGTGCATGTTATCGCAAACGACAAATTGCCTGTCGTACGCTTCCACACTGAAGCTTATACACTGCAAACCGCCGAACAGATTTTGTTCTTTTATGATCCTGAACATCATGAAGCGCAGCATCTGTTTGCTGAAGACAATTACCGCGCACGTAAATTACGCTTTTTGTTCCTCGCCACAGGAAAGGATATTCGCGCTAATGCTGCGGCCTTCCATAACAATGTGCGCATGGTAATGAGCAAATTGATAGCGATGCTGCCAAAACAGTCACAGCCGTTCAAAGTGCGTGACCACCAGCAGATGTCTTACGACCTGTTTGCCGCAGCCAAAGGCAATAGCGAAACCTACGGCTACAAATTACGTAATATCTACATGCGTTATAAATCAAGAGGATGTGAGCTTCCAGCCGACTACACCTCAACAGCGCATGTAAAAGTCACCTTACCGCTATCACGGCAGTTAAAGCAACGCTTGCAGGCGGAAGGACAATCAACACAAGCGCTGTATCAGTATCTGGAAGATCATTTCCTTACTGCGGTAAATCAACGCCACCTTAAACATGTCGCCATGGTCGGTAACGGCTTAACACCGCTGGTGCGTAACAGTAAGTTTGAAAAACTGGGTAAAACTGCAGAAACCCAACATATTGGCTTTGATCCACAAAACAACGAGCCACAGTATCAAGCCTATTGGGATGGCGACGATATGGTAGAGGCGGTAGATTTTATCTTAGTCGCGACACAACACGACTATGCTGAACCCGGTTACTGCCGCTATATGAACCAAGTAGAAGCGGCGTTGAAAGACTTTGCTAAGTCGATTGGACTTGAACCTAAAAAACAAGTACTGACCGTGCGTTTTTACCAACATATCAGCTACTTGCTCTAGTTTGTTCCCGCAAAGCGCTTAATGCCTATCATTTTAGGTTATTGAGCGATTCCGAGCAGGCTTTATCATCGGTCTCAACATTGTTGGGGCCGATTTTTTTACCAAGAACGTCGCCTCAGTGCGTGTTCTTACAACAAATATTCTGCACACTTCAGCAATAAAAACGCCACTCGCTGTTAAACGAATGGCGCTAGGCAATGTGCAGACTTTTCTAGCGAACTAATTACGCCATTAAACTGAACGGTTACGCGACATAAAGCTATCGAGGCAGCTGTTCATCAATACTGAGGCACCATGCCCTAGCTTAGCGGCCAGCTTTTTCTTGATTTGGTACTGCACTTTAACGACTTTACGTTCGCCTGCAAGCTGCATAAGTAAGTCATCGCTCGTACCAACTTGATCAATCAGTCCTAAATCAAGTGCCTGTTGGCCAAACCAATGTTCACCTGTCGCCACTTTATCTAGTTCCAATGCTGGACGATATTGGTTAACAAACCCTTTAAACAGTTGATGTGTTTGTTCCAACTCTTGACGGAACTTTTCACGCCCTTCTTCGGTATTCTCACCAAACATAGTGATGGTACGTTTAAATTGACCAGCGGTGTGTTGCTCATAATCGATATCGTGTTTACGCAGCAACCGATTAAAGTTAGGCAATTGCGCGACCACACCTATTGAACCGACAATCGCAAACGGTGCGGCAATAATTTTGTTAGCGACACAAGCCATCATATAACCACCACTGGCGGCCACTTTGTCAACACAGATTGTTAGCGGAATATTCGCTTCACGAAAGCGCACCAACTGGCTAGCCGCTAGGCCGTATCCGTGCACCATACCACCGCCACTTTCGACATTAACGATCACTTCATCTTCTGGCGTCGCAATTGCTAATACGGCTGAAATCTCTTTGCGTAACGAAGCAACTTCTGCCGCCTCAATACCGCCTTTAAAATCCATCACGAATACACGCTGACTTGGTGTGTCCGTTTTAGCTTTCTGCTTGTCGGCTGCTTTCTGCGCCTTTTCGTACTGCTTAAATGCTTTCTTATCCAATAGTTCGGCATTTAAGTGGTGCTTTAATGAGGCGAGTTCATCAGATAAATCAGACAAACGTAACTCACCTTTTTCAGATTTAGGCTTAACCGTGGCACTGACGATAATCGCCGCGATGATGGCGACAGCCACAATCACCGTTGCCACCTTGGCAAAAAACAGCCCATATTCGTATAAAAATTCCAATGTTTTTATCCTGTTACTTTAGGCAAAGAGGGTTCAATAGTCGGCCATTCTAGCAACTGTTATGCTGAATCAAAAAACTATTTCTCCACCCAGCGGCTGGCAAAAAATAAATCGCCATAACTCAGTCCAAATCGATAGAGAATCCCCACGAATAATTATGGTAATATGCCGCGAAATTTGATCTGGTTAACACATTGGAACCTCATGACTCGCACATTTATTCCGGGCAAAGATGAAGCCCTCGAAGTGTCCATCAACACCATGCAACAGCGTTTGCAAAACTTGGGCTTTGATATTGAAGAAGCCTCTTGGTTGAACCCTGTACCTAACGTATGGTCAGTGCATATTCGCGACAAACAATGCCCAGCCTGCTTTACCAACGGCAAAGGCGCGACCAAAGATGCCGCACTAGCCAGTGCCTTGGGAGAATACTTCGAACGTTTGGCATGTAACTACTTTTTTGCCGATTTCTATATGGGCGATAAGTTAGCCAACAGTGAATTTGTGCATTACCCCAATGAAAAGTGGTTTCCAATCACTGATGGTTGGCCAGCAGGATTAATGGATGATTACCTGAAAGAGCATTACGATCCTGAGCAAGATGTCGCAATGTCACAACTGGTAGATGTACAGTCGTCAAATGAAAATCGCGGCGTATGTGCGCTGCCGTTTGAACGCCAGTCAGATGGCCAGCACGTGTATATTCCCATGAATATCGTTGGCAACTTGTACGTGAGTAACGGTATGTCAGCCGGTAACACTAAGACAGAAGCCCGTACTCAAGCACTGTCAGAGTGTTTTGAACGTTATGTAAAAAACCGCATTATTGCTGAATGCATTTCACTGCCTGAAATTCCGGCAGAGGTTCTGGCCCGCTATCCAAAAGTGGTTGAAGCGGTGGCTAAGTTGGAAGCTGAAGGTTTCCCTATCACCTGTTTCGATGCATCCCTCGGCGGCGAATATCCAGTGATTTGTGTAACCTTGTTTAACCCAGTGAACGGCGGTTGCTTTGCGTCATTCGGTGCGCACCCACGTTTCGGTGTTGCCCTCGAACGTACGGTAACTGAGTTATTGCAAGGTCGGGGGCTGAAAGATCTCGATATCTTCCCAACGCCATCATTTAACAATGACGAAGTGGCCGATCACACCAACATCGAAACACACTTTATCGATTCATCAGGTTTAGTGTCTTGGGATCTGTTCAAGCAAGATAGTGAATATCCATTTGCTGATTGGGATTTTTCAGGTTCAACCCAAGAAGAATTCAGCTTCTTGCTGGAAAAATTCCGCCAGCTAGGTGCTGATGTTTACATCGCCGATTATGAACACTTAGCCACCTACGCTTGCCGTGTATTGGTGCCTGGCTATTCAGAAATCTACCCAGCGGACGACCTGCACTTTGCCAATAACAACCGCGGCACCGAACTGCGACGTTTAATGGATAAGTGGCTCAGCGGCGAAGCCGATAGCGAATTGGCGGCGACCATTCTTGAAGAAGTTGACGCGCTGAACGTAGATGAATTCCAACCGCTAGATCAGCTGCTTGGTATCGCGGTAGACAATAGCAGCCCTTGGGCGACCTTACGTATTGGTGAACTACGTTGTTTGCTGGCATTAGCGTTAGGCGAGCAAGAAGATGCGCTGGATTGGGCCCAATGGACCATTGATTTTAATGCTTATGGCATTACAGCAGACCGTCAACCACGCCTGCGGTTCTACCACGCGGTGCTTGCTATCCTGCAGGCACAGGAGCAAGGACTAGCGCTTGAGCAGTATTTACCACAGTTCAAACGTATGTTTACCGAAGCCCATTTGAATGCGGCATTAGCGCACATTAACCAAGAAGCCTATGGTTATGATCTTCAGCTAACGCATGGCATCACAGGCTTTGCTAAGCATCAGTCTTTAATTGCAGCTTATGACAAGTTGCAGCGTGCAAAAGCAGCCCACAACAATTGGCCTAAATAAAGGCGCAAATAAGTAGGCATAACAAGTAGGGTGAGGCGTTACCGCCTCATCCCTCTTACAGAACCGTACGTACGGACCTCGTATACGGCTCATACATACTTCCATTCAGCATAATTGCTGAACACATACCCTGTCTCCTCGGGTTGTGCGCTGCGTGGGGGCAAGATGTTTTCTTCTCATGTCGGTCTGTTTCACTCAGCTCTGTAGCCTTCTAGCTCAATGGCAATTTACTACAGTGAGACTAAGTTACTCCCATGTACGGTTTCTCGTTTCAGTACGAAGCTTCCACAGCGTACCAGTTCGGAATACCCCAATAGCGAATTGGTTTGTGTACCACTAAAAAAAACATCTGCTCATCACAGACTTAAAGTATGCTTCCTCCCTTCGCAACACTGATAGCTTTTGGCTAGTCAGTGCCCCATCAAACGCGGTGCTGATGGTCAGCTCGGTTTTCTCCTCCACACCATTACTCGGCTTCAACGGCCGTGCCTTACTCACTACTACGGATTCATCTGCCACCTCGCACCAACGTGCATCTTGAGTCTCCTCTTGATGGACGCTTCCGGCATTTGCCCGGATGTGGTGTCAGGCTTCCCCAGTTATTGCACTGGCTCCCTGTTAGATATCCCACCCTCAAACACAGCATTGGCCTGACTAAGTATTGGGCTTTGCGCTATTTCGCACGCTTACCCACCAATGCTGCCGAAACAGGTTACGGTTAGTTGTGTACATCTAACTTCCTATGGCTTCCTTCAGACCCCATCGTTAGCCAATGACGCCCTTGCCATTCGGATTGTCTTCCCCTTAGTCAGGGTGACTCCACTTTCTTTCAAGTGGACGGGTTTGCCAGCTTTGCTGGGCAAACAAAAAAACCGGCGAAAGCGCCGGTTTTTTAGTGACCGAGTGTTTTACTTAGCTGATACAGCTGTATTCACTGGAGCAGATTCAGCAGCAGGCACTTCTTTAGGATCGCGAGCACCAGAAAGCTTTTCAGTACCTAACAATCCAAGTCCAACAAAGAATGCACCACCAACAATGTTACCCAGAGTAACTGGGATAAGGTTGGCAGAAATCACATGACCGATATTCAGCGACTCCAATACTTCAGCAGTATAACCATGAGCCAATAGCACATCAGTTGGGATAACTTCTTTAAATACTAAGCCCAACGGCAGCATGAACATATTGGCGATGCTGTGTTCAAAACCCGTAGCAACGAATAGCGCTACCGGCAGAATGATCAGCATAGCTTTAGTACCAGTATCTTTGGCAATGTAAGCCAACCACACGCCCAAACACACCATGATGTTACATAGCACACCCAAGAAGAACGCTTGGCTCCAAGTGTGATGCAGTTTATGTAGCGAAATACCAATAACATTGATACCCCATTCGCCACCAGCAACTAAATTAACGCCTGCTCCTGTTACCAAAGCAACTAAGATCAGCGCGCCAACAGCGTTACCCACATAAACTTCTACCCAACATTTTAAGGTACGAGATAACGATACACGCCCATGAATACAAGCAACCGCAGTTAGCACAGTACTGGTAAACAGCTCCATGCCGAATAACACTACCAAGATCAAACCTAAACTAAATACCAACCCACCAACGAGGTGAATCATTCCCCAGTGGGCTTCTTTGGTCCCAGTCGTCACCGTCACATAAAAGACGAAAGCTAACCCAATAAAAAAGCCGCCGTACAGAGCTTGCGCAATGCGGTGCAGCGAGTTTTTATTGACTTTGCTTTCGCCACTATTGATGGCGTTTTGCAAATGTTCAGAGAACTGTTTCATTTTTACTACCTCTTCAGAGCGTCAGCCGGCCACTGGCAGCCACATACTTAATATGACCACCAATACAAAAACCGGCATGCCTAACGAAAAATAATGTTAAAAATATAGAAACATCTGATTTACACACTGAAATTGCAAAACTACATCACCGTCAAGATCTATTTGGCGCTTGAACCTAAAAAAAATCAATAAACTCGCCAGAAGATGCTAGCCAGATCTCAATTCCTTTACAGTTTTTAGCCTTGCTCAATGCGTTATTCCTTGCTCGTCATCAGTAGATCACGCTCAAGAGAAATTTAAAAAATCAGAGACCACATCGACCCCACCACGCAACCATCTATTTAATCGTATAAAAATTAACCCTTAGTCCAATAAAACCAAGTTAGTCAATAATATTAGCGATTGCGAAACTAAGATCACAGTTCTCAACCACATTCCTTACTACGATGGGTTGTCCGATAGTAAAGCGAAGAGTTAGCACACTTGCCCTGTGTTAACCCAATATGCAGAGAACTACGCGATTCACTTCACATAGGTGATGCGTCAATGTAAAGACATTAATAATCGATTTGGATTTATCGTATTTTACGATGGATTTCCCTAAATTAGCAATTACTACAGTATGTTAGTTGTAATTTAACTACATCCAACACGGTCAACTGGTGAAATACTAAACGGACTTAGCTCTGATAGCTGTCAAAATTGATACCTCAGTAACAATTTTATCAATAAGTAGTATAAATAGGCTGGTTTCGGTGTGGCAGATAAAAAGATTATGCTAATATCTTTATGGACAATTGGTCTTACCAATTCTTCGATTGCAGTGTTTATCGTGGCATACAATCGAAATAATGATGCAGATTGAACGGCAATTACATCCCGGTGTCATTAATCAAGCGTACCGGGGTTTCTGCTAAACAAGGGGTTAACGGCCCGTACAAACAGTCAGGCCCAGTAATCCCGCCCACTTTATCAACGAAAAGGTGAAGTAAGATGACCGAAACAACTGATCTGTTCCAAAAGGCATGGGAAGGGTTTGTTCCTGGTGACTGGAAAACTGAAGTCAACGTTCGTGATTTTATCCAGAAAAACTACACTCCTTACGAGGGTGACGAAGCATTCTTAGCAGGTCCTACCGCTGCCACTACCACTTTGTGGGACAAAGTGATGGAAGGCATCAAGCTAGAAAACAGCACACATGCTCCTGTCGACTTCGACACTGACAAAGTCTCTACCATTGATTCTCACGACGCCGGTTATATTCAGAAAGATTTAGAAACCATCGTAGGCTTGCAAACAGAAGCTCCGCTGAAACGCGCCCTGTTGCCTAACGGCGGTATCCGCATGATTGAAGGCTCATGCAAAGCGTATGATCGCCAATTAGACCCACAACTCGACTACATCTATTCAGAGCTGCGTAAAACGCACAACCAAGGTGTATTCGATGTTTACACACCAGAAATTCTGGCATGTCGTAAATCAGGTGTATTAACTGGTTTGCCTGACGCATATGGCCGTGGCCGTATCATCGGTGATTACCGTCGTATCGCGTTGTACGGTATCGACTACCTGATGAAAGACAAATTCGCGCAGTTCAGCTCACTGCAAGCACAAATGGAAGCCGGCGAAGATTTACAAGCCGTGATTCAGTTACGTGAAGAAATTGCTGAACAACACCGTGCATTAGGCCAAATGAAAAACATGGCGGCTAAATACGGCTTAGATATTTCAGGCCCAGCCACTAATGCCAAAGAAGCCATCCAATGGACCTATTTTGGTTACCTCGCCGCAGTGAAAAGTCAAAACGGTGCAGCGATGTCATTAGGCCGCACTTCAACTTTCCTCGATGCGTACATTGAACGCGATCTGAAAAACGGCGTGATCACTGAAGAACAAGCGCAAGAGATGATTGACCATTTCGTCATGAAACTGCGTATGGTGCGCTTCCTGCGTACTCCTGAATATGATGAACTGTTCTCCGGCGACCCAATCTGGGCAACGGAATCTATCGGCGGTATGGGTATCGATGGCCGTACATTGGTCAGCAAAAACAGTTTCCGCTTCCTGCACACTTTGTACAACATGGGCCCAAGCCCTGAACCAAACATCACGGTATTGTGGTCAGAAGCCTTACCAGAAGCCTTCAAAAAATTCTGTGCCAAAGTCTCTATCGACACCAGCTCAATCCAGTATGAAAACGATGATTTAATGCGTCCTGATTTCGAATCAGACGACTATGGTATCGCCTGCTGCGTTAGCCCAATGGTCATTGGTAAACAGATGCAGTTCTTCGGTGCTCGTGCCAACTTGGCAAAAACTCTGTTGTATACAATCAACGGTGGTGTTGACGAAAAACTGAAAAAACAAGTTGGTCCTAAATGGGGTGCCATCACTGCTGACGTATTAGCTTACGATGAAGTGATGACTCGCCTTGATAAAATGATGGGCTGGTTAGCTGACCAATACGTCACTGCGTTGAACGTTATTCACTTCATGCACGACAAATACAGCTATGAAGCAGCACTGATGGCACTGCATGACCGTGACGTACGCCGTACTATGGCTTGTGGTATCGCAGGTTTGTCCATCGCAGCCGACTCACTGTCAGCCATCAAATATGCCAAAGTGAAACCTGTACGTGATGCAGACGGTATTGCGGTAGATTTCGACATCGAAGGCGATTATCCAAAATTCGGGAATAACGATGCTCGCGTCGACGATATCGCATGTGACTTGGTTGAACGTTTTATGTCCAAGATCCGCGATAAGAAAATGTACCGTAACGCGATTCCAACGCAGTCAATTCTGACCATTACCTCTAACGTGGTTTATGGTAAGAAAACCGGTAACACTCCTGACGGTCGTCGCGCAGGCGCACCATTTGCGCCGGGGGCTAACCCAATGCACGGTCGTGACGAGAAAGGTGCTATTGCATCTCTGACCTCAGTCGCTAAACTGCCATTTGCACACGCTCAAGATGGTATCTCGTACACCTTCTCTATCGTGCCAAATGCGCTGGGTAAAGACGATGGTGCTCGCCGTGGTAACTTGGCCGCACTGATGGATGGCTACTTTGCTCATAAACCTGGCCATGAAGGCGGTCAACACCTCAACGTGAACGTGATGAACCGTGAAATGTTGGAAGATGCGGTAGCTAATCCGGATAAATATCCACAATTAACTATCCGTGTGTCTGGTTATGCAGTGCGCTTTAACTCACTGACTCCAGAACAACAACGGGACGTAATCACCCGTACTTTCACCAAATCCATTTAATCCGAAAGGCTGCAGTGATAGTGCTGCAGCCTTTATCTGGGAGAGTTGATGACAGTAGGTAGAATTCACTCAATTGAGTCTTTCGGCACCGTAGATGGTCCAGGTATTCGTTTTATCGCCTTTATGCAAGGATGCCTGATGCGGTGTAAATACTGTCACAACCGTGACACTTGGGATTTGGATGACGGTAAAGAGGTCACGGTAGCTGAGCTGATGGAGCAAATCCTTAGCTACCGTTCTTTTTATGAAGCCAGTGGTGGCGGAGTTACCGCCAGTGGTGGTGAAGCAGTACTGCAAGCAGAGTTTGTGGCAGCATGGTTTAAAGCATGCCAGGACGCAGGGTTTCATACCTGCCTCGATACCAACGGGTTTGTCCGCAAATACACCCCTATTATCGATGAACTGCTAGACAACACATCGTTAGTGATGCTCGACATAAAACAGATGGATGATGCTAAACATATCGATCTGACTAAAGTTAGCAATCACCGTACGTTGCAGTTTGCAGAGTATTTAGCAAAACGTGGACAGAAAACGTGGATTCGTTATGTGGTCGTTGGTGGTTATACTGAAGACGAAGCCTCTGCGGAAAAATTGGCAGCATTTCTGGAGCCAATGCGCAATGTGGAAAAGGTAGAACTCCTGCCCTACCACGAACTAGGCAAACATAAATGGGAAGCGCTCGGCGAAAAATACGAGTTAGACGGTGTAAGCCCTCCCAGCCGCGAAACCATGGAAAAGATACAAGCCGTATTTGCTGCACACGGCATCACAGCGACCTTCTAGACGTTAAAGTTCTTCCCAGAACTGTTTATCAAGGCGTTCAAAGGCAAGTTTGAGCAGCAAAGCGATGTCCATATAACAGGCATTCATGCCCAATGGACGACTACTGATCCCTAGGCCAGCAAGCTTAGCGTTCAGTTCATTACCCCAACCGAGTAGTGACACCGGCAATGGATGGCGCGCCCGCCACCCCAACCACAACACTCCTTGCAGGGGCAAACTAATGAAAAATAGCGTGGTAGCCAGTGCCTGCGGCAGATACGTCCAGCCCAGAAATAACAACTGTCCACCACCGGCTATCAGTGCTAGCAGGGGCAGCAGGTTTTTAGCCAGTTGTGTTGCGCGAATAACGCGATACTCGGGGAAAAAATACCCAAGCTGTGGCACCAATGGCCAGGTCCGCATATAACGCTGACCATCCCTTAGGGTGTTGACTATATCAAGACTCAAATGGGCTCACCTGCTTAAAGAGTTATTGCTTTTTACCATAGCACATATAGTGCTTTGCGCCCATATCGCGCGGCGTCAATAGTGTGCAAATACAGATTCCATAGCAAGGTTGGAATCGGTCAGTTTACGGCAAAAGGTTAAATAAGATGTCAAATAAATTCGTGTTGGTTTTGAACTGTGGCAGCTCATCATTGAAGTTTGCCGTGATGGATGCACTCACCGGGGAAGAACAAGTATCTGGTTTGGCCGAGTGTTTCGGATTAGAAGATTCCCGTATCAAATGGAAATACAACGGCGAAAAGCGTGAGGTGGCATTAGGCGCTTATACTGCCCACCGCGAAGCGGTTGAATTTATCGTTAAAGAGATTCTAGGCCCGTTGCCTGAACTGGCAGCACAAATTCTGGCGGTCGGTCACCGTATCGTCCATGGCGGTGAGAAATTCACTCGCTCAGTCATCATTGATGATAGCGTTATTGATGGTATTGAAGAATGTGCATCGCTGGCACCACTGCACAATCCGGCACACCTTATTGGGATCCGTGCGGCGATTGCATCTTTTCCTAACCTGCCACAAGTGGCGGTGTTTGATACCGCTTTCCATCAAACCATGCCTGCGCATGCCTACATCTACGCCTTACCTTATAAGTTGTATCGCGAACACAGCATCCGTCGTTATGGTATGCATGGCACTAGCCACCTGTTTGTGAGCCGTGAAGCAGCTAAAGTGCTAAATAAACCAGTAGAAGACACTGCAATTATATGCGCCCATTTAGGTAATGGTGCATCAGTTACTGCTGTTAAAGGCGGTAAAAGCGTCGATACTTCAATGGGGTTAACCCCACTTGAAGGCCTCGTTATGGGCACCCGCTGTGGTGATTTAGATCCTTCAATCATCTATCACTTAGTGCATCAACTGGGCTACACCATTGATGAAGTGAATAATATGCTCAACAAACAAAGTGGTTTGTTAGGTATCTCAGAACTTACTAATGATTGCCGCGGTATTGAAGATGGCTATGCAGAAGGACATAAAGGCTGTACCTTAGCGCTGGAAATCTTCTGCTACCGTTTAGCCAAATACATTGCGTCTTACACCGTGCCACTGGGCAAGTTAGATGCAGTGGTATTCACCGGTGGTATTGGTGAAAACTCTGCGCTCGTGCGCCAGAAAGTGCTAGAACATCTGCAGATCTTCAACTTTAAAGTGGACGAACAACGTAACCTCGACGCCCGTTTCGGCCACGAAGGTATTATTACCAGTGACGACAGTACCGTTGCTATGGTCATTCCAACCAATGAAGAATGGGTGATTGCTGAAGACGCGCTACGATTAATTCAGTAATGACTAAAACCATGACGACTGCCGCGGCGACAAGAGCGCTAGCGGCAGTATAATGACGCAATCAACGACAGATTCACAAAGGGCTGACAGTGGAAGCAGCTCATACAAGAGGTTGATATGTCCCGTAATATAATGTTGATCCCCATTGGCACAGGCGTTGGCCTTACGTCAATCAGTCTTGGGATGGTGCGCGCGCTCGAACGCCATGGCGTGAAAGTGCAATTCTTCAAGCCCATCTCACAAATGCGACCTAGCGATAAAGGTCCAGAACGTTCGACCACCATTCTCAGCAAATCCCCTACCGTTAACCCCCTCGAACCTTTCGATATGTCTCATGCAGAGTCATTGATCCGTGCCGATCAAACTGACGTTCTGATGGAACAAATTGTGGCGCGAGCGGCGGATACGGCGAGCAATACTGAAACGCTGATTATTGAAGGCTTAGTACACACTCGCAGCCATCACTTTGCTGATGACGTGAACTATGCCATCGCCAAGGCGCTGGACGCAGATGTCATTTTCGTCGCCACGCCCGGCAACGATACGCCTAACGGCTTGATGAACCGTTTAGAAATCGCCTTCAACTCTTGGGGCGGTGCTAAAAACCGTCGTTTGATCGGTGCTATCGTCAACAAGATTGGCGCACCTGTCGATGATGATGGACGTACTCGCCCAGATCTATCAGAGGTGTTTGACTCAGATAGAGTGCAACGTAGCGATACAGCAGGCATGTTCCAGCTACCCGGCAAAAGCCCACTGCGCATTCTGGGTAGCGTCCCATACAACTTGGATTTGGTGTCACCACGTGCGTCAGATCTGGCCAAGCACTTAAGTGCGCGCATCATCAATGCTGGTGAAATGCACACTCGCCGCCTACGCAAAGTGACTTTCTGTGCGCGTTCACTGCCAAATATGGTGACACATTTGCAGACGGATTCACTGCTGGTGACATCTGGTGATCGTTCTGATGTCATTGTGTCAGCCTGTCTTGCTGCAATGAACGGTGTAAAAATTGGCGCGTTACTGCTAACGGGTAGCTATGAGCCAGAGCCAGAAATCATGAAGCTGTGCGAACAAGCTTTTGAAACTGGCGTGCCAGTGTTCCTGATTGACAGCAACACTTGGCAAACCTCGCTCAACATCCAACGCTTTGACCACGAAGTTCCAGTAGACGATGCCGTCCGTATCGAACTGGTACAAGACTATGTCGCTGGTCATATCGACCAAAGCTGGATTGAAAGTGTGACTGAAAATGCTGTGCGGGAAAATCGCTTATCACCGCCAGCATTCCGTTACAAACTCACTCAATTGGCACGAGCAGCGAATAAACGCGTGGTGCTGCCAGAGGGTGATGAGCCACGTACTATCAAAGCGGCGGCCATCTGTGCCGAGCGTGGTATTGCTCACTGCGTATTGTTAGGTAAAAAAGACGAAATTCAACGTATTGCTTCGCAACAAGGTGTGACCTTAGGCGAAGGCATTGAAATTGTTGACCCAGATGAAGTACGTGAACGCTATGTCGCACCGATGGTTGAGCTACGCCGCAACAAAGGGATGACTGAAGTGGTCGCCCGCGAGCAGTTAGAAGACAACATGGTGCTCGGCACTATGATGTTGGCTGAAGACGAAGTGGATGGCATTGTATCTGGTGCTGTTCATACCACCGCCAATACCATCCGCCCACCGTTGCAATTGATCAAGACTGCACCGGGTTCCAGCTTAGTGTCTTCTATCTTCTTTATGTTGATGCCAGACCAAGTATTAGTTTACGGCGACTGTGCCATCAATCCAGACCCTGATGCCGAGCAATTAGCCGATATCGCGATTCAATCTGCTGAATCGGCCAAAGCATTCGGTATTGAGCCTCGCGTAGCGATGATCAGTTATTCAACGGGTAACTCAGGTACTGGGTCAGATGTAGATAAAGTGCGCGAAGCTACTCGCATTGCCAAAGAAAAACGCCCTGATTTAGTTATCGATGGTCCATTGCAATACGATGCGGCAGTTATGCCAAACGTGGCTCGCTCAAAAGCACCTAACAGCCCAGTTGCTGGTAAAGCCACTGTATTCGTCTTCCCAGATTTGAATACCGGTAATACCACTTATAAAGCTGTACAGCGTAGTGCAGATCTCATCAGTATCGGCCCAATGCTGCAAGGCATGCGTAAGCCAGTCAACGATCTGTCACGTGGTGCCTTGGTCGACGATATCGTCTACACCATTGCACTCACCGCCATTCAAGCCTCACAAAACTAATAAGTGATGCTCAAATGAACAAAGGCACCTGCGGGTGTCTTTGTTTTTTGCTAGGGGCTGTTTATCTTTGCTGATTGTTTTTGCAGCAGGCAGCGCGTGATTTAGGCAAGGCAGGTAATGTGCCGTGTAGTTATTCTCCACCAACAGTACCTAACGCTGAATAAATTGCGCGCTGTCGCTGCCCGAAGGGTTCATTTAAACGCCTCCTGAACTTTGTTGCGCCCAGCTTGCTTAGTTGACTAAGCGTCGCAGGTCTCGCCTCGTTCATAACGCGTTTAATTTGAACAAAAATTAAACACTAAAGATAAACAGCCCCTAACTTCGTTAAAGTGTATTTTTAACGGTACTTTTTGAGCACTATTTATTTAATATTAAATTCAGCCGGTTAGCGACTTCAGCTAGAGTATTCAACAAAGTTGTCCACAGAAAATGTGGATAACCATCAAAGTTATCAAACTGCCCTAGTAAGGTAAAGTGTGAATAACTGTCATGTAAACGTAGTCGGCGTTATTTTGAGCGATTGGTGCTTAATAACGCGGAATCTCCTCACATAACGTCGTACAAGTATGGAATGGTTTACCGAGCTGCCTATGGTTCAACGTTACTCTGTTCAGCTACGGTACCAATTTCGCGACTCACCGAAAGCAGCGTATTACGCTCCCAATGCTAAGTCGACACAGCGCACAACGGCACTATTCGCCCCTTGCTTAGGTCGCGTTAAACTTGCGTAGTGCCCTTAAAACCAAGATACTCTAGGGCATCACTCTTTTACGACAGTGTTATGAGATACCTAATACTCCTAGTGTTATCACTCAGCTTGTGGGGCTGTGGTGATGTGCAAGATGCGCCGATGTCACCCGAAGACGTTGCCAGAAATTTTTTGACCGCAATTTACGTTGATCGCGATGTTGAACAAGCGCTGCCTTATGTCACACCACAAATCCAAAAAGTGATGAAAAGTTATCATATCGCTGCGTCAGTACAGCGTTACATGATTGGTTTATCCATGACGGACGTTACCCTGACGGTTGAAGATATCGACATCGACTTTTTCCGCAAGTTTTCCGAAGAAACCACCGTGGTGATCAAGATGACTGGCAAAAAAGGTGGCCAAGATTGGATTGATGATCGTTCACTCAGACTTAAGAAGACCCGCCGAGGTTGGATTATTACCGAGATTTTGCCGGATACAGGCAAAATCAATAAAGGTTCGTACTAAGTACGCTTTTTATATAGGTTATTCATGAAGCAATTTCTCGATTTTCTACCGCTCGTTATCTTTTTTACCGTGTATAAGTTTTACGATATCTACATCGCTAGCGGCGTACTGGTGGCGGCCACCACATTGCAGTTAATCCTCACCTATATCATCTACCGCAAGATAGAAAAAATGCTGCTGTTTACCTTCGCCATGGTGGCAGTATTTGGCACATTGACCGTGGTATTCCATAACGACGCCTTTATTAAGTGGAAAGTGAGTATCATCAACTTGCTGTTTGCTGCGGCGTTAGCGATTAGCCTGTGGATGAAACAACCGCTGTTAAAACGCATGCTCGGCACAGAATTCAAAGTTAAAGACGAAATTTGGGCACGTATTACTTGGTATTGGGTCGGCTTTTTTATCCTTTGTAGCGCCGCCAACCTCTACATTGCCTTCAATATGAGCCAAGAGCTATGGGTTGATTTCAAAGTGTTTGGTTTAACGGGGGCTACTTTGATTAATACCGTACTTTCCGTCGCTTATCTGTTTAAGCACCTTTCAGAAGAACAACGTAAGGAATTCAAATAATGTGGTATATGATTTCATCGCAGGATGTTGAGAACTCATTAGAACAACGCATGGCTGCCCGCCCTGCCCACCTTGCTCGTTTGCAAGCGCTATCGGACGAAGGTCGACTGAAGATTGCTGGTCCACATCCGGCGATTGATAGTCAAACGCCCGGCGATGCTGGCTTCACTGGCTCTTTAGTTGTCGCCGAGTTTGACTCGCTGGAAGCAGCCCAAGCGTGGGCAGATGCCGATCCATACGTTGCCGCAGGTGTTTACGCCAGCGTTGTTGTTAAACCTTTCCTGTATGTGCTGCCTTAATGAAAATTGTTTCTTTCAACATCAACGGTATTCGCGCGCGTCTGCACCAACTGCAAGCGCTGATTGATAGCCACTCACCAGACATTATCGGCTTGCAAGAAACCAAAGTGCACGACGAGATGTTCCCAGTTGCAGAAGTCGAAGCCATGGGGTATCAAGTGCATTACCACGGTGGCAAAGCGCACTACGGTGTCGCGATGCTATCTAAACTGCCTGCGGTAGCAATCCATAAGGGATTTCCTACCGATGCAGAAGATGCCCAACGTCGCTTGATTGTCGGCAAGTTTCAGCAGCCGAATGGTAGATTACTCACGGTGATTAATGGCTACTTCCCTCAAGGTGACAATATTGCCCATGAAGTGAAGTATCCAGCCAAGCGCAAATTTTATGCAGATTTGATGCAGTATCTGGCCAGGGATTTTTCCGCCGATGATGATATTGCCATCATTGGTGACATCAATATCTCCCCGATCGATTTAGATATCGGTATTGGTGACGTAAACGCAAAACGTTGGCTTAAAACAGGGAAATGCAGCTTCCAACCTGAAGAACGCGAGTGGCTGGCCACGCTGCTGAATTGGGGCTTAGTTGATACGTTCCGTCAGTTGCATCCGCAACGTACTGAACGTTATTCTTGGTTTGATTATCGCAGCAAAGGGTTTGACGATAACCGTGGCCTGCGTATTGATGTCATTTTGGCAACACATTCATTGGCCGCGCGGCTGACAGAATCGGATGTGGATTACACGTTACGTGCCATCGATAAGCCGTCTGACCATGCGCCAATTTGGAGCTGTTTTAGCGACTAATACCGACGCGAACAACGCACTAAAGAAAAAGCCCGATGTTATTCGCAATCGGGCTTTTTGTATGCTTAAAGACGCTTAGTTACAGCTCTGTACCACACTGCTATCGCTGACCATAATCATCGGCGTGCCGGCAGAGGCGCTAGCTGCAAATCTTGCTACTTGAGATTGCATTTCAGCCGTAGCTTGCGCTGCCATACCATCTGTCAAACCAGGAACTTCTGCAGGGCTCACAATCGAACTATGTTGTCCTTTGGTGAAACGAACTACGCCACTACCCGCTGCAGTGCCATCCACACAAGTTAACCCCAATGCGCTGATCAATGGCTCAGTACCGGACAGCGGGAAACCTGCCACTCGGTTTGGCAGTGTTTGGTCACTCAAGTTGCCAGCACCGTCACCAACCACTTCAATTAAGTGCACCGGTAAACCTGAGGCAGCCAGTTGTGCCGCTTGGTTAATTGGGTCACCCGCTTCAATGGCAGTTTGTACCGCAAACGCAAAGGTAGGAATAAACTGCTCATAAACCGCTTGTACTAACGCGTTGTATTCCGCACTGCCTTCCGCATAACCTGCTGTGTTAGCAGCCGCAACCAGTTGCATAAAGGTTTCTGACTGCGTCAGATTGGCAAACAATACTGGACTGAACGCTGCCGAACCCGCAAACGCACCAGCCAGTCCCCCGGCAGGAACCACTAAAGAAGCACCTTTCAATTCAAACGGATTGGCCATGGTGTTGCCAGTTGTTGGATCAACCACACCAGTGCTGGCATAGGTGGCAAAGTCAGTACCAACGATACCGCCCAAACTCATACCTTGCGCGGTCACGCGAGTTGCATCAACCAAATTAGGCGCAGTTGTCGCTAGCTGATTCAACGCTTGGCGCAGACCCAATTCATCAACCGTGGCTTGATGGAAGTTATCACGCACAGTGAGCGTGCTGGCGATGTTCACAAACACCAACGGCGAACCTGTTGCAAACGCATCAGGCGTACCAACCACGCTACCAAATGACGGATCTGTCGCTGACACTTCATACACACCGTCATTGTTAGCATCAAATGAGCGGGCACCGTGTAATGGCATATCGATGGCAATCACCGCCTGACCTGCTGCAGCATATGCACCGGCATAAGCCAATGCCATCTCTTTACCACCGCCAAGGCCATGCATGGCAATCGTGGTTGGCCAGCCATTGGTTGGCGCAGTAAATGGTAAATTTTGTGCGTTATTAAATGCAGCCAACTTAGTCGCATTTGGCACACTCATCATCACTGGCACAATCTCATAGTTTTGCACTGCTGGCAGCGGGTTATAACGGGTCAAATGACGCGTTGCATCCACTGGTGCCCCGCTGTTCATCTGCCACTGATGACCCGCTAACAGCGAAGGATTGGCAAGCGCTGCACTTGGGTCAATGCCATAGTTTTGCGCTTGCTGAGTGTAGTTTGCCACACTCAGCTGGCCCGTTTGCAATGCTTGCAATACGGCTACCGGGCTATCACCTGCTGCCATCCAACGGGTATTGATACCGGCGCATGCAGTAGATGAACAACCACCGTAGATAGGCAAACGCAAGGCGCCTACATACAAGTCAGCTAAATCTGCCAGCACGTAAGCCGTGCCACTCTCCGCAGTTAAGCCTGCAGCTTGAGCAACCGTCATGCCTGTTGGTGTTGGTGCTTGTGCCCACTGTGGCGCATAAGCCTCATTAGACAGCATGGCTAACTTCACCGCTTCATAGACATCAGCGATGGACTGAGTGGTAAACATGCCGCTATAGGTCACGCTGGTAACATCCACACCGTGAGCACTCGCCATACCATTTTCATAACTATTAATAACGCGCTGTAACCACAGAGCTGATGCGGTATCAATTGGCGCAGTGTTCACGTCTTGGCGATAAACACTATAGCTCTCTGATGCCATAACTGGCTCACCAGCACTGTCGGTGATCAAATTAGTGGTAGCGTAGATATAAGATGTGTCAGGCTTGAGTGGCTTTAACGGCACAATGGCAATGCTGTTGCCAGAGACAGCGGTAACAAAGTCAACGCCAAAAGTCAGTTCAGCGCCTACAGAACAAGCACTGGCGGTTGGCAGGTCTTGGCATTCAGCAACGCTCGATAATGGTCCGCCATTGGTTGCTTCAAATACACGCACTGCACCGGGCTGCACAACAGATGATGCCAACAGCGTACGCGCCACGCCATTATCACTGGCTAGCTCAACATCGATTGAGATAGGTTGGGTTGTTGACCAGCCATCTAATGCACCAATAGCAATAGTCGGATCAGTGTAATCACCACTGGCTTCGTTCGGCATCGCTAATGTGCCATCGAAGCTGCCATTTAACAGGAGGTCATTTGGCACCGGAACTTCAGATGCGGTAGGATTGAACACCAGATGAGAATATGACACTTGTTGAGCATCATCACCGCTGTCGTTATTGCTATCGCCACCACAGCCAGTTATGGCGAGCACCGACACTGCCAGCGCGCTCAAATAGAACTTTTTCATGTTTTACCCTTAGTCTTGTTGTAATAGTGTGTTCCATCGAAATTACTGCCTAGATACCCCAATATGCAGGCATTCGCTTTAGCGGAACGCTAAATATTCATGTTCAAAGTTAATGCATGAATCGGAATTTATCTACATCACAATAGCAAATGAATCTTAGTAAAAATATTGCTATTTATACGAGTGTTTAAAACCTACGCAATATATTAGTAAAATAGCCGATATAAAAGGTTTTTCGTGTAAAAGGACCAAAAGAGCATGTTCGAATATCAGCCATCTCAGGCATTTCTCTTTAATAAAATTATTTTAATCACAGGGGCTGGTGATGGCATTGGTAAGCAAGCAGCGCTCAGTTATGCAGCTTATGGTGCCACAGTCATTTTACTTGGCCGCACTGAGCAAAAACTGGTGCAGGTCTACGATGAAATCGTCGCGAATGGCGGTGCAACACCCGCTATTGTGACCTTAGATTTGCAAACAGCGACCGCCGCGCAATATGCCGAACTGGCACAACTGCTTGAGCAAGAGTTTGGCCATTTTGACGGTTTGCTGCACAATGCCAGCGTGCTTGGCAGTCTCGGCTTGTTGGAGCAGATGGTTATTAACTCGTTAGAAACCGTGTTAAAGGTCAATGTCACCGCACAGGCTGCGCTGACTCAAGCCGTTATGCCGCTGTTACGAGCAGCGCCTAGCGCATCCATTATTTTCACCTCTAGCAGTGTCGGTCGTAAGGGGCGCGCCTACTGGGGCGCTTATGCTATCTCCAAATTTGCGACCGAAGGTATGATGCAAACCCTTGCAGATGAACTTGATGGCAGTAGCATTCGTAGCAACAGTATCAATCCCGGCGGTACTCGCACCAGCATGCGGGCTAGTGCCTACCCCGCAGAAGATCCAATGACACTCAAAACTCCCGCAGACATTATGCCGGTGTATCTTTATTTAATGAGTGATGACAGCCTTAACGACAACGGCAAAGCATTTAACGCGCAATAATCAGCATCACTTTGGAACAGGAAACGTTATGCAACATTATCCAATCGGCACGCCCGGTACACCGTGGGGCGATGCAGAGAAACAACAGTGGCGTGCTAGCCAGACCATCAAACGCAGTTATCAAGCCGAAGTGGTACAAAAAATTCAGGCGTTGGCGCCACAGTTTGAGATTGTGCAGTACGGTGCGCTGAGTTATGACACCGACCGCTACCCGTTATTGGCGTTGAAAGCGCCTCAGTGGGACGATAGTAAACCCGCTATTTTGGTGACGGGCGGCGTTCACGGCTATGAAACTAGCGGTGTACAAGGCGCGCTATTATTTGCCAAAGAATATGCCGCCGATTACTTCGGTGACTTCAACCTGCTGATTGCCCCGTGTGTTAGCCCGTGGGGCTATGAAGTGATCAACCGCTGGAACCCGCTAGCGCTCGATCCTAACCGCAATTTCGTGGCCAATTCGCCTGCGGAAGAATCAGCAGCATTGATGCGGTTAGTTGCAGATCAGCAGGTACAGTTTCTGGCACATATTGATCTTCACGAAACGACCGATACTGACGAAACCGAGTTTCGCCCCGCATTAGCAGCGCGTGATGGTAAGTACATTGCGCCTGGTGCAATCCCTGATGGTTTTTATAACGTGGATGATAGCGCTAGCCCACAACCCGCATTCCATAAAGCGATTATCGATGCGGTGGCAAAAGTGACTCACATTGCGCCAGCTGACAAAGATGGCAACATCATTGGCTCACCAGTGGTGCAACCTGGCGTCATTGAGTATGCACTGAAAGCGTTGGGCTTATGTGCCAGCATTACTGGCGCGGCCTACAGCTGTACCACCGAGGTCTATCCCGATAGCCCAAAGGCCACAGACGACATCTGTAACCAAGCGCAAGTTGCGGCGGTGAAAGGCGCGTTAGATTTTCTAAAGCACCATAGCTAAAACGACGGTCGGAACACGCAATACAGGGTTCCGGTCGTTATTCGCTAACATCAATACGGGCAAAATAGATGGCAGTTTTGCCTTCATGGCTTGAGTAGTAGCTGACCAATAACTGCTGACCTTGCAGCACAATGCCGGCGTAGCTGGTGTCACCGCCTGATGGCAAGGTCAGTATTTCATCAATGGTTTGCGATGAGATATCAATTTCGACCAACGCTGTTCGCACCCGCTGCTCATAGAGTCGTACGATAGCCAATAAGCGCTGCCCTACTCTAACCATCGCGGGGCCGCCAATGCGTTTATCAAGTTCAAACCAATGCCACTGGTGGAAGGGATAGCTAGCATGTCCCAGCAACGCTGTTTGCTGCTTATCCCATACTGGGTCACGACGCAGTAAACACAAGGCTTGTTGCTGTTCAAATAGCAGCGAAGATTCATTGACGTAACCATCAGCCTGCAACGGTGCAACTAATGGCTGAAAAGATAACGGAGCCTGCGGCTGAGGCAACTCACTTTTGTACAACCTGACATCGCCGTCAGCCCCCGCGCGATAGCCGACACCATATACCGCGTCATCGGCGACACTTAATCCCCACAACCAGTATCCACGCTCACCAACATTCATCGGGGGTGACCAGTTATCTCCATCATCAGAACACCACATCAGGGTTTGCAGCGGGGTTTTGTCATGCATTGCTGCGGCGCCAAACAGCCATAATCGATTATCGACCACTAGCAGTTTGCCATCCCTAAGATCTGCGCTGTCTGAGCGAAAACAGGCCACACTGTGCCAATGTTCACCGAGATCAACTGAACGCAGTAGCCGCAGAGCACCATCGGGGGAGACATGCTCGGCACCTTCACGAAATACCGTGTATAAACAGCCGTTAAATTGCTTGAGATCGGTAAACGCGTTGTGATTACCGCGGTCCCAAATGCGCTGGCAGCTAACTAATTCCATGATGCACACTCCCCCATGTTTCTCATGTATATAACATAAAAGGCCGCAAATGCGGCCTTTTATTGATAGCAAATCCTAGGGGCTGTTTATCTTTGCTGATTGTTTTTGCAGCAGGCAGCGCGTGATTTAGGCAAGGCAGGTGATGTGCCGTGTAGTTATTCTCCACAAACAGCGCCTAACGCTGAATAAATTGCGCGCTGTCGCTGCCCGAAGGGTTCATTTAAACGCACTCTGAACTTTGTTGCGCCCAGCTTGCTTAGTTGACTAAGCGTCGCAGGTCTCGCCTCGTTCATAACGCGTTTAATTTGAACAAAAATTAAACACTAAAGATAAACAGCCCCTAGCGGTTAGCTGCGAGTGCGGGTTGGTGCCTTACGGCCGTTACTCGCTGTACCTGAAGTCTTATGCTTACGCACGGCACGGCGAACTTTGGCGCTACGCACTTTAGCACGCGCCACGCTGTGTTTATCCATCCCCAGCAAAGAACGCTCTTCAGCTTGCAGACCAGCCACTTGTCGCAAGTAGTTTACTTGATCGAGCGTCAACTCCATCCAACCACCACGCGGCAAGGTTTTTGGCAGCTCAATCATGCCATAACGCACACGGATCAAGCGGCTCACTTGTACACTCACTGCTTCCCACAAACGACGTACTTCACGGTTACGCCCTTCGCGTAGCACTACATGCCACCATTGGTTGATCCCTTCACCGCCCGCGGATTTGATAGCATCAAATTGTGCTGGGCCGTCTTCCAACGTCACACCAGTACGCAGTTGTTGTACGGTCGCATCAGTTACTTCACCAAAAGTACGCACCGCGTATTCACGCTCAACTTCGCTTGATGGATGCATTAAGCGGTTAGCCAGTTCACCGTCTGAGGTAAACAACAGCAGGCCCGAGGTGTTAATGTCCAAACGACCAACGGCAACCCAGCGGCTGTCTTTGGTACGTGGCAAACGGTCAAAAACCGTAGGACGGCCTTCAGGGTCTTTACGGGAGCAGATCTCCCCTTCGGGTTTGTGATAAGCCAGCACACGACAGATAACTTCATCGGCTGACTTGAGCGATACCAGGCGGCCATCGATACGCACTTTGGCGTCGGCTTCGATACGGTCACCTAACGTGGCGATCTCACCTTCGACACTCACCCGGCCTGCAGCAATCCATGCCTCCATCTCACGACGGGAGCCATGGCCTGCTCGGGCCAAGACTTTCTGCAATTTTTCACTCATGTAAAATTCACTTATTTGATAAATGTTTATCGGTTACTGCTTCCATCGGTTGATGATTGGCAAGGGGCTGATGCATACAGCGGCCAAACAGCAGTAAGGCAGCCGACGATTATACATGAGGAATGCGTTGGCTGATAGAAATTCGCTCAATGCCACGCTAAAAAGTGCATGGCAAAGGCATAATATGCGAGGGAAAGGCGCGATGGTGCGCTATTGTAACGGGGTTTCTGGTGCGTCAGGCTCTTCTGGTACGTTTTTCATGCCAGAGAATACCGCATCTAACGATTCAGCATCGGTCAATGGCGGTAAATCCCGCAGTGTATCTAAGCCAAAATACGCTAAAAATTCGGCGGTTGTAGCATAAAGTGCCGGGCGACCTGGCACCTCTTTGTGGCCAACGGCTTTAATCCAACCACGGTCGGCCAAGTTTTTAATGATCTGACTACTGACCGCCACACCGCGTACCGCTTCAATCTCACCACGGGTCACGGGTTGTCGATAAGCAATGACTGCCAAGGTTTCTAACGTTGCACGGCTGTAACGAGGTGCCTGCTCTTGCCACAAACTCTGCAAGGCAATACTCAAACTATCTCGGGTTTGGAAGCGGTAACCGCCAGCCACTTTAACTAACTGTACGCCGCGTTCTTGATAATCGATGATAAGTTCATCCACCACAGCTTTTAGGCGTTCACGTGACACGGCATAATCCGCCAGTACAGTTTCGCGTAATGCTTTAAGCGTTACGGCTTTGCCCTGCACAAAAATAGCGGCCTCAACCAACTGTTTTAATTGTAGATTGTTAATTTGTGCCACAATGTCACATCCTAAAATGCTTTTAGATAAATCGGCGCGAAAGGTTCAGTTTGCACGAGTTCTACCAACAACTCTTTCACTAATTCCATCAACGCCAAAAAGCTTACCACCACCCCAGCGCGCCCCTCACTAAGTTCAAACAACTCCGTAAATGGCGTGTAGTGCTCACTCGACAGTTTCATCAGGATTTGGCTCATGCGCTCACGGGTGGATAACTGCTCCTGCCGCACTTGATGATCGCCGCTGGCTTCAATCCGTTTGAGCACTTCGCCAAAGGCGAACGCGATGTCACGCAAGCTGACTGACGGTGGGATCTGTTTAGGGCGAATATCTGGCGCAGGTACAGCCGAGGCCGCAAATACATCGCGTTGTAAGCGGGGTAACTCATCTAAATTGACCGCGGCGTCTTTAATGGTTTCGTAGGCTTTCAACTGACGGATTAACACCGCCCGTGGATCTTCCTCTTCTTCCATTTCTAACTCGGGTCTTGGCAATAATAAGCGCGATTTGATTTCCGCCAATGTTGCCGCCATCACCAGATAATCTGCCGCTAACTCAACCCGCGCGCCCTGCAGCATCTCAATATATTCGAGATACTGCGCGGTAATCTGCTGCAACGGTAGATCTACCACATCAAGCTTTTGCTTACGGATCAGGTACAACAGCAGATCGAGCGGGCCTTCAAACGCCTCGAGAAACACCGCCAAGGCTTCGGGAGGAATGAACAGATCCGCTGGCAATTCGGTAAACGCTTCACCGCGCACCATCGCCAGTGGCAAACTTTGCTGGATTCCCTCACTCGATAACGTCATCTAGGCGCGCTCATCTATCTTACAGAAATGGCGTCACGTCGCCGGAGCCTTCGCGCAAAATGGTCATGCTATCGTCAGACATATCAATCACTGTTGTTGGCTTTTCGCCCAGATAACCGCCACTCAAAATCGCGTCAACTTGGTGTTCCAGCTCATCACGGATCTGCTCGGGATCAGATTCAGTAAAATCGTTACCCGGTAGAATCAAACTGGTCGACATCAACGGTTCTTCCAACGCTTCGAGCAGAGCCAACGCAATCACATTGTTGGGAACACGGATACCGATGGTGCGTTTTTTCTCGTTCTGTAGTCGACGCGGTACGTCTTTCGTCGCTTTGAAAATAAAAGTGTATGGCCCTGGCGTATTATTTTTTAACACACGAAACGCTTGGTTATCTACGCGAGCATAGGTCGACAGCTCTGACAGATCACGACACATCAAGGTGTATTCGTGGTTATCGCCTAGCTGACGAATACGACCGATACGGGTCATCGCGTTCTTATCGCCAATCATACATCCGAGTGCATAACCCGAATCAGTGGGATACACGATCACCCCGCCATTGCGCAAAATACTCACCGCCTGATTGATTAAGCGGGGTTGAGGATTGACCTCATGTACATAAAAAAACTGACTCATAAATTTACCTTCCATTGCGGGGACTGCCACACCCACTGCAACCCTTTCGGACGTGTTAAATTACGTCCTAACTCCAGCCAACGGCCGGGAAAATGAAAATCACTGCCTACAGAGGCGTATAAACCGCGCTGATTTGCGAGCGCGCCAAGTTGGACTAAATCATCCGGAGACTGCTGCCCCAGCACAACTTCAATGGCGGTACCACCGGCTTCAGCAAAGTCGTTGACTAGCCGTTTTAACCATTTGCCACTCAGTTGATAACCGCTGGGATGTGCCAGCACGGCAATGCCGCCAGCATTATGAATGAGACTGATGGCCGTTGCCATATCTTCCCAATTATTAGGTACATAGCCGGTTTTTCCGCGCGCCAAGTACCGTTTAAACACTTTACCGATATCGTCAACAATGCCCTGCTCCACTAAGAAACGAGCATAGTGCGCGCGGCTGATGGCGGCATCTCCCGCTAGCGCCTTAGCGCCTTCATAGGCACCAGCGATACCCGCTTTCTCGAGCCGCGTACCGATCTCTTTTGCTCTGGCGTCGCGCAACTCGCGTTGGTTTTCCATAAATGCCAGCAACTCAGGCTGTTCGCGGTCAAACCCTAACCCCACAATATGGATGTCATAGGCGTGCCAACGTGTGGAGATCTCCACGCCGTTCACTAAGGTCAGTGGCGCTGCTTGTTGTTGGTTGAAAGCGTGGGCTTCAGGCAATCCTGCAACTGTATCGTGATCAGTAATGGCCAATACGTCCACGCCCTGCGCCATGGCACGAGCCACAATTTCAGCGGGGGTAAGATGGCCGTCTGATGCTGTCGTATGACAGTGCAGATCTATTGATGTAAGTTCTGTGATCATAACGACATTGTACTGGCATTCACCGGTAAAAAGCGATGCTGACATGTACCACACAATTAATTTTCAATATTTATACATTTGCCGTTGACATTCGAACCAGAGTGAGGTCTTCTAATAGCCACTAACTGAAAGGATAATTTTGATTTATGTACGCTGTTAACTTCGCTTCATTACACACTGTTTGGTGGTGGCACTTCCCTTAACGCGGGTGGTGTGAAGCGCTGTATATGTAAATCAGCAAAATTCAACAAGAAGCCCGCTTAATGCGGGCTTCTTCGTTTCTGCGGCAGAAGTTCTCAGTAAGCAGGCGAAGCAACTAGCATCAACAGGATTGTGAAATGAACATCTCTCAGATTGCGCAAGTCCAATATCAACGACAAGCGATGACGTACCATGATGATCCACTACGGCTGTATCATCTGCTTACCGAAAACCGTCCTAATACCATGCTGTTAGAATCGGCTGAAATCGACAGCAAAGATAGTCTGAAAAGCATCATCCTCAGCCATGCAGCATTAACTATTTCGTGCCTTGGTCAAACAGTGACCTTCAGCGCACTCACCAAAAATGGCGTTTCGCTTCTCGGCAACATCGCGGATTTCTTCCAGCCACACGCTAAAGTGATTCGTCAACAACGCGAAGTCATCGTTACCTTTAAACATCCAAGTGGCATGTTAGATGAAGATGCTCGCCTAAAAGCATTATCGCCGTTAGAAGGCTTACGTTTGTTGCAACGCGGCATCAAGATGCAAGGAGAGCAATGCTTCGAAGGTCTCTATCTCGGTGGTGTATTAGGCTATGACCTTATCGCGGCGGTTGAGCCATTGCCGAAAGTAGAGCAAGCAGAAAATACTTGCCCCGACTACCTGTTCTATCTAGCTGAAACGTTAGTGATTGTGGATCATCAACAACACACTGCCGAAGTAGTCACGCACCAATTTAACCAAAATGCGGAAGTGGCTGAAACGCTAAATGTGCGCCGCCAAGAGATCATCAAACTTGCGCAAAGCTTGCCGAGTATTGCCTGTTTGGTCGGCGTGCGAGAAGAGCCACAAGCCAGCGTCAGCAGCGAAGAATATGCCGCCCAAGTGGAAACACTTAAAGAGCACATTCGTGCTGGCGATATTTTCCAAGTTGTGCCATCACGTTGCTTCAAAATGCCCTGCCCGAACCCCATGGGTGCCTACCGTGCACTGCGCATGACCAATCCTAGCCCGTATATGTTTTATCTGCGCGCTGAAGATTTCACCTTGTTTGGCGCATCGCCAGAAAGCGCCATCAAATATGAAGCGTCTACCAACCAAGTGGAAATGTACCCTATCGCGGGTACCCGCAAACGTGGCAAAGATGTGGATGGCAACATTGATGAAGACTTGGACGGCCGTATCGAACTTGAGCTACGCCTCGACAAGAAAGAGCTGTCTGAACACATTATGTTGGTCGACTTAGCCCGTAATGATATCGCTCGTATTTGTGAAAGCGGCACCCGCAAAGTGGCCGAATTACTGAAAGTTGACCGTTACTCCCATGTGATGCACTTGGTCAGCCGCGTTACCGGCCAACTGCGCCACGACCTAGATACGCTGCACGCCTATCAAGCCTGTATGAACATGGGCACACTTGTTGGCGCGCCCAAAGTGCGTGCGGCCCAATTGATCCGTGAAGTAGAGCAAACACGTCGCGGCAGTTACGGCGGTGCCGTGGGTTATATTAACGGCTTAGGCGACATGGACACCTGCATTGTTATCCGCTCAGCGTTCGTACGTGAAGGCAAAGCTTACATTCAAGCAGGGGCAGGGGTAGTTTACGATTCAGAGCCGATGTTAGAAGCGGAAGAGACGCGTCAAAAAGCGCAAGCAGTCATCAGCGCCATCAAAATGGGGGGCGGACTATGAAAATCTATCTACTCGATAACTTTGATTCCTTTACCTACAACTTAGTGGATCAATTCCGCAGTCTCGGCTTTGAAGTAGTTGTTTACCGCCACAATATTAATGCGGATTACTTAGCGGAGCTGATGCTCAATGAACCGAGTAAAACCGCCCTCGTATTGTCCCCCGGCCCCGGTGAGCCCAAAGATGCTGGCTCGATGATGGAGCTTATCGCAAAAGTAGCTGGCAAGTTGCCGATCCTCGGCATCTGCTTGGGACATCAAGCCTTGGTCGAACATTTCGGTGGTAACGTTGGCCGCGCACCACAGATTGTGCATGGTAAATCCAGCGCGGTAGAACATAACGGCAAAGGCGTATTTGCGGGCTTGCCATCACCGCTGCCCGTGGCACGTTATCACTCATTGGTGGCGACTACCGTTCCCGCTTGCCTAAATGTCATTGCCAACTTTGAAGGCATGGCGATGGCCATTGAACACCGCGGCGATCGCGCGGTAGGTTTTCAATTCCACCCAGAATCAATATTGACCACCATGGGCAGCAAATTACTGGTGCAAACGCTGCAATATTTAACGCTACAGCAAGGAGACCAAGTGCATGTCTGATGTACAAACGTTACTTGAACAGCTGTATCGTGGCGAATCATTAAGCCGCGAACAAGCGCAAAGCCTGTTTCAACCTTTGGTCGCGGGCGAGTTAAATGAGATCACCATCAGCGCCCTGCTTACCGCACTGAAAATCAAAGGCGAAACGATTGCAGAGATCACTGGCGCCGCCGATGCTTTGTTGGCCGCCGCCAAGGCATTTCCAGCCTCAGGGGCGGGCGTGATTGATATCGTGGGTACAGGTGGCGATGGCTACAACACCATCAATATCTCTACTACCTCATGTTTTGTTGCCGCCGCTGCGGGCGCAAAAGTTGCTAAACACGGTAATCGTGGTGTATCCAGTAAATCAGGTGCGTCAGATTTACTATCAGCCCTTGGCATCAACCTGACCATGAGCCCAGAGACTGCTGCCCAATGTTTAGATAAGCTCGACATCAGTTTTCTGTTTGCACCGCATTACCACGGTGGTGTGCGCTACGCAGTACCGGTACGTCAAGCATTGAAAACGCGCACCATCTTTAATGTGCTGGGGCCATTGATTAATCCATCACGGCCTGATTACCTATTACTCGGGGTCTACAGCCCGGCACTGGTAACGCCGCTTGCAGGTGTACTCAAGGCGCTAGGTGTTAAACGGGCAATTGTTGCCCATGGCAGCGGGCTTGACGAGATTGCCGTACATGGCGAATCGCTACTGGCGGAACTCAAAGATGGCGAAATTCGTGAATACCGCCTGCAACCCGAAGATTTTGGCGTTGAACGCGCAGAGCTTGACCAACTGGTCGGCGGCACGCCGGAAGATAACGCGGCGATCACCAAACAGATTTTGGCGGGCACCGCCACCACGGCACAAATCAACGCGGTAGCAGTCAATGCGGGGAGCGCGCTGTATGTTGCGGGTATCAGCGAAACCATTCCAGCAGGCGTGGCGCTAGCCAAGCAAGTGATGGCCTCCGGCAAAGCATTAGCATTAGTAGAAGAGTTGGCGCAAGCGTCAAACCAAGGATAAGCGTCAATGAGTAACGTATTAACCAAAATCGTCGATACCAAAGCGGCTCACATTGAAAGTTTAAAAGCCCGTTTTCCTGAAGAAAGTCTGCATCCAAAAATATCGACTCGCAGCTTGTACCAAGCGCTGAGTGGCGACAAAGCGGGCTTTATTTTGGAATGCAAAAAGGCCAGTCCCTCCAAGGGCCTCATCCGCGATGACTTTGACCCGATTGCGATTGCTGACGTTTACCGCCATTATGCCAGCGCAGTATCGGTGCTGACCGATGAAGAGTTTTTCCAAGGCGATATGGCCTTTATTCCGATGGTGCGCACTAAGATAGACCAACCGATTCTGTGTAAAGACTTCTTTGTTTCACCGTATCAAATCAAATTGGCCGCTCATCAAGGTGCCGATGCGATTCTGTTGATGCTGTCAGTGCTGGATGATGAACAATATCAGCTGCTTGCTGCCGAAGCGGCAAAGTATCAGTTAGATACGCTGACAGAGGTTTCCAATGAAGAAGAACTCGCCCGCGCCATCACACTTAAAGCGCCGATTGTTGGCATCAACAACCGTAACTTGCGGGATTTAAGCACCCATATCGAAACAACCGAACGCTTAGCGCCACAGCTGCCTGCTGGCATGCTGGTGATCAGTGAATCAGGCATTTACAGCCATCAAGACGTGCGACGCTTAAGCCCGCTGGTCAACGGCTTTTTGGTGGGTAGCTCATTGATGAGCGAAGATGATCTCGACTTGGCCTGTCGCAAGCTGCTATTTGGCCACAACAAAGTGTGCGGTTTAACCCGCGCAGCAGACGTTGCTGCCGCCGCTGATGCTGGCGCGATTTATGGTGGCCTGATTTTCGCTGAAAAGTCCCCCCGTAAAGTTAGCGTAGAGCAGGCAAAAGCGCTGGCTAGCACAAACAGTGAACGCCAGCGCAAACTGCGATTGGTCGGTGTGTTTGTCAATGAGCGCGCCGAGGTGATTACCGAGCTCGCCGCCAGTTTAGATCTGGCCGCCGTGCAACTGCATGGTAATGAGACAGAACATGATATTACCGCCATCAAGCAAGCTCTCACCAAAGCCCGCTGTTTGAATACAGAAGTGTGGAAAGCCATTCCCGTCACAACTGAAGGTGTTGCTGTCAACATTCCCGCGAACGCTGACCGCCTGTTGTACGACAGCAAGAACGACGCAGGTTTTGGTGGCACGGGTGAGCGCTTTGATTGGTCGCACACATTGCAGCACAAAGCAGATGCCATGTTGGCGGGTGGTTTATCAGCCAGTAATGCCAAAGAGGCCGCTGATGCTGGCTTTTACGGCTTAGATTTTAATTCCGGCGTTGAAACTGCCCCCGGCGTAAAAGACACACACCAGATTATCGCCGCGCTGACCGCTGTCAGAGCGTAAAAAATTAGGCCGACTATAACGGCCACAAAGGAAGTAACCATGAGTGAAATGCAACTTGATCCGTTTTTCGGCGAATTTGGCGGCGCCTACGCGCCACAAATCCTGATGCCCGCATTAAAGCAACTGGAAGCCGCATTTATCGACGCGCGCCAAGATCCAGAATTCATCAAAGAGTTTAGCGATCTGCTCAGCAACTATGCGGGTCGCCCTACACCGCTGACGTTAACGCGCAATCTGTCGCCTAATCCTAAGGTGAAAATCTACCTCAAGCGGGAAGACTTGCTGCACGGCGGTGCCCATAAAACTAACCAAGTGATTGGTCAGGCGCTACTCGCACAACGCATGGGCAAAAAAGAGATCATCGCTGAAACGGGTGCTGGTCAGCACGGTGTGGCGACCGCATTGGTGTGCGCCCTACTTGGCTTGAAATGCCGCATCTACATGGGCGCTAAAGACGTTGAGCGTCAAAGCCCGAACGTATTTCGTATGCGCTTGATGGGCGCTGAAGTTATTCCGGTAACCTCGGGTTCATCCACACTCAAAGATGCCTGTAACGAAGCGATGCGCGATTGGTCAGGCAGCTATGAGCGCGCGCACTATCTGCTGGGCACCGCCGCAGGGCCGCACCCATTTCCGACCATCGTACGGGAATTCCAAAAGATGATTGGCGAAGAAGCCAAACAGCAAGTGCTGGAAAAAGAAGGCCGTCTGCCAGATGCAGTTATCGCCTGTGTCGGCGGTGGCTCGAATGCCATCGGCATGTTTGCTGATTTCATCAAAGAGGAAAGCGTTAAGCTCATCGGCGTTGAACCTGCTGGTAAAGGCATTGAAACCGGTCACCATGGTGCACCGTTACGTCATGGCAAACTCGGTATTTACCTCGGCATGCGCGCGCCACTTATGCAAGATGCCGATGGTCAAATCGAAGAATCTTACTCGATTTCAGCGGGATTGGATTTTCCATCCGTTGGCCCACAACACGCTTACTTACACAGTATCGGCCGCGCGCAATATGAGTCAGCCACTGATGATGAAGCCTTGGCTGCCTTTGAAAAATTGGCGCACTGTGAAGGGATTATTCCAGCGTTGGAATCCTCACACGCCCTCGCCTATGCCTTGAAATACGCCGCGGAGTGCACCGAAGACACCATCTTAGTGGTTAACCTTTCCGGTCGTGGCGACAAAGATATTTTTACTGTGTCTGATATTTTGGAAAAGCGTCAACAGGAGGCCAAATGAGCCGTTATCAGCAGTGTTTTGCCCGTTTGGCTGAACAAAAACGGGGCGCATTTGTGCCGTTCGTCACCATTGGCGACCCTGATTTAGACCAGTCTCTGGCGATTATTGAAACCTTGATTGCCAACGGTGCCGATTGTTTGGAACTGGGTTTTCCGTTTTCAGATCCCTTGGCTGATGGCCCAGTGATCCAAGGCGCTAACCTGCGTTCACTGGCTGCTGGCACCACGCCAAGCAAATGCTTTGAGATTATCGAAACCATTCGAGCTAAGTATCCAGACACGCCTATCGGCTTGTTACTGTATGCCAACTTGGTATTTGCCAACGGCATCGATAACTTTTACCAACGCGCCAAAGCCGCTGGTGTCGACTCTGTGCTCGTCGCCGATGTACCGGTAGAAATGTCAGCACCGTTTGTAAGCGCCGCTAAAGCTGCGGGCATTGCGCCAATTTTCATCGCACCACCAAACGCGGATCACGATACGCTGGCGCAAGTGGCTAAAGCGGGTGAAGGTTACACCTACTTGCTATCTCGTGCCGGTGTGACAGGTGCAGATAATGCAGCGGGTATGCCGGTGGATCAAGTGCTAAAAACCCTCAAAGAGTTTGATGCGCCACCGCCGCTACTCGGTTTTGGTATCGCTAACCCTGAGCAAGTCAAAGCCGCCATTGAGTCTGGTGCCGCAGGTGCCATTTCTGGCTCTGCGGTGGTGAACATCATTGCAGCAAATCTCAATGATAAAACCACTATGCTGGAGCAATTGGCGAAGTTCGTTGCTGATATGAAAGCTGCTAGCTAGACAAACAAAACGCCGTAACAGAGCGCCACACGTGCAATACGTTGTGGCGTTTTTTTACCCTAAGGTCTCTATGCAGCGATCAGTAAATATGACCAATCCGGCTCATAAACCGCCTTTACCTTTGCATTGAAACACTCACGGCAGCCGAGTGGCTGCCGTGAGTGTTTGCGCTAATCCGACGATTCTACGGAGGCTTGCTGTCGCTGCTTTAACACTTGGAACAAACGGCCAATGCCTATAAGCGCCAAACCTAAACCAAGGAAGCTCACCACCCGCCAGACGCCGTCTAAATGACCTATGTCAGATAGGAACACCTTCAACGCCGCAACGCCGAGCAGTGCCAGCCCGAGTTTTTGCGTCAGCACCTGCTGCAAGCGAATGCCGCCAAACGTCAGCGCACATCCAGCTAAAATAAGAGTGACTGAATAAGTAAGCCACTCAGCCATGGTGGTGCCCATTTCTACCATTAACGAACCCGGCTGCCAGAATTGACGAATCGACAATACCAACCAAATCGCCACCAACGCACCACCAATGGCATAGCGCGTCAGCTTCAGTTGCTGCTCATCCACCGAAGGTAAACTTGGCAACCATTGCCGTTGAGTAGCAACTAACAGCAGTGCACCAGGGATCAGCCATCCTAGTGCCAATGGATTAATGACCGGCCAGGCTGCGCCTGTGACGCTATCGCTCCATAACGGCATAAACTGCATATTAATTAACACCACACAGCATGCAGCAGCAAATTGAAGTAACTGGCGATAACCAAGATAGAACTTCTGCATTGCAATATGCTGGCAGCGCTGCTGGCGATAGCCGTACACGATACACAAGCCTAACGCTTCGATTAGCCAGAAACTGCTGCTGATCAAGTCAATATCACTAAACACCAGATAGCTACCAGTGACCAGATAGTGACTTTCAATAAACAGGAATATAGCAGCGATATGAATCAGCGCCCCTTCAAGCCAATCAGCCAGTGCCAGTTTGGCCTGTTGTGCTAGCCGCATTGCCACCGCCAATACCAGCAGTGGCGGCAGGCAAGTTACCAAAGCTATTGACCATTGTGGCCAGTCAACAGCATGCCATTCAGGCATGAATGGGAACAAAGTGAGCCGCAGTAATAACAGTGATACAAATGCTTTAGGCACCAATTCATGCATCACCGGCAGCTGCTTGGCGGTCTGCCAGACAATCAGCAACACTTGCAGCGCCAATAGTAGCCCAAAGGTTGGCCCATCAAACCACAGCACAGCGTTGACCAGTAGCAGCACATGAATGGCGGCAGACAAGTCGGCACGTAAACGCGGTACCTTAAGCGCCAGCAACGCCAGTAACCCGACCACACCAGCACTGAGCAACGAGCTAAGCCACAACTGCTGCGGCAGTTGGTCATCGGTATATATCAATAAGGTGGCAACCAATAGCTGTGGCCCAGCAACCAACCACCAATAACTCAGCTTGTTGTCTTGATGATTAGCGAGATACGCCTGCGCCATGGTAAGAAGCCACCACACGGCCACAATCGCTACGAGTAGCGGTAGTGAAATAACATAACCCAGCAACGAGAACTGTGAACTCATTAGCACCACAGTTAACCAAGCGGCTAATGCCGGCGCGTGATAACCATGACGTTGACGCTGTAACATCGGCTGCCACAACAGCAACGCTAATAACAGCAACATGGTCGCGCTTGAGAAATTATGACTCGGCAATAACTGCATATTACTGCTCAGCAGCAACATTAAGCTCAGCAACGCGGGGGCAAAATAACTTTGATAACCGCGGCAAGCAATCGCCGAGCCTCGGAGTAACCAACCTTGAACGGGGACAGTGCTAAGCAGATAAGCACTCACCGGATAGAAGATGAGAAGCCACCACAGCACATTGGACACCAGTACCGTGATCGCCGCCATCCATAACATTTGACCAATAAATACGCCCCACAGCAGCCAAGGTAACTGGCACCGCTTGAGCACATACACACCCACGGCCGACACCGCGCTGACGTAACACGCCAAGGTAAAATACGCCCCAGAACCTGATGACAACCACAATGGCGCAAGGTAACCACCGACTAATCCGAGCACCGCCATTAGACTGCCGTAACGTATGCCAGCAACTAATGACAGTAGCGCGGTGGCAGCAATAAATAGCATCGCCATCGAAGTGCTGAGTAACTGATAGCTCACCGTCGCAAACACTAGCGAGGCGTACACACCCGTCGTACCAGCCGCCACAATGGCCGCAGGAATATAATCCTTACCTAGCTTGCCTGTAACCGCTTGGCCGTTATTGAACTTACGATGCAGCCACTCGCCAACACCCACAATGATGACAGAGATGACCAAAGCAATACCGATGCGCGTAGTCGGCGTGGTATTAACGCGGTGGGCAATAAACTGCACCAAATAACCAAGACCAAATACCAACGCTAAACCGCCACACCATACCAACCAGTTGTCTTTAAAATGTTGTAGCAGATAGGTTTGCCACTGCGGCGTAGTGCGCACAGCAGCTGACTTATGAGGCCGAGGTGCCGGTGTTGATGGTCGCACAGGCGCCGTTCTTACCGGTTCAGCACTGGCCATTGCCGTCATGGCCGCAGGTTGAGCGCTGGCAACGGGCTCAGCCGTTGCTGTAAGCTTATTGGAGGCGGATGGTTTACCCCAAGCTTGAGTATCTGCTTGATCGACAGCCACATCGGCCGCGGTCGTTACGGGCGCAGATGCTGCTTGAGGGGATTGCGGCACGGTGGACGAGGCATCTTGTGCCGAACCACTAAGCGCTTCTAGCCGCTGATAAAGGTATTTATTCTGCGCGGCGATTAAATTGACTCTTTTCGCCAGTTGTTTAGCCTCTGAATAGGCCAAGATTGCCAGCACGGCTAGCCCTAACACTAGCAGTATTAACAGCTCTTCCATAGACTTCCTTGTGATTGCTACAGCAAACAAAACTGGCCGGAGCATAACACTTCGCTAACTTTTGACAAAACAGCGAAGCTAAATCTGTGCTAACCGACTGGGGAATATCACATTTGTAGCCAGCCCGTTAACAAAGTATCGAAATTTAAGCGTTTAACGCATGCCGAGTGGCACTATTAGGCGGCAAACCGCTGCTGCAGATATTGTTTAATTGCATCAGATTCATACAGCCACTGAGTGTTGCCATCGTCAGCGACAATTTTCAAACAAGGCACTTGTACTTTACCGCCCTGCTGCTCTAGTTCGCTGCGTGCTTGTTGGTCTTTGAGCACATTCGCCAGTCCGATAGGCAATGCGAGACGGTGGATCTCTTTCTTCACTTTGATACAAAACGGACAGGTGCTGTATTGGTAAAGCGTCAGCGCCCGACACTGTTGATCCACTTCTGCCTGCTCGCAGGCCTCACGTTGAATAGGTTTTGGTTTAGAAACCGCCGCGTAAATCAGCATAAACGGCATCAAAATTCGGCGTAACAGCTTAAAAAACAGTCTAATAACAATACGCATAGGTTTCCTTTCAATCAACGAGCTATATTAGCATCAAATAAATTGCGCGTAGTTTACCAGCCCATCTAGGCAACTGGCGAGCGCCACTACCACCGTCGTGAATAATTCCACTCGTTCTCACTTCAAGCGCCTCACTACGTTGCTCACTAACTCAGCGACTTCTAATTTATCGCTATATTGGCGTAACTGATAATCACTATTCGTTCTTTTTCAAGTCATCAGCCGCTATCTACACTTTACTGGCAAGTGTTAACAATTTGTTCACTTGATACAGTTAAAGACATGGTGAGGTCAAATATGAGTAACCACATTCTAGGGTTGTTGCTGCATCCCGGACGGGAATGGCATCAAATTAGCGCTGAACATGAGACAGTGTCCCATCTTTATATGCACCATATTTTAGGATTAGCGGCAATTCCAGTCATTGCCTCCTTTATTGGTACTACCCAATTCGGTTGGACCTTTGGTGGTGATGAGTCGTACAAGGTGTCGTTAACCAACGGTATCGCCCTTGGCATTGCCTTTTATGCATTAATGCTGGGTGCGGTGTGGATTGTTGGCAGTTTAATACATTGGCTAGCAAGGCGTTATCCGAGCCGTCCACCCCGCAGTGAATGTGTGGTATTCGCAGGCTATACCGCTACGCCGATGTTTTTAAGCGGTATTGTTGCCATCTATCCGATATTTTGGGTATGCCTATTAGCACTAGGCGCTGGCGTATGTTATACGGGTTATCTGCTCTATAAAGGAACGCCTCGGTTTCTAGGCATTAGCCACGACAAAGGGTTTATCATCTCAGGCATGACATTGGGCTGGGGCGTATTGTTGTTGGAAGTGTTGCTTACTGTGGTCGTTATGCTGTGGAATATGGGGTCTAACACCAGCGTGATGTGGCAGTTTTTTAAATAAGGTTTGCAGTCAGATCTATCATCACTGGCCAAGGATGGCAGTTTTTCTGGCCACGCGCCGTCTGGCGCATTCATCTTTTCTCATTAAAGGCACGTCCTTGTGCCCAACGTACACATTCACTAAATTACAGTTCAATCGTCGCGAAGACTGGACGATGATCTGGACGTTGCTCATCATCAACACAGTATTCTTCTTCTGGGAACAAAATCTCTGAACTGGCTGACTGATAGCTACCATGGATAAACACAAAGTCTAAAATACTGTTGTATTGCGGGTCGCAATTAGATTTCAGCAAGGCTGCAGGTTTCACCCAATGCCATTCGCCGCTGTCCATGAACAGATTAAACGCCTTATTGCCCTTTGCTGTGGGAAGATCATAGTCGAAGTTATAATCGCCCAACGCAATAACGTTGCCCGATTGCTTCTTAGCCCACGCCACTAATTTCTTGGCTTGTAACTGACGCAAATCGGCTTGACCGCGCATTAAGTGATTACCTACCACTTTAAACGTTTTGCCCGTCGCCTTTTCTTGCAACGTCGCGATAATGGCTGGTCGTTCATACTTGTGCACACCAAATACCAATTCAGTGTTATCCACCAAGGTAAAGCGTTCACTGTTATAGAAAATGCCAAGCGCATCGGTTGTCTCAACCGCATTTTTTGACACGATATATTTGAAATTTCCCATGGTATTCGCCAGTGGCTTAGCCCATGAAATAGTCAGCTCACTGAGCATGTAGATGTCAGCTTTGGGCGCTTGTTGAATATACTGGCTTACGGTAGGTTCGGTAGCACCAGGCAGATAACCGCCTTCAACGTTATAGCCCATCACAGCAACAGGCGCTGCATTAACGGTACCGACAGCCGCGCAACACAGCGCAACACTCGCCAATAGACGAGACAGTGAAATTAAACGCATAAGTTTTACCTGAATGAAAAAGTCGCGCTATATTACTTAACATTGCGCCAAGGTGTCACCCGCAAATGTAGCGATTCAGGCCCAATACTCAGCAACAAGCAGCAATGAACGATATGACTAATTAACATTGCCACATACAAGAGGCTGCTTCTCCCAATATGATGTATCAGCTTTCCTATCATTGAAGTTATTCAGCGGTTCCCCAACTGACTTTTCGCACCACACTTTGTTTGCCATTGACGACCGCTTAAACGGGCTGTTCATATAGTTCTAGCGGCAGACCATCAGGATCTTGAAAGAAGGTGAACTTTCTGCCAGTAAATTCGTCAACTCGTATCGGCTCAACAGTAATACCACGACGACATAATTCGTTAGCAGTCTCATCAACTGAATCCACCGCAAAAGCCAGATGCCGTAGCCCTTGTGCTTCGGGGCGACTTAAGCGCGCAGGTGGAGATGAGAAAGAAAACAGTTCAATTTGCTCACCACTTGGCAGGGCTAAATCTAACTTGTAAGAATCGCGCGATGCACGGTAGGTTTCAGCAATAATCTTTAGCCCCAAGACTTGCGAATAAAACGCTTTGGAACGCTGATAGTCACTACAGATAATGGCGACATGGTGGATTTTTTTCAGCAGCATAGATCATCGGTCATTGCCGTTTAGTTTGCTCCATGTTCGGTACTAAACCCGAAGAATGCAAGCCAAGCATTTACCGAGTAAACCATACGGGGAATCAAACGATATGGCCGAGTTGCTGCAAAATATCTAACGACAGCCGATAGTTATAAATTCGTACGATGCGTTGCGAGTAAAACAGCTGCGGCAATTCAAACACAGCAATGGCGGCAATCACCCAAAACAGAAAATGATAACCGGCAATAATCAGCACTAAGCTGATGACTAACAGCAAAAACTCCACCGCAAACAGTGCGTATTTGCCTAAGTAACAGTGGTGGATGCCACCGAGAAACAACCAGTTAAGGGTGGCGTAGGTGTCAGGATCTTTGAGCCGTTTAGATTGCTCGGCGTAGTATTGCTTACGTTGCGGCTCTGGCAGCGCGTTGACTTGCTGGCGCAGCGCATCTTCCTTGGCTTCAAGCTGTTCTATCGGCTCCCAAAAACGCACTATGGCACCTCATCAATCTGTTTCTCAACCAAGTCCGGTTGGTTGCAACGTTTAATCCGTGCCAGCCCTAAGCGCCAGCCTTTTACTGCACCATATTTCATAATGCACTGCTTGGTGTACTCCGAACACGATGGCTCAAAGTTACACTCAATATTGAGCAGTTTTTTTGACCCACCACTACGTTGGTAATGGTGGATCAATTTAAGCGATACGCGCTTAAACAAGCTTAGCGACCCAAGGTGATGATCACCGCTTCACGTTGCCAAAACAGCATGAAACGCTTTTTCTCAATCACTTGGAATACCACTTGCCAACCATCTTGCGCGTATTTGTTCAGCTCAGCTTCAATCTTTTGCAAAGGCAAGCCACTCGCGCCCAAAAAGATAGTGCCGCAACCGCCTTCAGCGATGTGTACCACTTTGTATTCGTTGAACTTAGTCATTCTCTCATCCCTATTTCTACTTCAAAGCGCTGCATAATGCATGAGCAATTTTATCGCGTCAACTGTCAAGATTTTGTCAGCAAACCAATGAATTACATGAATATTTTTCAATCTAATTTAACGCTTACATGCAGATAGAGATCACACTAAGTGACAGCAGAATTGACCAAACAATCTAAGACAAGATGGTAGAGAACAGGACTTTCAGAAACGTCGAGTAGCGCAGAATGGAATCATCTACGCCACTATTACACGTACTACGCGACTATTACGCCACGATGAATTGATGCGATATCGCGAGTTCTAACACGCAAATACACTAAAAGACAGTAACTGCTTTTGTAGGAATTCACGCGTGGGTTCATCAACCAACTTGCCATCCACGACTTTACTGGCGACTTGACCAATCATCGCTTCCGGCTTGTTCATCACTTTGGCATCAAAGAATACTAGAATTTGCCGCAGATGATACTGCATACGCGCACCACCTAAACCGCTGGGCGATGCAGAGGTGATCATTACCGGTTTACCTGCAAACGGTTGTGGTGATATACGCGACAACCAATCCAGTGCATTTTTAAGCACCCCAGGTACAGAGTAGTTATATTCGGGCGAAACGATAATCACGCCATCGGCCGCTGCAATGGCATTGGCCATGTCGACGACCGCCACAGGAAAACCTTGCTCATCCTGCAGGTCTTGATCATAAAGTGGAAAATCGCCGATGGAACCTAACAAGGTGACTTTACTGTTTGCTGGAGCCAGTTCCGCCAGCGATCGAGCGATCACCGCATTAAAAGACGCTTGGCGTAAGCTCCCCGTTAACACTACCAACTGCTGTTTCGTATCACTCATCGTGTCTGTCCTTTTTCACTTATGGATAGGAGTTACCTTGGATTCACTTAATCTAAGTCACAAGCTGGACCGTTTTCAAATTAACTATTGAACATGACATTATGACGATGCGGCTAGCCGCTCCCCATAAAAGTGCCCACCTAAAGCAGTCGGCATAGGTTTAGCTTAGCGTTGGGGAACAGCGAACTGTCGCCCATTTTGAAATTCTCGAATATCACCGACTGATGCGATCATTGTTGTAGCCGTTGTGGGTCCAATGCCCTCGTTTCATAAGGCGCTGGGCTTTTCATCTTGCTTAGCAATCGTATCAATCTTGCGATGACATTGATAAAACGCCAGCAACGCCGCCCAAAATACTCATAAATAACTTCACATATGAAAAATTGAATATATGATACGCCGAATATCAATAGCGCACTGGCCGATACGACATGAAGTTGTGTGGTCACTTACGGAAAGGAAAGCGTCAGCGTGTTGCTGAACAGGGAAAGTACAACAATTGTCGAGAGTTACTGGCATTGTTGCTAGCAAGGTGCGAACAAATCTTATTCAAACCAGCATTAAGTAAACTTCATTAGCCACAAAGTTGATACCTTTCACAAATCCTTCATTTCCTAGGGGCTGTTTATCTTTAGTGTTTAATTTTTGTCCAAATTAAACGCGTTATGAACGAGGCGAGACCTGCGACGCTTAGTCAACTAAGCAAGCTGGGCGCAACAAAGTTCAGGAGGCGTTTAAATGAACCCTTCGGGCAGCGACAGCGCGCAATTTATTCAGCGTTAGGCGCTGTTGGTGGAGAATAACTACACGGCACATCACCTGCCTTGCCTAAATCACGCAGCTGTCTGCTGCAAAAACAACCAGCAAAGATAAACAGCCCCTAGCAATTTGATATAGCAGTAATAGCGCGTAACAATATAATGCGCAGCAAGATTTTCCATATAAAAATCAATGATATTAAGTTTTATTTGCCACAATTTAACCATAAAAATTGGTTTATCACCTTCCCCACAGTTGTTTCGCAAGGAACGATAAAAATGCAAAATGCTGAACTTAAACGCACACTGATCTTGTCGATTGCATTGTTAGTAGCGTTATCAGTATCTATCTCCAGCTACTTGCTGTTTTTACAGCAAGAAGAATCGTTAACACATTCAATTTCAGCGCAGAGTAATAGCTACGTCGATGGTCAGGGAGAATTAATTGAAGCCACAATTAATGAACGACTCCGTGGTGTAAACAATCTAGCGGACTACTTCAGCAATAATCGTATCGATCGCACCAACGAGGCGGTGATTCAACAAACTCAAATTCTAGCCAAAACACTCAATACCCCCAGTGCGATGGTCGCCTTCGATAATGGTGATGGCTTTTGGAACCAGCAAGATAGTCAATTTCCCAATCATAAGTATCAAGGCGATATTCGCAGTCGGCCTTGGTATATTGCCGCGAAACAAGCGAGTGGCGGTATTATCACTAAACCTTATAAAGGTACCGATGGACAACGTTGGATCACCATCGCTAGCAAATTCAATGACGGGGTCATTTCCAGTGACTTAACCCTAAATTTTTTGAATAATCTGCTTGATGCCAGCAGCCTGTCAGCCAACAGTATCGCCTTGATATTTGATGAAGATAATCAAGTATTAGCCAGCTCTTCTACGGTGTTTAAAACTGGTGATAACCTTAACCAAGAAGCTTGGTTTGTGGACGCAATCAATCACGCGCGTTCACAAGAAAATACCGCTTCGACATATCAGCTAAACGGTGAGGAAAAACTGCTATTTACCCATCGTATCGACCTTGGCAACCAACATTGGTATTACGCCGTGGGCTTACATAAATCGGAAGCATACGCCGCGCTGACTAAGTCACGCAACATGGCATTGATTATCACGATTTTGGCTTCGGTAGTCAGTGTTATCGTAGTGATCACCCTCATCCAATACCTCTATCGCCCTATCGTATTATTGCGTAACACCATTATTGGTCTTTCAAACGGTAATGGTGATTTAACCCAACGTTTGCCAGTAAATACCCAAGACGACATAGGCAAGATCTCAGCCGGGGTGAATACCTTCATGGGGAACTTGCAACAACTGATGCTGGAAGTTCATAGCGCGACCAAAGAACTCCACGGTAACGCCGTCAATCTGAAACAAAACAGCGCGCAAAACCACACTATTTTGCAAAAGCATGTGCAGGAAACAGAACATGTGGCAACAGCCATTGAAGAAATGGATGCCACCGCGAATGCCATGGCTACCGATGCCGCCAATACCGCCAGTCTGACTGAACGCGCTAGCAGCGTTAGCCAAGAATCTCGCCAAGTCATCGCCCGCTCTGAAAGCACCATCCATGCTTTGATGGATGAAGTCGACATTGCCGCAAATGACGTACAACAGATGAGCCTACAAACACAGAGCATCAGCAAAGTGCTATCGATGATTGAAGAAATTGCCGAGCAAACTAACTTGTTGGCACTCAATGCCGCCATTGAAGCTGCGCGTGCAGGCGAACATGGCCGTGGTTTCTCAGTCGTTGCGGACGAAGTGCGCGCCCTCGCTAGCCGCACTAAAGATAGCACCCGTGAAATTGAAATCGTCATCAAACAACTCACCATCGGCTGTCGTAAGGTTGAGCAGTCAATGGCAGAAACCAAACAACGTTGTGAAAATACCGCGGAGCAATCGGAAGAAGTGGCGAGCAGCTTAGCTAAACTGATCGATTACGTGAACGAAATTAACCAACTAAGCGAGCAAATCGCTACGGCTGCCGAAGAACAAAGTTGCGTCACCAAAGAGGTAAGCGCCAATATGACCGCCATTAGTGACATGGTGGTAAAACTCGACAGTAGCGGCAAACAAACCCATCAAGACACGTTGAACCTTGAGCAAATCAACAGCAAATTGAACGCGATCGTAGGTCAATTTAAGCTGTAATAGCTTTTATTACTCAGCGCCATGGCCGCGGAGGTTTTGGCGCTGAGTAAGTTGACACCCCGCCGATTATCAACACTTGGTTGATAATATTTCCCCAACAGTACGGTTAATATCCTACGCGTTTATGCCTATGCTGGCGCAAACTTCTGTCGTAGGAATTATCATGAGTAAAAAAGTCGTAATCTTGTTACACGGTGTTGGCAGTCAAGGTGCCGATATGGCGCCACTCGCCAGCCAGTGGCAACAACAGATAAAAGATGTACTGTGGTTAACACCTAATGCCCCCTTTTATTCAGACATGGGTAGCGGCTATCAATGGTTTAGCTTACAAGGTATTACCAATGCCAATCGCCCTGAACGCATCCAAAATGCTCGCGCGGCGTTTGATGAACTGCTCGCAAACTTGTTCAATCAATACGATATTGCTCCTCAACATGACCGAGTCGTTCTGATTGGGTTTTCTCAAGGGGCGATGATGTCGCTAGATGCCTTGGTCAGTGCTCACTGGCCGCTTGCAGGTGTGGTGGCATTTTCTGGTCGTCTAGCATCACCCACACCTTACCAAGTGAAACAAGCTGTACCCGTGTTACTAGTGCATGGATTGAGCGATCCTGTGGTGCCGCATACCGAATCCGCAGCGGCAGCAACAGCGCTAAGCGAGCTGGGGCATCAGGTTTCAACGCAATTTGAGCCGGAGTTGATTCACTCTATTTCACCTCAAGGTGTGGCCACTGCCAGCGAATTTCTCGCGCAGCGATTTAGATAAGCCAACATTCGCTTACATGTTCGTCGAGCATTGATTTGTGAGATAACCGTTCAGGCCCAAAAAAGTGTGCGAATGAATGCGTGTTACATGCATTCGCGCCAGTAACACGTTAATGAGCACGGGCACCGAGCAGCAACCAAATATTACTCGCTACCGAAGTCAGCAACGATGACAGTACCAACAACAGAGTAATGCCCAAAATCATCTGCCGCCGATCAAGCTTTTTCAGCAGTGATGGCAAAATTAAACCACTCAACATGGCTAAGGTCGCAGTCGTAGAGATCATCTGCCCTGCTACACCCGCAGATACCGCCAGCTCTTGCGCCATTTCAGTTATTAGACTGACGGAGCGGCAACCCTTAGGGGCTGTTTATCTTTGTTGGTTGTTTTTGCAGCAGACAGCGCGTGATTTAGGCAAGGCAGGTGGTGTGCCGTGTAGTTATTCTCCACCAACAGCCCCTCGCATTAACGAGATAATCGCCCACCATTTAGATACACCCAACAATGGCGACGACTTGGTTTCACGCTCAAGACACCTAACTAACAATTCTCCTCAAGAGCCCACGGCAGCGACCAACTAAGTGCTCCATGGCTCAAATTAATGCGGTTATCGTAGTGCTGACGGGGTGAAATTCGCTTGCCTAGCCATCGTATTAGATTGCCTATTCCTACAAATCTACTCAAGTGGATGATGTTGCACAGACACACTTTCGCTATTTTATTGCTTCATAAATGCGCAAAAATTCGTCCTCTGTTCTCTATCTACGATTAGTGGCAGCATCAAAATATCTAACTAATTGAATGTTTTTATAGCAATTATTCTCATGTGCTATCTTTTGGTTTTAACTTAATGCTATCGGCGATGATGATCTCATCAAAACAAACTAGACGACCGGTCTAATCGCTGTTAGTCTAGCCGCCATGAACGGTAAGACACGTAACACAAAACAGCACATTCTTGATATAGGCTATCAATTGGTGTTAACCAAAGGCTTCACAGGTATGGGCTTGTCAGAACTATTAAAGAGTGCGGACGTACCGAAGGGCTCGTTCTATCACTACTTTGCCTCCAAAGAGCAGTTTGGCGCAGTGTTGGTCGAACAATACTTTGCTCGTCACCTCGCAGCGATGCAGCAGATTTTTGCCCAGCCAAACCTAAGCAATTACGACAGATTACTGCAGTACTGGCAGAAGTGGCTGCAACACAACAGTGCCGATTGCCCCCATGGTCGCTGTTTGGTGGTCAAACTTGCCAGTGAAGTAGCTGACTTGTCAGAAGCGATGCGCCAAGCATTCTTGGTTGGTACCGAGCAGATTATTAGCACGCTGACGGGCGCACTTGAACAAGGCCAACGCTGTGGCGAATACCAGCTAAGTGATACTCGCCACTGCGCCGAGGTGCTGTATAACTTGTGGTTAGGTGCTAGCTTACTGGTAAAAATTCGACTCGATGACAGCAGCCTGCAACACGCGTTGCAAGCAACAGCCCAATTACTAGGAAAGCAGCACTAACATCAGCGTTGCTATCTATTTCGATAACTACCGCTTATTCAGTTAAGCGGTTTTTTTTAAAGCAATACTAGACGACTGGTCTAATCAATAAAGAAGGACATAGACATGACTGATACCAACCAGCGTATTGTGCTGGCTTCGCGTCCAGTAGGCGAACCTACCGCAGCAAATTTTCGTGTAGAAACTGTCGCCAAACCTGTGCCAGCCGATGGCCAAGTGTTATTGCGTAATATTTATCTTTCACTCGATCCTTACATGCGCGGCCGCATGAGCGATGCTAAATCGTACGCCGACCCTATCGCCGTTAACGATGTCATGGTGGGTGGCACCGTATGCCAAGTAGAAATGTCTAATCATCCTGATTATGCAGTGGGTGAATGGGTACTGACCTATCAAGGTGGCTGGCAACAATATGCCGTAACCGATGGTCAAGATTTGGTGAAATTAGGCAAAGAGCCAACCCTGCCCTCATATGCACTCGGTGTTTTAGGTATGCCGGGCTTTACTGCCTATGTAGGTTTACTCGATTTCGGTGAGCCCAAACCTGGTGAAACAGTGGTCGTCGCTGCCGCCACTGGCCCAGTAGGTGCCACTGTGGGACAGATTGCCAAAATCAAAGGTTGTCGCGCGGTAGGTATTGCTGGCGGTGCAGAGAAATGTCGCCATGCTGTTGAAGTATTAGGTTTTGATGCATGTATCGACCATAAAGCACCCGACTTTGCCGAACAGCTGGCAGCCGCTTGCGCCGATGGTATTGACGTTTACTTTGAAAACGTTGGCGGCAAAGTATTTGATACCGTACTGCCACTGCTGAACGCCCATGCCCGTATTCCTTTATGCGGTTTAGTCTCCCAGTATAACGCTACCGAACTGCCAGCGGGCCCAGATCGTTCCGGCATGCTAATGGTACAACTGCTGGTAAAACGCATTAAAGTACAAGGCTTTATTATCTTTGATGGCAACCAGCACCGTTACCCAGCGTTTGCGAAAGATATGCAACAATGGTTGAGTGAAGGCAAAATCCAATACCGCGAACAATTGGAGCAAGGCTTAGAAACAGCGCCACAACATCTGATTGATCTGCTGAATGGAAAGAACTTCGGCAAAGTTGTCGTACAAGTCAATCAACCGCTGTAACCACGTTGATAACCTGCCTAGCACGATAGCGCTATAACTTACATTCTGCAAAGCGTTACAAGCCATAACTAACACATTGTTATCTATGGCTTTTTACTATCCACACACGAGAAGATGACGCACAAACGCGCATGAATTACGCCCCAGTATTCGTGAATTAATGCTAACGAAAAACACGCTCTAGTGGCGTTTGCAAGGCACTGAGATCTTGCTGCTGCACATGTTGGCGCAGCTCAGCAACAAACGGCGAAATATCTTCAATACTAATGATCCATTCATTGCTGAAGCGCACTAATGAATTGCCACGAATGCCAATTTGTACTGCACGGCGATTAAGCTTAGCGCCGTAGGGATCATGATCTGGGTCCCACTGTAAGCGCACATCAGACTCAGCAATTTGCTGCTGCCACAGCGCTTGGTCGCTCACATTGCTGGTGGTAAAGCTGGAGGCAACGGCCTGTTGCAACAGTTGCTCAAATGCCGCTCGGCGTAGTTTGATAGCCAGTGTCACCTCTTGATGAGGCTTAGTGCCCCATCCCGAGCGATACATCATCCACAAAAAGTTGGGCTTAATCCAAGACATACGGTGAAAACTAAAATCACCGCCGAAACGGCCATGTTCCGCAGCGTAATGACCGATAGCGCTGTTATAAGCTTGGTAGACGTAAATTCCTTCATCGTCATACTTGCGCCATAATCAGCTGCCCTTGCTGCGGCCACGTGGCTTGTTGTTGTACATAAGGGGCTAACTGCAATGAAGCAAAACAACTCATCATCAATTCCTTGGTCTACGTGACCGTAAAGACACCTACGCTAAAGCAATGTGCTGGCGTTAACTGCGTACGAGCAGCACCGACCAATTTGCTCGATTCCACGTTGACTACTGATATTTATGCGGCCGAGAGCCGCGCAACTTTTAGCGGGGTAAGGAGTGAAAACGATGTTAGAATAAGTCCTCCTCCGCTGCAACCTGCGCAGTCACGTACGAGGCTCCCCCTGAATAGTTACTGTACTACTGCGGCCTAGCAATATCTCTTTGAAGCGGTACGTGCCAATGTCAAATTCGACGGCATAAATCAGCTAGCTACCGTTATAGACACCCATTTATACCTCATACGTAATCAGCCTAGCCTAGTCTATCTGCCTAAAAACAAACATTAATTTACATTTTTAACGATTAATTAAGTTACACACTGCGCGTAATATCGACAAAAAAGGATTCATCATCAATAGCGATGGTGTGTAATTGTATGAATGTATAAGGAAGTCAGATGCGAAAAATATTGTTGGCCACAGCACTATTGTGCTGTAGCTCTGCGCCAGTGTTGGCAGAAGGAACACACTTTTCTGTAACGGGGGGGGTTCCCTATGTTTTTATTCCGGAAGTCTCCTATTCTCCCAACGCTGAACAGCGTTGGTTTGCTCACTATAAATTGGGCTTAGATGACGGATTCTCCGCCGGTTTTGAGCAAGCGGCGAGCGCAAATAATCGCCATGCGCTGGGTATTTTTGGTGGAGCGCTGGGGGTGAAAAGTGGCCATCGCTATGTATGTGAAGAAGGGAATTCATCTGGAGAACCAGCCGACTTTGACGACGAATTGTGCTCAGCGCTAGCTCGTCCTTTCGCTGAAGCATTTGACCACCACACAGTAAATGGCGTAGGCCTGAGTTACAGCTACAACCGGCATGGTCTCAGCGAACGCGGGTTGCGAGTGCGTGTAGAGTTTGGTTATGGCCGCATTGAGGATGCTGACTTCGATAAAGATGGTTTTACGGGTGGATTTTCTGTCGGTTACCAATTCTAAATAAACATGGCGAAGGTACGTAAATCTTGCATACCTTCGCCTGCTAACCTCTGCAACCAGCTACACCGCGACTATCAATCGACAAGCCGCCGTATCTCCATCACACCAATCCTCCTTGCGATGCTAGTAACGTCAATACGCTAACGCTCTTTATGCGCTTCATCTAACCAACGGTATAACGTACGACGTGTCACCCCGAGAATTTGCGCCGCTTGCGCTTTGTTGCCTTGGGTCTTTTCTAGCACGTAATGCACATAATCTTGCTGCAACGATAGCAGCGGTGGCAGTGATTCAGAGCCAAGTCCTGCAAACATATTTTGTACCGCGGTATCCTGCGACTGGCGCATACGCTGTGGCAAGTGCTCAGGTTTTATCTCTTCACCGTCGCAAAATACCGCCGCCCGCTCCATGGCATTTTGTAGCTCGCGCACATTACCAGGGAAACTGTAATTGAGCAGAATTTGCCACGCGGCCTGGCTCAGTTGTCGCGCCTGCGTTTTACTGTTTTGCTGTTGCTGAGTCAGGAAATAACGCGTCAACAATGCGATATCATCCCCCCGCTGTCGCAGTGGCGGCACGTGCAAAGTAAAGGTTTCCAGTCGGAAAAACAGATCTTCACGGAACTGGTTTTCCGCCACCATAGCTTCGGGGTCACGGTGCGTAGCCGCAATAATGCGAACATCGACACTCACTTCTTTATCGCTGCCGACTGGCCGCACTGTACCCTCTTGCAGAACTCGTAGCAGTTTCGCTTGCAGTGCCAACGGCATTTCACCAATCTCGTCCAGCAGTAATGTGCCACGTTCAGCTTCGCGCAACAGCCCTTGCCGAGATTTGCCGGCACCAGTGTAAGCGCCCGCCGCATGACCAAAGAACTCACTTTCTAACAGTTCACTTGGAATACCCGCACAATTCACCGCCAAAAATGGACCTTGTTTACGCTCACTTTGCTGATGAATGGCTTTAGCCACCAGCTCCTTCCCCGTACCGCTTTCGCCCAGCACTAATACGGGACTATCTGCGCGCGCTACCTGCTCGATACTCTTAAACAAGTTTTGCATGGCAGCACTTTCACCCAACATGCCGTGAAAACGCCGTCCGCCTACGCTGGCTTTGAGCTGGCGATGTTCTAGCAACCGCCTTACCGTCAATAAGCAATGGTCCATATCAAATGGTTTGGTGAGAAAGTCATCGGCGCCCGCTTTTAATGCCTGTACCGCTTGGTCAACTGAGCCAAAGGCGGTGATCAGTAACATTGCTGGCGCATTATTCATCGCTTTGACTATCGGTAACAGTGTGATGCCGTTCCGGCCCGGCAGACGGAGATCGGAAATCACCAAGTCGACATTGGTGGTCGCCAATAAAGGTTCGGCCGCCTCCACTGAATCGAGCGTCTGCACTTGATAGCCTTCCGCTTCTAATTCTTCACAAAGTAATTCAGCTAAGGCAGCATCATCTTCTACCAATAAAATATTCATGAGGTTACGTCCTTAGGAAAACACAGTGACACTTGTAGCCCACCTGCTTCGGCGTGGCTCAGCTGTAGCTCGCCCTGATGGTCGCTGACAATATTGTGCACAATGGCCAAACCTAAACCTGTGCCCTGACCTTTAGGCTTGGTGGTAAAAAACGGTTCGAGTAGCTGCTGTGGCTCGATATCCGCAGCAATACCAGCGCCGTCATCCCAAATAGCTAAGTTCCAGCCATGTTCATTGGTTTGATAGCTGACGCCGACGCTCTTAGTGGCCGCCTGACAGGCATTGCGCAATAAGTTAACTAGCACCAGTTCAAATTGCGCGGGATCAACCGTCACCATCGCGGTAGCCGGAATATCGAGGGTGATCTGCGGTGGCTCACCATGTGCGAGTTCATGTTTAACCGAAGCGACCGCCGCTTCGACTAACTCCCGTAATAGGATCGACTCCAACTGCGCGCCGCTGCGAGAGAAATCCAATAGCTGATGCACAATGCGCGTAAGCCGCTGCACTTGACCGCGAATCGCACTCAGTTCACGTTGCGCGGGGGCATCATCGTTATTACGACTGAGACGCCGCGCGCGGCCATCAATAACATTCAATGGCGCGCCAAGTTCATGGGCAATACCACTCACCAGTCGTCCCAGCGCAGCCATGCGCTCTTGTCGCTCAAGCTGCTGGTTCAATGTGGCTTCTTGCTGGCGGTGGGCAGCAATAGAGGCTTGCGCACTTGCCATGTTGTCCAACATCTGGTTAAACGCTTTAGCAATATCTCCCAATTCTGTCGCACCGGACGTTGGCGCCCGCAACTCCAGTTTTCCCGCACCGACATCGGCCATGACTTTGGTTAGGTTGGCAACTTGCCGCCCAACCGCTTGCCGATATCCCAACAACACAATGCCAAAGGTTAGTAGGCCAACAACGCCCCAACTGCCCCATGCCCAATAAGCAATGCGGTCCATGGTGGTAGAAAAGTCGCTCGCGCGGCGGGTCACTTCCACCATGCTGGAAATTTTGCCAGTAGGATCGGTCACTGGCACAAAGTGAGAAAATACTCGGCGGCCAGCCTGATGCTGATAAGCATCACCATCTTGGCCGACACGCACCATCTGCTCGGCGAGAGGGTTAGCGGCCGTATCTTCTTGCCGAGCAATTCCCGCCGCGGCGATGCGTTGACCTTCACCGTTATAGACTGAAGCGCCATAGACCTGCCCGAGTGAAAATACCGCATCGAGCGTGCGCTGCACGGTGGCTAAATCGCCTTGATTAAGCGCCTCACCTATCGGCACCCGAATCGCTCGAGCAATCAGTTTGATATCGTCTTTAAGCTTGCGCGTCTGCTGCTCGGCCATGTAGTAAGTGCCAATGCCTATCGATGCCCCAGACAACGCCCACAAGGGGAGAAACACGAGCAACAACATGCGTGTAGCAAGTGTCATGCGATATTTTTTGGTCAAAAGCTCCTCCGCAGCAATCGTGTTATGTTGCGCCGCTCGGCTAGCTAGCAATGGTAATAGGCTCACTATCAGCGCTTAACGCTGTCTCACTGCCAACACAACAGGTGTATATATTTGTCACTAATTGATACTTTCACCGTATCATAAATATCCACCGCAACTCAAAGCGCCAGCTATTTCACACATGCAGCAATGAAAAATAAACTAATAAAAACAGTTAGATGTTAACTAATTTTACAAACTGGCAAGGTTTTAGCTTTAGTCAGTACGAATTTAAATAAAACAGAAGGAAGTCGATTATGCGTAAATTAACCATTACTGCACTGATGTCAGCCATGTTAGCTACTGCGCCTGTCGCCTCGGTATTCGCGGCACAACAACCGCAACAAGCAGCAGCGCCACAAGCACAGCAAATTGAGGTTACCGATTCTCAGCTTAAGCAGTTTGCCGGTGCTCAAGAATCGGTAAATGAGATCCGCGTCGACGCCATGGCGAAGCTTGAAAAAGTGGAAGATCAAAACCAAGCGCAAGCGATCCAACAGCAAGCGAACCAAGATATGGTAAACGCCGTACAAGATAGTGGCTTGTCTGTGGAAGACTACAACCTGATTGCCCGTGCCGTACAGAGCGACACTAATCTGCAATCCCGCTTGAAGCAGATGGGTAACGGTTAATCCCCATCGGCGTACCTTCGGGTACGCCATTGCTTTCACAAGGTTCTAGCACTATTCGCGCCTTTTACAAGAAAAAAATTTAGAATCAGTATGTTATTCCATTTATCCTCTACTCCCAACGGCACTATCAATGAATGGACGGTCTTATAACTAAAACCCGACTGCGTTCAATGTTAATATTCGCGTACGCGGAAGACCTGCACAGCAGTCATGAGGATGTAGACGATGCAACAACAACTCGATCGTATTCGCACATTATTACTCAACCGTCCAGAGCATCATCACAAGCCGCTATCCCCCATCACCGCAAGTGAGTTGCAACAATTCGAGCGCGGATTTCACATCACACTACCTGAAGATTATCGACAATTTCTACTGCAGGTAACCAATGGCGGCATAGGGCCAGCCGCTGGGTTGATACCACTGGCGCAAGCGGTGGATTATTTCCGTCAACATGCGGGCTATGAAACCATTTTGTCTACACCTTTCCCGCACACGGAAGAGTACCATCAAGAAGATGAGCCGGAGGTTTGCCGCGCTGAACAGCTTAATGCCAGCAAGCAGATGGACAACGAGACCTTTTACCGCACCTTAGACTTCTTCCATGCGAGCACATTGGATGTGGCTGATCTTGGTAGTGGTTACTACATAAAATTAGTGGTAACGGGGCCCAGCAGAGGCACTGTGTGGAAGGACTTTTCTGCAGTTGATGAAGGCATGCACCCACTCGACATGACCTTTTTAGATTGGTATGAACGCTGGCTTACCAGCGAACACTACCTCTGATTTCGCCGATAAGCGCCTGGGTACAACCAAATACTATCAGCGTTCAACCTGTTGCGCTGATACGAGCTATCTCACCAAAAGCGCTTCAGATGTTGACGCGGGTGCCTCATGTTGACGTTTTTGCGTGCGTTTACTCGTGCGCATAAAGCTAACGGGCAATAACAACATCATCCGGCGCTAAGCGCACACAGTTAAAGGGTTTATCGTCAATCTTAAGCTCTTGCCAGTGACGTGGGTCGTCCGATTCACAGTCCTCAACAATGCGGTATTCGCTACTCGGCGTAGTGCATAACTGCGCGGGCAACCGAGTGAAATTGGCCGTAGCCGTCACGCCATATTGCTCGCATTTTGCCAGTAAGTGCAGCGCGGCACTCAACTGCTGTTTTTGCGCCACTAACTGCGCTTTGACCGCGTCTGATTGCGGTTGCTGTAACTGCGCGACAATCTCTTTCAGCGCTTGTTGTAAGGTCACTTGCGCATAATCTGCCATCAATATCACCTACTATTGTGCTGTGCTTGCTGGTGCGGGCAGTTCGCAGTTGCGCGCCACATCAAAGTAGCGCCACTCCACCGCTGGCAATTGCCGCTGTAACGCCTGCAATAACTGATAACCTTGCTTGACAAACCGCGCTTCAGCTTCACCGCTAGTAAAGGCTGACGCAACCGGATCATCCGGCCGGTAAATCGCTTGGTATTGGTCATCCCAAGCCGCGAGTTGTTGCTGTAACTCTACCGAGATGTCGAGTGTTGCTGGGTCGATATTTTCCCGGACACCGTCAGCTTCTCTGCGCCACAGTGGATAACAGTAATAATCTGCCATTAATGTCAGTTGCATCTGTTAGCCTCATCGCTGATTGGTATCACGCCTAACGTGATAAACCATGGCCGATATTGGCTTGATAGGCCGCTTTGGCAGTCTCAAACGCTTCATAACTGGTGCTAATGTCATCGTTGAGAAACTGCAGCCAATCTCTGGTTTCCACCGCCGTTAACTGCAACTGCTGGCAGATAGCCAACACCACATCAGGTTCATCCTCAAAACTCTCATGGGCACGGCAGACAATTTCAAAAAACAGCTGGCGGCAGTTGGCGTAGGATTTCCGCGGCTCACCGTCTTCAGTGTACAACTCAATAAAGCGCTGTTGCTGCGGATGATGGAACACCATACGTGCAAAATCATGGTCGGCAATCACCGGCATGAGCACGCCATCTGAGTATGCCGCCTGCTCGGCATCATTCATCAGAAAATACTCTCCAGGGCAACCGACCAGAATGGTAATGTCATCCTTGTCATAGTCACCACGGTATAAACGGGTAAAAAAGGCCGGTAAGCCTATCTGCTCAAAATAGGCTAGCGCTTGTTGTTTAGTGGTCATCACATTACCTCAAATACAAACGGCACAAATCGTATCAAACCACTGTTTTTGCTGTGGCGTCATCGGCGAGCCAACTTTAACGGCACCATCGAGTTCATGCAAAAAGCCCTTGCCTGCTGGCATTTGCCCCCGTACCAGCCCATCGTCAATATGTTGCTGCCACTTGGCTAATTGCGCGCCAGTAAAATAGTCCTGTGCCAGCGCCGCCATTGCAGCGTAACATTCTTCGTTTGTCGGCCATTCTCTATTCATCGTTAATTCCTAGAGTGTGTTGGTGGAGAATAACTACACGGCACATCACCTGCCTTGCCTAAATCACGCGCTGCCTGCTACAAAAACAATCAGCAAAGATAAACAGCCCCTAGGCTATTCGGTATAACTCAGTAATAACAGCGGCTGGCTGGTGACTACCTGCTCAACGTGCCGTAACTCTTCTTGGGTGATATCACGGTAAACCTGCTGCATTAACATGAGCAGTTGCGTGACATCAGCGCTGGTCAACATGCGGGTTTGGTAAAAGCCTAAATAGCTGGCCCCAACGCCAAGCAGCCGATAACCAAAATCACGCTGTAGCCGCTCCGCCAAACGATAGCTTTCCATCGGTGACAAATCACTGGTGAAATAGCCATTAGGTAGGCCGAGCAGCGCCTCCAGCGGCTCACTCACTGGCACTTTGATCAGCAATATCACATTATCAACCACACTAAGCGGTCGTTGATTGGCGGTGAGAAAGTCCACGTCGTAATCCGTAGTAAAACCGATATTGCGGTCTAATACTTGCTGAAAACTGGTCTCAGCTAAGTGCTGCTGAAAATGGGTTTGGCGAATGATCATTTCGGCGGGGAGCTGCAGATAGCCAACGTGCTTGCCATCTTCAAAGCGCGTTGCTGGCAAGTGCGATAGATCTAAGGCGGTGCTCAGGGTGCTAACGTCATCGAGGTCATGCGACATGCAAGCATGGCAAGAGGTGTAATCTGCTTGTGCGAGGTCATCTAAGGTGAGCAACCATTGATGGTCTGGCGCGGCGGCGCGCTGCTGCTCGTAGAATGCCAGCACCTCAGCAAAACTCTGGTAATCGCTCAGTCGATAATAATCACAACATAAATCAACGCGTTCATGCGGCGCGCTGCAAAATTCCGTTTTCATCGATTCTTTCCTTACATTATTCGCTTAATAGTTGTGGCAGTTGTTGTTGCCAAGCAAACCACTCCGCCATGGTGATACCACTCGTCGCCGTACTCAGTATCGGTTTAATCGTGCTTTGCGCTTGCAGCAACGTCACTTGGCCTGCCGGATCGGGAAACCAACTTAATCCTCCTACATACCACTGTGCCACTTCGGCTTTGCCACCGCGGTTTTCGGTAACAGCGGCAACACCTTCAAGTTCTGCCAACTGTGGTTGCTGCACAAAGCGTTTAGCAAACAACTGCAATGCAGGCATCTCGTTATAGCCATAGATATCAAAAACATAGGCGCAATAGTAATAGTCCCCCAAACGAATACTTATCACATCACCTTGGCGGAAAAAGGTAGTGTTATCAGTCCGATTAGGTTTACGCGTAATCAAAGATGTGTCGCTAGTGAGTAACGTTTTTAGCGCATCACTTTGACGAAAAAAATGGTCAGAAAGCACAACATGTTGATTGAGTAGGTCGATGTCCTTGAGCGCTTGAGCGGTTAATTGCGTATCCGCTAGGCCATATTTGTGCAACAAGATGGCCATTAACAAGCGGTTCTTATAAGAATAATACTGTGGTGGCTGTTGACTCGCGCTGGGGTCAGTTAGCGCCATCTGCCAACGATTTTTGAGGGGGTCAATAATCAATGCTTGTGCACTTCCCCCGTCGTTCAACTGGCGCCAATGCCGGTTCAACAAGCTGCGGATCTCTTGCTCCATCGTGTTGATGTATGAGCTGTTAACAATTTGCTTGGCAATTGCCCCATGTTCCATATGCTAAACGTCCTAATAACTGCTTTTAATAAAACCACTTGCGCGACACCATACTGGCTATGACATAATAAGTCACGCATTCGCCCTGTTTTTATTTGTACGGCCTTAGCATGCGGCTTTTCTCACACGTTTAAGTCACACTCGGTCAGCAACATATCAACCCCCTGATAAGCAGTGGCGCTAGTTATATAACTAGGGGCTGTTGAGCTTTCTTGTTTGATTTTTAAATTAGCCGCGTGATGAACGAGACGCGGCGAACAAAGGTTCCCCACTAACGTGGTCGTTACGGATTGAGTGAAACAATGGAATTTAGCGAGTATTGTCAGCGACTTAACGCCTTGTATCAACAACAGCAAGTGCCATTCCACTTGGCGGCTCCCGCGAGCAGAACAGCGCTTAGCGCCGCAGAGCAGCAGTTAGGTTTTGCGATTCATCCAAGCCTGCGCCGTGCGTGGCAGTTAGCGAATGGCGGCGATAGTTGGCAAGCCATGTTTGTCCGCCCCCATTTTCTCACCGGCTATGATTTTTTATCGCTTGAGCAAGCTTTGGCAGCGCGTGCCAGTATGCAACGCCGCGCGCCCAATTACGCTGACTACAGTGAACCAGAGCCGCGCGATGCACGCATCGATGCTGGGTGGTTTCAACCACATTGGCTGCCATTTGCCGCGTTCGGCGGTGGTGAGTTGCTATTGCTCTTTGACCACCAACAACGACAAATCATCGGCTTTCAACACGATCCTGACGCCATCATGTGGGTGTGCGAGGATTTACCACAACTACTCGACGCATCGCTAAAGGCGTTCGAGCATGATCCCGATGAATTTATTTTCCCTGAATAATCCAATACAACGGAGTTTTTATGCAGTGTCCCGCCTGTACTGAGAAGTTTAGTGCCCGCAAAATCAAAAAGGTACGCGATGTCCAACAAGGTATGGAGTTTCAATGCCCGCATTGCAGCGTGTGGCTTTTTAACGAACCTAAAATGGTCAAACTAAAAATGTTTGGCGCACTGGTGATGCTGGTCAGCGCCGTATCTAGCTTCTTTGTACACAATGAACAACTACTGCAAGCACTCTCATGGGTCACGTTCAGCGGTGCCATTATCGCGCTGTTTGCCATCTACAAAGGCAAGTTAATCAAAGCCTAAGGGAAAAACGACAAGGATGTTTCAATGACGGAAAAAGTTAACTGCATTACGCCGGACTGTGACGCGATGATCTTGCCAGAAACCGCCGAACGTACCGGCGGTTTGTGTATGCCATGCCAACGTGAGCAACAACAGCAAGCGGAACGTGCCTATATTGAAGCCAATCGGCAGGATATCGACCCATATGCGGGCTTAACGGATCCTGTTGAGATCATTAAGCAACGCCACGTGCAACGACCATTTAATAAATTGATTCGTTATGCGGACTACCAAGGTGATATCACCACCGTATATCAGCAATTGACGCAGCCGCAAGTCGAGGCGTTAATTGCCCATGATATCGCCCGCCATCAAGCGGGCGATAATGACTACTTTGACGATCTGTCATTGGAACTGGCAGCCTTCAGCCAAGGTGATCTCAGCCAGTTGCAGCACTATCTCGTGCAAAACCATGCAGATGCGCCAGCGCTGATCTTTCGTGGTGCGGAGCCAGCGATGACGCAAATACTGCTTGATCGCATTGAGCAATACCGCACTGACCGCGGCGAGCTCAACAACCTACTGTGCGCGTTAGCTTGGATTGGCACCGCTCAGGTGGTTGAACAGTTTGCCGCTTGGCGCGCTGCGCCACCAGCATGGGCAGAATTGCTGTATTGCCCGCCATGGCAATATGCCCATGAAGCAGGCTGGGAGCTGAATGCCAATGATCAGCGCCGCAATTTATACTTTGACGCTTGTTATCCGTTAACACTCACCGCTAACCGCAGCGGTCATTACGCATTTACCACAGCATCCACGCCCTGCCCGCAATGTCAGCACCCGCTCACCACCATGTTGGGCGTAGATTTAACCGCGCCAGAGTGCCGATTTCTGCCATTTGATGGTGATGTATTAGCGCTGAAGAACTGCCAAGTATGCAGCTGTTTTGGCGGCGACGGGTTATTCACCCGTATTGGTGTTGAAGACGCCAACTGCTGGCTGGCAACCGACACCAAAATGCAGGAAGACGATTGGGAACTCGCGCCCGTCAGTTATTTCAATCTGGGGCAACAGCGTCCGGCGTGGTTTGCCGCGCATGAATTTTTAAGCGCCACCACTCAATCACAGCTTGGCGGCCTGCCGGCATGGGTACAAGACACAGATTATCCTTGCTGCCCACAGTGCCAACACACGATGACATTTGTGGCACAGATCAGCCGCGCTGAAACCGACGAATATGGTGAAGGGATGCATTATCTGTTTGTTTGCTCTAGTTGCCAACTCAGCACTGCCAACTACCAGCAAACCTAAACATCAAGCTAGCGCAGGCGCGAACAACGCTTCGCGCCACGAAGGATTTGTAAGCCATGGCGACTCCAAACAACTGGCATGCTGGAACGTGGTAACGTTGGCTAACCAAGCAATGCGTTAGCCATCGCCTGCGGTTTTCAGTTCAACGCAGACTAAAAGCATATAACGTAACTCCAACGTGTTTGGACATTTCCGAGTTAGGAGTTTTGCTCTAATACAAGCATTTCAGATTACGGAATGCATGGAAAAGATCTAAGTCTGATGCGTGTTTTACTGGATCACTACATCCCCTGAACCCGCGTCACAAGATAAAGGGCCTTATCGGCCCTTTATGTGTAGATTGTTTAATATGTACTGATGGTCCTCCCAAGCAACCGTTTTAATGTTCTCAGTAGTGGCCCTATGTCAGTTTCATCGAGTCCTATATAGCCTAACTGTGGTTTCGTTGTTTCTAACAAATGCCTTATGTCTCCAGCGCTGCTAGATCTGAACATTGAAGAGTAATCAGCTGATTCTCCCGAATATAACAACGTTACTGAATCAGGTACCGTCAACTGCTGGACACCATTAACAATTTGGTACATTCGGGTTTCTAACCCGTATTTAGTCGCGCACACTGGCATGTGCGTTTCAGCTACGGTTTTTCGGTTGGAATACTTCGCATCGAGGATATGACACTGAACCCCTTTTTCATCAATGAGCCGCAATTGATAATCTGGCCGCCATGTTTTCCGACGCTGCGAGTGTTTCAAATCATACAGACGTCCTATAACAGGATTAGCTAAGTCATCAATACGACACGTTTGTAGATCATAGAGCAGCTTAGCGGTGACACCGTTGGCATGCTTAAATACATACACATTACAGGGTTCATTAATTGGGCGGTCTATCTCTATCCCATTAAAATCCACGTAGCGTGTTTCATCTAAGTTAAAACCCATCACCATAAGCGATTTGTGAATGTTAATGAGACTCACAAATTCATACAGCTTACTGATGTTACGAATGCCATATAACTCACTGGTACCACGCCATGAGGGTTCACCAATCCGGTAGAATTCATCCATAAACCGATAGAGAGTCATGTAGTGAGATTTACTCAATACCTGCTGCGTTGGTATCGGCATGAGATTACGGCTGTTATCTAATACACATTTAAAATCACGCTGCAGTCGATTAAGCGCCAGCCGGACAGAATTATAGGCAACCCCAATCTTCTCTTGCTGAAAAGTAATGAAGATTCCCGAATCCCTGAGCACTTGATCGAGCGAGATAAAATCGACCCCATTAACCGAAATTATCCCTTTGTTTGTTTGGCTCTTGGCCAGCTCTGCTTTCAGTTGAATCACAAACTGATGAAATGTTTTAAGAAAGTATAAAATCACCTGATTTTCAAAGACATTGTGATTTTGAACGATCTCGTTTTGCACCATCTGCTGAATGGCGTAATGCTGGCCGCGGATAAGCACATCAGCGGTTTGCGGGTCTGAGCGCGATAAACTGTCGGGATGCGATGAAAGGTAAGAAATCGTCCTATCATCTACTGGCATCGACTTTGAAAAAGGCCTAACTACCGACTTAGTGCTCTTCTTCACGCAGGGGTCATGGTGGAACCTGCCCCATTCATTGTTTAAATATTCAACTACGCGCAACCCAGCGAGTAACTTCTCAGAGAGATTATTCGATGAACGTTTTGCGTCACTGCCGCCTTTGGTCACGGTAAAGCATACCGAGCTGATATCTTCGTTGTTGATGATAAACCGGAGAAATCTAAGGGCACGCTGATAGCTCAACTTGCTGGCAAAAACATTGAGTGGACACGACGTAGCAATGATTTCTCTGTCAAAGTCGAAACCATCAACAATTTCTGCTTGCGTGAATCCAACAAAGTTCTTGAATGGCTGACATTGGGCACTTTCGTACACATGGAGTCCTTCACGAACGCAATAGTTGTCGAGCGGTAATGAATAATCACCCAACAGTACCATGGGGTTCAACGGTTCATCGACCACCAGCCGATAACAGACAGATTCATATTCGTTGACAGTAATATATGCTTCTTCGCTGTCCGACAAATCGTGAACTTTGGTGCCTGTAAGTAAAGAAAACTCAAGCACATTCATAATTCTTCTCCATATCCACCTAGTAATGGAAGAAGTTGTATGTCTCTAAGTTATGCTCACCACGTAGCAATATGTCTTTCAACTTAGCTGAGGACAATTCCAGATCTTTGCCGTCTAGCAATTCACTTAGTTGCTCAAGACGTTGCTTGGTACCCGTCCCCGCTCCTTGAATTGAGGGCAACACGTAGTAAAGCATGCCGTAGTCGATTGCCTTTTCTAGCGCAGGGCTGTCGCTCAGCTTCTCGGTAACCATTAATACGGACGTCAGTGTATAGACGTAATCTTTCAGGTTTGATGCCTTGCGAAGACTCAGAATAATTGGAGAGCCTAAGCTCGGATCGGGTTTCTTAAGGATGCTGAGGGCTTCTTCCAACAATTGTGGCAAACCGTCATCGGAAATAGCCAGCCGTGAGCGTAAAAACGCTTTACGACCAAACATTGCTGCGAATGCTTCATAAGAAAGCTTGTTGTAGCTTTCCACTTCGTCAATGTAATCAGCAGTGTCATTAATGAAGCTGTCAAAAGGGATCACCGGTGCGCGATCGATTAATCGAGGCGACAAGGCTTCAGTGGTTAAGTCGTGGTTTATCGTTGCCACAATACGCAGAGAGTCGGGGATAACAATTTCCTCTTTCGACAAGCGAAGCATTTTTTCGGCTTCATCATCGCTAATGTTGATCAGGAATGCCGCGTAGTGCTCAATGGCCGACAAGTTAGCCTCATCAAGTAACATCAAACTCAATGGTGCGGATTCAGGCTGGTCTTTACTTAAGCCTTTAAGGAATTGATAAACACCGGAGGATGACGGAGAAAATGAGTTTGAAAGGCTATTGAAGAAGCCAATAAATTCACGCTCAGATACCCAGCTTCGACCGACAGGCACTTCAAGGAAGCGCTCGTCCATTTTTAGGATGCGCTTTAACAAACGGACAAACGAGGTTTTGCCAAGCCCTGGCGCACCGGTAAAGATGCTGATCAACGATTGAGCCTGAGCCACCAGTACTGAGGAAATAAACTCGTTAGAATACGAGCGGTTGTACTCGTTCGCCAACTGACCCGCGATGTAATTGACGAACTTCGAAATTTCAGTTTGCGCTACACTCATTTCTCTGAATTTCAAAGTTTGTAATTCAGGCATGCTGAACGGCGAGAATTTATCATCTGAAGCAATTGGGGCTTGGATGATTGTCGAAACAAAGGGGACCAATTGACGCAATTGAGTTTGCAACTCCGATTCGTTGGTTCGCAATGTTTGCTCAACCTTTTGAATCGATTGCTCTAACTGATTTTTACGATTGTTTAGGTATGCTTCCTGCGTCTCAAGTGCCTTGAAAGCCTCAGCCATTGTTCCGTATTGGGCAAGCTGTTTATGCTCTGCTTTCAATCGTGCCAGCTCCGCTTCGCTGTCTTGAATTTGCGAGTCCAACTCTTGTCGGCGTTCTTGAACGCGCTGCTCTAGATCCTCATTGCTCTCGGCCTTTTCGAGCAGCGCATCATACTCATTTTGCTTGTTAACGAGTAATTGATCTTGTTCGGCAACTTTAGCTTTCGTTTCAGCCAAACGTTGTTCAACTTCTTTCAGCTCTCTGCTTTTCTGTGCGTGTTGCTCTGCAGCAATTTTATCCCAGTTTGCGATGTAGTTCTCCTTACTGGCCTCGACATAGCTTTCGATAAGCTTTTTGCCGCGGTCATCGTTACTAACTATATCCATAATGGCTTTTTGCCATTCGGAGTCATCAGCTGCGGCCTCGCAAATGTTGTAGATCACCTCTTTGCCTTCAGGTGTCAGCGGGTAGTTTTTATTTTGCAGTTCAAGACGTACAGCTGCCACCACTTGACCTGTGATCTTGCGACGTTCTTGTAGCTTTTTGAACAACGCCATGACCTCGTTTCGCATCATGTACTGATGGACGGTATAATTTGCTTGTTTAAGCACTGAGGCATCTAAAAGATACTCTGAGCCATGGACGGTGGTTAAGTGAGGCTCTATGTCTTTATAATCAATTTTTGAAATATATGCAGGTTTAGTGTTCAGCGGATCAATCCCGCTACTCAATCGCAAGCTTCCGTCGTATGGCCCAGCAAAGCTCATGTTTTTATCCATGTTCTGGCGACATTCATTAGATGGCTCAAATTTGAATGGACCATAAGCAAAGCCGTCATCGACGATGTAAAAGCTACGGGTTGAAGGCAGTGTAGGAAGTATGATGTCAGTGCAATCAAGCGGAGAAGGCAACTTCATGTGAAGCATGCCAAAAACGATAGTGGAGAACTCGCTTATGTTGTTCTTGAATGTGACGTATCTTGTCACATCGGTTTTATCTTCGTACAGATTATTCGGAATAACGTCAGCGGCTATTAGGGTTCGGTGATATCGCGTTTTCGATTCCTGAAAGCCATCGATTACAAAAACCTTTTCTATATCGTCAAAGAACTGGGCGCTATTGATTTTTGTTAGTCTCCCATCCTCCCCTTCTTCAAACAAAACATCTATAAAACCTTTGCTAATTTTTGTTGTTTCATCTTCGCCATACGTAGGTTTTGGAGTATCTAAAAAGCCAATGACACGCCTTGAATTGTTGTTGCTATTCATTCAGCACTAATCCTTGTAAGTAAATTTTCAAACTTGCGATTTGTTGTATTTAGTGGGGATTCACGGGACAGACATGACTACAGTCCTTATTGAAATTAATGATTAAGTGGTCACTTTGTAACATTACTTAAATTCGGTCAATCTTTGAGGGCTAGGGTTAGCCAAAAGTCACTAGGCTAACTCACTTGGGGGCAAACTCGCAGCTAATTTGTGGGTGAAAAATGGCGACGCTAAGTACAAATGAAGCAGTAAAAAAGCTATCGAACCCCCTAAATGTGCGTAACAACATGCCCTTGTTAGCTATGACTACAGCTTTTGTTTAACAGCCATTGCTGCAAGTTTTGCAGCCATATTTTTGAGTTGTCTGCACTGCGGTGATGGTTATTCTCAGCAAAGCATTGCACAAAGCTGTGAATATCATCCACCGATCTATCGAGCATTAACGATACCTCGGCAATTGCCGCTGCTATTCCTCGGTCTTCCGCGGAGGCAAATGCCGCTTGCCATATCTCAATATCCGTTTTGAATTCCATCCAAATATCTTGGTAATACCAAGTCTCAAGTAGGTATACCAATATAGGAAATTCGCCTCTTAACGCTGCGGTTCTATTCATGGTGTGAAGCTCTCACAAAGCGTTGCGTCGCCGTTGTTTGTTATGTGTGGTTCCAACATAGGTTTTAAGCCAATTTAAACCGTTGCAAAAATGTCGAACACGAACAAGATTATTAGATACTTTAACGCTCCACCAACCAATTTTCTGGCAACTTTATCACCATGTTTTCATGATCATTCTCAGGTGCATTTTGGGCACCCGCATCTAACAGTTGCTGAGGCAGCTAACTGCGGGCATGCTGGAGCATGGCAAAGTTAGCTAACGAAGAAATGCATGAGCTTAAAAAATCTCCGTAGGGCGTGGCCTACAGCTTCATCTGCTACATTGCAGTGTTTGCAAAGGGCTAACCATTCGCGGCAAACTACGCCTTGCATCTGAAAGCCGTGTCACGCAGAGCACGCACGGGACTTATTCGCACCTTCCCTAGCACAACATTTTTCAAGAAAATTAACCGGTGTTTCTCAGCGTTTTCCAATGACAAATGGTGTAATCACCAAACTAGATAAAAATGCATAAAATATTGGCAATATTGCAACACTAAAACCAGCAACCACACTTTCTGTTTCAAAGGGCGTGTGGCTCATTATCAAAGTGATGCCAAACATCGCTGTTAACCCCGCACTTAACCTGCATCAGCTTTTAGGTAACTGAAATCGGCGTTGGCTAACTTAGCTTTTTCAATGAACACCATCAGCATATCGCCATCGTGCCAGAGAAAATCTAACGCTTCATCGGAAGTAATAGTGAGCAGCGACAGCCACTCGTCTGACGGCGTTGGGTCATACGCTAAGCTATAAAAAAATGGATAACCCAACAGGTAATTTTCACTGTAACCGTCAAGCTCGGCTAAGTCATATAAGGCGTCAGTGTCAAACGGCCAATCTTGGCGTAAGTCTTTTCGCCTTGGAATTTCTACCCCCGTGCTGAACTGCAATTTTTTCGCGGCGGTAATTTCGGCTTGTGGGTATAACGTCAGTTGATCAATGCTGGGGTAGTAATAAGCCAATACATAACCGTCATCCCCCCAGAAAATCTCGCCGTCTTCATCGTAAGCGTATAGCAAGACCAGCAGGCCTGACGTGGGCAGTAAGCCGCTGCTATCGTGCATTTCGGCAAAGTTTATCTGGCCTAAAAAGCGATATTCGCCGAGTTCGTGTGTTGGCCAAACAAAGCCTTTCGGCAGCATGGGTTGACCGCCGAAACGGCTTTCATGTGATTTGGGCGCCTCAGTGGCATATGTGATATCAACGCTGGGTTTACTGATCGCCGCTAAATAATCGGCATGCGGCGCTAGCTCGGCATCGTGTTCAATAAAATGTTTCAGTATTTCTGCTTTCATGCTGCTCTCCTTGGCGGCTGGGTCAGATGATTAATGACTAAATGCGGGCTTACCGCTGGTTTAAACGGTCACACGCCAATTGCTCTCATTCTCGTTACTGCGCATTGGCATCAGGCTGGCGACAAAAGGTGCATATCTTGCTGGCGAATGCGCGCTAACAACGGTTCAATGGTTGTTAATGATGCAAAATGCAGCCAGCAAGTATCATCATCCCCTTGCTCATAAACCGCATTAAATTCGGGTAACACCAACGTCAATTGCGGTTCGGTGACTGAACGCAGTAAACGTTCGACGACTAAGTCTGAACTTTTTGGCGCCTTAAACATTAACCGGCCACCACGGCGATATTTTGCTTGATAGCATGGCGTGCTAGTCACTAATAGCTGATAAAATTCACGCCATTGTTGCGTCATCGCCGCTTGTTCACTGGCTGAACGCTCAGTAAATTGCTGGTTAAACTCAGCTTGAGAGAGCCAATGGCTGAACGGGGTTACCGCCAATGTTTCCCACTCGTCAATGCTCACCTCACTGCGCGCAGCGAGTAGCGAAAATTGCATGCTGAGTTGCTGCTGAGTCTGCGGTGCAACATTACGAAATGTACGTTGTGGCTGTTGCTGCATAAATTTTATTCCCATTAAAACTGACTAATCACAGTGGGGAGCAATTTTGCTAGCCAGGGCATCTCTTTCTCATAGGATTGCAGCAGTTCCTTGCCGTCATTTAGACATACCGTCACTAACTCAATTAATGCGGCTCGTTCATCACCTTGTCGGTAAAAGACTTCGGCACGTCTCACGCGAGTATAGGGCTCTCGAGCACCATCTGGATATAACTGCACATCGCGAAACGCTTGCTCTGCATCATCCAATTTATTCTGCAGTAAATACAAATCGCCGATCGCTGTAATCACTTCAGTACCTTCTTTAAAGCGATCTTTGGGTTCCGGAATCAATGAGAACGCCGCTTTGTATTGACTGAGAGCTAGGTCATAATCATGTTCACTGGCAAACATGTCACCGTCTTTCAGTTTGTTTTTAAGCTGATGTTGCCATGGTGCTAATGTCATAAAAATTCCTGCATTAAAAGCTTAAACCGCATCTAGAGCGAATGACGCTTCATAAATCACAAACCGTTGCTCGCTGTAGTGCTGCAGTTGCCCGTCATCATCTTCATCCTGCCACTGCACGAGGTAGGCGCATTCAATAAAATTGGCTGGCAAGGTAATACCCAATTGCTGGCAGATCGACGCATCATTGTGTGGTGGCGCAATAAAACGATTGAGGTAGTCACGCTCAAAGAACACCGTGACTTCGCTCGACCATAAACTAGGGTAACCAAGTAGCATAGCGACCCAGGACTTGCCCTGTTCCTCGGCTGGCCGTGCCGCCACCAGATGCTGCGCCGCCTTGATGAGTTGTTCCACCGACACGCGCTGCTATTCAAGCTTGGCGGTTGGGCCTTCGACCAACCTATCTAAGGTGGCCAGTTTGAAGTTGATGTACTTTGGCTCACGCTCGGGATAATCATCGACAAAACTGTCGGCCCAGCGGGCAAGTGAACGCAGATGCCGTGCCGGATTACGCACTTTCTGCAACGGGCGATGAATGGATAATCTTCGCATTAATCTATTCCTTTAAGGGCAGAGACTTAGTCAAAGTGATAACGGATGCCGTAGCGACTCAGCAATAGCTGTTCATCGTGACGCTTTATCTCTTCACTTGGCGGGCGAACAAAGCGGTTATGGCCGATTTTTTGGCATTCACACGCGGGGCGATAGCCGTGCGGTTGTTCGCAAAAGACAATGTTGTGCCGCACGCGCTCGCCATAGGGAGTCAACGCTGGAAATTGCCCCCCCTTCTCAACCACTAGCCGTTTGATGGCTAACATGGTGCGATACACTGGCGATGAGGCGTCCATCTCGGCTAGCGCTTGCTGCACAATATAAGGAATGGTCACGCCGCGATCGCTCATTTGGTGCACATCAGCGCCCCGCTGCAAGCACAATAACGCGTTCTCAAACTGCACATGCAACATGTCAAATAATGGCGTTTGACCAAATTTATCGGTCACGTTGACATTGGCGCCGTAATCTAACAGCACCTCGATGGCGTTGGAGTCTTGGCGATCGGGCACATCAAATAGTAGCGGCGTGCCGTAGGCGTCATAGCTATTGGGATCGACCCCCGCATCAAACAGCGCTTTTAGCGCTATGGCTTGGCGTTGGCGCATCGCGACATAACCGATTGTCATGCCTTCAGGGTTTATTCGGCTGTATGGATTGGGACAAATATAGTGATAGGGATTGGCACCAAGTGCCATCAACTCGGCAACGGCAATGGGGTTGTTGGCCATTACGGCAAATGCCAACGGCGTGACCGAATCGCGGCCGCAGGCATCAATGTTTGGCAACTGTTGCGCCAACCGCCGAATTTTGGCGCGGTTGCGACCTTTAATTGCATTCGCTAACGTTAATAACTCGCCAGTAAAGAACTTATTGGCGTAAGGCTTGCGGCGCAGCAGCATGTTAATCACACCATCACGCGGCAACCATTGCCACAACAGTTTTAATAGCTCTACAACGCTGTAAAAGTAGTAACGCATGCCAATCGAATCCCTGATTGTATTTGAGCGCGGCATAAATTAATGGCGGTGCCTTACTGCAACTGGCCATACCTATATACAATAGTGCCTACGCGAAATCGCCGCTATCTTGCCATAATGCAGGCCAGATCGCCATAATATGTCAAGGTTTCTGCGGTAAATTACTTGAATAATCATCGGCATAACCGTAAATGTGAGAAAACCAGCACAAGGCTGGTTTTCTATATTCATTGTCGCGAGAAACTTTACAGCACCCGTTTACGCAGCGCGTTACCTAAGATGCCACCGGCAATCATCACTGCTAAGAAGATCCAGCCTGACAGCGAAAAGTGTGCAATGGGGGTATATAGCGCGCCCACATTACAGCCATTAGCTAAGCGGGTACCCACGCCCATCGACAAGCCCGCCAACGCCAGCAAACCGACTTCCATCAAAGACAAAGGTAAGCGGGAGAAGCCACTCAAAAACCGACCAGAAAGCAGTAAGGAAATTACCGCCCCTGCGATAATCCCCAAGTTTTGCACAGTTACCGCATGGCTGAAAAACGGCATAGTAAAGGCATTCACTGATTTATGCGCAAATGCCGCCACAGTTTCTGGCGCCATGCCGAAGGCAATCAATAAGCGCCCAAACCACAAACCAAACGGCGTTGATGCGCCCCAACCGCCGCCAGTGACGCCCATCAATAACACAAACATCACCACGATGACGCTAATGCCCGTCACAGGCTTCCAGCGACTGACAAACAGTGCCTGATAAGTCGCCGCGCTAAATAGCTTGTGCTCAGCCAGATCAATACTACTCGGTGCCAATTGTTCAGTTTCTGACGCCACGCCGATATAACGGCCACTGCTGCGGCGTTGGCGCTCAAAACGGATCGCCAACCAACTCACAATGGCGCCAAACAACGCAGTTAATAGCAATGCGCCGACATAGCCACCGAGCGGGTCCCAGCTAAATAAATCGGGTAAAAAGACGCCTCTGCTACTGCTCGCACTGGCGAACCAACTGTCGCGGATCCAGCTTTGGGTCGCCTGTAACGGGAAGGCGATATATACCCCCATGCCGAAGAAAAATAGTGCTAATGCTGGCCGTAGCAGATTATTAGAGAAATAGGTCAATACGCCAGAGGCGCAGCAGCCAGCAATCGACATACCAAAACCAAACATCAAACCGCCCACTAATAGCCCGGTGTTGATGGGATTAACCGACAACTTAAGTCCGCTATGATCGCCACCAATCATCAGCGCGCTACAGGCCAATGCGGTCAGGAAGAATAGTAACATCAGGTTACGCAGCAGTTTGGTTGAGCCAGCGCGATAAGCGCGGTTAACACTGCCGGCAAACCCGAGTGATGCGCGGCTCAGGGCATAACCTAGCCCTAAGCCAACGAGTAGACGAAAGAAAATGGCGCTATCAAGCCAAATGCCGCCGCTGATCACAACCAACAGCAACAACAGCAAACCGCTAATATGCTCTTTAGGATTCATTATGACTCCGGAAAACCTATCGCACGGCCCTGTGCAGGAAATAGAAAATAGGACAAAAATAAAGCGGCATAATGTAGCGAATATTCGAGTTATTTAAAATAACTTTGTTAGACAAATAAGGAATAACGAAGTAGCAATGGCACTGACGATAGACTGATGATAGACAGTTAAGCCGCTGTCATGCACTTAACTCAGCAACGGGCGGCGTTTACGGCAAGCGATAGCCCTTGTAGCTAAAACCAATTATGGTGCGCTGACCAACCAGCAAGATCTTTTGCCCGTCTTCGAGCTGCTGCCAATCGTCTTTATGAATGCCACATACCGCAGAGAACAAGCCATCAAACTCTTGCAGAAAAATCTCGCCGTTACAGCCTTTGTTGTAATACCCGCTGGGTTTGTGGTCGATGGTCACAATCACCGCCCGCTCTTCTGATGGCAGCAACATGTGCACTACCGATGGAACACCGTTACAAATGCCCATAAACATCAATAATGGGATGCCTACCAGCATGCCAAACACCAGTTTCCACATACTGCCAATGCGCGCCTGCATCTGCGCACGATAGTGACTTTTAGGGTTTAACAGGCCAGCGAGCACCAGCAGGATAAGCAGTAAACTCAAGCCACCAGCAACCCAATAGAGCTTATCAATCAACCAAGTATCAATCAGTACATTGACAAAAATCCCAATCAGACCACAGAACAAAATCACCAAAAAGAAGCTCGTGCCGATTTTGGCAAGCAGCGGCGTACCGGGAAGGAAAAATTCAAACTTTCGCTGACGTTTGGCCATCGACTGCACCACCTTGTACTGAGTTCAAATTACGCGGGATTTACTTTATCGGCAGAGCTGCGATGGCGAATATCGCGGCGATACTCAGCCAGAGACAGGCACTGCACCGTGGTGCAATGGCTATCAATAAGCTGCTTCACCGCGTCGTTGACCACCAACATACTGGGATGATGACGGTTCGCCACCAGTGGATAGGTTAATGCAACATCAGCAATAAGCTGCATATCATAGAGATAAAACGGCCTATCTGCTGGCCAGCTTGCCATAGGGAGCGGCGCCCAATCTGACTTCGCCAGATCCCACACGGCTTGCCGATGTAATGGCCACAGCACGCAATAGTTATCACTGGACTTTCCGGCAAACACACAGCGGATAGGCAATAACACCAGCGCGTCAGGGGCCAACTGTTGAATGGCGTTGGCTAATGGTAACTGCATCACCCATAACGGCATATTGACTGGCACAATGGCATCTACCTGCTGTTCCGCCGCAGTAAAATGTAAGGTTGGTGCGCGCCATTGGTAAGGATCATCAAGATGCTTGAGCACACTGGGCGCCTCACCAGAGCGCTTATCGTAAACGCCGATAACGGCATTGCTGCTATCAGTGATAAATGTGGGGTAATACAGCATTTGCAGTAAAAATCCTTTTGGCAACAAGCGGCACATATCCATAGTGCTGCCTTAGCTAAACAAAATGGCCGCATAGTAGCACGGCACTCGCCATCACAGCGAGCGCCGTGCTCAGTTACGCATAGTTAGCAAAATAGCGCTTACAAATACTTAACCCACTGCCGCTGAGTCCGACGTTTAAATGCCGCAATGGTTTTGCTGGGCCAATATAAGGCCAGCACTAACGCGACGCTAATCAACCAAACCTGCACAATACTGCTCACGCCAAACAACTCACCATGATTGGCGCCCCAAATCGCCTCGGCGATTTGATACAGCAACAGCAACAAATAAAGATGCAGTAGATAGAAGAACATCGGCGCGCCACCAAATTGCGTCAACACCTTAGCAGCCGCTTGACTCCAGGGTGAACTGAGCCGCTCCATCTGCCGCAAACCTAAAAACATCAGCCCCAGTGTTAGCAACAAAAACGCTAACGATGGCGGATATTTAGTCAGGTTCAGTAGCGACATAACGCTGATGAGCAGCGTGTCGCCCTGCTGCCAAGGCAGGGTTTCACCATAAATATTGCCACCGCGTAACACCGCAAATAGCGCCAAACTGCCAACGCCTAATCGCAGTAACCAGCTTTGACGGGTATCGCTATCCATCACCTTGCTGTACAGCGGCCCGGCAAGATAACCAAACACAATCACACCAATCCACGGCAATAGCGGATAGCTCACTTTCACATTAAGCGAACTATCACTGATGAGATAACCACGGTCGTGCAAAATAGTCCACGCACTGTAACCCCATTCATTCGGGGCAAACTGGATCGGTGTTAACGCGTTATGACCAAACACCAAACCAATGGCGATAACCACTAGACTCCAGCGCGGCAGATATTGCAGCAATGCCAGTGCCACCATACTTAAACCAATGGCCCACATCACTTGCAGATACAAGGTGTGGTAATTGCCCATCCAACTGAAGGTAATTAAGGTCACTTCCAGCGCGATCAAAAATAGACCGCGTTTCAGCAAAAAGCCTGGCAGCGGCCGCTGTCCTGTAGGACCACTATGTTGATACAACCAAGCTGACAACCCAGTTAAGAACACAAAAGTCGGCGCACATAAATGCGCCGCTAAGCGACTGAAATATAGCGCTGGCGGTGTGGTGTTGATATCCATCGGATCGCTCACCTGCTGGTGCAGGAAAAAGCGCTCGCGCACATGATCCAGCACCATAATCACCATCACCAAGCCGCGCATCATATCAATACTATTGATACGCTGGTTGATGTTAGAAGCCATACGTGACACTCAGTTTGAAGTTCCGCGGTGCGCCCGGATAGACCCACAAGGCGTTGTAGCTGCTATCCACATAATCTTTATCAAATAGATTGTTTGCATTGGCAGTAACGCTCAGCGCATCGGTCATCTGCCAGCGGACAAACGCGCCATAAACTTGGTACGCCGGTAAACGAAAGCTCAGATCGGCTGCATCCCCTAAACGATCATCAACAAAGCGATAGCTAACTCCCGCACGCAAACTGGCATCGCTGATATAAAAATCACGGCTCAACACCAAAGATACATTGTGGCGCGGAATGTTTACCAGTGGGCTGCCTTTTGGGATCGGTACGCCCCAATCGGCATTAACGCTGTCGCTGTCGGTGCCAGTATCCAAATAGCTGTAAGATAACTGGGTATCAAACCACGGCGCTTGATAACTGGCATCCAACTCTATGCCGCGGCTACGCGCACTTCCCAATGGTGCTGAGTATCCGACATTGATAGGATCTGACACCAAAATGTTGCTCTTATGCGCATTAAATAGCGCTAATGTGGCTTGCAGAGCATTCGTCGTCAGCTTACTGCCCACTTCAAATGAACGGCTTTCTTCAGAGCCAAATGGTTGCCCTTGAGCATCTGTGCCACTTAGTGGCAAAAAGCCTTCTGAGTAACTGCTGTAAAAACTCACATTGTCATTCAGTGAATACACCAAACCTAAACGCGGGCTAAAGCGGCTATCGTGGCGCGATGAATCAACCGTGCTCACCATCTCAAGGATCTCTTGATTGATCACATCCAAGCGGACACCGAGCAACGCTTGCCAATGCTCAGTGATATCGATTTGGTCTTGAATGTAACCACCAACCGCCCGTTGATGCTCGCGGTTATCATAGAGCGGGCTCACCTCCGGTAATGGCTGACTACCGTACTGCGGGTTGTTGATATCAATGTCATAACTGCCTTTACCACCGCGATAGCGTGATAACGCCGTTTTCAGTTCATAACGGTAAGCATCAACTCCAAACAATAGGTGATGCGTCAACGCGCCCGTGGCCAGTTTGCCGTTTAATTCCAGTCGCACCGAACTATCTTCTGAAGCATAATCGCGGTAACGCCGTTGGCGTGTCAGCGTCTCACCATCGTCAAACACCGACTGCCGCGAGGCGGATAACTCAGTATCTGATGAGTAACCACGCAACGTAGAGTGACGGTGACTAAAGCCACCGGTGAGCTGCCAATCACCGTTAATAAAATGTTCAAAGGTAATTTGATGACCGGCCGCGTAAATCGACGTTGGACCGTCACCCGGTTCACCAAGGTAGCGCGAATTCGGCACCGTATTGAAATCGTTATTGAGCACAACGACACCGCGATCAAACAGTTGATCACGTTTGATCCATTCAAACTCATATAACACTGAAGTATCGTCCGACACTTGCCAGCGAACGGATGGCGTAAATGTGCTTGACCGTTTAGTCACTTCATCACGATAGCTGTCGCTGTCGCTATAACTCCCGATAATTCGCGCCGCAATGTTATCAGTCACCGCGCCAGTAATATCGCCTTCAATGCGCTGATTATCAAAGCTACCCCACTCGGTTTTTAAATAGCCTTGAGTCACATTTTGCGGTTTCTTGGTGATGATATTAACCGACCCGCCCGGCTCTGAACGGCCATATAAGGCAGAACCTGGGCCTTTAAGTACCTCAATATAATCGATAGAGGTCGTATCACGCGGACCGCTATAACCACGGCCACCACTAAAACCATTAATCAAATAGCCCGCTGGCATATTTTCGTTACCGGGAAAACCACGCAGCGAAAAACTGTCCCACATGCCGCCACTGTTATTCTGCCGCGCTGCTGAGGCAGAAAAATCCATCGCATCTTGCAATGAACCAGCGCTGACATCTTTTAGCAACTGAGTATCTAAGGTGGTAATCGCTTGGGGCAACTTCGAGGCTGGCACATCTCCACGATAAGCTTGGCGATATTGAATCGTCAGCCGTTCAATCTCTTGGCTATCAGTTGTGGTAGTTGTTTTCGAGCTTTCTTCCGCAATAACGGGCAATTGCGCGCAGCTAAGCAGCAGCGCAGCATAGATTTTACTGTACTTCATTTAGGGTTATCCTACTGATAATTAATATTAAATTTTTAATGAAATCTCAGAGGATGGGCGGAGCTCGGGCATGGCGCTGGCGAATACGCGGCAATTGCGGTGCTTGAGGTACAAGCGACACAATCTGAGTAGAAGGCACTTCAACCAGATGAAGTGAGGGAAACTCCGTTGGCGCAGCGCCAGTCAAGTGACCCGCATGACACAACAAACAATGGCTGTGATCGTGTGGTACAATGCTTTCTTCCAGCGAATGGGCAGCAGTCGTCGCTTGGAATAGCGTTAGCCATAATCCAAGTACAATCCAGAGCCAACGATGACGGCTGTTTCTCAACTGCTGCATACGAAAGAAAACAAAATGAATGAAATTTATCTCGGCAGGCACCCTACTGTGACTTAGCGCAATAGTCCAGAGAATCTTAAATGTAAATAGTAACTAACTGCATTAACTGACGTTGAAATAAACAAAATAATTTCTTTCCCTACCATTGAAAAGTCACTCAACTGCCCCATATTGATTTGTAGGCAAGCAAGATTGCCTACAAGTTGAATTTTGTGTGGATAACAAACTAAAGGAGGTCATTATGAAATTACGTCCTTGGAATCCTGCCGAAGAATTCGACAGCTTATTCAATCGTTTTGGTTCACTGATGGACTGGTCTAGTCCGATACTTTCAGGCCAACGTAGCTGGTTACCAGCAACGGACATCAGTGAAGATGACAAACAGTATCTTCTAAAAGTTGAACTGCCAGAAATTGGCAAAGACGACATCAACCTCAGCATTGAAAATGGCTACTTGGTGCTGACTGGTGAGCGTAAACACGAACATACCGATGACAAGCAACACCTGTCTGAACGCTATTACGGCTCGTTTGTCCGCCGTTTCGCGCTACCAGAAAACGTCAAAGAAGAGGCTATCGACGCTAAGTTTGATAACGGCATGCTGTATTTAACCTTGCCAAAAACAGCTGAAGCGCCAAGCAACCGCCAAAAAATTGAAATCCATTAAGGCGGCAGCAATACCGAGTTCCAACCATTACGCCACCTGGAAACAGGTGGCTTTTTTTATGTGCACACCGCACAATATATAATCTATTTTCAGGTAGTTGCACGATTCTATTAACATTTGAATTACTTACCTGAATAATGACAGAACAGATAACTGGATATCTTTTTTTAGCCCTTTTCACCAGCTAAAAATATGGTAGATTGCTTGCAGTTCAACATCACTACTCCCTTCGGGGTTAAGTTATGGTTAAACAACCAACAGTACGGTTGGTTGTCCGTTTCCTGCTTTGTGGCGTTGCGTGCAACACCAATACAAAGCCCGAATTTTCAGAGTGCGCCTATGTCATCAAATACATTGAAGTATCGCTGTCTAACTGGCTCTCAACGTCGTTCTTTCCTTGGCTTGTCACTACTGACTATGGCTACCGCGGGCATGATGTTCGTGAGTCAACTTTCTCACGCCGCAGGCTTAAAGGCTGTTCCCGCTCCCGGAGAAGAATTCAGTTATGCATGGCTTAAGGGATACGCGAGTGAGTTAGCTAAAAATCCTTACCAAAGCCACAAAGGTGAAATCCCAAGCAGTTTGACCAAACTCGATTGGGATGAATATCAACAGATCCATTTCCGTAAAGATAAAGCGTTATGGAAAGACGACGATGACAGTAAGTTTCGTGCAGAGTTGTTCCACTTGGGCCTGTATTTCGATACTCCGATTCAAATCTACCAACTCAAAGATGGTAAGGTTGAAACCGTCAAATATAGCGGTTCACTGTTTGACTACGGTAAGTCAAAGCTGAAATCGAACAAGCTGCCTGATGATCTTGGTTTTGCAGGTTTCCGTATGCAATTCGACGGTGATTGGCAACGTGACGTGATCGCTTTCCTCGGCGCTAGCTATTTCCGCGCTGTGGGTGAAGAGATGCAATACGGCCTGTCTGCTCGTGGCTTAGCCATCGACACCGCCATGGAAAAACCGGAAGAGTTTCCTATCTTTACCGATTTCTGGATGGAAGCGCCAAAGCCGGGTGAAGATACCGCTACTGTATACGCGCTGATGGATTCACCAAGTGTATCGGGGGCTTACCGTTTTGATATCACACCGGGTAAGCGTTTGAAGATGCGTGTTGATGCCGCCGTGTATCCACGTAAAGCTGTTGAGCGCATGGGCGTTGCACCGCTGACCAGTATGTACATGATCGGCGAAAACGACCGTCGCACTAACTACGACTGGCGTCCAGAGATCCACGATTCTGACGGCTTAGCTATGCACACAGGTACTGGCGAATGGATTTGGCGTCCGCTGGGCAACCCTGAAAACCTGCGTTTCAATGCTTATAGCGATGAAAACCCGAAAGGTTTTGGTTTGATGCAGCGAGACCGTAACTTTGATCACTACCAAGATGACGGCGTATTCTATGAAAAACGCCCTCACCTGTGGATCGAACCAATCGGCGATTGGGGTAAAGGTTCAGTACAGCTAGTTGAGATCCCAACACTGGATGAAACCTTTGACAACATTGTGGCATTCTGGAACCCAGACGCACCAGTCAAACCAGGCCAAGAGTTGCTGTTCAGCTATAACATGTACTGGGGTGGCACCGTACCTTACGAAGTTGATCACGGTGAAGTGCATGACACTTATACAGGTATTGGCGGTGTTATCGGTAAAAAACGCCAGTATTACAGCAAACGTTTTGTGGTGGACTTTAACGGCGGCGAACTGGATAAACTGGACAAAGATGTGGAAGTTAAACCAGTGATCACCACCTCAGCAGGCCGTGTTGAAATCACCTCTGCTCGCCCGCTACATTCGATTGACGGCTACCGAGCCATGTTTGATTTGGTCCCCCCAGATGATTCGACAGATCCAATCAATATCCGTCTGTATCTGGAAGCCGATGGCAAGCCGTTGACAGAAACTTGGCTGTATCAATGGAATCCGCCAGCTAAAGATAAACGCGAACTGCATAACGCAGGTCACTTGAAATAAGTGTTCCGGTTATAAAAAACGCTGCCACGGCAGCGTTTTTTATGCGCTAAATCCAAGCGACAACGCAACAAACAATCGTAGCGAAACTGCGGTCTAATCGGCACGACAACTTAGTCCATACTGTTTATCTATCCCTATGATTTTAAGAAAATAAAATTCATCCTGTACCCATATTCAAAAATGACATAATATGTCTTCTTTTTTATCGCTGTCTTGGAAGGCAGCACACCTGTTTTTGCACCCAGCCCGATGAGTTCTATCGTCGGCACAGTGAAAAGGATTTTTAGCATGCGAAAAAGATGCACGTTAATCAGCACCAGTATGTTATTGCTCAGCGCCTGTGGCCAATCAGTTCCCCCCAATAACGCCACGAGCTGCTTTAACCCAGAACTCTATCAAGCGGGTAATCAATACCTCACCGTAATAATGGAAGACGGCAAGCCAAAAGCGCCCACGCTAGTCAAACTGACAAAAGATGATACTCAGCCCTACCCTGCGGGTAAGGAATCTCGATTGATGCATGTCGCAATGGCCAGTATTTCCACCGTACTAACCAACCGAGTTTTCAGCATTGACGCCGCTAACTATCGCTACGCGCTGCTCAGTGAAGATTACCAAATAGATACATTTACCACCAAAATGCGAGCGGATAAGCATACTGCATCGATTATTGATTTTAACTTCGACACGCCAAACCAATCGCACAGTCGTGATGTCAGCTACGACATTGAATACATTAACGCTGATGATGCAACTGCCAACCAAACGACGACTCAGCACTCAAAAGCGACCACCACGTTTGTTGGCATTGAATCGATTACGACTCCCGCAGGTGAATTTGATACTTGCCGTATACAGACAACGCTCACTGATGCCGAAGGCAAACATGGCCAGGAAACAACCACTTGGTATGCGCAGCAATTAGGAATTCCGGTCAAGATAACGTCCACAATTGACGAGCGCGCCCCGATGGAAACCGTGCTAATTCAAGCCACTATTAACGGTAAAACTTTTACGCCAACGCCTGCCGATATTACCAAGCTGCAGCTAGCCGATGCCTTAGCTTTTGCTAAATAACAAGGATTGACGCCATGAAAACGCTCTTAGTTCCCAGCCTCATCGCCAGCACGTTAGTGCTGGCGGGTTGCGGAGCGCCAGATCAATCAGCGATGAGCTGTTTTAACCCGAATATCTATCAAGATGGCAACGAGTATCTCATGGTGGAACTCGCTGATAATCAGCCCACAAACTATCTGTTTACCACACTGCAAACAGGTAACAAGCCACAAAGTACAGGCAAAGACCCACTGCCATTGGGAAAAGAGTTGCAGCGAACCTGGCTGGTTAAGAGTGGTGAAGAAGGGATGGCTATCAGCCAAACACTCGCGATAGATGCTGAGAATAAAAATTTTGCCTTACAAAGTGGTGAGCAGGATTTCTTATCTAGCAAAATCAAGCGTGAAGCGGACGGTGCACCACAACTCATCGACTTTAACTTTGCCAACAAAGGTCAGTCACGCAGCAGCAATTTCAGTTACCTCACTGAAAGCACCTTGGATAATGACCCACCGCAGCACGTCACCTTAGATTTCAAGCAAACGACCACCTTTCACGGTATTGAGTCGCTCACCACGCCTGCTGGCACATTTAGTACCTGCCATATGGAACTAAAAACGGAAGTGAAAAATGCCGAGTATGGCAAGCGACATCAGTTAACCGTCAACACGTGGTACGCCCAACAGCTGGGTATTCCCGTGCAGCTGTCCGTCCTGTTTGAAGCGGAACCATCGCCAGATCAATATCAGCTGATCCAAGCCAAAGTCGATGACAAGACCTTTATGCCCACTCAGGCCGACATCGAAAAATTACAACTAGCGGAAGCGCTAAATTTCGCCAAATCATCAGGTTCAACACTATGAAAACACGTCTAATTGCCACCATTATTTGCAGTCCATTACTACTTACAGCTTGCGGAGGGTCAGAAAACTCAACCACCGGCTGCTTTAACCCGGCACTTTATCAAGCAGGCAATACCTTCACCTATATCAACTACCGCGATAATGCCCCCTATGACGTGATAGAGGTCTCCTATAAACCGCTGGCTGATGCCCCACAAGTAGAAGAACATGGCGTATATAAAGATCTGCAAGGCAAAACAGAGCAGCAATATGTTAAAACACTCACTGTTGATAAAGCTCATCAGCAAATATTGCAGCACAGTAACCGCTTTAGCAAAGATAAAGTCGAGTTTTTAATCGAATACACCCCTGCTCAACCAGACGTGTTAGAGGCAAATGCCACCACTGCTACACCTGTTACTACCGATTATGAAATGCGGGCATACATGCCCAGCGATCCCGACAACACAGCCACTCATACGGAAGAGCATAAGGTGACCACGTTTATTGGCTACGAGCAACTCACCACACCTGCAGGGACTTTTTCTACCTGTCACTTCACTGACACCATTCGCCGCCACGATATAGACAGTGACACAACAAGCGTAACCACGTCGCACCGTTGGTACGATGATAAATTAGGCATGCAAGTTCAACTCGCCAATGAGCAACAAACACGTAAAAGAGTGTTGGTTCAGGCACAAGTCAACGGTGACACGGTTTCAGCACCTGACGCGCGGCTCCAGCAAGTGCATATTAAACCGATAAACAACAGCAATGGGGTGTGAGGATGAAGCAAAGCTTTCTTGCTGTCATCGCCCTGCCACTGCAGGCAAGTTGTGGCAAAAGCATTCCAGAAACCAGTGCGCTCAACTGCTTTAGCACTGAGTTTTATCAGGCAGGCAATAGTTTTACGCTAGGGGCTGTTTATCTTTGCTGATTGTTTTTGCAGCAGGCAGCGCGTGATTTAGGCAAGGCAGGTGATGAAGATAACAGCGAAGAACACTATTGGTATGCCAAAGAGCTTGGAATTCCCGTTAAAATGTCGTCAAATCATAACGCTAGCGAGTATCTACTGATCCAAGCCGATGTGTCAGGTCAGCAGTTCTCGGCGCCAGCAGCGATATTAAAACAGTTAAAGCTTAAGCCTAACTAAGCACCAACGGGCAAGCGAGCAAGGACGGAATGCATGAAATACCCTTTGATACCGCTGGCCGCGGTTGTTTTGCTATGCGGCTGTGGTCCATCAATTCCAGAAAGCAGTGCCCTGCAGTGCTACAATCCAAATTTCTACCAAGCGGGCAACCAGTTGACCCTAGCCACCTACATTGATGGACGAATGCAAAGTGTCCAACAATGGCAGATGAAAGCAGCACAGTATCAGGGCCAAGCTGCCATTGTTACCGAGCTATCCACCAATTCACTGCAGCACCCACAGCAATTTCAGCGCTGGGCATCGCGGTATAATCAAGTCGATGCTGAGCAATCGCAGTTTCTCGCATTAGCGGTTGAGTTTAATAATCAGCACGAGTTTGGGCCTGTTAGCCGAGTATTCAGCCCAGCCGTTCCTGAAAGCTTTAACTTTATTACTGCGGGTGATGCCGTAGACACCCGCTACCAAACCACCGAACACAGCTTAACGTTTGGGGTTGAATTTACCGAGACCCAGCAATATCGACGCACTACGCGTTTTATGGGGATGGAATCGATCACCACACCGGCAGGTAGTTTTGATACTTGCCACCTGCAGTACACCAAACAGCGGCTATCTGCCACAGACGATGACCAAGAGCAGCCAGCTAAGGTCGAAGATGCGTGGTATGCCAAACAAAGCGGTATCCCCGTCAAACTGGCCAACACCGATGGGGTCTACCAACTGTTGTTAGAAGCCAACGTCGCTGGCATGCAGGTTTCGTTAGCGCCTGACATCCGCAGGCAGTTTAGCCTGCCTAGCGCCGCCGCAGCGCAGTAATCAACAACAGGCCACACAAGTTGATGGCCTTTCTTATTCTTGTTTGGCAAAATACGCGCCGCGACTTAACCAACTGCCGCCAATCGCCAAGACGCAACGTTAGTATATCGTTGGTCACGTTAGTCGTTATCTCTGCCACATTTGTTCACCACAGACGCCAAACACCCCACCAGTATAAAAAACTATCAACCAACGAATGTTCAGCATATTTATTGTGCAAATATTATATCTAATATCAGTAAATTTTGAATAACCGCATTTTATGTGATGCTGATCAACTAATTTACTACTGATACTCATTATCATTTGCATTAACTTTTCTAGATGATGCATTTCGCTTCTTACGTGGTTACAAGAACATGAAAAAACAGATACTTTCTCCTATCGCTTTGGCTATTACTGCCGCAATATTCGCAACGCCTTCTTTCGCAGACCCTGCAAAAACTAAAATCGATGAAGTGATTGTCGTCACTGCCAGCGGCATGGAACAGAAATTGGTTGACGCACCTGCCTCGGTTTCAGTGATCAGTCATGAAGAGTTAGCCCAACGCAACTATCATGACTTAGCCGAAGCGCTGAGTGGTGTAGAAGGTGTCGATATTCGTAGCGGTACAGGTAAGACTGGCGGCTTGAATATCAGTATCCGCGGCATGCCAAGCAGCTACACATTGATTCTGGTGGATGGTGTACGTCAATCTGCCAGCTCAGATGCCACACCAAATGGCTTTGGCAGCATGAATACTGGTTTTATGCCACCACTGAACGCCATTGACCATATCGAAGTGATCCGTGGCCCAATGTCGACCCTGTATGGTTCAGACGCCATTGGTGGTGTAGTCAACATCATAACCAAGAAATATGCCGACCAATGGGCTGGTAGTGTCAACGTGAGTCACTCAGTTCAAGAAGATGATAAATGGGGCGATAGCACCAATGTGGGTTTCTATACCTCTGGACCGCTGATCAAGGATAAGCTGAGCATCACTCTGCGAGGTAATAGCCAGCATCGCCAAGGCACCAGTATGGAGTCACTGAGCGAAACTAGCGCCACGCGGACCCCCTTCCCTACCGAAAGTGATCGTTACACCTTAGGTAGCCGCCTGAACTATAAGATTAATGCCAATCATCACCTGTGGTTTGATGGTGAAGTCGCCCGTCAAAAGTTCAACAACGAAAATAGCCAACTCGGTCCAGTGGGTACATCAGGCGGTGGCTATGAAGATATGTTGCACTACGAGCAAAACAAATTCGTTGTGGGATATGATGCTGAATTTGATTTCGCGACTTGGAAATCTAACCTGCTGTATGCCACAACCGAAAACAAAGGTCGTGTCTTAACGGGAAAAAGCTTACCTGCAGACTTGGCCTACATGATCGGCGACGCACGTGAGTTGAAAAACCGTAACATCATATTCAACACTAAACTGATTGCAGGTCTTGGCCAAGACCATTTGCTGACAACCGGTTTCGAATACTGGAATGCACGCATGGAAGATGGCATCGTGTTGGCCACCAGTGGCGAAACCTTTGAGCAAGACAACTACTCTGTTTATGCCGAAGATCAGTGGCAAGCGCTTGCACCGCTGCAAATCACTTTTGGTGCGCGTTACGAGAAACATGACGACTTCAGTGGTCACGTCAGCCCACGCGTTTATGCAGTTTATGACGTGAATGAAAATTGGACCGTCAAAGGTGGTGTGAGCACTGGTTACAATACGCCGTCTTTGAGCCAAATTCACGATGGTGTGAGCGGAATTACCGGCAACGGTACGGTCAATACTGTGGGTAACCCAGAGCTAGAACCAGAAAAATCCACCAACTACGAAGCGGGCGTTTACTATGAAAACGCCAGTGAATTTAATGCCAACGTCACCTTCTTCTACAACAAGTACAAAGACGCTATCAATAGCTACGATATTGGAGAAAACACCACCTCGTTCCGTAACATTGGTCGTGCCCGAGTTGAAGGGGTTGAATTTGCTACCTCGTTCCCAGTATTGATTGATAACTTACGCTTTAACTTAAACTACACCTACAACGATACAGAGCAAGAAGGCGGCGAAAACGATGGTGCGCCATTCAACGCCACCGCTAAACATATGGCTAATGCGCGTTTGCAATGGCAAGTGACTGATGATTTCAGCGCCCGCATTTCTGCGGAATACCATGGTGAAATACCTCGTTACACTAGCTTGTATGACAACCTGACTAACACGCAGCAACTGGTCAGCGATGCGTTAGGCGCCAACATGAAATCATGGACAGTAATCGATTTGGGTGCAACGTATAAGTTCAGCGACAGCATTACTGTGAACGCCAATATCGACAACTTGTTTGATAAAGACTTCTCAGAAGTGCAACTGTACGGCTCAGGCCGCTCTACCGAATATGCGGGTGAATATTTCAGTACTTCACGGTCAACCACCGGTTACGTCAACCCAGGCCGTAACTACTGGGTATCATTAACTTACAGCTTTTAAGCTGAGTGAATGAGTTATAGAAAGCGGAGCCCCAAAAGCTCCGCTTTCTTGTTTCTGTTTCTGGCTTTGCTAACTGCGGTAACGCCTAAGCGTCGGACAGTGTGACGCATCAACGACCATCAAACATGCGGCCAATTCCACCTAAGACAGAGCCTTCTCCGCGATCGCTGCCCCCCATTGATGGTGCGTGGGCAATAATTCGATCAGCCATACGCGAGAACGGTAAACTTTGTAGCCACACAGTGCCATGCCCTTCTAACGTGGCTAAAAACAGCCCTTCACCGCCGAACAACATCGACTTTAATGACCCCGCACGTTGAATGTCATAATCAATACCTGCGGTAAAACCAACCAAACAGCCAGTATCGACCCGCAACTTTTCGCCACGCAGTTCTTTGCGGATTAAGGTGCCGCCCGCATGAATAAACGCCATCCCGTCACCTTGAAGGCTTTGTAAAATAAAGCCTTCACCACCGAAGAAGCCCGCTCCTAGGCGTTTATTAAATTTCATACTGATACGTGTGCCGAGTGCTGCAGCCAAAAAGCTGTCCTTTTGCAAAATAAGCTCGCCACCCACCTCATCCAAATCAATCGCCAAAATGGTGCCGGGATAAGGGGCGGCAAACGACACCCGCTGCTTGCTATGTCCGTGGTTGGAAAAGTGGGTCATAAACAAACTTTCGCCAGTCAGCATACGTTTACCCGCGCCCATCAGTGTCCCGAAGAATCCCGATTCAACCGCCGAACCATCGCCCATGCGCGCTTCAAATTGGATACCTGACTCCATGTACGTCATCGCCCCTGCTTCCGCAATCACGGTTTCGCCGGGATCTAACTCCACTTCGACCAACTGCATACTCTCGCCAATAATTTCATAATCAACTTCGTGACACTGTTTGCTCATGACAATTCCTCTTAGGCTAAGACGTTTATAACGGATTCAATACGGGGCGGGCTTAACGCTTCGTCTTCATTTTCTAACAATACCAAGCATGAGCCCCCCAGCCCAAATGTGGCTGTTACTGGCCGAATCGTTACCACTCGCCAGCCCTGCTCACGGTATTTATCAAGCTGTAAATTTAACGCTTCAAGGTTTAAACGTCCGGACCAAAAATGTTTCTTTCTAAACTCCACCACACGTTGCATCAATGGCTCCCTGCACACCTTTAGACATAATATGTCGCAATTTATGACATAAAATGTCGAACCGTGCAACAGGAAATTCCGAATGTTGATGGTGTCGGCGAAAAATGCTGCGGATGTGCCTATTGCGGACGACAGCCGCTTTTGATTATGCTCGCTTTTTCGCAGTTATCTTAGAAAATCATGCTGAACTACTCGTTGTTAAGTGTATTTATTCCCACCTTTTTATTGGTTTCTGCCACACCAGGCATGTGTATGACGCTCGCCATGACCTTAGGTATGCAGGTTGGCCTAAGGCGTACCTATTGGATGATGCTCGGCGAAGTCACCGGTGTTGCATTGGTCGCGTTAGCGGCCGCCTTAGGTGTTGCAGCGGTTATGGTGCAACACCCCGACGTATTTCAATTAGTTAAATGGCTGGGTGGGGCGTACCTTATCTGGATTGGTATCAGCATGTGGCGCGCCCCCGCGACACTCATGGCAGCGCAGCAACCGCGAGATGTCGGCAGAATCACACTGATGTCGCAGGGCTTTATTACCGCGATCGCCAATCCTAAGGGTTGGGCTTTTATGATTTCGTTATTGCCACCATTTATCGATAGCTCAATGCCGATAGCGCCACAGTTAACCAGTTTAATTGCCATTATCATGGTGTCGGAATTACTGTGCATGACAGCCTATGCCACAGGCGGTAAGGGGTTAAGGGCCGCACTGAGCCAAGGCAATAAAGTGGTTTGGCTTAACCGCATTTCGGGAGTGCTGATGATGCTCGTCGGTGTGTGGTTAGCGTTAGATTAGCGTTTTAAAAAAAGGAGAACTATTCATGGAAGTACAACAACTGCAATACCAAAGCATTGGGGTGGTTCATAGCCCGTTCACTCAACAAGCGGGCACACCGGTGCAACCGTCACATGATAATGCCACTCAGGGTATTATTGAGGTTGCACCGCAGTATCTGGATGCCCTGCTAGATTTGGATGGCTTTTCACACATTTGGGTGTTGTGCCATTTACATCAAGCCAAACCAGCCAAACTATCGGTAACGCCCTACCTTGATAATAAGCCGCATGGTTTGTTTGCGACCCGCGCACCGAGCCGCCCCAATCCGATTGGCATGTCGTTGTTACGGCTACAAAAGATAGAAGATAATCGCTTGTATGTCGTCGATTTAGATCTACTGGATGGCACCCCCGTGCTCGATATCAAGCCGTTTGTCAGTCAATTTGATAATCGTGAGCAAAGCCAATGTGGCTGGTTTGACACCGCAGCTGATCATGTTTCAACAGCGGATGATCGCTTTGTGTAGGTGAGTTTCGAGTTTCGAGTTTCGAGTTTCGCGTTTCGCGTTTCGCGTTTCGAGTTTCGCGTTTCGCAAAATTATCGCTGACGCGTTAACATACGTGGCTATTGATTGATAGCCTGTTCATCGCTCAGTGAGTGTTGGTTGGGTGTCGTCCCTGAAGTATGTTGGGCAAGATGATAACCATTGATCGCCGTACCGCTGTAGCTTTGCTTGTGGCAGGAGCTATGTTTATGCAAATTCTAGATGCCACTGTCATAACTACCGCCCTGCCTGCCATTGCAGCCGACTTTGCCACCGCGCCTGCGCACCTATCATTAGGCGTTTCAGCCTATCTGATTGCTATGACAGTGTTTATTCCTCTGAGCGGCTGGGCTACCGACCGTTTTGGCGCACGCTATGTATTTGCAGGGTCAATTATCGTATTTGCTGTGGCGTCGGTGCTGTGCGCCCTTTGCCAAGATCTGACCCAATTTACCCTCGCGCGTATTTTACAGGGCATGGGCGGAGCGATGATGGTGCCAGTTGGCCGTTTGGTGGTGCTACGCGACACGCCAAAATCGGAGATGGTGCGCGCTATCGCAATTCTGACATGGCCAGCGCTAGTAGCTCCGTTGATAGGACCCGTATTAGGCGGTTGGATTGCGAGTCACTGGAGTTGGCACTGGATATTTTTGCTTAACATACCGCTGAGTGTACTCGCGTTGTTAGCGGCGTGGCACCTCATCCCTAATACTGAGCGGTCTGATAAGGGATTTGATATCAAAGGCTTTGTACTCAGTGGCCTAGGTTTTGGGCAGGTAATGACCGGTATTGAGTTCAGTAGCCGCGATGATATTTCCTTGGGGCTAGCGCTGTTACTCATAGTAAGCGGTTTGCTGTTGTTGGCCCTGACGGTCAAACATCTGCGTCAAGCCGCGCAGCCACTATTTAATCTCGCGCCCATTGCCGTGCGCACATTTCGGGTATCGATTGTTGGCGGGTCACTGTTCCGTATCGCTATCTCGTCAGTGCCATTTCTGCTGCCGTTAATGTTTCAAGTGGCATTTGGCTTCAGCGCCGTAACTTCCGGCGCCCTGCTGTTGTGGTTATTCGCTGGCAACCTCGCCATGAAACCTGCAACAACGGCCATTATGAATCGCTTTGGCTTTAAAAACGTGTTGGTCATAAATGGTTTGATGGTGGTGCTCGGCTTTGTTGCCATGGCCTATATCAGCGCCGCCACACCAAAATGGCTGATTGCCACGTTGCTATTTATCAGTGGCATGAACCGCTCGATGCACTTTACGGCGATGAATACGATCGGCTTTGCCGATATACCTCAACCGCAAATGGCTAATGCCAATACCCTGCAAGCGGTGATTATGCAGATGAATTTTGGTGCAGGTATTGCGGTTGGTGCGCTGAGTTTGTCACTCGCAAGTTTATTGAACGGCAGCAGTAGCGCCACGGCATCAGCCGCAGATTTCGCCTTATCTATGTGGTTTATCGCTGGTATTGCGCTATTGGCAATTATTGATTGCGCCTGTCTACCCGCTAATGCCGGTGCTAGCGTGTTGAAACGGCGGCAAAAATAGCCGCCGATTAGCAGAAAAGATATTAAGCGCGAACTAATTTAACGGCCGTGCCATAGGCAAGCATCTCCGACATGCCTTGCATGATGGCGCTAGTGGTAAAGCGCACATTAATCACCGCATCGGCGCCCTGCGCCTTGGCGTTGTCGAGCATACGGTCAATGGCTACCTGCCGCGCTTCGGTAAGCATTTCGGTATAGCCGACAATCTCGCCACCGATGATGGTTTTTAACCCCGCCATAATATCGCGGCCGATATGTTTGCTACGTACCACATTGCCCGTAGCGATGCCAAGTGTTTCAGTTACATGAAAACCGGCAATTTCCGCGGTTGTTGATAGTTTCATTTACACCTCCATGACGATAATAAAAACCTTGTTAGCGTCTCACGCTCAGCAAGTTATTGGGCTTAATCTCATCGCTCACTTGCAGTGCGGGATCGATCGCCAGCAACTGCTGATAGATATCTGGACGAAACTGCTTTAATCGCGCGAAGCGACGCTGATGATTGGGTTCTAGCGATACACAGGCTCGTAAGATCTCCGCCGTGCCAGGAAATAGCTGACCATCGATATAACTTTTGTCGAGCGCGTAATCCAGCGCATCTGGGCCATAACGGTTACTGAATGGATCGACACGCGCTTGCAGTAACAGCTCAACCAGCTCTGGCGCTGATTCAAAAAACACGCTGTATAGATTGACGTTATTCTCATCCGTCTGGTGCAAGTCAAAGCCTTGTTCAATCATATCGCGCAACAGTGTGGCTGAAACACCATCAATGGCACGGATGCTGGATGGTGCCACAGGTTCGACACGACTATTCCAATAGGGTATCAACTCCGGATTATGGGGCAGTTGCATCAGCATAATGCTGGTATCTGCCGCATCCAACGAGGTATTTTGTAATAATTCCGCTAGCGCTGTAACGCTGTCTTGTTGAAGCATGGCTTGCCGAAGCTCACGATAATGCGATGGTTTCAGCGGCGTGTGCGCAAAACTTTCCCGGAAGATACTCACTGATTGCGGTTCTCGATTCTGTAGCGCATCGAGTAGTGCCTCCCCTTGATATTGCTCCTTCAAACGCTTGATTTGCTCGTTCGTTTGTTCAGGCGACCACAACAGTTCCGCACTCAAAAGGTCTGCATCGAGGCTGCGGCAGTGGGCAAAGTTATCAGCATACTGTTGTCGTAAAGCGCTACGCTCGGCAATAATGTCAGAGATGACCTCGTCTGACATCGTGGCTGGCTCAGCCAACGCTGGCATAGTGGCATGTTGGCTGAGCAGATAATTTTTAACCCGCTCATCGAGTGCCACCCAAGCAATATCAAATACACGTGAGCCCATTTTCTCGCCAGTTTCATCAGTAGTGCTGGCAATTTTGTAGCCGTTTTCCACTAAATACTGCACTGCGGCTAAGGTGTTATCAGCATCGTTCTCACCCCAACGGCGATGAGAAAGCGCTCGCTCAATTGGCCCCACGAGTCCGTCAATCTGTGTCGGTACTACGCCATGTTGTGCTAACAACGCTAGCAAGGGCACATCTAAGGTGTATGCCGCATAGTCAGCGATATTAAAAAAGGGCGTCGTGCTCATAAAGTTGGTCACTAATGGCTGAGCCGCAAGCTGCTCGGCAGGAATACGGTCTAACAACACGGCCAATTTATCTGGCGGAACACTGCCACGCAGCATCATGCTGACGAAATCACCGCTCGACAGCTGCACGTCGGCTAGCTGCTCATCAAACTGCTGCGTATCAAGTGACAAAAGCGGTTCAATTCGCTGTACCACCTGCTGAAATTTTTTATCTGCCACTTGCTCCATCTGCGCCATTAAACGCTCTTTTTCGGGCAGTGACTTAAAGTATTCCGAGAGTTGCGCATCGCTTTCATCCACCTCAGTGATTTCGTTGGCATACCCCAGCTCGTTGTACGCTTGAAAACGTTGGGCAAACATCAACTGACGTAAGTAAGTGCCCGATTCCTCGCTGGGAGTTTGTAGCACCAGTTGCTGCACCGAGGCACCATTGTTTAGCGCATCAATGAGCACTGTAAACAACTTGCCGGCAGTTGGATCCGGTATTTGCTGCTGTTGATCTAATGCCTGCCAACACTGCTCAGCTAATACTTTAGCGGTGGATGCTTGGGGAACAGCAACTCTGGGCTCAGCAGCCGCCAGCTGTTCATCTGGGAACGCTGTAGGAGAATGGCTAGTGATAGTCTGTTCGTTGGCGGCACTTGATGTAGGACGTTCATACCACCATAACCACGCTATTGCGCCTAGCACCATCACCGCAATACCGCCCCCTACTCGCTTATAGTTCAAGCGTTATCTCCTTAAATAATCTGCGTGACCTATGTTTAAACAATCCGATGCGACAGCTACATTGCACCATTTCCTCAATTTTCGCTAAGCGTGGTGCACAAGGTAAGGTGCGAGCAAGTCTTCGCGACACTCTGGATTTATTCGCACCTTACTTAGCTTTAACATCATAACCTTACCACTAACTGACAACCAAAATGTAACATTGAATATCGTTGTCATCGGCAAGACATAAATCTGTCACAAACACCGCTTTTGTCATATCGGCTTCACAAACCACTGCTAGTCTGCTACGGCGATAACTTGATGTTATACACCAAGTAAATTAACCATTCTGCGCTGTATGCTTATTGCTTTTTGAGGCGGCGAGTGCTTAGCTTGCCTTGTGACAAGCCAATGCTCGGCGGCGTTTCATGTACTCAGTATTCAAGGAATTTATCTGTGTCTCCATCGTCCGAAAAGTTTTCCATCGATAAAGAGCTATCGTGGTTATCGTTCAATGAAAGAGTATTGCAGGAAGCGGCTGATAATTCCGTGCCGTTAGTCGAGCGGGTACGTTTTTTGGGAATTTACTCCAGTAACATGGATGAATTTTTCCGCGTCAGGGTGGCCGCTGTGCGGCGTTCTATGTTGCTGTCAACACTGCAAGAAGGCCGTAACCTCAGTAAGCACTTGATGGCCAAGATCCAAACCAAGGTGGTCTTACTGCAGGAACGTTTTGACGCCATTTACAGCGAGCTGATGCGGGAGCTGGCACGGCGCAACATCTATCTGATCAATGAGCAGCAACTGAGTGATTTCCAAAGTCATTGGCTGCGCGCCTATTTTCGCGATCATCTTAAACGCCATATTGCACCGCTGATCATCCACAACAATACCGACCTGATCAAACACATCAATGATAACTCCACCTACTTGGTAGTGTGCTTATTTACGCCAGAGAGAAAACAGTATGCGCTGGTAGAAGTCCCGACAAAAAATGTTGAACGCTTTATTCAACTACCACCAGAAAAATCGAAACTCAAAAAACATCTTATTTTGCTCGATAACATCATCAGACACTGCGTTGATGAGTTGTTCGCACCATTTTTTGAATATGACCATATCGAAGCATTTTCGATGAAATTTACCCGAGATGCTGAATTCAATCTCACTGACGAGTTGGAACAAAGCCAACTGGAAAAGCTGACTATCGGCCTCAAGCAACGGTTAACAGCGGAACCCGTACGTCTCGTGTATGACCGTGAAATGCCTGAGCACATGCTGGCCATGTTGACGACCCATCTCAAAATCTCCAATACCGAGTGTATTATTCCCGGTGGCCGTTATCACAGCTTTAAAGATTTTATCGGTTTTCCTAACCCTGGTCGTAAGCACCTCGTAAATAAGAAGATTGAGGCGCTCGATTGCGCCATCTTTAAACACTTTCCGAATAAGTTCGATGCGATTCAGCACCGCGATATTCTGGTGCACTACCCGTACCATAAGTTCTCCCACTTTACCGAGTTAGTACGCCAAGCAGCGTACGATCCGAAAGTGCGCTTCATTAAGCTGAATATTTATCGCGTAGCAAAGAAGTCTCGCATTATTCAGTCACTGATAGACGCGGTGAAAAACGGCAAGCAGGTGACGGCCATTGTGGAGCTGCGGGCACGCTTCGATGAGATGAATAACATTGAGTGGAGTCGAGAATTGGCTGAGGCCGGCGTCACGGTGCATTACGGTATTCCAAGCTTAAAAGTGCATTCAAAACTGTGTTTGATTGGCCGTGAGGAGCCGCAAGGCATTCAGTTGTATGGTCATGTTGGCTCCGGCAACTTCAACGAGAGCACCGCCAAGGTCTATACCGATGTGTCGCTATTTACCGCTAACCAAGAGATTTGTAGCGAAATCGGTCAAGTATTCGAATTTATTCAACACCCCTATAAGCGCTTTGATTTTAAACACTTAATTGTATCGCCTGTGAATGTTCGCCCCGAGCTCGAACGGTTAATTGATGCCGAAATCGCCCAAGCGAATATTGGTAAAAAAGCCGCGATCACACTAAAACTTAATAACTTGGTTGATGAAGTGCTCATTCAGAAGCTGTATCAAGCCTCTGCGGCTGGCGTTAAAATTAAGCTACTGATCCGAGGCATGTGTTGCCTGCTACCCGATATTCCCGGTGTCAGCGACAACATTGCGGTATACAGTATCGTTGACCGTTTTTTAGAACATTCGCGCATTATGTTGTTTTACGCTGGCGGTGAAAATAAGCTGTTTCTCTGCTCTGCCGATTGGATGAGCCGCAATATCGACAACCGCGTGGAAGTCAGTGCCCCCGTGTATGACCCTGCGCTAAAAGCGTTATTGATGGATATCCTCGCGCTGCAGTTTGCGGACAATACCAAGGCGCGTATTATAAACAAAGAACAAGGTAACCTCTATAAATCTCGCGGCAACAAGCGCAAGGTGCGCTCGCAAATGGCGGTGTATCAATATCTAGCCAACGCTGAGAAGAAATTTCAACAACAGCTAATAAGCGCCACTTCTGCAGAAGAGAGCGTGTCAGGAGTGCAATCTTGAGCGATTCGTCAAAACACTTTGTTGCCGTAGATATGGGATCAAATAGCTTTCATTTGGTGATTGCCCGCGAGCAAGACGGCAGCATTCAGCTTCTGCACAAAGAGAAGCAGTTAGTGCAATTGGCGGATGGCTTAAATGACGACAACATCTTAAGTAGTGAAGCGATTGAGCGCGGTCTTGCTTGCCTGCGCGACTTTAAACAACGTTTTTCTGCCGTACCTGGGCCAAGAGTGCGCTTGGTAGCAACCCACACACTACGTGTGGCGAGAAATCGCGAGCAGTTTATTCGCGCCGCCTATGAGATCCTGCCCTACCCGATTGAAGTTGTGTCCGGACATGAAGAAGCACGTTTAATCTACAACGGCATTGTGCATAGTCAGGTGTTAGCCGCCAAAAACATTGTGATTGATATCGGTGGCGGCTCAACGGAAGTGGTTTTAGGTAATCGCACCAACGCTACACGGCTGTCTAGCCTTCGGTGTGGTTGTGTTAGCTACAATCAGAAGTTTTTTGCCGGAGGCGCACTCACTACGGAGGCCTTCAAACAAGCGATGTCTGCGGCAGATAAACAGTTTGCCTCACTCTCTAAAGAGTATTTTACTGGTGACTGGGAACTTACCTTAGGCAGCTCTGGTAGCGTCAAAGCGATCTGTGAAGCGATGCTACAGTTTCACGGTGATGAACTGATCACCTTGCCCCGCTTAAAGCAACTAAGGCAGCAGCTCATCAATTGGGGCCACGTCGACAACATAGTGCTCGACAACGTTGAGAAGAAACGCACCCATCTATTAGCGGCAGGTTTAGCTATTCTTACCAGCTTTTTCCGCCGTTTACCCATTAGCTCGCTCACCTTTGCCAACGGCGCGCTGCGTGAGGGGGTGTTGTATGAAATGGCAGGGATTGAAACCTACAGTGATATTCGTCAACGCACGGTAGACAGCTTAGCCCAGCTATATCACGTCGATTTACCTCATGCCGAGAAAGTACGCTTGACCCTGCTGCACCTGTTCAATGCAGTTGCCGAAACATGGCAACTGCAGCATTGGCAACGTACGCTCACCTACAGTGCGATATTGCATGAGATTGGCATTCATATTAATTCGCGAGCTCATCACAAACATGGTGCCTATATTATTGCCAACAGTGATTTACCGGGATTTGGTGAGGCGCAACAGCAGATGCTGGCGCTGCTGATTGGCAATCAGCGCAAAAAGCTCGATGTCGAGCGTATCAACCAATTAGAAGCGCCACTGAAGCTCACTACCGAGCGCTTGATCTGTTTAATTAGGTTGGCGGTATTATTAAATTTGGGCAGGGTTTCTGGCCGATTATCCATTGCCAAAGTCACGGCTGCCGCTAACGAGATATCGCTAACCTTTGCCGAGCCGCGCCATCGTTTTAGTCTATTTGTAAAAGATCTACAACGCGAACAGAGACAGTTAAACAGCTTAAATATTAAGCTCAACTTTAGTTTTATTTAACGCTAAAAAATATATTAGCGCCGCATTATTACCCATATCAGCAAGACGTTATTAAACAATAGCTACTTCCATAGAGGTAGTTATTACTTACATTAACATGCTTATTTAATAACCACGCATCTGCCAAATACTCACCATCATTCACAGTTCAATTGTGATTAACGTCACTAATTGCATAAATTGAAGTACAACAGCACATCATGAATTATATTCAAGCTAATATGAAAATCCTTTAAAACAAAAATTAGAACAACCATTACCAATACTAACTAAGCTTTTTGAAAAACATTAACTTACCTAGAAACAGCATCAAAACCATCTATTTGGCAACGGACAAGTCAATTCGCACTTATCGAAATTAGCTGTTAATAATCAAAAGATTAATCAAAACGCATAGTGTTTCAACTTGGTTAAAATATGAATAAAAACCCACAAAAAAAGAAACAAACACAAAACACCTAAACAATTTAAAACCATATTTATACATAATCAAATCAATTGTTAATCACTTTAATATAAACTCGCAACATACAATCGAATATTCAAACAGAACTTTATCTCTAGCATCAATGAAAAACCTATTCAATAAGTGAACGTACCCATCACTTAAGTATCAGCATGAGTGAACATTGCCACGTTGAAATTTAAACCTTGAGTGTTATATTCCTCTCTTTTCATTTTTACCTATCCAAGTTCAGGATATTTATAAATCAGGCAAACTGATTCAAATAATAATTATGAGGGAGAATATGCCGAGTAAATCTCGTCTAGCAGACGTAATTGCTGTGTCTTTATTAGGCACTGCAGCACTATCAACATCTGCAATTGCTGCTGATGAAGCAACAGCAAATAATAACCAACAGTCTTACGAACGAATTGAAGTCACTGGCTCACGTATTGCGCGTGAAAACGCTTATGCCCCGACACCAGTCACTATGGTCACTGGCGACGAACTATTAGGTAGCGGTGTCACCAACATTGGTGAAGCATTGAACCAACTGCCAGCGCTAGGCAGCACCATGTCACTGGCAAACTCCGGTGGCAGCTCAATTGGTACTGCTGGTCTGAACATTCTGGATCTGCGTAACTTAGGCACATCACGTACATTGGTACTGGTAAACGGTAAACGCCACGTATCAAGCCAAGCAGGTACTTCTGCAGTTGACGTAAACACCATTCCAAGTGCGTGGATTGAACGAGTAGAGATTATTACCGGTGGTGCCTCCGCCATTTATGGTGCTGACGCCGTAACGGGTGTGGTGAACTTCATTCTGAAGAAAAACATCACCGGTTTAGATATCAACGCCTCTATCGGTACTGCTGATGACTCTGATTTCAACAAAAAGCGGTTCTCGATCTCTTACGGCCAAGACATTGCTAATGGCCGTGGTAATGTGGCGTTTGCAGCGGAATACTCAGGTCAGAATGACCTGTGGGCAATGGACCGTGATGCGACTAAAACGTCATACGCCAGCATGGCCAATAATGCCCCTGGCCGCGTAGATGATAACAACCCAAATAACCCAGATTACATCCGTACTGCGAATTCTGGTTATTACACCATGGGCAACGATGGTCGTTTCAACTTAGATGGTTGGAAGCGCTTTAACCGCGACGGTTCATTCTCTCGTGTTGATTTAGGCAGCAATCAATACAGCAACTACTGTACTGATTGTGACTCTATTAACCTAAACCAATTCAACGAGCTGCAACCAAAATTTGACCGTTACAACCTGAACTTCAAGAGTAACTTCGACATTACTACCGAAGATAGCATCTACTTTGAAGCGAAATACTCTCGCACAGAAGCTACCAGTGAATTCCAACCTGCGTTCTTCTTTGGTGATCCAACCAATACTGTATCTATTGACAACGCATTCGTTACCCCTGAACTACGTGATTTGATGCAAGCACAAAACGTTGACTCATTGGTCGTTAACCGTTTCATGACCGATACTGGTCTACGTATTGAAGACGACACCCGTGAAACCCAACGCTATGTGCTGGGCGCTAAAGGCTTGATTGGCGATGATTGGGATTACGATGTCTACGCCATTTATGGTCAAACTGACCTAGAACGCACCAACAAAAATAACTTGATCTACGACAATTACACCAACGCACTGGACTCGGTACGCGATGCCGATGGTAATGCAGTATGCCGCAGCGAGGCCGCGCGCGCAGAAGGTTGTACCCCGATCAATATCTTCGGTTTTGGTGCACCTAGCCAAGCCGCGATTGACTACATCAATGTCGATCTCACTGGTACGTCTACCATCAAACAAACGGTTCTGAGTGGCAGCCTGTCTAACTCTGCGTTGTTTGAACTGCCAGCAGGTTACGTTGGCTTCTCGGCAGGTGTTGAATACCGCAAAGAAGAAAGCGAAACCAAAGAGCCAGATTTTGATAAAGAAACCTTCTTTAACGTCATGGGCAACGATGTGGGTTCATTCAATGTCAAAGAAGTGTTTGCTGAGCTATCGATTCCACTGCTGTCTGACTTGCCATTAATCCGCCAACTGGATTTGGACCTTGCGGGTCGTTATGCCGACTACAGCACCATTGGTGATGCCACTACTTGGAAAGCCGGTTTAAGCTGGGAAATTAACGACGAACTGCGTATGCGTAGTACCTATGCTCGTGCGATTCGTGCTCCTAACATCAGTGAACTCTATGGTGCCGCAAGCCAAAACTTTTTCCGTATCAACGACTCATGCCGTTTGGATAACCTCAACGATTTGGATGACTCCAGTACTCGTGCAGCTAACTGTGCCGCCTTGGGCGTACCAGCCAACTTTAACTCCAACTACGATGACAAGTCACTTGAAGGTGTAAGTAGCGGTAACCGCGATCTTGATCCTGAAAAATCTAAAAGTGTCACCTTGGGTTTGGTATATCAACCTAACTTTATCGATAACCTAGCCCTGACAGTAGACTACTGGAATATAACCATTGACGATGCCATCAGCAGCATTGCTGCCCAAGATATCGTCGACAAGTGTTTAGATTCAGAAACGGGTGTAAACAACCAATATTGTTCCTTGATCACTCGTGATCCTACCAGCCATCAAATCACCAATATCCAAGTACAATCATTAAACTTGGCTAAATTGGAAGCGGCGGGTGTAGATTTCGACTTAAGCTATTCGTTTGATATAGCGGGCGGGACGTTGAGCACTAATTTGATTGCGACAAAACTGATCCGTAATCGTGAATTTAGCTTCCAAGATGATGCAAGCAGTTACGAAGATTTGGCAGGAACGAAAGGCTTGCCTAGCTGGCAAGGTAACTTGCGCCTGAAATATGACCGTGATAACTGGGAAGCTACTTGGCGCACCCGTTATCTTGAAAAAGTTGATACATACAGTGCACAAGATTTTGCGCGTAATGCCAACCCAAGCAATCTGCTAGATTACGGCACTTACGTTATCAGTGAAATGGCTATCGGCTATAAATTCGATAACGGCTTAGGTATTAAATTTGGCATAGACAACGTGTTCGACAAGGCATTGCCTTACGGCACTATCGGTACCGATGAATATACCGCCATGTACGATAACGTTGGCCGTTACTTCTACACCTCTGCCAGCTTTAGCTTCTAATTTATGGCGTAAACGCTTGTGTTAAATAGCGCTGTGTAAACATCAAACACCAACCATGATCTTGTTATGGTTGGTGTTTTTTATTGCGTCATCGCCCTAACATAAATTTCCTGTTTGTCTAAGTGAATTGCCTAAAATAGCAGCAAACGTTTGAGCAATATCACATCTATCATTTACATCTTATTAACCATGAGGTTATTTTGAGTTATATCAAATAATTAAACGGTAAAGTTCATACAATAGCAGCTACAGTTGTTGACTCTGACTTAATTGAATCATGGATGGCATTATGTTTGATATTACACTGTTTGTTGGTGTTACCACCTTAGCGGTATTACATCTGGTGTTTGCTTGGAAAGCCTTGAACTCGACGTCAGTTATAGATCAGAAAACACGGTCAAGTTGGACGCTGTTGAGTTTTATCTTGGGGCCGGCAGGTTACTACTTTTATTTAGGCACCATTCCGTGCGAACTCATCGACGGCGAGTAGTTCAACATCGCCTATAGGCGCCGATGAACGCCGTTAAAATGAGGGCTTACGCCCGCTAACACATCCTGCCTTAATTCAGGTTTGCTGAATATATACCACTACAACGGTCATGTTTGCAGACAATATATGAACAATATTTGTCCGGCATGTTACAGCCCTATTCTCCTAAGGTATAAACCTTGAAAACTGGCGGGTCATGGCGTAAAAGTCTAGTTTTATAGTGTTTCATCGCCGAAACCCAACAAGGAATGTTGATTATGGAGATTACTAATGCCTGCAGTGCCCTTGCTACCATTCAAGTCGGAGTGGCACGCTCTGATGGCAGATTGTCCATCAACAGCAAGCAGTTAACCTTTGAACCGCTGAATAAACAGGTAGGATTTGGCCCCTATTGCCTCGAACGAGAACAAATTCGCAGCGTTCGACACAACATCCTTCGTGAACAAACCATTACCAATCAATTACAGAGCGCGCTCGAAATCGAGCTTAATAGTGGCGAGACCTACCAATTCATCATCGCCGATACTGATAAATGGCTCAGCCTACTGCAACCACGAGGTTGACCTTCTCCCACAATCATCTTTTCAATCACGCCATGACGTGCTCCCCGATTCATGTCAAGATAGTCGCCCGACCATTGTCGCAACATTTTTAAGGGCCAAGCACATGAAAACCATAGGTTTACTCGGAGGAATGAGCTGGGAAAGTACCCAACACTACTACCAACTGCTCAACGAAGGTATAAAACAACAGCTTGGCGGACTGCATTCTGCCAAAGTCGCAATGGTCAGTGTCGATTTTGCCCCCATTGCTGAGCTTGCAGCACCAAGACGATTGGCGGCAGCTTGGTCACATTTTGATAAACGCTGCGCAGCAAGTACAAGCGGCTGGTGCAGACGCGTTAGTCATTTGCACTAACACCATGCACAAATTAGCTGATGAGATTGAAGTGCAGCTAGCCATCCCGCTACTCCATATTGCCGATGCTACAGGCATCGAAATTCAACAACGAGGCTTCAAAAAGGTCGCTCTGCTTGGCACTGCGTTTACCATGGAGCAGCCATTTTATAAACAGCGGCTACAAGACAAATTCGGCATTGAGGTCATCGTCCCTGCCGCCGCGCAGCGGGATGAAATCCATCGTGTGATTTACCAAGAACTTTGTCTAGGTAACATCAACCCTGCTTCAAAACAGCGTTACCTACGGATAGTGGATCAACTCACGGCTGATGGTGCTGAGGCCATTATTCTTGGCTGTACCGAAATAGGCATGTTGATACAGCAGCAAGACCACAATACGCCTTTGTTGGATAGCACCGCGATTCACGCCGCCAGTGCGGTAGCGTTTGCGCTGAGCGAATAAAGGCCACCATTGCGATAACATTAAGGACGATAAGATGTTTGGTATTCATGATCTGCCGTTATTTATTCTGTCAGGTTTTCTACTTAATCTCGCCCCAGGGCCAGACTCACTGCTAATTATGGCCAAGACGGGAGCCCGCGGTTGGCGGGCTGGCAGCGTGACCGCTATCGGTATCTGTAGTGGCATGTTTGTGCACATTATTGCCGCCGCACTTGGCTTATCTGCGCTACTCGCTAGCTCGGCGTTGGCTTTTACTGTGATTAAGATTGCTGGCGGCGCTTACCTTATCTATATGGGGGTAAAAGCGTTACTGAGTAAGGCAGCTAGCGATGCATCGGCTCCTGCGGCAAACCTTGCGCAAAACTATCGACAAATGTATCTACAAGGGTTCATGACCAACGCACTTAACCCCAAAGTTGCGCTGTTTTTCTTAGCCTTTGTGCCACAGTTTATTGCGCACGACGCGAGCAATAAGGCACTCGCATTTATCGCCTTAGGGCTGATATTCTGTGTCAACAGCCTGATTTATTGCCATATTCTGGTAGGACTGACAGCAATTGCTCGCCAAAAAATCAAAAGTAATGGCAAAATTAGCACGATACTCAATAAAGTGCTCGGCACGCTGTTTATCTCGCTCGGTATTAAATTGGCGTTAGCCAGCCGCAGTTAGTCACAGTACAGCTTTAACTCAAGCAGCAATTCTTCGCGCATTTGCCTTTGCTGCCCAACCACAAACAGACTCATTAAGAGGCGTTTATGAAACTTTTACATGGGGTGATTGCCCTTTGTGCGGTATTTTTTCAACTATCAGCCGCTGCCCAAAATGGCCCAATTGTGCAAACTCAAGCGGGTCGAATTCAGGGCTTTAGCGAAAACAATGTCGATACCTTTCTTGGTATTCCCTACGCTAGACCGCCATTAGGCGAGTTGCGCTGGCAGCGTCCGTTGTCGGCCAAACCTTGGCGCGGCATCAAGCAAACGACCGAGTTTGGTCCGTCTTGTATGCAAGCGCCGGTGAAAGGCTTTATTCGTGAATTCAGCGAAGACTGTCTCACCATGAATATCTGGCGCCCCAACAATGCCAAAGGCCCATTGCCAGTGATGGTATGGATCCATGGTGGTGGTTTTGTGATGGACAGTGCCGCAACCGATGTTTATCACGGCCAAGAGTTCGCTAAGGCTGGGGTGATTTTGGTGAGCTTTGATTATCGTATGGGACGACTTGGCTTTTTTGCCCATTCGGCGTTAGAAGGCAACCTGTTCAAAGGTAACTATGGTCTGATGGATCAGATCAAAGCGCTGCGCTGGGTGCAAGACAATATTATCCAGTTTGGCGGCGACCCGCGTAATGTGACGGTGTTTGGTGAATCCGCTGGCGGCATGTCGGTGAATATTTTGCTTACCAGCCGTTTCGGACGAGATCTGTTTAACCGAGCCATTATCCAATCTGGCGGTGGTCGAGATGTCATGCTGGGGCTAGAAAGCTGGCAACAAGCAAAACAACAGGGCGAAACCTTTGCTAAGTCAGTCGGCATTGAAGGCTCCGATGAGGCGGCATTAGCCAAATTACGCGCCCTCCCCGCTGACCAACTAGTGGGCAACTTAGGCCTGTTTAACCTGCCACAAAATGCCGCAACCTATAGCGGCCCGATGATTGATGGCCAAGTCATCGAGCAACCTTTAACGACGTCATACAGCAAAGGCGCATTTGCCCGTATGCCGTTGATGGTCGGAGCTACCGACGCCGATATCGGTTTTGTAAACCGTAAAGTAGAGACACGTGAAGACGCATTAGCAGTGTTTGGCGCTAAAGCAAACGCAGCAGATAAAGCGTACCCAGCCCAACTGCCGCCGATGGCTCTGGCAGGCCAAATTGCGACCCAACAAGCGATGATTGAACCAGCCCGTTATGTCGCGCGTACCTTTGCCGCCAATGACTTACCAGTATGGCAGTTCCGCTTTGGCTATGTCGCTAGTGCCAATCAAGGCGAATGGCCCGGAGCGTTGCACGCCAGCGATATTCCATTTGTGTTTAACACCATTGATGCCGCCTACGGCGATAAAGTCACCCCAGCCGATCAGCAAGTCGCCGATACTCTGCTGCAATATTGGGTAAACTTTGCCAAAACGGGTAACCCAAATGGTGATAAATTACCGCAATGGCAACAATATAACGCTCAAACTGACCAGATTTTGTGGGTCGCCCCAGAAGGTGCCGCGCACATTGGTAGTGTGGTAGATCCGCAGCAAGCACAACTCGATTTGATTAGCGAACTTGCTGAGCAGTAACAACCGCTAAGGCTCAGCCCACGCTTGAGGTGGAAGTGTTAAGCGTCACAACAAAAAACAGCAGCCAAAGAGCTGCTGTTTTTTATCTCACGAGGGCAAGCAGCAAAAACAACCAGCAAAGGTCAACAGCCCCTGGGGGTCTACTCCACTTTAATAGCAGGTTGTTGCCAAGCTTTAGTCCCCCACAAGGGCACCGTTGATAATGAATGCTTGTGGCTGCCGTTCGTTTCTTTGGTGGAGTACGACAGGTAAATCAAGGTTTGATGTTCGGCATCGTAAATACGCCGCACCTTGAGACTCTTGAATAAAATACTCAGCGATTCCTTAAATACCACCTCGCCCGACTTACTCTTATCGATATTGGCGATATCCGCAGCACTTATCTCACCCGTTTGTCGACATGCAATGCTCATATCAGATGGGTCGGCCAAATCTAAATTGGCCTCAATGCGGCTAATGTGACAGGTTACCCCGGCAATTTTCGGGTCTGTGACGGCATCAACCACCACATCTTTGGTGGTAAACCAACCAAGGCTGACTTTACCAACATCGTCACCGCAGCCTGCTAACGTCAATAACAGTAATGGTACGCTCCAGAGTTTATAGCTCATACATATCCTCATTTAGTGGCTGGCCGTGATGCGCTCTTAGCGCAAGCAATAAGCGTTAGTGTAATCATCCCAGCTTTTGCATCGCAATGGTTGCCGTGGCCGCTTCAATACTCACGTAGCGCTGGAAATTGGCAGACATAGAGTAATACCAGTTAGCGCTGTTTATAAGGCAACGCCTGCCACAGCTGGTCCATGTAATGTTGATTTTGCAGCATTTCATCTTGGCAAAACTGCTTGATAGCTCGCTCAAATGCCGGCTCGGCGATCATATGCCACGAGTAAGTTTTCACCGGTTCGAACCCACGTAGTACCTTGTGTTCGCCTTGCGCGCCCGCATTAAAGCAGGCCAATTGATGTTCAATACAATAATCGATACCACGGTAATAACAGGTTTCAAAATGCAAACCGTCGTACTCTTCTAGGCAGCCCCAATAGCGGCCATACAAGGTATCGCTAGCTGGGGCGTGGAAATACAGAGCACAAGCTACAGCTTGTTCATCACTATCGCCATGGGTGCACACCAACAACAATTTCACGCTATCCGCCATCAACTCAGACAGCGATTGAAAGAACGCTTGATTGAGATAGCCACCATGGCCGGAACGTTTTAAGTAGGTCATGCGATAGCACAGAAAAAAGCGCTGCCACACCGTAGCGCTGATCTCACCGCCACTGCGCCAACGATAATCCCACTCCGCTACTTGGCGCCGCTCTTTGCGAATATTTTTGCGTTTAGATGAGGTTAACTGCGCGAGGAAATCATCAAATGACTGATACTGCCGATTATGCCAATGATACTGGCAGCCTTGCCGCGGCAATAATTGCGCTTGATGTGTAGGTGCTTCGGCTGACGCACTCAGTACGGCGGGTTGTTGGCTGCTATGTTGCCATTCCTGCGATTCCGCCTCAGTCATAAAAAGACCATGCCAGCTCGAATGCTCTGCCAGCTCGTTTTGCAACACTTGCGTGACCAAGCTAAATACGGTTGACCGCTCAATTCCTGCTTTAATTCCCAACCGCGCGCCAGTAGCGGGGGTAAACGGTATGGCGCTAACTAACTTGGGATAATAGGCCAGTTGATATTGGTCATAAGCATCAGCCCACGCCCAATCAAACACATATTCACCGTAAGAATGTCGTTTGCGATACAACGGCATCAACGCGACGGGTTGCTCATTGTGCAACAACACCAGATGCAGAGGCTGCCAGCCAGCATCAAGGCTGACACAGCGACTTTGCTCCAAAGCGAGTAAAAAGCTATGGCGATTAAATGGCGTATCGGGCTGCATCAGCTCATCCCAAGTCGCGGCATCGATCTGGCTGATATCGTTAACCAGTTGCCAACTCCATCCACTCTCACGCACGGCGACATAACCTTCTACTGCTATCACAGGATTTTAAAACTACCCGTTTCAGGCCATGGAGTCCAGCCGTAACAGATGCTTGCACGCTATCGCTACCTCATTGAGATGACTAAACTATTATTGATGTTCACCCACTGGTTGAACACGCCTGAGCGGAGAAACGAAAGCCGTGCACAATGACTTAGTTACAAACAATTACGCAATCGGTTATTGGCACAGAGTCACACGCTAGTTACTATGCGCCACAAGAACATTACGCACTCCTTATTCACCTTGTTTTTATGAGGTTATTTTGACAATAACGACCAAGGGAACCCCATTTCCCGCTGCGTTACCCCTGTATCTGCTGCTGCCAATGTTAGCGGCAATTATGGCGATTACTCCGCTGACGATTGATATGTATCTACCAGCAATGTCAGTGATTGCCGATAGCTTTCATACCAATGTGACCCAAGTACAACAGTCACTCAGCGTCTATCTGGCGGGTTATTCGATGGGTATGCTGACATTTGGGCCGCTGGCAGATCGTATTGGCCGGCGACCTTTGGTGCTTATTGGTTTGGCAGGGTTCGCCATCACAACCTTGGGATTAGCGCTTTCCACTAGCCTAACGCTGTTTATGTTGCTGCGTTTTGTGCAAGCATTTCTCGGCTCGGCGGCAACAGTGGTGGTGCCCGGCTATGTGAAAGAGATTTATGGTGAAAATACCGCGAAAGGCATGTCTTATGTCAGCTTGATTATGATGATTGCGCCGTTAGCGGCACCTACCATCGGCAGTATTATTTTAGGTTTAGGCTATTGGCAGCTGATTTTCTTTTTATTGTGCAGTTATGCGGCACTACTGTTTGTGCTGGTTGCGTTCAAGCTGCGCATGCCTTCCGATCGCGACACCAGTGAGCGCAGTCAAAAGTCGTTTTTACGTAACTACGGTGTGGTATTTTCCACCGCTGGAGTTAAACCCTACTTGGGCAGCGGTTTACTGTGCGCTTTCGCCTTTTTTAGTTACCTCACCGCGTCGCCATTCGTGTATATGGAGGTGTTCCAGCTAAGCCAGCACACATTTGCATTGCTGTTTGGTCTTAACGTGGGAGCGCTCGCACTCGCCAACCTGCTGAATTCTCGTATTGTGGTTAAGCATGGTTCGCGCAAGATGTTGGCATTAGCAACCGTCAGTGCCACCGTGTTTAGCGCCGCCTTACTGGCGGTGAACATGCTGGGGCTGGATTATCACTTCACCATCGTGCTGTTAGTCCCGTTGATGGCGTCTCTCGGCATCATGTCCGTCAACAGCGATGCCATTGTTTTGATGAAATTCAAACAAGAGACCGGCACCGCGACGGCGGTAATTGGTACGCTGCGCTTTGGCATTGGGGCTCTGGCTGGGCCGATTCTGGCGTTCTTCTATACTGGCACAGCTATCCCATTCTGTTTATTGATGTTTTTAGCGATTACCGGTGTCGGCATCTGCCAGTTATTTACCTTCCCCGGTACATGGCGCCCCACGCGCAATTAACCTTTCCTCACAGCCACCATCAGCGGTGGCTGTTTTTTAGCGCAAATTTTAAGCGGTTAATTTGTTATTCATTCGTTAACTGCTTGCATCTCGAACAAATTTTCATAAGATGGATGCCTGTCTCAACGACAGACAAGGACTCACAACCTTACAGGGTTGCGCTCAATGCACTGAGTTCAGGGTGGTGAAGAGTACCCTCTTCACTCTATTTATTAGCGATTACCGTCGCTGTAAAAGTTACTGTTTACCGTAACGGTATCTTATTGAGGAATGACAAATGGAGATGCTTTCTGGCGCCAGCATGATCGTCCGCTCGTTGATCGACGAAGGCGTTAAACACATTTTCGGCTACCCCGGTGGCTCTGTTCTAGATATCTACGACGCGCTACACGAAAAAAAACAAATCGAACATATTTTGGTACGCCACGAACAAGCAGCAGTGCACATGGCCGATGGCTATGCACGTGCCACGGGTAATGTTGGCGTGGTGCTGGTGACCTCTGGCCCCGGTGCAACCAATGCCATTACTGGTATTGCTACCGCGTACATGGACTCCATTCCCATGGTGGTGTTATCAGGCCAAGTGCCAAGTAACTTGATTGGTAACGATGCTTTCCAAGAATGCGACATGATCGGTATTTCACGTCCTGTGGTAAAGCACAGCTTCTTAGTGACCGACCCCCGCGAAATCCCTAGCATCATCAAGAAAGCATTTTATATCGCTTCTACCGGTCGACCAGGCCCGGTAGTGGTCGACCTGCCCAAAGATTGCTTAAACCCAGCGCTGCTGTACGAATATGAATATCCGAAAAAGATCAAAATGCGTTCGTACAACCCAACGGTATCTGGCCATAAAGGCCAAGTTCGCCGCGGTTTACAAGCGCTGCTGCAAGCCAAAAAACCTGTGCTATATGTCGGTGGTGGTGCAGTTATTTCTGAAGCCAGTGAACGTCTAACCAAATTAGCAGAGCGCTTAAATCTGCCGGTGGTGAATACGCTGATGGGTTTAGGCGCCTTCCCTGGTACCCACCATAACAATTTAGGCATGTTGGGCATGCACGGTTTGTATGAAGCCAATATGGCCATGCATAACTGTGATTTAATTTTCGGTATCGGTGTGCGTTTTGACGACCGTACCACCAACAATGTCGCTAAATATTGCCCGAATGCCACTGTGGTGCATATCGACATCGACCCCGCGTCAATCTCCAAAACCGTGCACGCCGATATTCCGATCGTGGGCTCAGCAGAAAATGTATTGGCTGATATGTTGGAGTTGCTGGATGACGGTGCTGAAGGCGAACAAGACACCGCAGCAATTGAGCAATGGTGGCAGCAGATCAGCCAATGGCGTGAGCGCCAATGCTTGAACTATGAGAAATCGGCCGAGCGCATCAAACCACAACAAGTGATTGAAACTCTGTATAAATTGACCAAAGGTGATGCTTACGTGGCGTCAGACGTAGGTCAACACCAGATGTTTGCAGCCCTGTATTATCCGTTCGATAAACCACGCCGTTGGATTAACTCAGGTGGTCTGGGCACCATGGGCTTTGGCTTACCTGCCGCCATGGGCGTTAAGATGGCACTGCCCGACGAAACCGTGGTGTGTGTCACCGGTGACGGCTCGATTCAGATGAATATCCAAGAGCTATCAACCGCATTGCAATACGGTGTACCAGTTAAAATCATCAACTTGAACAACCGCTTCCTTGGTATGGTGAAACAGTGGCAGGACATCATTTACGCTGGCCGTCACTCCCAGTCCTACATGGACTCAGTGCCAAACTTTGCCAAAATTGCTGAAGCATACGGCCATGTGGGCATTGCGATTACGCATCCCGATGAGCTGGAAAGCAAACTGGCGGAAGCCTTGGCAATGGAAGATCGTCTGGTATTTGTTGATATCAGCGTTGATGAAACTGAGCACGTCTACCCGATGCAGATCCGTGGCGGCTCAATGAGCGATATGTGGTTGAGCAAAAAGGAGAAATGCTGATGAAACGCCGAATTATTTCTGTACTGATGGAAAACCAACCCGGCGCTTTATCACGTGTGATTGGCTTGTTCTCACAGCGTGGCTACAACATTGACACGCTCAATGTAGCGCCCACTGATGATGCCACGCTGTCGCGCCTGACCGTAACGGTGTTTGCCGATGAGTCGATTCTGGAACAGATTGAGAAGCAACTGCACAAGTTAATTGATGTGCTCAAGGTATCGAACATCACTGAATCAGCCTACATCGAACGTGAGTTAGCCATGATTAAAGTGCGTGCGGTTGGCGATATGCGTGAAGAGGTTAAACGCATGGCGGATATCTTCCGCGGTCAGATCGTTGATGTCACCTCCAGCTTATATACCATCCAGCTGGCGGGCACCTCTGAAAAGCTCGATTCATTCATCGCCGCAATGGCCGAAGTGACTAAAGTCATCGAAGTCTCGCGCTCTGGCGTAGTGGGTTTAGCCCGTGGAGATAAGGCGATGAAAGCCTAATTGCCCCATAAATAGCAGCATTATGCGGCTATTTATCACTGTCACAAACATGTCATATTACTAAGGCGCCACTCGGCGCCTTATTTTATTTCCATTACATAACAGCAAGTTAACTATTTCAGCCTAGCTACTTTCAACTTAAAAACCAGCCAAAACGTCGTAATTTCCGCGTTATTACGCAGCGCTGTCACATAGCTGTCATTTAACGGTGACAAACTGCTTCGCGTCAACTAACCAACGACAAGAATGTCAAATTTTAGGATTGATATATGAATAACTTGCTTAAGGGTGCGCTGTTTGGATGTGCCATCGTTTGTTCAACTTCAGCATTCGCTGACACAGTAATCAACGGTGCTGGTGCTACCTTCCCATACCCTGTTTATGCAAAATGGGCAGAGCAGTATAACAAAGAAACTGGCGTCAAACTGAACTATCAAGCAATCGGTTCTGGCGGCGGTATCAAGCAAATTATCGCAAAAACGGTTGATTTCGGTGCATCTGATGCACCACTCAGCAAACAAGACCTAGACAAGCAAGGTCTGGTACAGTTCCCAGCCGTAATGGGTTCAATCGTTGCGGTAGTTAACCTGCCAGGCGTTAAAGCAGGTGAGCTGAAACTGTCAGGTGAAGTACTGGCAGATATCTACTTAGGTAAAGTAAAAAGCTGGGATGACAAAGCCATTGCAGCCTTGAACGAAGGCGTGAAACTGCCTAAAACCCCAATCTATACCGTTCACCGCTCAGACGGTTCAGGTACTACCTATAACTTCACCGACTATCTGACTCGCGTAAGTGGCGATTGGAAATCAAGCATCGGTGTAGGTAAAGAAGTGGCGTGGCCAAAAGCGGCTAACCAACTAGGCGGTAAAGGTAACGCTGGTGTGGCTAACTTTGTTAAACGCACCAAAGGCGCTATCGGTTATGTTGAATTTGCTTACGCAAAAACTAACGACCTCGCTTACACCCAGCTGAAAAACAGAGACGGTCACTTTGTACAGCCAACCATGGCAGCGTTCCAAGCAGCAGCGGCTAACGCTGACTGGGCGAATGCTCCTGGCTTCAAACTGATTCTGAACGACCAACCTGGTGCGGATTCATGGCCAATGACTGCAGCAACTTTCATCCTGATGCATAAAGAACAAGCGAACGCGACAACAGCCAAAGACGTGCTGAAGTTCTTCGAATGGTCTTATGCCAACGGTGATGACTTAGCGGCTGAGTTGGAATACATCCCGATGCCAGACAACGTTGTAAACATGGTTGAAACCATGTGGCACAGCGATATCAAGGCAGATGGCAAAGCAGTTTACTAAGCCACTGTAATGACACTAGCCCTCACGCAGCTGTGTGAGGGCTAAGCCATTTCTGAAAAGTTGAGATTTATGAGAGCAATTTCAATAGTGGATTTTCCTTGGCAAGGTGACACCCTGTTCCGCCGCGCTTGTTTTATCAGCGCCGGACTGATTTCAGTACTAATGTTCTGCATCATGCTGTCACTGGTGATGGGCGCATACCCTGCCCTCGCCAAATTTGGGTTGTCGTTTTTTACCAGCACCGACTGGAACCCAGTCACCGAAGAGTTTGGTGCATTAAACGCACTTTACGGCACGGTTGTTTCTTCGATTATCGCCGTTGCCCTTGCCCTACCTGTCGGCATCGGGGTAGCAATTTTCCTGTCTGAGCTGTGTCCGGCGGCGATTTCTAAACCGCTGTTTATCGCCATTGAGCTGCTCGCGGCCGTACCATCGATCATCTACGGCATGTGGGGCTTATTCGTGTTTGCCCCTTGGTTCTCTGATGGCTTCCAAATTTGGGCCAGCGAACACCTCTCAGATGTGCCAGTGCTCGGCACCATTTTTACCGGCCCGCCAATGGGCGTGGGTTTGTTAACCTCCGGCATCATTCTGGCATTTATGATTCTGCCAATCCTGACATCACTGATTAAAGAAGCGCTGTCTACAGTGCCTAAAGTGCTGCGTGAAGCGACTTACGGTATCGGTGCCACCCAATTTGAAGTGATTGTAAAAGTGCTGCTGCCAGCGATTAAAGGGCCGATCTTCGGCGCGCTGATTTTGGCATTGGGACGTGCACTGGGCGAAACCATGGCAATTACCTTCGTTATCGGTGGCGCACAAAGCATTGATGCCAGCCTGTTTATGCCAGCCACATCAATCTCGGCATCAATTGCTAACCAATTTAACGAAGCCACCGGCGATATGCACATCTCTGCCCTCATCGGCCTTGGCTTAGTCCTGTTTATGATTACTTTTGTGGTCATGGGCACCGCTCGAGTAATGCTGCGGAGGAAAGCTAAATGATCCGCAAATTTAAAAACCAGTTATTCAAATTAGCTTGCTTGGTATCTACGGGCATCGGCCTAGGGATTTTGATTTTGATCCTGTTCACCCTGTTTCAAAAGGGACTCGCGGGAATGAATCTGGCCTTGTTTACCGAAGTCACCCCAGGCCCAGGCGGCGAAGGTGGCCTGCTTAACGCCATTGTCGGCAGTGTGATTATGACCGGCATCGGCATTCTAATCGCCACACCGATTGGCATTTTGGCAGGGACTTGGTTGGCCGAGTATGGACAAAACTCCAAAACGGCTGACAGCATCCGTTTTCTTAACGGCATGTTGATGAGTGCCCCATCGATTTTGATTGGCTTGTTTGTCTACGAAATCGTGGTGGTAACCACTGGCCACTTCTCCGGCTGGGCGGGCGCTATCGCCTTGGCGATTATCGCGTTGCCTGTGATTATCAGTACCACCGAAGAGATGCTCAAGCTGGTGCCAGTACAGTTGCGTGAAGCAGGAGCAGGCCTCGGTACGCCAAAATGGCGCGTCACCCTGCAACTGAGCTATCGCGCGGTAGGCACCGGTATTGTCACCGGCATTTTGCTGTCTATCGCCCGTATCAGTGGTGAAACCGCCCCATTGCTGTTCACGGCGCTGAACTCAAGTTTTATGTCGGTAAATCCTAATGAGCCCATGGCCAATTTACCGGTCACCATCTATCAATACGCCATGAGCCCTTATGAATCTTGGAACCAACTGGCTTGGTCCGGCGCACTGCTTATCACCATGGCGATTCTGTTATTAAACGTAATGTCACGTGCATTACCACAATTGAAAAAGCGGAGGTCCTGATGAGTCAGGTAGCCCAATTGAAAGATTACCAACAACCACTGTCGCAAGCGTTGGTAAAGCGCATGGATATCAAAGACCTAAACTTCTTTTATGGCAAAGATAAACGGGTACTTTTCGATGTTACTATGCCGGTCTATGAAAACCGCGTGACCGCCATGATCGGCCCGTCAGGTTGTGGTAAATCGACCCTGCTGCGTTGTTTAAACCGCATTTATGAGCTGTACCCAGGTCAATATGCCGAAGGCGATGTGACCTTAGGTGCTGACATCAAAGTGCTCGACCGCCGCGTTGACCTTAACGACCTACGTGCCAAAATCGGCATGGTGTTCCAAAAGCCAACACCGTTCCCGATGACGATTTACGATAACATCGCCTTTGGTATCAAGTTGTACGAACGTCTGTCACGCAAAGAGATGGAACACCGCGTTAAAGAAGCGTTGGAAAAAGCGCAGTTGTGGGATGAAGTGAAAGACAAACTGCACACCGACGCCTCTGGTTTGTCAGGCGGCCAGCAACAACGTTTGTGTATCGCCCGCACTATCGCACTGAAACCCGATGTGATTTTGATGGATGAACCAACATCGGCACTCGACCCGATCGCCACCCAAGGTATCGAAAAGCTGATTACTGAGTTGCGCCGCGATTACACCATCGTGATTGTGACCCACAACATGCAGCAAGCTGCGCGCATCTCGGACTACACCGCGTTTATGTACTTGGGCGAGTTGATCGAGTTTGGTGAAACTGAGCAAGTATTCAACCAACCGCGTAATCAACGCACCAAAGATTATGTCAAAGGTACTTTCGGTTAATTCGTTAAAAGATTAACCGCATAACTACACACTAAAAGCTAAAACCCTACTCAGTAAAAGGGGCATGAGTTTGAAACTCATGCCCCTTTTTATTGCGCGATGAAAAAGCCGTATGGCTCAAGCGTTACATCACGCGTCATGAACAGTGTCGACGATGGGAACGATTTTGTTGATTACCGCCGATATTTTTGATCTTCTTTTGGAAATTCAGGTTCATACGTGACACCCGCTTTATGCAGCGCCGATGCGGCACGAAACGCAATCCGCGCCCAGCGCTCTTTAGTTTCATCATCGACGTTATCAGGGATCTTGCGCCACTCATTACTCAAAAAAGCGATATCGTCTGGCGTTAACCACAGTGCCATACGGCCTTGAGCCAATTCATCTTCTGGATTAGTGGGATTCATATCAGTCCTTGAAACAAGCGGGTAAAGATTTTGGGGTAACAATCAGTGTGGTTACTCATCAACGAATGACTATATTTAAGCCTTCACTGGCTGTGGGCGCTTCAAAATATTGGCTAACTTGGTGGAACACCGCTTCGGTATCAAAATTGGCACGCTCTGGTTGTGCCAAACGCCGTTTAGCAATCTGCACTAAGCACTGTGCATCGGTGAGAGATACAACAACTGGTGCTCGCAATGAATATCACGGCATAACGAGAGAAACCAAGCGCGTTGTTCCGTGGTATTAGCAGGAAAATCCATCACCACATTCGTGCCGACATTGAGCACCGCTTGTACGTGTTTTCTCACAAACGGTTTGATGAGCTTGGCGTACTTTAAGTAATCATCGAATGCAGTGATTTGCGCGGGAAAGTGCGCCGCTAACCACTCATCCTCAGAGATAAGCACCGCATTATTTTCAGCGGCAATTACTTGAGATATTGTTGACTTACCAGCGCCCATCTTACCACAGAAAAAGAACAGTTTTCCCTTGTTTTTCATACCACTCCTTTGCACTACATCTTACAAAAACCATTGAGATTGATGGCGGTTTTTATCAAGAAAGCCAACACCACGCATCATAAGCCTTGCCTCAATCACACGACGTGATGTGTCACAACCCCACTAACCCGTCGCATTATCAGCATAACTTGCAACGTCGGCCAAACACTTAGACCAATCAGCGGCACTCGCCATAAAAATCTTGGCGGTAGGTGCGATATCAACGGCTGAATCTAAACTACCTGCTGGTACCATCACCCAACCGTTAACTGTCGTCGGTACGGCCGAACCGCAGTGATGACAGAAACTTTTTACATGACATGAATTGGCATGTTGGTAGATTTTGACATCCCACTCACCAGACAACCACGTTAATTGTCCATTCGCGAACAGATTAGCAGCATGAGCACTCCCCGTGTCTTTTTGGCAGTGATGACAATGACAAAGGTAAAAGGATTGAAATTCGCCACAGAGTTCATACGTCACGCTGCCACACAAACAAGCACCACGGTGTGTGATTGTCACTTGAAGATCTCCTTGTTGTTTAGTGCGCTTGTTTCCTCAAGGTAGAACATGTCGCACCGCCTAGATACTCGGTGATTAACATCGCCATGCTGTCCCTCAATTGTGGTGGGCCGCTGTCCGCCATATCGTTATGGCGTGCAGCAGGAAGTTGCACTACACAACTGCCAAATTGTGTTTGCTCGGCCGTCGTTGGCAATACGCCAGCATCAGCGGGAAAATCGCTGCCGCGAATCGACAACACACCAATAGTTTCACTTCTCGGCAATGGCACACGGCGGTTATCCAGCGTTATCACAGTTTTGATATACGGTTTGCCTTCATTGGCAAGCCACGCGGAAATATCACCGCCATTGGAATGACCAAACAACAGTAGTGAGTCAAAATCATAATTGGGGTATTGCTCCTTAAGCGCCGTCCGAATGAACGCCAAGGTTGCTGCACCACGGCGCCAATTCTCACTGCGCGTTTGATAAAGGTTCCCCGTAACAGACAGCGGAGGGTCTAGCGGCAGCTCATGAGCAATCGCAACCGTTAAATACCCCAGTTTATTTAATGCATCCGTGGCAAAGGTATATTGAGTGTGACCCATGCCATAACCAGAGCTGACTAAAGCAACTGGGCATTGATGCTTAGCGGTACAAGCCTCTTGATGCATGGGCGCAGAGATCTCCACAGGAATTTGTCGCTGACGCGCTGCATCTTCAATGATTTTCGCATCAGCGGTGTGGAGCAAACACAGGTAAACCACGACAAGCTCGAATAAATATTTCACTTGAGTCCTTGGTCTGTTGCAACAAAGTATCTACCAGATATCTATACCTTTCAGGCAAATACCTCGACAAAATAACGTTTACACCTCAAACAATTTGTCAGCCACAAACGGGTTGTGCTGGCGTTCATCGCCAAAGTTCGACATTGGGCCATGACCCGGCACAAATTCAACCTGCTCGCCCAGAGGCCACAATTTTGTACGAATAGAGTCCAGCAAGGCTTGATGATCAGAGCCGGGGAAATCAGTACGACCAATCGACCCACGGAACAGCACATCACCCACCCACGCCATATTGGCGGCAGTATCAACAAACACGATATGGCCGGGCGTATGGCCGGGACAATGCAGCACTTGCAGCTTGATATTGCCAAGCTCAACGGTGTCACCATCATCTAAGAACTGTGCCGGTACAAATTTATCAACCGATGGAAAGCCAAACTTCTGGCTCTGCATTGGCAGATTTTCCAGCCAAAAGCTATCGGCTTCATGCGGGCCAATAATCGCCACGCCAGTCGCTTTTGCTAACACTGCGGCACCACCGACATGGTCAATATGGCCATGGGTCAGCAAAATTTTATCTAAGGTTAAACCATGCTCAGCAATGGCCGTTTGAATACGGTCAATATCACCACCTGGGTCAACCACTGCGGCTTTACGGGTTTGCTCACACCAGATCAGGCTGCAATTCTGTTGAAACGGCGTGACAGGAATAATCTGAAATTTCATAGGTCAAAGCTCACTTTACTGAGACTAATTAGCAGTAATCAACATCTTAACTGCCGAGTAATGGCAGCAGTCTACCGCCTTTTACGGTAAATATCTGCCCAACGAATCGCCAATGGCTGCCGCCAATTCACAAAATCAAGTAGTATGGCGCCACTCTGTACGCTGCACGAAAAAGATAACCATGACAGCACTTAACCCTATTGAAGGCGCGGTAACCTTAAAACACTTTTTTGAACTACCGCTTAACTATCAACAGCCCGGCACCACTATCCAAGTATTTGCCCGTCAGATGCGCGGCCTGCAAGCAGGTGCAGCGGAACTGCCATTTTTGGTATTTTTCCAAGGTGGTCCCGGCTTTGGTGCTCTGCGTCCAGCGGCCAACAGTGGCTGGTTGAAGCGCATACTAAAAGACTATCGTGTGCTATTGCTCGACCAGCGCGGTACAGGACTCTCCTCACCAATCAGTTATGCCAGCTTGGCGCACCTTGATAGCGCCCAACAAGCAGAGTATCTCAGTCATTTTCGTGCCGATAATATCGTGCGTGATGCGGAAGCGATTCGCGCGCAGCTGTCTCCGGATACACCGTGGACAGTGTTGGGCCAAAGCTTTGGAGGTTTCTGCATTTTACGTTATTTAAGCGCGGCACCAGAGGGACTGCGCGCCGCACTGATCACTGGCGGTATACCCAGCGTGAGCCGCAGCGCTGATGAGGTTTACCAAGCGACCTTTAAACGTACTTTACAAAAAAATAACGACTTTTTCAGCCGTTTTAGTGACGCCCGCCAGCTCACCGATAACTTGGTAACCTACCTACGCCAACACGATGTAACCTTAGCCAACGGCGATAAACTCACCGTAGAAATGCTGCAATTAATCGGCATCAATCTGGGCATGGAGCAAGGCGCAGAGTCGGTCTATTACCTGCTGGAACAAGCGCTGATAGAGACACCGAGCGGCCAAACCTTGAACCCACTGTTTTTGGCGCAGTTCAACCAGATGCTCAGCTACCACACCAACCCCATTTACGCGATTTTGCACGAGTCGATTTATTGCCAGCAGCAAGCGTCCGCTTGGGCGGCACACCGCGTGCGCCACACACTTCCGGAATTTGCTAGCGATGCCGAAGCGATTTTATTTACCGGCGAAATGGTGTTCCCGTGGATGTTTGAGCAGATTGCATGGCTAAAACCCCTGCAAGCAGCGGCAGAAAAACTAGCTGCCAAAACTGATTGGCCGATGCTGTATGACATCGAAAAACTGCAACAAAATACCGTGTCAGTCGCGGCAGCAGTCTATAGCAATGACATGTACGTGGAGCGCCAATTTAGCGAAGAAACCGCTGCGTTAGTGCCGAATCTACGAACTTGGGTCACCTCAGAATATGAGCATAATGGCCTGCGGATGGACGGTGAACACATTGTCGATAAATTGCTAGCGTTGATTAGCGGTAACAAACTGCGTTAATCCACCGTGTCTTCAGCGGGACACGCGCCCGTCCCGCTGTCCGCGCCCCCAAAAACAGCCTTCTCCACATGGCATTCCTCCTTGTTGCTACCCCATAAGCAAGGATTAGTTTTATTCATTCCCATTTCATGCCAAACACCCCCCATTGCCAACATAGCGCGCTCAAACAGGGTTAATGTGGTTGACACCCATAAGTTTTTTAGCCAAAAAATCAGCAATATTGTTACCCACGTCAACCTCACGTTAATTTGTAACCTTTAAATTACACACTTTGTAAAGATTTTCCCGATTGACGCAGCGACTTTGTTAAGGCTTTATGTACGCTGATGAACAACATCAAATAAAGTATACAAAATTCATAATAAGAAAATTGCATTGAGGAAGTTGTATGAAGTTATCCCGCCCCCAAGGGTTTAAACTCAGCCTACTGCATATGTCGCTAGTATCGACACTAGGTCTTGCCCCCGCACTCTTTGCTCATGCAGCGGAACCTGCTGAGCAACAAACATCCACCATCGAACGTTCAGCCATTGAAGGCAGCTCGGGCGATATTGAAAAAATCACTGTCACGGCGCGCCGCAAAGCTGAAACCTTGCTTGAAGTCCCTATGTCAGTCTCTGCCGTATCGGCCGCCGAATTAGCAGACCGTGACATTACCTACGCCGAAGACTTGTATCGCACCCTAGCTGGCGCAGCAATGCCAGGCAACCAATTGATTTTACGTGGTTTAAGTGGCGGTAACGATGCCGCACCAGATACCACATCCACCTTTGTGGATGATGTGCCGTTCAACTACACCAACCTGACCGACATCGACCGAATTGAAGTCTTACGCGGCCCGCAAGGTACGCTTTACGGTTCTAATGCTATTGGTGGCACAGTAAGAATCATCACCAAACAGCCACAACTGACAGACTTTGAACTGTTCGGCTCATTACAAGCAGGTAAAGAGCAACATGTTGATGGCACCAACAGCAATTACTCCATGGGCGTAAATATTCCGTTGGTGAATGACAAGCTGGCACTGCGGGTGAATTACAACCGAGGCACTGAGCAAGGCCAGATGGTCAACATGAGCACCGGCCAGCAAGCGGATAGCAATGATACTTTGCTGCGCAGCAAACTACGTTGGCAGGCCACACCAGAGCTGAATATTGTGGCTGGCTACACCTACATTGAGGAAAAAAGCCGCGGCACCTCTACCGGTGATCTCGCCACCCCAGGCTACTATTACGATTACTCGGCCACGCAAAATGCGGCGGCGCCTTATGGTTATGATATTGATATTTTTACCGTAGATTGTGATCCAAACGCCAACCGTGCGGCCTGCCACGGCGATGCCAACAACAGCGTGCCCAGTCGCTACCAAGTTTGGCAACGTATGGACGCATGGAGCAAAGATAAAACCGATATCTACACGCTGAACATCGATCATGACGATCTATTTGGCATTGCCACCTTGAGCTATGCAGGGTCTTATCGCCAAACCAAAAGTGATTCGCTAGATGATTTCGCGTTTCTCGATTTCTATAACATGATGGACGATTGGATCATCAACGACACCAAGGACAAACGCCAAACTCACCAGTTGCGTCTGCAAAACTACGATACTAGCAGCCGCTGGTCTTGGACGGTTGGTGCCTACTACGACAAATCCACCACCCCCTATTCGCCACACGCGCAAGATGAATTCTTCAGCGGCAGCGACATTGATTCAGCGCTATTTCTGGCGATGTACGGCGCGGATGGCCGTCAAATCGGCTTAGATAACTGGAACGATCCAACACTGATGTGGAACCTGACCTACTATGACGATTCCTCCCGTGAATTAGCGTTCTTTGCCGATACCTCATACCTGTTTGATCTGGGCAGCTACGGCGATTTAGAACTCAACGCCGGTGTTCGTCGCTTTGATTTACGCGACCACACCAGCTACGCGCAACTTGGTATGTGGGGAACAGGCTCCAGCGAAACCAATGGTAAAGAATCAGGTAATCGCTACAAATTCAGTGTGTCATGGCGACCAAACAACGATCTCTCAGTCTACAGCTTGTACTCTGAAGGCTATCGTCCGGGGGGCAACAATGGCCCGCTGCCAAGTTTGTGTGGCGATGACCCAAGTGCCGTCAACCATAAAGACCGTTACACCTCTGACCAAATCAAAAACTATGAAGTGGGTGTTAAATCGCGCCTATTCGGCGGCAAAGTTGACATCGCCGCGGCGGCCTATCAGATCGATTGGACCGACATGAAAACCAGCGTGTATATGGAAACGTGTGGTTTCTCTTACACCGCAAACGGTGGTCAAGCACGCTCTCGTGGTTTGGAACTGGAGTCTACCGCTTGGTTAACTGACGACCTGAAGATGCTCTTCAACGCATCGTATACCAACGCGGAAGTCACCGAAGACAACGCAACTATCTCCGCTCACAAAGGCGACGATATGACCATGGTACCTAAATACAATGGGTATCTGGCGCTGGATCAAGGTGTTGAATTGTTTAACCGTCACGCCAATGTGCGTATGGATTATTCATTCTATGGCAGCTTCAAGAGCCACTTCGCCGCCCGTGATGAAGATATTTCTCCGGCTTATGGTTATGTCAATCTGTCAGGCCGTATGGAGTTGAACGAAAACCTCAACCTAAGCCTGCACGTGAACAACCTATTTGACCGTGAAGTGACCACCTATCGCCGCGCCATGCTACGCGACGAAGACGATACCTTGTCACCACTGAACGTGAACTATCTAGAAGGCCGTAGCTTCACCATCCGCTTAGATTACATGTTCTATTAAGCGATTCTTGCGCTATTCAGAGGGCAGCAATGCCCTCTGCTCCTATTTTTGAAGAAGCGATATTTATGAAACCTGCACATTACCTTAGCGCTGCCATTATCAGCGCCATCGCGGGGCTATCCTACTCCGCCTACGCCGCAGAGTCGGTATCGGCACCCGTTGCCAAAAAAGTCCCACACGAACTGGTTACCAACGGCCATAAACGCATTGATGATTACTATTGGCTGCGGGATGACACGCGTAAAAATCCTGAGATGCTGAACTATCTCAACGCCAACAATGCCTACGCTGATGCCAAAATGGCCGATACCAAGGCGTTACAAAGCCAGCTGTTTGATGAGATGAAGTCGCGTATTCCGCAAAACGATAGCTCACTGCCGATTAAATCCGGCCATTATTTCTACGCCAGTGAAATGGTGGGAGACAATGAATACCCCATCTACGTGCGCAGCACCACGCTAGACGGCAAAGATAAGCAAACCGTGTTAGACATTAACCAACTTGCTAAAGGCCACGCATTTTTTTACTTATCAAATGTTGAACCAAGCCCCAATGAGCAACTGCTGGCCTACACCGCCGATACCGTCAGCCGCCGCTTATACACCGCTAAAATTATCGATTTGAGTAGCGGTAAAGCCCTGCCTGACGAATTGGTGAATATCAAAGGCGATATTGTCTGGGGCAACGACAACCAAACCCTGTATTACATCAAGAAAAACCCAACCACTTTGTTAGGTTACCAAGTTTATCGCCATGTCCTCGGCCAGCCGCAATCAGCTGACGAGCTGGTGTATGAAGAGCAAGATCTGTCCTATTACACCTATCTGACCAAGAGCAAAGATAAGTCGACCATCTACATTTCGCACCGCGCTACCGAAGCAACTGGGGTGCATCTGCTGGATGCCAACAATCCACACGCTAAACCGATCGCTTTTACTGCGCGTGATCCGCAACTCATGTATGAAGTGCAAAAGCATGGTGACGATTTCTACATTCTCACCAACTTGGGCGCGAAAAATTCACGCATCATGAAAGTAGCCGCCAATCACCTTGGTGATAAAGCCAACTGGCAAGAAGTGATCCCCGGCAGTGAACATTCGCAAATTCAAGCATTTGAACTGTTTGATGAATATTTAGTGTATGAAAGCCGCAAAGGCGCGCAATCACACATCACAGTGGTATCGCTTAACGACGGTAGCCAGCGCGAAGTCGCCTTTGATGGCGAAGCCTATTCACTGCATCTATACGGTAACAAAGAGCTAGATAACAGCGCATTACGCCTGAAATACAGCAGCTTCACCACGCCGACCATAGATTACGATGTGGACTTAAAAACCCTAAAACTCACCCAACTGAAACAGCAACAAGTATTGGGTGATTTCGATGCCAGCAAATACCTGTCTAAACGGATTTTTGTTAAAGCACGTGACGGTGCCCAAGTGCCAGTCACCTTGGTTTATCGCAAAGATACTAAGCTGGATGGCACTGCCCCACTGTATCAATACGGCTACGGCTCTTACGGCATCAACATCGACCCCACCTTCAAACCTGAATTGGTGAGCTTGCTAGATCGCGGTTTTGTCTACGTGCTAGCACATATTCGTGGTTCGCAAATGAAAGGTCGCGGCTGGTATGAAGATGGCAAGAAACTCAACAAAAAGAACACCTTTAACGACTTCGTTGATGTGACCAAAAGCTTGGTTGCTCAAGGCTACGGCGCTAAAGATAAAGTGTTTGCCGTTGGCGGCAGCGCCGGTGGTTTGTTAATGGGTGCGGTAATTAACCAAGCACCGGAACTCTACAATGGCGTGGCCGCGCATGTACCGTTTGTTGATGTCGTCACCACCATGCTGGATGAATCAATCCCGCTGACCACCAACGAGTACGACGAATGGGGTAATCCGTCACAGCCTAAGTATTACGACTACATGCTGTCGTATGCCCCATACGACAACGTGAAGAAACAAGCCTACCCTAACCTGCTAGTCACCAGCGGTTTGTTTGACTCACAAGTACAGTATTACGAACCTGCTAAATGGGTTGCTAAGCTGCGTGATTACAAAACCGATGATCACTTGCTATTGTTCAAAACCGATATGGAATCTGGCCATGGTGGTGCATCCGGACGCTTTAACGCGCTGCATGAAACCGCATTGGAATACGCCTTCTTCCTTAAACTGCTAAACCAAAAGTAAGCGTTTTTAACCACCTTTCAGAAGTGTTGGCGCATCCACAGTGATGCGCCTTTTTGCTGGTTGACTGTGGAGACATAACTACTCAATAAATACTCATGCAGAGTAAAACAGTGGCTATTCATTGTTTAGTGGCATAGCAAAAACCCAAATCCCCAAGCTCATGGTGCAAATGCTTCTGATACAAATAGGCTAACGCGTTAAGTGCAATTTTTTGAGTGTTGATAGCCACATTTCGTTGGTTGGCAAGGAAGGTTAAAAATTGTGCGACCTCTTCCGTTCCCATTGTTTCAGGGTGACGCTTGT
>NZ_JBLXAT010000007.1:0-162181 GCF_048265805.1 Shewanella sp. | reverse complement strand
GTAGCAGGAGGCGGAACATCACTGGGTGTTGATGCAGATACTCTTGCCAATCACTGGCAGGCCAGTGGCGTTCGGTGGCCATGGCTTCGTAGAGCCGCGCAGTTTGTTGTTCAATGATCTGTTTGAGCTCTTTTTTACAGCTGCTAAACCATGTTTTGGTTTCTTTGACGGACGCTTCATCGTCGTCTTTGCGTGGCTGAGGCAGGGCTTTGAGCTCTTTACCATCTTCATTGAGCAGTTGGAACTTCAAATCATCGCTCAGCTGCAATGACAGTGTGCGTTTACCGTAATTGAACGGCGTGGGCCCTTGGGTATTTTCAAAACCGGCGGTTTGGATGGTGCGGTCGGCCAGTTCATGGGTGGTCCAGCCGTTACGGTTAGCGATTTGTTCCACCAACTGCCGCGCCAGCTCTTGTACTGACTTGGTGCGGTAGCGCCGCGCCAGCGCCAGAATGAACTGGATGATCACCGGATCATCAATGTTAGCGACGGCGCTGAGCATCGCTTCAATCTGGGCGCGGCGCACATAGTGCTGCTTCATGAAGGGTTGGATCAGCGCTAACAGCTCGTTTGGCTTGCCGCCCGCAATCAGTGCCAGTAGCCCTTTCTCTTTGATGGCGCTGCCGAACAGTTGCTTTTTACGTGTTTGAAAGCAGGCGTTGTAGGCATCTTCCAAAGTACGTTTTTGGTATTCAGTGCCCCACTCGTATTGTGCCCAGCGTTGATACATCGCAAACTCATTTTGCTTGTTGGCTTCAGCGTATTCATGGGCTTCTTGGTCGCTAGGGCCGCGAGTATCCTGGCTAATAAATGCCGCCAACAAAAAGTGCGCCAGTTGGGCTTGGCTAGCGTTATCTAACAGCGATAGATACAAGCGCAGTAGGTTGTTGCCTTCTGGCTGATTCAGCTTCACGGCCAGTACACACCACCAGTAGATGGTGCTCGCTGCCGCTGGCTCACCAGTGGCAAATTGGCAGGCGGGCAGAGCGCTTTGCTGTAGCCATGCCATGCTTTTCGGTGGCGCTTTTTTCAGGCCTAATGCCGCTTCGGCAGCTAATGCCGCTGATGAGGTAAATTCGCTAATATCACCGCCACATAACTGTAGCGCTTCTAATAGTTGCGCACGGGTGGCAAGGTCTTTCTCTTTTTTGATGGCTTGCTGCAAGGCGGTTTGCGCATCGGTTAACTGCAGTTTGATCAACCATTGCGCAGCAACACTGCGAGTATCTTTGCTGCTAGATTGCAGCCCCTCAGCGACTTTAGCGGTGATGATGCCGTGCTGTTCGGCGGTAAGCTGTGCTTGTTGCCGCACCAGTTTACGGCTATCAAATGCCAGTTGATAGACCCGCTGCAACCAGTGTGCCGGCAATTTTGGAAAATCGGCTAGCAGGAATAGCGCCTGCGCTGTCACGCCAGCTTCATCGTGATTATTACTGTTATTGAGGCGGTCAATAATGAGCGAGCCACTTTTATCTTGTGGTGTGCTCTGCGTGGCTAACTGGCCGTCTAAGGCGAGTTCCATCGTTTGCGGATATTCAGCAAACAGTGGCCACAGCGGTAATGCTTCCAGAGCTTGTGGCAAGGTGCCCGTTGGGTTGCCACGTAGGTTAAGCAAGTGATTAGTCAGAGCCGTGGCGCCAAAGCGAAATTCTTGCAAGAACGGCAACAGTTGCCGCACATCACTGATGCTGTTTTGAATGATCTTGCTTGCGTTGTCGTTATCTAATAATCGATGCAACCAGCGATTTTGTGGCCCTACCAACATGAAAAAGTGCGGCAGTTGTACATCGGGTTGCTGCAATAATTTGGCATGACGAATGATAGTGTCGAGGGTATCGGAACTGGGGGGTTGTCCGTCGGCTAACTGCTGTAACCACTGGGCCACTTGGTGGCGAGTAATCGCTTGGTACGCTTTCAATTTGGCTTGATATCTGTCCAAATACCTCGCTCGGTAGCTGTCTGGTGCGGCTTGTTTGGCATCTTCGATATCCGCTTTGGTCTCGCTAATCATCTCCTGCAAGGCTTGCATGCAGTCATCAAGCCAATGGGCGGGAAATGTTTTATCAAAGCTCACGGTGCTATAGCTGGGGAGTTCCCAGCTAAAGTTTTCGCTTTGTTGCTTGAGCTGGCACTGTTCAAGTGTTTGGCTGAGGAGTTTCTTCACCGAGGCGACTTTTTCAGTGGCGAGCCAACTTTCAAGTAATGGCTGAGCTGACGCACAGTCAGCTGCCGTAGCCACCCAATAGCCGCGCGTGGCGGTATTTGCCGCAAGGAAATGTTCGCTTAGGTAGTTCAGCCGTGTGGTTTCATCAATTTTATTCAGAGTGTGCAGTGCTGATTTACGTACTTTATTGGACTTATCTGCCGCAAGTTGCAGTAGCAACGGCAGTAAATCATTACTGAGTTGTGCTTGTTCGGCTAGTACATTGCACAGGGTGTTGCGTCCCTCAGCATGCAGTTGTACCAGTTGTTGATAGTAGGCAGGCTCGGCGCAGATAGCAGGCCAATCCGCCTGTTTTAGCAGGTAGTTGGCGTAGTCATCGCCATAGCGCCAGTGGGTACGTTCGAGAATGTAGGCATCGATATACCACTCTGGCAGTTCAAACTCACGCAGCACTGCCAGTAATTCTTGGCGGTTAGGGAGCTGGGCGATCGCAGCTTCATCATTGACCGCTTCCACATGGTCATTAAGAAACACCAGCAGATGCGCAAACCAGCCGTCAATGTTGGATTCGACATGACGCAAGTGAACCCGTATCCCCAGTGCCTGATTCACCAGTGCTAACCGATGTAAAAACGCGGGCTGGTGCGTTAGCTCATCAGCAAAGGCCTGCTGCATGGCGGCTAAGATTTTCTCATCTCGCTTATAGGCATTATCGGGCGCAAAGTGCCCCGGCATGTTGCTACCTTTCCCAGCGGTTAATTGGCCTAGCGCATGGAGGCAATCGGCGCCTTCGCCCGTATTAAGATAGTGGGCAACTTGCTTTGCGAGACCTTTTTTGCTGGCATCATAGCCATGGCAAGCGGTGGTAAGCAGACTTTCGAGAGAGGTTGGTTGAGGAACGAATTTGCTTATAAACGTCTTAAGCATGAACAACTTCCTTGCATCATGCCACGCTTGCGCGTGGGCTTCCTAAATATCCATAGATTTCGGTTGGAAATCATCGAGCCGCAAACATACCCAGCAACGCGTTTGAAAACAACCCTAAATTAGTAAAGATGAGGACAAGCGAAGCGAGCTCCTAGGGGAAATCCGCTGCACAAACCTGCGCATCGTTGCATGACGGAGGCTTGTGGATAAATGTCGTATTAGTGTGCTTGCGTAGCGCGCCAAGCGGCAATTTTAGGCAGGAGTTGTTGCCAGCGTTGTAGGCTATTCTCGCGCCAGACTTGGTCGCGATCGTAGTAGATCTCAAATGCAGCAACGTGCTGCGGTAGTAGTACCCACGGCAGTTTGTCGGCGGTAAAAATATGTACGTCAGGGGGCAATGCCTCTGGTGTTACTAAGGTGCCGACACGCACAAATTTTGTTAATGGACCGCTGCCCGCATAATGGCTCCACAGCGCGACATGGCAGTGAGGACAGCGTGCAATTTGCTGCCCTTTGCCACTGTTGGAGGGGGTGTTCACTAGCACAGGCTCGCCACTCAGCAGTTGCACTTGGTCGGCTTCAATCATAGCGTTAATAGCGAAGGCGGAGCCCGTCTCTCGGCGGCACCAGCTGCAGTGACAACAATGGACGACGAGCGGCTCACAGTTGATTTGGTATTGAATATAGCCGCAGTCACATTGACCGCGTAATGGATATTGGCTGGGCATTTTGGATGCGCTCCTTGGAACGGTGCGAATAAGTCCAGGGTGTGCTCTGCGATGAAGTATACGCTGCGGCATCCCTTCATTAGTCAACATCGCCATGCACCAGCATGTCCGCAGTTAGCTTGCCAATCTGTTACAAATCCAGAGTGTGGCGAAGACGTATTCGAACCTTGTTAGTAATAGGGTTGGACAATCTAAGCTCGCTTTGCCTTACTGACGGGATACAAGACGGACGACCTTTGCTGATGATAATTTCAGCGCGCGAGTGTCATTGGCATGTTAGCTAGCGGCTGGTTGCATGCATAGCAGTATTTGGTCGAAATTGTGCGGTTATTGCAGCCTTGTATTGCTATTTTGCTGGCGCTGCCATAGGGTTGACGGTTATTGCGGGAGAGGTTTAGGAAACTCAAATGTATGATAAAAAACGCCTAATGCAGGCATCTTTGCTGGCATTGTCGCTCAGCGCGACGGCGGCCAGTTTTTTTAGCTCGGCAGCATCATTGCCAGCGGTTGAAGCAAAAAATGGCATGGTGGTGTCTTCTCAGAAGTTTGCTTCTGAAGCGGGCGTAGCAATACTCAAAATGGGCGGTAATGCGGTTGATGCGGCGGTAGCCGTGGGTTATGCCCAAGCGGTGGTTAACTCCTGCTGCGGTAACATTGGCGGCGGTGGCTTTATGACGCTGCATATGGCCGATGGCTCAGATCACTTCATTGATTTTCGTGAAATGGCCCCCGCCGCGGCAAGCGCCAACATGTACCAAGATGAAAACGGTAACCTGATCCCACATGCTAGCTTACTTGGATGGGGCGCCGTGGGCGTTCCGGGTACCGTACGTGGCATGGAGATGGCGCTGCAAAAATTCGGTTCAGGCAAACTGACCCGTGCACAGATTATGGCGCCGGCAATCAAGTTAGCCCGTGAAGGCTTTATTTTGACCCGTGGTGATACGGATGTGATCGACACTAGCCTTGAGAAAATGCGTGGCGATAAACAAGCCGCCAAAATCTTTTTGCGTCCTGATGGTAGTCCGCTGCAACCGGGCGATCGTTTAGTACAGAAAAATCTGGCGAAAACCTTAGATTTGATTGCTGCCAAAGGCCCTGATGCGTTCTACAAAGGCGACATTCCTAAAGCGATTGAGCAGGCATCAAAAGCCAACGGTGGCTATCTGACGGCGAAAGATTTTGAAAACTACGTCGCTAAAGAGCGCGAACCGGTGCGTTGTTCTTATCGTGGCTATGATTTTATCTCGGCACCGCCACCCAGTTCAGGCGGCACTACCATGTGCCAGATCCTGAATATTTTGGAAGGTTATGATCTGAAGTCTATGGGTTACGGCTCAGCTGATGCGATTCACTACACTGCCGAAGCGATGCGCCACGCGTTTGTCGATCGTAACAACCTGCTAGGTGACCCTGATTACGTCAACGTGCCGATGGATAAACTGCTGAGCAAAAAATACGCCGCAGAGATCCGTGCCAAGATCGATCCGGTTAAAGCTACCCCATCAAGCGAGTTAGGCGCTGGCATTCCGCCACATGAAAAGCCACAAACGACGCATTACTCTGTGCTGGATAAAGCCGGTAACGCGGTATCAACCACTTACACCATCAACGGCCGCTTTGGCGCCGGGGTGATGGCACCGGGTTATGGTTTCTGGATGAACGACGAGATGGACGATTTCACCTCAAAAGTGGGTGAGAAAAACATGTTCGGGTTGGTACAAGGCGAAGCGAATGCGATTGCGCCGGGCAAACGCCCGCTGTCATCGATGTCGCCAACCATCATCACTAAAGATGGCAAAACCTTTATGGTGGTAGGTTCGCCTGGTGGCTCATTGATTATCACTATCACACTGAATACCGTAATGAATGTGATTGATTACGGCATGACGCTGCAAGAAGCGGTTAACGCTCCACGTATTCACCAACAATGGCTGCCAGATGTGGTGATTTACGAAACCCGTGGTATTTCACCTGATACGCTGAAAATCTTAAAGGAACGCGGTTATAACATGGTTGAGAAAAAACCATGGGGTGCGGCCGAGGCGATTATGGTGGGTTTGCCAAGCGTGATTAAAGAGGAGCAAGCCTCCAACCTGAGTGACTCTGCCGTATCAGGCAAAGTACGTGAAGGGTATATCTATGGTGCTAACGACGCCCGTCGCCCACAAGGGGCGGCAGTAGGTTACTAAGCCTTGTAATCTAATGAAAAGAACCCAGCCAATGCTGGGTTCTTTTGTTTCTGAGACCCATTTGGTCAACCGTTAAAACTACTCCAATGCTTTTTCGTGTTTTTGTGTGAACAGTATCCGTGCCATGTACCACACTACCGCGATGTTCACCGCCAGTACTACTGCGGTTAGCACGTTGGTACGGACCAATAGCTCATAGATTTCAAATGGTAGGTAGATAGCGCCACTGGCTAAGGCAAACCATTCCGTCCAGAGGTAAGCTTTCCATAAGCCATAGGCTTCAATAAAGCGGATAGCCGCGTATGCAAATGCGCCGATAGCCACTAGGCCAACATCGTGATTTGGTATGTCGCCTACGGTTTGAATAAACACACTCGGCAGATGGCTGGCGGGATTGAGATGCGCATGGGTGACTAATGACTCGGCTAACTGTTGTAGGTTGCGTCCGGCCAAAACATGAAGGCCGCAGCCAACCAGCAATGACAGCACACCTTTAAACGCTTCTAACGCGGCAATCACTTTTAAGCCTTTTTTGGCTGTTGCCATCTTATTTCCTCAAAGCTGGGCATATATTCGCTTTGTCTATTTTATGTCGAGTTAACCGTAAACCACCATTAACATCGCCACTGGTTAGCGTTAATTCGAGTTTAATAATGCTCAGATTTGGCGCTGCGCGTCAGATAGGTGATGGGATTTAAGTAGAACGCCTTCTTGTATCCTTGTGTGGTCGCGTCCATCAACCACACATAAGGTATTAACGATATAAGGCTGTAGTGCAGATGTGGCGGTTTACCTTGGGCATTACCCGTCGCACCGACCGTACCTATTTGGCTTCCTTGCGGGATGAAATAATGTCCATCAGTGTCGATACTGGCAAGGTGAGCATAGTAGTGCAGGCGCCATTTCGGCCCGAGTGCGATGATCACGTTACCGCCTTTGCGCCATTGCCCTCGATATAAAATCACTTGATGGGTGGCACTGATGACAGCTGTGCCTTGCGTCGCAAAGATATCAATCCCTTTGTGGACGCCGGAGGTGCCCCAAGGTTCATACCAAAAGGTGTTGCTGTTCCAATCGGCGCTGGTGGCGTGTTGCACCGGGATCGTGCGTGGTTCGGGGATGACGAAGCCTAACACAATGATGATGCCCAACAGCAGCAGTATCCGTTTTACCATAGTGATGTATCCTTGCTATGTCGTGCTCAAACGATGTTGTCTGCCAATACTTGTGTTAGTGCTGGTTGGTTGTGGTTGTGTGCTGCTGAAGATAGGTGATGATTTCAGCAAACACGCCTTGCCTAACCTGCTTGTTGAGCTGCCCTGCTAAAAAGTCGGCGATGTCTACACTGCATGCGCCAGACGCGTGGGCAAAGCGGCCAGAGGTAAACCATAGCTTGTTATCATCGGTGATGTACACGCTGTACAACTCTCCATTGGGAATATCATTGCGCCATTGCTTTAACTGCTTTGGTGGTTGGTAGGGCGCTTTATTTTGTGGTGCCATCGCTGTGCTATTTCTCGGTCTAGTGCTAATTAAGGCTGCAACGCATGTAGCGGATGCCGTATTGACATGCAAATGTTGACATCAGCTCGCTTCATTCTGAGTCAGCTTGTCTATCTGTACATGCTTTTCACCAGCGTCATGCATCACTCGCTCAATGATCGATTTAAGCCATTCAAATTCTGCGGGATCACTGAGATCGGGATTATCAGGGATAGCGAGGATGTAATCGCTGCCAACCTCCTCCACATAGGCAATGTCTACCAGTCGATGGAAGGCGTTTTCCGCCTTGGCGATCGATTCAATCTGAGAGATTTTAATGAAAGCCATGGTCATTGAGCTAACTCATATTGTTTGAATACTTGATGCACTTTAGCTGGGGTCATTTTATTGAAATCGTCTTGGTAGTAATAGGTTGCATAGTCAATGAACTCTTTCGCCGTGGTTCTGATTGCAGCTAGTAGCCAGTTACTGCCGTCATCCTCGTTGTTTGGAAACTCAACAGGGCCTTGTTGCCAGGTGCCCGTATTGGTGGTGCGCCAAAAGCAGAAGGTGACATCATCCCTCTCGAACGCGTCGTTATCCAACATGGCTAACAGCTCCGCGGGAGCGCCATCGTAAATGCCGGGCCAGATGCCATACTCCTCTTGGGCATAAGGACTTACCTCAGATTCATGGTCGAAGCCTTTGATGAGTATTGCGTCGCCTTTGATGATGATAAGGAGGTTATCACCACCGCCATTGTCATAGGTGGCGATGTCTATGCCGGGTTGCCAGTCAGCTTGGTAAGCGAAGCTTCTTATATGCGCCTCTTCACACAGTGCAATATCTAACGTGGCACAGGCTTTAAGGGCGGCAATCAGTTGTTTGTTGGATAGGGTGTCTAATTCCATTTTGACGCTCATTTTGTTGCAGAACCATATCAGTTTGGCCCCTAGCGGTTTAACACGGTGACGAATCTCATAGATTTTCTATTAGAAAGTCTATGAGATTCGTGGGTTCAATATCGATAATTTCATGATGGTCAAACTGTTTGAAAACATAACCATTGTCGGTACGTTGGTAACCAATCATTCCACCAGAGTAATCATCACCAACCAAGATACAGCCTTCTAGTGCGGTGGCCGTGGCTGAATCAAATATTTCATCGGGGCTAAGGGGACCACCGTAGATAACGAATCCCATCTGACCATAACTGCCGTAGCCAAGCTCTTTTAACAAGCAGAGGTATTCTGCGGGAAGAGCTGGAAAGTCACTTAGGTACTTAGCTAGCTGGTCATCGGTAGCCTTGGTGAGGTTTGAATCTGTGAGCTCAGCGGTGACCTTATCACCCAATGTTTGAATGGCGTTCATAAGCAATGACTTTTCCTTGAGAGCGCAGAGGTAAAAACTCGCGCTGATATCACTTCCTTTCGGGCAACAAACTTATCACCTTTTTTCCTATGACTCTATGCGTGTCAGCTTGCCAGCACGTTTTTAGACCGATTACTTAACAACTTGTTAGGGGCTGTTTATCTTTGCTGATTGTTTTTGCAGCAGGCAGCGCGTGATTTAGGCAAGGCAGGTGATGTGCCGTGTAGTTATTCTCCACAAACAGCGCCTAACGCTGAATAAATTGCGCGCTGTCGCTGCCCGAAGGGTTCATTTAAACGCACTCTGAACTTTGTTGCGCCCAGCTTGCTTAGTTGACTAAGCGTCGCTGGTCTCGCCTCGTTCATAATGCGTTTAATTTGAACAAAAAATAAACACTAAAGATAAACAGCCCCTCGCATTTTTTGATGTTGCTGCTGATAGCAGCACGAACGCTAAACATCGACAAACCCGAGCGGTGGGTTGAGTGCATGGCAGTGTTGTGGTGAGTCGAAAAACTCAGGGCATAGCGGAGGGGGCTCGCTCCTTGCCGATGGATGTGGTGACGTAATGGCGGCGTCAATCTCGACATAACGAGCCTTACCTGCGCTATCTCACTTGCTGCTAAATCACACCGCTTGTGCCGTGTTGCTACCTCTCTTAAAAAAATGCTGTATGACCGCTGAAGAATCCACGCCAGCCGCTAACAAAAAACCTATGAATGCAGTATCTTGATAAGATTCGGCAAAGGAAAGGCAGTATATGAGCGCGATCGATTTTATTCGGCAGCAGGTGATGGCAGATCGAGAGGCAGCATTGGCGTTAATTCGTAATGTGCAGCTGATGTCGGCTATTGATACGGCGCGTTTAAACCATGCTTTGCTCAATCTGGCCGAGTTTGGTCGTATCGCATTTCATTTCCATCCTGATCACCTTGATACCCGTGGCTGGCCAGTGATTGCTGGCTTGTTGCATGATGGTATTTATCGCACCCAGTTTGAAACCCGAGTATCTACTGCAAAATTATCACCGCAGCTGGGTGGCGCGCGCGATCATTGGGAAAACCAGCAGTTCGGTAACTGTTATGTCGGTGCTCGCAATCGGCCGAAATATGGTGCGTTGGATGTCGGGCTGCATCAAAGTGGTGCTGCGGCGCGGTTTGGCAGTTGCTATTTGCTGTCGACACCAGCGCTGATGGAACAGTGCAGTTTTTGCTACTTAGACTCCTGCCGCGAGCCGCGTGAACGTGGCACCTTAAACAGCTTTGAAAGCGTGTTTGCCGCGCTGTTTAACGAAAGCTTTGAGCGTGATACTGCTCTTGGCCGCTATCCGCTGCGTCCCGCAGCTTTGGTGGCCTATCTGTGTGATCAGTTACCACAAGGGGTCGCAGCGCGATTTGCGCAGCCGCTGAGTCGTAACTTAGATCATTATGTTGAGGCGCAATATCACGGTGAACTGCAATTAGCGCGGGATGTGACCCATTTAGTGGCCGACAGTTGTTACCAAGGCACTGAGATTGGCGAGCAGATGGCACAGTTGTGCCAACGTTATAATTTGCAGTTGGGCTGGCATCAGGGCTATCGCATGGCGGTGGAGAGCGTGCCGAGTGATTTTCGTGGTGCACGTATGCCAGCGTTGGCGGAAAAAGTAGCGCCCAATGGTGAACTCTCCGCCGCCGCTATCGGCGCTGCGGCCGCATCGGTCAGCCGTCAGCCTAAACAATGGCGCGAGTTTGGTAGTCAAGGCGAGGTGATGCAGTTACTCAAATTGTTGTGGCATGTGTTGGTGCGTTACGGCGCGGCGAACCCCGCGAAATAGCGTTCATCTTGCATGAAAAAGGGAACCCATCGGTTCCCTTTTACGTTGATGCCTTAACGGTTGGCGTTGCCTTTAGGCTTGCTGCCATTTGCCTGATTTCTACCACGGTTGCTTGGGCGACCATCATTCTGACGCGGTTTAGCGCCGTCTTTATTGGCCGTTTGATTGTTATCCCGTGGGCGACGGTTATCGTTACGCTTAGCCGCAGGCTGGCGTTCGTCGTTACGGCCTTGGCCGCTATTCCCCGCAGTATTTTTACTCGAATTGTTACCTGCACGTTGGCGATTGCCATTATCACGCTGCGGCTTGCGGTCGCCCGCTTGATTGCCTGCACGATGATCCCGTTGTGGTTTACGACGTTCACCGCCGCCATTGGCATCGGCTGGTTTTGCGGCGTCATTGCTATCCAATAGCACAGTTTCTTTTGGCTTTTTGGGCTTCTTCGGTTTTTTCGGACCGTTGGCACGTAAGCGCGTTTCCGCCAGTGGTTTGCTGGCTTCGAAGCCGGCCAGTTCTTGTCGTGGAATATGTTGACGCAGCAAGTTTTCGATATCGGCTAACGATTTCAGCTCTTCATCGCACACCAATGAAATGGCATGGCCAGACGCTCCAGCACGCCCAGTCCGGCCGATACGGTGAACGTAATCTTCCGCCACGTTAGGCAGCTCAAAGTTAACCACTTGCGGCAGTTGGTCGATGTCCAATCCGCGGGCGGCGATATCGGTGGCTACCAATACCCGCACTGCGCCCGATTTAAAATCGGCCAGTGCTTTGGTGCGCGCGCCTTGGCTTTTATTGCCATGAATTGCTGCAGCGGTAATGTTGGTCGATTCCAGCTTTTTCGCTAGACGGTTGGCACCGTGTTTGGTGCGCATAAATACCAATACTTGCTGCCAATCTTCATCGTTGATCAGTTTGATCAGCGCGTTGGTTTTGTGACCTTTATCCATCGGATACAAGGTTTGAGTGACGCGCTCAGCAGTGCTGTTAGGTGGCGTAACTGACACTTGAACCGGATTATGGACGATGCCCTTAGCCAGTTCGCGGATCTCGTCCGAGAAGGTGGCACTGAACAGCAGGTTTTGCCGTTTCGCTGGCAGCAGCGCCAGAATGCGGCGAATGTCATGAATAAAACCCATGTCCAGCATGCGGTCGGCTTCATCCAGTACCAGCATCTCTAGCTGGTCAAATTTGATCGCGTTTTGCTGATACAGATCGAGCAAGCGGCCTGGCGTTGCTACCTGAATATCGACACCACGGCGCAGCGCCAACATCTGCGGATTGATCGACACCCCACCAAATGCTAGCGAATGACGCAGGCGCAGGTTCTTACTAAACAGATCGACGTTTTCGGCAATTTGCGCGGCCAGTTCACGGGTGGGTGTGAGCACCAAGGCGCGAATATGACCTGCTGCTGGGCGACGGCCTTTATCGAGCCGTTGCAGCATAGGTAGCGCAAACGCGGCAGTTTTACCTGTGCCTGTTTGCGCGGCGGCCATCACATCACGGCCTTCAAGTACGGGCGGAATAGCTTGTGCTTGGATGGGCGACGGAGTGGTGTAGCCCATGTCATCGATTGCGTTAAGAATGGGTGCGGATAAGCCGAGAGAGGCAAAACTCATGCAGAATACTCAGTTGATTGGCGCAAAGCCTAGAAACAATTGGCCTGTATTAGGCGGGCCGCAAGTGTAGCTCAAAAGCGTTGGCTAAGCTATGTCACCTATGCGTTACTTGGCATTATTTGTAATCCATCGCCAAAAATCATCCGCTGAGGTTTATTCCCGTCGCAATGCCTGCGATACTGGCGCCTATCGAATTTTCGGCTGATGGTCAAGCGTATCGAACCGATGCTCTGCTTGGCGGTCTTAGTCTCAATAACATGCTGTTTTAACGTCATAATTCATGGATAAATCCCTCGAAAAACAACTCGCGAAGTGGCTGCGTGACCAACAAGGCGCGTGTGGCGCTTATCTTAAATTCTCAATGTTGTTAGGTGTGTTTAACGGTGCGTTGCTGGTGGCGCAAGCGTGGCTGTTAGCCACCGTATTACACGGCGTAATTATTGACTCGGCGCCGCGTGAGCAATTTGGCTATCACGTACTGGGATTAGGCGGGTTGCTGGTCGTGCGTGCCATGGTGGCTTTTGTGCGTGAACGTGTCAGCTTTGAGGCTGGCAGGCGACTGCGTAGCGAAGTGCGTTCCGCCATACTCAATAAGCTCAGCCGTCTTGGCCCGGCCTTTGTTAACGGTAAGCCAGCGGGTGCTTGGGCCAGTATTGTGTTGGAGCAGGTGGAAGATCTGCATGACTTCTACGCCCGCTACCTGCCGCAGATGACGCTTGCCGGGTTTATTCCGCTGATCATTCTGTGTTGTGCCTTTCCGCTGAACTGGATGGCTGGGGTCATTCTGCTCGTTACCGCGCCGCTCATTCCATTATTTATGATTTTGGTGGGCATGGGCGCTGCCGATGCTAACCGCCGCAATTTTAGCGCGTTGCAGCAACTGAGTGGCCACTTTATGGATCGCCTGAAAGCGCTGTCTACGCTCAAGCTTTTCAACCGCGCGGCGGCAGAGGAACAAGCGATTGCCAAGGCTTCGGAAGCGTTTCGTGAACGGACAATGGCAGTGCTGCGTTTAGCATTTTTAAGCTCGGCGGTGTTGGAGTTTTTTGCCGCGGTTTCGATTGCGGTACTAGCGGTGTACTTTGGCTTTAGCTATTTGGGCGAATTGAATTTCGGCCACTACGGCGCGCCAATTTCGCTGTTTACCGGCATGTTTATTTTGATTATGGCGCCCGAGTTTTATCAGCCGCTGCGGGATTTGGGCAGCCATTACCACGCCAAAGCGCAAGCCATTGGTGCCGCGGAATCTATCATGGAGTTGTTGGCCGCGCCGGAGCCATTAGCGCAAGGAACACAAGCGTTACCCGCAGGCGATATCCGCATTCAGGCGCGTGATCTTAAGGTGTTAAGTATGGATGGTGTGCTGTTGGCAGGGCCGATGTCATTCGCTATCGCACCTCAACAAAAAGTGGCGCTAGTCGGGCCTAGCGGGGCGGGCAAAACCAGTTTGCTCAACGTGCTACTTGGCTTTTTGCCGTATGAAGGGTCACTCACCATCAACGGTATCGAGCTGCGGCAGCTGGACATGGCCGCGTGGCGCCAACAGCTCGGCTGGCTCGGACAAAACCCACAACTGTTTTATGGCTCGATTGCACAAAACCTGCGTATGGGAAATGAGCAACTGAGTGATGAGCAGCTGTGGCACTACCTCGCGCAAGCGCGGGTGGCGGATTTTGTCAAAGCACAACCAGCAGGGTTGGCGCATCTCATTGGCGAGTTCAGCGGTGGTTTGTCTGTCGGCCAAGCGCAGCGAATTTCGTTGGCGCGTACCTTAGCCAAGCAAGCGCCATTGCTGTTACTGGATGAACCGAGTGCCAGTTTAGATAGCCAAAACGAGCAATGGGTGCTGGCGGCACTGCAACAGGCACTCTGCAATAACGCCTGCTTGATGATCACCCATCGTTTAGACCAACTGGCGAATATGGATCAAGTGTGGGTACTGGCAGATGGCGTCATTGTACAGCAGGGCACAGTCGCACAACTCAGTGAACAAGCGGGTGTATTCCAACAGATGCTACAAGAGCTACCGCTACAAGCCTCGTTGGATGATGGCGAATTACCAACGTTAACCCCAGCAGGAGGCGCACAATAATGAAAGTCTTATTGCCATTTTTGCGTTTGTTCCGTCGCCAGTGGGGGATGATGAGCCTTGGCCTGTTGCTGACGGTAACCACTTTAGCTGCCGGGATTGGTTTGCTATCGCTATCCGGTTGGTTCTTGTCGGCGGCGGCCGTGGCGGGGTTAAGTGGCGTGGCGATGAACTATTTTACCCCCGCCGGCGGTGTACGAGGTTTCTCAATCGCCCGCACCGCTAGCCGTTACGGTGAGCGTTTGATGACGCACGAAGCCACTTTTCGTATTTTGACTGACCTGCGCCAATGGGCGTGGAAGTCACTGTTGCCGTTGAGTGAGCGCAACTTAGCCGGTATGCGCCGCGCCGATCTGCTCAATCGTTTGGTGGCGGATATTGATACGCTGGATCATCTTTACTTGCGCTTACTCACCCCATTGACTGCATTTGCGGTGATGTTGGTGTGTCTGTTCGGGTTTATCGGTTGGTTTGATTGGACGCTGGCGCTGATCCTTTGTGGTGGTTTGCTGCTGGCATGGTTAGTGCTGCCTTTGGTGTTTTATCGTCTGGGTAAACAACCGGGCACGGCGGTGCTCAATGGTCGCCGTCAATATCGTATCGGCCTGTTGGGCTGGCTGGCGGGGCAAGCAGAATTAGCGTTATTTGGTGCCAGTGCGACACAGCGGGCCAAGTTAGATGCCGATGAACAGCAATGGCTTGCCAGCCAGCGTGCTATGGCGAGTGTGACAGGCTTAAGCCAAGCGGCCTTGATTGTATTTCACGGCACTATTTTACTGTTAATGCTATGGTTTGCTGCCGATGGTGTCGGTAGTGATATTCCGCCGGGACCGATGATGGCATTGCCCGTTTTTTGCGCGCTGGCGGTGTTTGAAATGATGATGCCGCTCGCGGGGGCGTTTCAGCATCTATCATCCTGTCTGCTGGCTGCAGAGCGGGTGAGTGAAATCACACAGCAACAGGCGGATATCGTGTTTCCTGCCAGCAGTGCTGCGCAAGTGCACCAGGGGGCTATCACGCTGCAGGGCATCGAGTTTGCTTATCAGCCGCAGCAGCCAATTTTGCAGCAGTTGGATCTCGCTATTGCTGCTGGTAGCAAAGTGGCACTGTTGGGTAAAACCGGTTGCGGTAAATCCACCTTGTTAGCGTTGTTGACGCGGCAATGGCTACCACAAGCTGGGCAAATCTTGCTGGACGGTACACCTGTTGAGCAGTTCACCGAAACGCAACTACGTGATGCAATCACGGTGGTCAGTCAACGGGTGGCGCTGCTGGCGGGCACATTACGCGATAACCTGCAGATGGCCTCAGCCACTAAACTGACAGATGAGCGCTTGGCCGAGGTATTAACCCAAGTGGGCTTAGGTCACTTGCTGGACGGGCAGGGATTGAAAGCTTGGATAGGTGAGGGTGGTCGCCAGTTATCGGGTGGCGAACAACGCCGTATTGGTGTGGCGCGGGCGTTGCTGCGTGATGCGCCAATCCTGCTGCTTGATGAACCTACCGAAGGGCTAGATCGCCGTAATGAGCAGGAGATCCTCAAGCTACTGTTCGCCCATGCGCAAGGTAAAACTTTGTTGATGATCAGCCATCGTTTAACTGGCATGGCGCAGATGGATCAAATCCATTTATTGGATGGCGGTAAGATTGTGGCCTCAGGCAACCACGATGTGCTATTTGCCAATGAGCCGGCCTACAGCGCGCTTTATAAAAAACTGCATTAACACAATGCTTGGTGATTAACGTAAAAGGACGCCTGTGGGCGTCCTTTTACGTATGGCTTGTGGTTAGCCGAGTTTCTTGGAGAGCGCTAAATAACGATGCACCTCTTCAGCGGGAAACATCAACTGGTCGTTCTCCTTGACGCTGCTCAGCAGGTTTTCACGTGCGTAGCGTTTGATGGTAGTGGGCGTCTTGTCCAATAGCGCGCAGACCTCTTCCAGCGTCAGCATAGCTTTATTCATAAACTGTCTCCTGAGTCGAGAATGTCTGCGAAAGTATAGTCAGGCTATGTTGGCTTTGCTAAGGGGCTGTTGATCTTTAGTGTTTAATTTTTGTTCAAATTAAACGCATTATGAACGAGGCGAGACCTGCGACGCTTAGTCAACTAAGCAAGCTGGGCGCAACAACGTTCAGGAGGCGTTTAAATGAACCCTTCGGGCAGCAACAGCGCGCAATTTATTCAGCGTTAGGTGCTGTTGGTGGAGAATAACTACACGGCACATCACCTGCCTTGCCTAAATCACTCGCTGCCTGCTGCAAAAACAATCAGCAAAGATAAACAGCCCCTATTCATCCGCAAAAATTACTCCCGCGGTGATTTTCAGCCACGCGGGAAAAGGTAATGTTAATCTTTTGATACGGGATTTTGCTGCTATTGGCTATTTTTCTGTGTTAACGTCTTGGCTTTATCGCGTTGGCCGGCATCCTACACGGCCGTAAGAATAACAATTGGAAGACCATAATAATGAAAATGAAGAAGTGGCTTAGCAGCATTGGCATGCAAGTGGTGATTGCCATGCTGGTTGGTGCCGTCGTTGGGCACCTCATGGGCGCAGATGCCGCCGTTTTTGCACCGCTTGGTACGCTGTTTATCTCGTTGATTAAGATGTTGGTGATCCCGCTAGTACTAGTGGCGATCGTGGTTGGCGCCGCCAGCTTAGGTGACAGCCCATCAGCGGGTAAAATTGGTATCACTACCTTTGCTTTTTTTCTGATCACGTCTGCGCTGGCGGTGGTATTGGCCATCGGGCTTGGAGTTTGGCTTAAGCCTGGCGCGACGGCCGACTTTTCTAATGTGGCGCAAACTAGCGACATGATTCAAGTCACCGCTGCCGACGGTAAAATTGCTGGTGCGGTTGATACCATCATCGGCATGATCCCAACCAACGTGTTTGAGTCGATGACCAGCGGTAACATCATTCAGATTTTGGTGTTCAGTATCTTCTTCGGTATCGCGTTGACCAAGGTAAAAGGCGATGGCGCTAAACAAGTACAAAAAGGCTTGAGCACTATATTGGAAGCGCTGGTGTGGATGATCACTAAAGTGATGATCATCGCGCCGTTAGGGGTATTTGGTTTGATGGCTGAAGCGGTGGGCACCTATGGCTTTGAGCGTCTCGAAGTGGTACTCAATCTGTTCTGGATTTACGTCGCTGGCATCTTCATCTTCGGCTTTGTGGTCTATCCGCTGCTGGTGCATTTCTTGTCGCCCGTCTCGGCCCGTCGTTTCATCTTTTTGATGAAAAAACCGCAGGTGATGGCGTTATCCACGGCCTCGTCTATGGCGACGTTGCCAGTGAATATGCAAACCGTGGAGGAGGAGTTAAAAGTCAGCAACGCTACTGCATCGTTTGTGTTGCCATTGGGCGCAACCATCAATATGAGCGGTAACGCGATTTACTACGGTTTAGTGGCGATATTCTTTGCGCAGATGTATCAGGTTGATTTGAGCATGATGGCGTACGCGGCAATTATTTTGACCTCAACTTTAGGAGCGATTGGTCAGGCTGGTGTGCCGGGGCCAACTTTCCTCGTGGTGGCGGTGTTGATGTCTGCAGGGATCCCGATTGATGGCTTGCCGTTGCTGTTCGCTCTGGATCGTATCTTTGACATGATCCGTACCGCGCTAAACATCACCGGTGACGCGGCATGTGCCGTGATTGTTGATAAGTATGCTCCGAAAGACGCCGCCTAAACCGCTATCGTCTTGCTAACAAAAAGCCACCGCATGCAATGCGGTGGCTTTTGACGTTTAGTGCTACGGAATCTATTCGCTGTCGCCCAAGGCAAGCAGTGTGGCGTTACCACCAATCGCAGTGATGTTGTTGGTGCGAGTTTTTTCTGTCACAAAGCGTTGTAGGTAGTGTGGGCCACCCGCTTTAGGGCCGGTGCCCGACAAGCCTTGGCCGCCGAATGGTTGCACACCCACCACCGCACCAATCTGGTTACGGTTAATGTAAACGTTGCCCACGTTCACTTTATCGGCAATTTGCAGCGCATGGGTTTCGTTGCGGCTGTGAATGCCCAGCGTCAAGCCGTAACCGGTGCTGTTGATCTCGTCGATCACCTGCGCCAAGTCTTCGGCGTGATAACGCACAATGTGCAGAATCGGGCCAAACTGCTCTTTCTCCAGCACTTTGATGGACTCAATCTCTACTGCCGTCGGGGCCACAAAGTGACCGTTAGCGCAGCTTGCTGGCAGTTCCACCTGCTTGAGCAAACGACCAACTTGCTTGATGTGTTCAATATGACCGTTAAGGTTCGATTTAGCCGTGGCATCGATCACCGGGCCAACATCGGTTTTCACATCGCCAGGGTAACCGATTGTCAGCTGTTCCATGGCGCCTTTGAGGATCTCTTCCACGCGGTCAGCCACATCGTGCTGCACATATAGCACACGCAATGCGGAACAACGTTGACCTGCGCTGGTGAAGGATGAAGCCACCACGTCACCGACCACTTGCTCTGGCTGCGAGGTGGAATCAACCACCATGGCATTTTGACCGCCGGTTTCAGCAATCAGCGGAATAATCGCGCCGTCACGGTTGGCAAGTGTGCGGTTAATCGCTTTGGCAGTGCCGGTAGAACCAGTAAAGCACACACCGCCGATATGCTCGTCAGCCGTCAACTTGGCGCCCACGTTGCCACTACCAGGCAGATATTGCAGCACATCTGTAGGAATGCCTGCTTCGTGCGCCAATTGCACCGCGCGGAAACCAATCAAGCAGGTTTGTTCGGCCGGTTTAGCAATGACGGTGTTACCGGTTGCTAACGCGGCAGTGATCTGACCTAAGAAGATTGCCAGCGGGAAGTTCCATGGGCTGATACAGACAAATACCCCTCTGCCCTGCAGGAACAGTTCGTTCAGCTCTCCCGTTGGGCCTTGTAGCAGCTCAGGTTTGCTCATCATCTGCTTGGCATTGATGGCGTAATAACGGCAGAAATCGACTGCTTCACGGACTTCATCAATACCGTCTTGCAGGCTTTTACCGGCTTCGCGAGTACACAGGACGATCAGTTCATCGCGGTGTTCTTCCAGCAAATCGGCCAGTTTTTGCAATGCGGTAGCACGCTGTGCAACCGGCGTGCGACACCAAGTTGGAAATGCCGCCGTGGCGCCTGCTAAGGCTTGTTCTATAGCGCTGTCGTCAGCCAAGGTCACACTGCCCACGGTTTGGGTGGTGTCATAAGGGCTCACCACAGTTTGTTGCTTGCCATTGAGCTGCGTACCATTGACCAGCGGGCCTGCTTGCCATTGATGGTCGTTGAACGCCGCCAGCGCTTTAAAAAATGGCGTCGATTCTGAAATGATGTCCATATTTAATCCCTTGGAGTTTTTACGCTGCGCGCCATAGATGTCGGCGGGTAGGGCGATTTTGTTATTTGCCAGGGTGGTGTATTTGCTAACGCTCTGCAGTGGATGCTGTGTCAGCGATTCAATAGGCGTTTTTGGATCAACCAATTTGTGAACAAAGGAGCTGTTCGCGCCATTTTCCAGCAGGCGGCGTACTAAGTAAGGTAGCAGCTCTTTGTGAGCGCCAATCGGTGCGTAGATCCGCACTGAGCGCTGCTTGTTTTGTGCCAGTAAGGTGTCGTATAGCTCTTGTCCCATGCCGTGCAGACGTTGGAATTCAAAAGCGCGCTCACCCGCGATATCACTAATGGCGGCCACGGTTTGCGCATTGTGAGTGGCAAACTGCGGGTAGATGGCGCCCTTGGTTTTATCAGACAGCAAAAAGCGTGCACAGGCCAGATAGGAAATGTCGGTATTGGCTTTGCGGGTATATAGCGGATAACCCGCTTCGCCTGCTTGTTGAGCCCATTTCAGCTCGCTGTCCCAGTAGGCGCCTTTCACCAAACGTACCGGAATGATGTCGCCTTGGCTGTGAGCCAATTTATTAATCCACAACAACACCGGCAGCGCCCGTTTGGAATAGGCTTGCACTACTAAGCCAAGTAAGCCCCAGCCTTTGGCGGCGTCGGAGGTGTAGAGTTTTTGAAACAGTTCAAGGGACAGTTCCAGACGGTCAACTTCTTCAGCATCAATTTGGATACCGACATTGAGGCGCCGCGCCTGCTCAATCAAACGGATGACCGTTTGGTACAACTCTGTCATTACACGGTCTTTGTTGGCAACCTCGTAACGTGGATGCAATGCCGATAGCTTAATGGAGATGGTTGGTCGTGGCGCGTCGTTCTCATTGTACGGATTAGCGCCCAGCTCATTAATGGCATAGCTGTAATCTTCAAAGTACTTTTGTGCATCTTTGGCGGTAAGCGCGGCTTCACCCAGCATATCGTACGAATGGGTGTAACCCAGTTTACGGGTGGCTTCACTGTTTTTGAGCGCTTCTTTAACGGTGCGACCAAGGACGAATTGCTTGCCCATGATCTTCATCGCGGCGTACATCGCTTGACGGATCACCGGCTCACCAACACGGTTAACTAAGCGTTTTAATAAGTTGCTTGGCTTACCATCGATGTTGCGGTCGAGTTTGATGATTTTGCCGGTCAGCATCAGCCCCCAAGTGGAGGCGTTAACTAATACTGAATCACTCTTTGACAAGTGTTCATCCCACTTCGCGCCAGAGAGTTTATCTTCAATCAGAGCATCGGCGGTGGCGGCATCGGGAATGCGCAACAGGGCTTCGGCAAGGCACATCAAAATGATGCCTTCTTGGGTTTCTAAGCTGTATTGCTGTAAAAAGGCATCAATACCAACGGTAAGGCCTTTTTTGTCGTACTGACGCACACTGGCGACTAAATCGTGGGCGCGTTGCGTCACGCGAGTTATAGTCGGCTCATCGGCAGGAACTAGGGTGATCAGCTGTTTGAGGTAGCTATCTTCATCGACGATGTAGTTATCGCTGATTGCGGTGAAAAGCTGGTCGAGAGTGGCATTGTCATAATAGCCAGCAAGTACTTCGCTCGCTTTAAACATAATTTTATCCATCCAAGCCATTGAGGCATTAAAGGCTGCTAAACATCTCAATCGCAAATTGCGCTTGTAGTTTTTATTGACCATCGGGCGCTTGCGCGCTGCGATTATACCCGCAAAACGTGATCTACCACACTGTACTAAGAGCTATTGTGGCGATTGTTTGGTTACTAAGTTTTTCAATCTGATTTACATAGCAAAAACAAAAAAGCAGTGTTTAAAAAACACTGCTTTGTCAGTAAATCTATACGGCTTAGAACCAGCGATCGCGTTTCTTCGCTCGTGGCCTTGGCAGGTACACTAGCACCACGGCTATCAGTGCGCCTATGGCTGCTATGACGCCACCTTCACGCCACATTTTGTATTTGTCATTGTTGTGCAGTTCCGCTAACTGTTTCTTGGCATCGTCACGTTCTTTGTTGGCACGTTGTAAAGCGGCTTTGGTATCGGCGAGTTCAGAACTAAGGTGATCAACCTGAGAATCAGCACTGCCTTTTTCACTCAAAGCACCTTGCAGCTTTTGCTGCTGCTGCTTTAACTGCTCTTGTAACGCTGGCAATTGGTAGCGGAAAGAGGGGTGTTGCACGAGAGAGTCGGTTTTTACCCAACCATCACGGCCTTTGTGGTCGACAATGTGACTGTAATCATCTTGGGTGTCCCCTAACAAGGTCACTTTTTCTCCGGCTTCAATACTGCCCAAAATGCGGTACTGATTACCTGGCCCACCATGGATATAAATAAAGATATCGTCAGAAATATAGCCAGTTTGTTCCGCAGCAATTGTGGCCGATGTGAACAGTAAGGCTCCAATGAGTAAAATCCCTCTCAGCACGGGTATGCTCTCTTTTTGTCAGTGTTGAACCCATGCTAGGGGATCTTACCTTACAAATGCAAGAGGGAAGCCATTGGCTTCCCTCTTTATCAGTTTGATTTATCCTGATTTTGCGAGCAGTGAACGGCTTAGCTGAACACGCCCTTAATGGTAAAGAAGAACAGGATAGATAAACCAGCACCTGCAGGCAGTGTCACTACCCAAGATACAACGATGTTACGTACCACACCGATGTTGATGGCCGCGATACCACGTGCCATACCAACACCGAGTACGGCGCCTACCAATGTTTGGGTGGTAGAGATTGGCAAACCAGTACCTGAAGCGATAACAACAGTACTTGCTGCAGCGAGTTCAGCAGCAAAACCACGGCTTGGCGTCAGGTGAGTGATGTTCTTACCAATGGTTTGCATCACGCGCTTACCAAAGATAGCCAGCCCACAAACGATACCAAAGGCACCCAGTGGCAGAATCCACCACACCAACGATGCTTTACTAGAGATCTCGCCACCACTGCTCACTACAGAAACAACGGCTGCCAATGGGCCAATGGCGTTGGCCACGTCGTTAGAACCGTGGGCAAATGCCATACAACAGGCGGTCACAATCATCAGCAAACCGAACACGCGTTCTACGTTGTTGTAGTTGGCTTGGCGTTCTGGCTTCTCGCTCATTTTTAAACGAGAGATTAGCACCTTGCCACACAGACCAACAACGACAGCAATCAACAGCGCTACGGCGTATGCTTCGATGGTGGTTAGATGCAGGCCAACGTGTTTCAAGCCTTTAATAATGGTGACCAGCGACATCACAAATGCTGCCAGCGCCATATAAAAAGGGACGTACTTTTTAGCGTTTCTCAGTGGATCATCAGTGTTGAAAATCAACCGTTGTACGCTTTGGAAAATACAGAAGGCGATAAAACCTGAGATAGCGGGTGTGATAATCCACGAACCAACAATACCGACGACTTTACCCCAAGATACCGACTCATAGCCCACACCCACGGCGGCGAAACCAATGATGGCACCAACAATAGAGTGCGTGGTGGACACTGGCCAACCTAGGGCTGACGCTGCAACCAACCAGATACCTGCGGCGAGCAGCGAAGAGATCATGCCGTACACTAATAGTTCTGGTGAATCGGTAAAATAGTTTGAATCAATAATGCCATTTCGAATTGTGCTAGTTACCTCGCCTCCCGCAAGATAAGCCCCAGCAAATTCAAAAATCATTGCGATAATAATCGCCTGTTTAATGGTTACTGCGTTGGCACCTACTGAAGTGCCCATCGCATTCGCTACATCGTTGGCGCCAATCCCCCACGCCATAAGAAATCCAAAAACAGCAGCAATTCCGATCAACCACGGACCGTTAGTTACTAATACCTCAACCATACTGTAACCTTGTAAAAGTTATTCTTCTTTAGACGCGAGCAAGCATAAGCTCGAGACGAGACCCAACGCGTTCCGCGAGATCAGCAAGATCCCCGACCCATTCGATAATCTTGTACAGGAACATCACGTCGATTGGACTCAAGCCTGCTTCAAGCGCATAAAGCTGCCGGCGAACCTGAATTTGCAGTTCGTCAGTATCTTCTTCAATGACATCAAGCTCGCTAATCATTTTGGCAACCAGCTCAACTTCGCGGCCACGGAAGCCAGCTTCAAGCAGGTCGTCAAGTTCATTAATCGCTTCTTTTGCCAAGGCAACAGCATCTAAACAGCGCTGCAGATAGGCGATGAAGGGAGTTTGGATTGCTTGTGGTACAAGCAGTTGGCGGCCGATTATACGACCTGAAATGTCTTTAGCCTTGTTGGCGATTTTGTCTTGTTGGGTTAATAGTTCCAACAAGTCGGTACGCTCAACGGGCATAAATAGACCACCAGGCAATGTCAGGCGGATTTCACGTTTCAGCGTATCTGCGTCACGTTCTTCCTGACTGATGGTTTTGCGGATGGTGACAGCACTGTCCCAATCACCAGCAATGGTTGCCTCAAAAAAAGGTACCAGCAATGATGCACAATCGTATACCTTGTCAATGTGCTCTTGCAGCGGTTTAATTGGCGACTTAGCGAACACGCCTAAAATAGAGTTTACTGGCATAGCCGTTTACCTACTCAGCTTATTCCACGATTGGAAACGCGGGCGAATGTTACCCCATGCGTCCACTTATTGAAACTGTGTTTTTTCCTACACAAGATCAGTTTTAATATATTTGGGCTATATATCAAGGCTGCAAAAGGGTAAGACAGTTTTATGACATTTGTGTGACATTCGCTAATTAGTATGACAGTTATATGAATATTTAATGAAGAAGTGAGCTACGAATCGCATGTCAAACGAACAGCAACCACAAGAAATCGAACTCAAACTCATGCTCGATCCTGAGCAGGTACCCTCTTTAAAAGCCGCTATAAATCAATTGGCTGGAACATATGAAGGCCAAGAAAAGCTATTGGTTAACCGCTATTTTGATACGCCTGAGTTGGCCTTGCGTAAGTTAGAAATGGGGCTACGCGTCCGTGGCTGCAATGGAGCGTTGGAGCAGACGATAAAAACCGCAGGGCAGGTGATTGGCGGCTTGCATAGTCGGCCTGAGTATAATGTCGCCATCCAGGGTGAACAGCCTCAGTTGGCGTTATTTCCAGCAGAGATTTGGCCAGCGCACACCGATATTGCGCAGTTGCAGCAAGCATTGACCTGTCTTTTTAGTACAGATTTTCAGCGCACGACTTGGCTTATTCAGCGGCAAGACGCCGAGGTTGAGGTTGCGTTTGACCACGGCAACATTAGTGCCGCTGGCGACCGAACAGCGATATGTGAGGTAGAATTTGAACTGTTTAACGGCCAGCCTGCGGCATTACTTACGTTGGCCATGCAGGTAGCCCGCGCGGTTCCTGTGCGCTTAGGCAAAGCCAGTAAGGCGCAACGCGGTTATCGTTTGGCTGGTCAACAAGCCTTGGCAGAGCCAAAGGCTCCAGCATTGGCGCAACTGAACTTGGCGAGCTTATTGGCCGAATGGCAAACCTTGGAGGAGGCGATTAGTGTGTTCGCCGATGAGCCAGCCAAATCGCAACAGTATTGGCTGTGGCTTGCAGAGCTGTTGGCGCAGCTGCCGCGAGTGTTACAACTCAAAGCGTTAGAGGAACCGATTGCGGAATTGAGCTTGTGGTTGATTGGTGAGTTACAAGTGGACAGTGAACTCCCTGCCGCACAACGTCTTAAACAACTGCAACAGCAGTTGTACTATGGTCAACTACAGCTGCAGTTGTTGGCATTATTGTTAGAAGCGTAACAAGTGACAATGTTACTACTATCGCAGTAGCAACTTAGTTGGATGATGGTGGTGGTTGCTCAGAAGGCGTGGCTTGGTAGAGCGCGGTTTTCAGTTCGGCAATCTCCAACATCATCTGCCGCTGGTTGTGCTCCATCCGTTTCAGCACTTGATCCATCTCTTCGCGCATCTCTTTGCGTTGCGACTCTAACTGCTCCTGTTCATCTGGCGCCACAAATATTGATGCCATATAACCGGAAATCACCCCGAAGAAGCTCACCCCACACACAATCACCACGCCACCGATGACATGGCCAATAGTGGTCACCGGGTAAAAATCACCGTAGCCGACGGTGGAGATGGTGACCAATGACCACCAGATGGCATCTTCTGCCGATTTAATATTAGCGCCGGGGACACCGTTTTCGACCAATAGCATTAGCACTGAGGAGAACGCCATAATGGTGACCATCGCCACCATCAAGCTGGCTAAGGTGGCTTGGCGGCGTTGCTTGAGTAGCATGCCGATGATCGAACGGCTCATGCGGATCAGGCGTATAACCCGCAGAATTTGGAACAATCTGGCTAAACGTAGCGGCTCAATCGCGGGAATACTGGCGACAAAATCAATCCAGTGCAGTTGCAGATATTTGACCTTTTGCTTAGCGCGAATTAAGCCGACAAAGAAATTCAGCAGAAAAATGACACAGATGCCGCTATCGATAAGAAACAGCAAACGCTTGGTTTCTTTATCCATCGGCACTAGCACCATCAGCAAAATCAGAATGACGGAGATAAATGACAACATCATCATCGCCAGTTCGAAGGGGCTGACAAGTTCGTTACCAATGTTCCAACGGTGTTTGATGGGCATAAGCTGTAGCGTTAGTGTCGAGTACAACTAGGTTAGAAATTATTACCCTAACTGTAAATGGGTTTATTTCTGGTCGTTAACGTAATCCACCAGATCTTCTAACACACGTTTTTTGATATCAAGCTGTGCATCAGGTGGCAGCCCATATTTTTCGGCGAGGAGTACGTAATCTTCAGCGCTGAGTGATACGGTGAGACGAGGACGTTTGGGGCGGCGTGAAACGCTGAGCCCCAAAATCATGCGGATTTGGTCTGATGGGCTGACCCCCCGATCCAACGCGGCTTTGCGGATGGAATACTGGAAATGTTCATCTAGGTCAAAAGCAACCTGGGTAGCCTTGGCTGCTTTTTGGTTTTGCAGCCAAGTTTCCGGTAATGGGTGGTCTTTACTCATTCGTCTCTAATCTCCGGGCCAATATTCTCGAATATCACTCAACGGTCGATAGAGCGTCAGCATGACATCAGTGTCACCGCCTTCATACACTTCGATCTCGATGGCGTGAGTTTCCTGGCTATCCAATAACTCATAGGATTCAAAAGGTTCACCGGGATTATTTTCCACATATTGCGAAGGTTTACCATTGCGATAATCTTTTTTGTGGAAGTATCCAAACCGTGCGAACCCTGTTTGGTAGTACTGCTCGCCTAGCCATTGTGCGAATATTTCGGTGTCTTTGGTGAGTGGCCGTGGAGATAGCTCAGCTTCTCCTGGCTCTGCAAAAATTTCAGCAAAGGTATCCATATCGAACAAGGCTTCAACATCAGCACGCGGCAGTTTTATGGAGAAACTCAACCAGACTTCATCGTCATCGTCGAGTCCCATAAACAGAGTATCACCAAGTTTCCCTTTGAGCACCCATTCCGGAGTATGTTCACGTTCAAATTCGTAAGTATTGACCAACTCAACGCGTAATTGCTGCCCCCGCAGCTGCGGGGGCAGGGCAAAACTGTCATCGAGGGTGATCATATCACCCACGTTGAGTTGTGATGGATGATTCAGCTGCCGTGCTGGTTGTTCATCATCGTTACCGAACAGCTTGCCAAAGAAGCCCATCCTTAGGCTCCTTTCTTCGCTTTCAAACGTTCCAGCACATCGCTGGCACTGCTTTTCTGTTCGCCGATACCAGCTTCAGCCAGTTTGGCCTTTAGTGAGGCATCGCTGTTTTCAGCTTCCAAGTCTTCAGAAGCTTTCAAGCGGTCATCAAACTGTTGTTGACGTGCCTTGATGCGCTCTAAAGAATCTTTTGCATTCAGCAGTTTAGAGTTGCTTGAGGCAAATGAATCGGTAATCGATGCCGTTGCTTTCTGTACGCTTTCAGTGGTTTTAACCATCGATAGCTGACGTTGATAGTCGGCCAACTGACGTTCTGTTTTCTTAACAAGCTCTTTCAAGCGGGCGGCATGAGCACTAAAGCTTTGGTTAGCTGTGGTTTGTTCTTCCAGCTGCTGCTCTAGCTCAGCAATTTTTTGTGCCACTTCTAACGCCAGTGACTCGTTACCTTTTTCCAGCGCTTGGGTGGCATAACCTTCATGTTCAGCGATAGAGCGTTTCAGACGTTCGATTTCACGTGCCGCTTGCATCTCTTTGGCCATCACGTCAGTTAATTCACGTTTGGCTTTGGTCAGATGTTTCTCCGCGTCGCGGATCTCTTGTTCAAAAATACGGGTAGCGTTTGCGTCGACAATGCTTTGGCCGACTTCAGTGGCGCCACCGCGGAATGCAGTTAAAATTTTATTCAAAATACCCATGATGGGCTCCTTATTTCAAAAAGTCGGCCATTTCGTCGATAACTTCCAGACAGTTGTCTGACAGTACTGACAATTCTTGTTCAATCTCCAGCATGCTGGATTCGAGCGACAATGCACCGAACAGTACATATTTGTCGTCTATTTTTGCGAATGAAGACAGCGGCATGGGAATGTTGAAACTCAACATGGTTTCAAACATTTCGGTCCGGCTTTCTGGAATCACTTCCTCTTCACCCCACAGATAACTGATGCACAGCACTTGGCTCTCGGTGACCGATACAAAAATCGGTAACTCTTCACGGCCAACCACATTCACTTGCAATACTTCCACGTCCCCATCAATGGGGTAGCAGTCAAACTGAAAGCCAGTAGAACTGCCGTCGCCAATCCCGTTAAGATGGTTGGCAATAGTGTGAATATTCATCTCTTTCCTCGCTGACATATTATGTCTGTGGATTAAGATAACACTGAGACATAATATGTCAAGTGTTATCTCGACTATTTAAAACGTGGCAATCCCCTGCGTATCTTTCCATGCTTGCAGGTGATAATGATATAGCTGCATGGAGCCTAACTCGTTCACTTTCACTTGGTCTAACTTACTGTAAAAGCCTTTTGGAAACGCAAACGATGCGCGCACCAAATCTGGTGTTAACCATGAGTCTGGCACGGGCAGCTCCTGCATTGGCCATAGCCGTTGCTCCGCATTTTGCCCTTGTAATGTGCCTATCGTCCAACCCCATTCACCAAAACTTGGTACGTTATGGTGATACTGCTTTACATCAAACCCCGCTGCCGCCAGCGTTTTACCAACAGATAAAAATGCTTTTGTCGCATGGTACGGCGAGGTGGATTGAATGGTGATCGCGCCATCTGCACTCAGCAGTTGTCCTAATTTACGATAAAACATATCGGAATAGAGCTTATTGAGATCGGGGTGCGATGGGTCGGGCAGATCGACAATCACAGTGTCGTACTTCTCCCCTTTGGCAATCAGTTTGTCTACGCCGTTGAACGCGTCATCAATCATCACATGCACACGCGGATCATGAAATGCATTGCCATTGAGTTTAAGCAAGGCTTGGCGCAAACGTTGCGGCATCTCTTCTGGCGGATCGGAAAACAGCTTAATCATCTCAGCGTCCAAATCTACCAAAGTGATATGTTTCGGTTGCCATTTAAAGATCTGTTTTAACGCCAAACCATCACCGCCGCCAATCACCAGAATGTTATCGTGACGGGCACTGGCTGCCATGGTCGGATGCACCAAATAAGCGTGATAGATGTGTTCATCAATCGACGAAAACTGTAAGCGGCCATTGAGATACAAACTGTACGCCGGTGGTAGTTTGTTGCCCATCAAACGTTCGGTGAAATTGATCTGCTGAAAGCGGGTAGCTTTGGCATAAATCACATTGTCTTGATACAGCAGGTTGTTGAAACTCTGTTCCCAAAACGGGCCTTTAATCGCCAGCAACAGCAGCACGCCTGCGGCAAAACTGTGGCCGAGCAACAACCATTTGGCGGCCTTAATCCGTTTACGGAAGCGCAGAATAAATAGCAGTCCGGCGAGCAGGTTAAACGCCGCGGTCAGAGACGCTGCCAGCTGTGTATCCAATGCCAGCATAAAGGCGACCCAAATCGCTGCACCAATGCCAGCGCCGATATAATCCGCGCCGTAGATAGTGCCTGCATTATGCAGTAGATGCTCTTGCGATAAGGCTTGGCGTACGCGAGCAATCAGCGGGATCTCCATGCCGATCATCAGACCGAGCAATACGCCCCATACATACGGCAGATAAACCGCCCACTCTTGAAAATCACCAATGAAACCGCCGTTAGGCAGTTGGTCAGGCGGTAAACCTAGGGTCTCGGCCACAATTTTAGGCAACGCATGACCAAAACCGATGATGGCGGCGGTGACTAAAATGGCCAACGAGCCCATCAGCGCCACGGTGAGTTCGAGAATGGCAAAACCGGTGAAAGCTGACTTGATATGACGTGCCGCAAAGGCACCAAAGCCCATTGATACGATCATCAGACCGATCATGGTGTAGATGGCGGCTTCCAGTGCACCAAGTACGCGACCAGCGTAGTGGGATAGGAGGTATTCGTAAATTAGGCCGCAGGCCGCGAGGATCCCCATGATGCCCAGCAGTAGGGCATCATCAAACCAGTGAGGACCACGCCGCGACTTCGCCTGCATGGTATTTTCGGCCATAACTTACGCCATCAATCCTGTCATAACCACCGCAATCGAGATGCTGATTGCCATCTCTACTGCCGCCAAACCGATGTTTTGTTGGCGTTCAATTTCGTCAGACAGGTCAATACGTGCCAACACCAGTTTTTTAACAATCCACAGCAGAATGCTTAATACCAACAGCATCATCAGTGAAAATACAAACCAGCCGATCAGGTTGGTCACATAGGTGGTTGGGTCATACACCATGAAATGGCTGGCCGCATTAAAGGTAAAGCCCATCGCCAGCATAGAACCCGCGTGACGTAGTGCCAGTGCGGTATTGCCTTCTTCCAATGCTTGTTGCAGTGAATGCCCTTGGTTACGACGGCGGTAGAAGATTTCCAGCGCGCGGGTTAATACCACCAACATCAATTGCGATACCGCAAAGGCGCTGAAGATGGCGATGAAAGTATTAATGGTTAAATCTTCCGCCCAAATTAATACCGCGCGGATCACCAACGCGGTAGCCATGGCAGCAGCGGCGTCAACAATCGCCACTGGAATGTTGCCTTTCAAAATCGCTGCGGTTTTATCCACTTGGTTGAGAGCGATTTTATCGTGCACATAGCGACCGAATTTAATCAGCAGCAAACCGCAAATACCGTAGGCGGCCATGCCGATAGCTTCTTGGGCGTAGCTATGTGCGGCGGCCCCAGTAATGGCCCCAGTAAGCACAATACCTAACGCGCCGACAGCACCTGCAGTGCTAATACCAAAAGCAAAGTTATCGCGTACAGCCAGTTCGTCACGGCTGTTTACTTTTGCACTCCAGCCTTGCATGTAGCGCATCAGTGTTAACAGCAGAACGGCGATGCCGAGGTCGATGGCGAGGATAATCGCCAGTTCCTGTGTAATACCGAATTCCTGAAAAAGCGTCATTGTTATTCCTTGTATCTTTGTCAGTTATTTACCGCGGCTAATGCCACGGGAAGTGCGCGAACTAGAGTTTCTAAAACTGCTGTCCTTGGCGTAGTTAGAACGGAACGTGCTGCCACTGCTACGAGACGCCGTGGGGGCAGGTGTGCTGCGGCTTTGGCGTGACAATGCAGTAGAACCAGTACGTGATTTAGCATAGGGGCTTTCAAAGCGTTTACCTTGATTACTGAACTGCTTTTGCGTGCGTTGATAGACACGATCTTGCGCTTTGCGTTGGTTCGGTGAGGTGTAGCGATAACGGCCTACGTCGTTGTAATAGCTATAATCGCGATGACGCGACCAGCTGTCGTAATAGATTGGGCGGTTGAAAATGCTATTGAACATGGAATACATGCCATACCATTCCCAAAACGACATGCCGCTGCTGTTGGTTTGCCAGTGGCCATAATTAGGGTTACCGACCAATTGGCTACCGGCGCCAAAGTCTTCTGCATTATTGGCATTTTTTGACGCTGCTGGGCTGATGGCATTTACCCGCGCTAACTTGCCATTAGACATGTCGGCAATCACGTTGACCTGATCTGACAGCAGATCGTTGAACTGATTAGGTTCAGTGGCATCGTAGATATCTTTTAATTCCTGAAGTTGTGCCGATTTGTCAGGGAAGTTGGGGGTATGTTTGGCATCGTCTAGACGCTGTACCAACGCTTTAAAGCTTGGGCCATCTTTGGTGGCATCCAGCGCTAGTTGATCAAGTAATGGGGCTAGATCGCTGCGTTCATTCTTCAAAATTTGCGCATATTGCTTTAACAACATGGCATTACGAATTTCGTTGTTATCTAACTTTTGACTCAAGCTGTTGAGCCGTTGACTATCGAGCTGCTGATATTGGGCAATCTCTTCGGCAGTATTATCCCCGCATCCTACGAGGGACAGCAGCAAAAATATGCCGAAAACTCGGATTAACATCCTCGCCATGTAATCTCCATTTAATTTAACATTAGCCTAAACACACTGTTCTCATCCTGCCATAGGCTCATGCGTTGAGTTGGTGTAACCTGTCCGACTGGTACTCATCAATCGATAACTATACCAGCACATAATGTCGAGTCATGTGCATGATACAAACGAAGAGTACGCGGATCTATAACATTTTTTGACATATTATGTCGAACAAAAATTAGTGGGGCTAAATGGGAATGAACGCACAGCGCACGGACTATGATTCTGGGCTCGTCAATCAAGTCGCAGATAAACACCTCGCTCAGCTGCAGCAAGTGTGGCCGGAGTGGGAGCAACTGCTGCCTGAGCAGTTAGCTAGCTTGCGCCGTGTGTTGGGGCTAAGTGACTTTGTCGCCGAGCAACTGTGCCGTCATCCCGAATGGATTGGCGAGTTTTTTCAGCACGGGTTTAACCACCCAGAACGACAAAATTTTACCGCGGTATTGCATGAATTAATGCAAGAGGCTAGCACCGAAGAACAAGCCAAACAGGTATTGCGTCAATACCGTAATAAGCAGATGGTGCGCTTAGCTTGGTGCGATTTTCTCTGCCTATCACCACTAGAAAATGCCTTGCTGGACCTGTCAGTATTAGCTGAAGCGCTGATTATTGCCGCGCGCGATTGGCTGTATAACGATATGTGTCAGTCACTCGGTACGCCATGCGATAAGCAGGGCACACCGCAGCCATTGATGATCCTCGGCATGGGCAAACTCGGTGGCCGCGAGCTCAATTTCTCCTCCGACATCGACCTGATTTTCACCTTTCCAGAACATGGTGAAACCGTTGGTGGCCGCCGCACTCTCGACAACCAGCAGTTCTTTATCCGTATGGGGCAGCGTCTCGTTAATTTGCTGGGGCAAGTGACCACGGATGGTTTTGTGTTCCGTGTCGATATGCGCTTACGGCCGTACGGTGAAAGTGGCCCGCTGGTAGTGAGCTACAGCGCGCTGGAAGATTATTATCAAGAGCAAGGCCGCGAGTGGGAACGGTACGCCATGGTGAAAGCGCGCGCGCTGGGGCCATGGAATCATTTTTCTGATCAGCTACATGATCTGCTGCGGCCATTTATCTATCGCCGCTACATCGACTTTTCTGCTATTGATTCACTGCGCCGCATGAAGCAACTGATTGCCCAAGAAGTACGTCGTCGGCAACTGACCGACAACATCAAACTTGGGGCCGGTGGGATCCGCGAGGTCGAGTTCGTGGTGCAAAGTTTCCAGTTAATTCGTGGTGGCCGAGAGCCGGAGCTTCGCTGCCAAAGCATTTATGAAGCGATTGGCGCCTTATATCACTTTCATCAGCTCGACTACTTTGCCGCTGAGGAACTGCGTAGTGCCTATTCGTTACTGCGGCAAGTGGAAAACCTGCTGCAAGCGATTAATGATAAACAGACACAAACTCTGCCAGATAACGCCTTAGATTGGCACCGATTGTGTTATGCCACCGATACCGCCAATGAGGCGGAGCTGCGCGCCAATATTGAAGCCGCGATGACTAAGATCCACCGCTACTTCCGCGATGCGGTCGGGGGTGAGGAAAGTAGCGAAGCGGTTTATGATTGCTGGACCGTGCAGCTGTGGTGCGCGCCACATCTTGAAGATGCCAAACTGCTGCTCGCCGAGCATGGCTTTGAGGACGACTCATTAGCCGACACGTTATTTGCGTGGAAAGACACTGTCGGACGTCGTTCGATTGGGCCGCGCGGCCGTGAAACGTTAGATAAGCTAATGCCGAAGCTGCTGGAAGAGATCGGTTTAACCAATGCGCCAGCCGATGCCTTTAAGCCGGTGTGTGGCGTACTGGAGCAGATCCTTACCCGCACCACCTATCTTGAATTGCTTTACGAAAACCCTGGCGCTCGTCAGCAGTTGATCAGCCTGTGTAGTGCCAGTCCGTGGATTGCCTCTGAGCTGGCACGGTTCCCGATGTTGCTTGATGAGCTGATTGAACCCGCCCAGTTGTATAACACTACCTCATTGGACGATTACGCCAGTGAGTTACGCCAATATCTGCTGCGTATTCCCGCTGATGATATGGAACAACTGATGGAAGGTATGCGCCAATTCAAGTTGTCACAGCAGTTAAAAATTGCCGCTGCCGATGTTACGGGCGTGCTGCCAGTGATGGAGGTGAGCGACCACTTGACGTTCTTGGCCGAGGCATTAATCGAGCAAGTGGTGCACTACGCTTGGCAACAGGTGACGGAACGCTTTGGTGAACCGCAAGATATTCGTGCGGGAGATATGGCGTTTGCCGTGGTGGGGTATGGCAAGTTGGGCGGTATTGAGCTGGGTTATGGTTCCGACCTCGACTTAGTGTTTCTGCACAATGCGGTTGAAGGCACCACCAATGGTGAGCGACAGATTGAAGTCGGCCTGTTTTACGCCAAGCTCGCACAACGCATTCAGCACCTGTTCTCTACTCGCACTGTGTCTGGCATCTTGTACGATGTAGATTTACGCTTGCGGCCGAGTGGCGCGGCGGGACTGTTAGTCAGCAGTATCGACAGTTTTGCCGAGTATCAACAGCAAGAAGCATGGACTTGGGAGCATCAAGCATTAGTGCGGGCACGCTTTATTTATGGTGATAATGCCCTTGCTGAACGCTTTGCCGATATTCGCAATAATGTGCTGAGTATGCAACGCGAGCCGCAGCCGTTGGCGGAGCAAGTCCACCAAATGCGCCTTAAAATGCGCGAGCACCTGCTGAAAGTGCCGAAAGAGATGTTCGACCTGAAACAGAGCGCGGGTGGTATCGCTGATATTGAATTTATTGCGCAGTATTTAGTGCTGGCGAATGCCCATCAATATGCTGAACTCTGTATGTGGTCGGATAATGTACGCATCTTTGAAGTGGCTGCCGAGTTAGAGTTAATCCCTGTCATGTGCGCCCAAGCATTAACGCAGATCTATTGCCATCTACGCGATGAGAGCCACCATTTAACGTTAGCAGGTAAGCCGACACAGTTGCCTTGGGAACAAGTGCGCCAGTCGGCCACACAGGTGATTGAGATCTACCAAGATGTGTTGGGGATTCGCGTTTGATCAAGCGATTAACGTGAAAAATCCACATGATGATTTGTAAGGCATAAAAATCGTGAGCTGTTAAAATGGCAGCGAAGTAAGTTCAAAGGAATGTATGGATGAGTCGCTCTCCCTATCAGCGTTACAGCTGGCAATCTGAAATTTTTACCTGTGAAAGTCATGACATTGAACGCTACATGGCGTTGCTTGATGAAGAGTGTCAACGACTGAACCTAAAACCTCGCACTTTGGGTAAAGTTGAAGGTCATCCGTTGCTGCTGCTGCAGTCACCGAAAGCCTCGGCAGGTTTACCGTCAATCTTGATCAGTTCCGGCTTCCATGGTGAAGAAGCGGCAGGGCCATGGGGCATGTTGCACTTTTTGTCAGGCTTATCGCCAGAGCTGTTTGAGCAGGTCAACTTATCACTGTTACCGTTGAATAACCCTACCGGCTTTATTAAGGGGCATCGCTTCAATATCTTTGGCGAAAACCCCAACCGCGGTTATCTGGCCGGTGTCGATGATGCCAAGCCCACGGTAGAAGGTAAGATCCTGCTAGAAAGTGCGCAGTTGCTGCAGGCGGCTAGTAAAGATGGCATTTTGACGTGCCATGAAGACGTGCTGCAAACTCGTACTTATCTCTACTCATTTGAGCCGCGGCAACAGCCGGGCAGCTTTAGCCAACAGTTGTTGGGGGCGTTGGCTGAGTCGTTTGATGTGGCACAGGATGATGATATTGACGGCTGTCCAGTGGAGAATGGTTTTATCTTTAACCATTTTGATAGTTCGTTTGAAGCTTGGTTAGTACGCAGCGGGGCGAAAGTAGGCGCATGTAGCGAAACGCCAGCCACCCAGAATTTCGACCGCCGTATTTTGGCAAACAGTGCGGTAATGCAACGGTTTGTAGACTACACGTTAGCGCATTAATACTATGATTTACCTAATAAAAAAGCCTGCAACGTTGCAGGCTTTTTTAATAGTAATTACCGCTTAGTTAATCTGGGTTGGAATACCGCTGCGGTCATCCAGCACACGTTTCAGTACGTGTGAGTGAGTATCTTTATCGGCGATGAAACGCACCATTTTCGGTGTCAATTGCAGTACCGCAGGCGACTCAGAGTTAAACTCCTCTTGAGTTTGCGACAACGGATTGTGCACTTCAAGGTAGCGGCGGCCGTTCGGTTCAACCGTCGCTTTGACTGGCTGATTGACAAACTGCACGCGGGTGCCGACAGGCACAGATTTGAATAGATATTCGATATCATCATTGCGTAAACGCACACAACCGTGGCTTACGCGCAGGCCAATCCCGAAACTGGCATTGGTGCCATGAATGGCATACAAGTTGCCCAAGTACAACGCAAATAATCCCATCGGGTTATCTGGGCCGGCTGGCCAAACTTTTGGTAAACTTTCACCGCGGGCAGCATATTCCTTATGCATTTTGGCGGTTGGCGTCCACGTTGGATTAGCTTTCTTGCGGCGGATCTTAGTTACCCAGTTCTCTGGCGTATCAGTGCCGAGTTGGCCGATGCCGATAGGCAAGACTTCCACCACGTTGCGGCCTTTAGGATAGTAATACAGGCGCATCTCCGCCACGTTGATGACGATGCCTTCTTTGGGCGCATCAGGCAGGATCAGTTGGTGCGGAATGACCAGCGTACTTTGCGGATGAGGCAAAAATGGATCGACGCTAGGGTTGGCTTCCATCATATTGGTCAGCCCCAGTTGGAAATCGGCAGCGATCCCCTCCAGAGTCAGCTTCTTATGTGGCACAACATAATATTCGTTATGGCCGATGAGGCGACTGCCTTCACTGGGTAACGGATATTCTTTGGCGACAAGCGCAGTTGAGAGAGTGGTGAGTCCCAATAATAGGGCGCTGATTATCGACGTCTTCATACAACCTTTCAGCTTTTTATTAATGCCTTCCATTGAACTCAGCTTAACTTGCCAAACTTAGGCCAGCCTGAACTGAGCGCGAGGGCTCTATTCTAGTGAAATCGTTAAAGAAACCCAACTGTATTTGTCGCTTTTTACACCGGCGTTACTTCAATGAAAAATTGATGCGCAAATTTACAGGTTTTCACCCATCAAGGGGAGAATGTATTGAGCGTCGGGCAGGCATGTCAGCGCTAACAACACGCGGAGTGAACGGTTAATGTCTTCTGGTTGACGTTTTACCGAGGTCATGGTATTTCGTGCAGCTAGTCGGTGCACTTTTGCCGAACGAGTATTCTTAGCGGCAAACATGTTTCATGTATTGGCGGGCTGAACGCTAATGCAACGGCCTACGTGGATTTGGACGCTAACGCATTTCGTCGTTAGCCAACGTTGCCAAGCGCCAATTTGCAGTTAGCGGCTTAGAACAGCTGTGGCTTGCCGATCCAGACTGTCGTGAAGATTTGCTTGCACTCTCACTAAGTCTCGGTAGGTAAAAGGCAATTTTGAAAAGTTGGCTGTTTGCACTAACAGTAACGGGTGTAAATAGCTTATATCATTGATTAAATGTTACTGATTTGCTGCAATAATTGTGTTTTTAAATAATGAAAATTAATTAAAAATCATTCGGATAATCACTTTTTATGCTAAATTCTATAGCTATAGGGGTAATTTGCTTGAGATTGGTTTGATGTAGAAGGAGTCGTCATGGATGCAAACACGATAAACAGCTTTTTTCTGGTCGGTGCTTTATTAGCTGCTATCAGTGTATTGCTTAGTCCGCTCTCTTCTAAACTCGGCATTCCTATTTTGGTGGTGTTTCTTGGTGTTGGCTTGCTGGCGGGCGAAGATGGCCCCGGCGGCATTGTGTTTAATGACTACTCCATCGCCTACTTAGTCAGTAACCTTGCGCTGGCGGTGATTCTGCTGGACGGCGGTATGCGGACGCGCGTCGCCAGTTTTCGTGTCGCATTGTGGCCGGCATTGTCGTTAGCTACCGTGGGCGTGGTGATCACTACCTGTCTCACTGGCTTGCTGGCCAGTTATCTATTTGGCCTAAATTGGTTGCAAGGCATGTTGCTTGGCGCCATCGTCGGGTCGACCGACGCCGCGGCGGTATTTAGTTTGCTCAAAGGTCGGCCAATCAACGAGCGGGTTGGTTCTACGTTGGAGATTGAATCGGGTAGTAACGACCCGATGGCGGTATTCCTTACGGTGACTTTGATTAGTATCCTCGCGTCGAGCACTAATGATGTTTCTGCGGGCCAACTGCTGCTGAGCTTTATCAAACAGTTTGGATTTGGTGCTCTGCTTGGGCTGATCGGCGGCTGGTTAATCTGGCGCTTGGTCAATCGCACTCAACTGCCGGAAGGGCTGTACTCTATTCTGGTATTGAGTGGCGGCTTGATTGTTTACGCCATTTCTAATGCCTTAGGTGGCAGTGGCATTTTATCTATCTATCTTACCGGCCTATTCGTTGGCAACCGCGCGACTCGCAGTAAACATGCGATTTTGAGTGTGCTCGATGGTATGACTTGGGTGAGTCAGATCGGTATGTTCTTAGTGTTGGGACTATTGATGACGCCGACCGATTTAGAAGCTGTAGCATTGCCAGGGTTTGTGTTGGCGTTCGGGATGATCTTTATCGCCCGCCCTGCGGCGGTATGGATTAGCTTAGCGCCGTTTCGGCGCTTTCAAGCGCGGCAAATTCACTTTATCTCGTGGGTGGGGTTGCGTGGTGCGGTGCCAATTATTTTGGCGGTGTTTCCAATGATGGCGGGCTTGCCGCACGCTCAGCTGTATTTCAACTTGGCGTTCTTTGTGGTGTTGGTGTCGCTGCTGTTACAGGGCAGTACGTTGACCTATGCGGCGCGTTTAGCCAAGGTGGAGTTGCCACCTAAGCCAGAACCAGTATCGCGCTCAGGGGTGGAGATCTATCCCGCCAGCGAGTGGGAAATCTTCGTCTACAAACTCAGTGAAAGTAAATGGTGTATCGGTGAGCCGTTGCGGCAATTGAGCATGCCCAACGACACCCGTATCGCCGCCGTATTTCGTGATAATCAACTAATGCACCCCTCCGGTAGTACCACGTTGAAAGCGGGCGATACTTTGTGTGTGCTGGCCAAAGAATCTGACCTTGATGCTCTGAGTCGTATGTTTAGTGAGGCGCCGGAAAAAACCAATGTTCCGCGTTTCTTTGGTGATTTCTTCATGACCATGGACGTGCTGCTGGCCGATATGGCGATAGTCTACGGCTTCTTATTGGATGAAGATCATCAACTGATGACGGTGGGTGAGCTCGTGAAAGAGCAACTGGGCAGCTCGCCAGTGGTTGGCGATCATTTTATGTGGCAAGGGATTGGTTGGATTGTGTCAGAAGTACAACTTGGGGAGGTTACTCGGGTTGGTATTCGTCTACCAACCCAAGCGGAGTAGTGGTCATCTTATTTGTAGAGTGAGGGATCGCTCTTTTCTGGCCGAGTTTTAAAACGGCGATGTAACCACATATATTGGGTCATATTGCGTGAGATCAGCCGTTCGATGATGCCGTTGCCGCGAATGGCATCGGCTTCTTCACTCTCACCAGGATAGTTGTCCAACGGCGGCTCAATCTCAATGGTGTAGCCGTTATCATCAGCATTACGCTCCACAAAAAATGGTAACACTTTGGCTTTACCCAGTTTCGCGAGCGTAGTGCCTCCGGTGATGGTGGCAGCATTTGGTACAGCAAAGAACGGAATAAAGATCGCGCTAGAACGGCCAAAATCCTGATCGGCGGTATACCAAATCACGTTTGGTGCGCGCAGGCTACGCACCATTTGGCGTAGATCGCGTTTGGGGATCAGTGCCTTGTTGGAGCGTAAACGGCCTTTCACTTGCAGGTATTCCATCACTGGATGGTTATGCGGTCGATATACGCCCACGCCCGGATTAAACTGGCCAAAAATACGGGCGCCCATTTCCAGTGGCAAGCAGTGCACCGCAAACAGAATCACCCCTTGGCCTGCGTCCAGCGTTTGCTGCACATATTCTTGGCCTTTGATAGTCATATGTTTTTGAATGCGGTTGTTTGACCACCACCAAGCGTTAATGGTGTCGAAAATCGCTTTACCGGTTTCTTCAAAGTTACGTTTAAGCAACTGCTCCCGCTCGGCTGCTGCCATCTGCGGAAAACACAGCTCTAAATTGCGTCTGGCAGTGTTCACTCGGCTTTTAGCAAATGGCATTGCCATTCGGCCAAAAAGCGCACCTAAACGCATTTGTAACTTCATTGGCAATAGTGTCAGCAGATGTGTTAAGCCGACCCCAAACCACAGCAACCAATATTTTGGATGCAGCAACTGTTTTGAAAATTGTGCTTTCTCGACCACGTTTTACTTTACCCACAATAAAAATTAGCGGTTATTCTAGCGCAATTTCACGCAAAAATTCGGTACAATCCCACACTAAATTTAGCCTTGTTCGGATTGTCTTAAATGAAAGTGACCCTGCCACCGTTTGAAAAAGCTCGCGTATTAGTGGTTGGCGATGTGATGCTCGACCGCTATTGGGTTGGGCCAACGGGACGTATCTCTCCTGAAGCGCCTGTGCCCGTGGTAAAAATCAATCAGATTGAAGACCGTCCCGGTGGTGCTGCCAACGTGGCGCTCAACATCGCTGCGTTGGGGGGACAAGCGGCGCTGAGCGGGATTGTTGGTACCGATGATACCGCTACTGCGCTGACGAATGGCCTTAAGGCTCAAGGTGTTAGCCCTGCATGGCTGCAAGTAGAAGATAAGCCAACTATCACTAAATTGCGCGTGCTCAGCCGTAACCAGCAACTGATCCGCCTCGACTTTGAAGAGCCATTTACCGCCAGCCAAAGCGCTGAGATGCTCACTCAAGCGGAAGCGTTATTAGCAAACTGCCATGTGGCGATTCTGTCTGACTATGCCAAAGGCGCCATCGCTGACCCGCGTGCCTTTATTGCTAAAGCGCGTGAACAAGGTGTGAAAGTGTTGGTTGACCCTAAAGGCAGCGACTTTGCCCGCTACCACGGTGCGACGCTGATCACCCCGAATATGAGCGAATTTGAAGCGGTGGTCGGCGCGGTAACTTCTGAAGCCGACTTGGTGGAGAAAGCGCGCGGTTTGATCGCTCAACATGAGTTAGAAGCGATGCTAGTCACTCGCTCTGAAAAAGGCATGACCTTGATTACCCGTGATGGTCATGAGTTGCATATTCCGACGGTGGCACGTGAAGTTTATGATGTTACTGGTGCCGGTGATACGGTGATTTCAACGTTGGCGACTGCACTGGCTGCAGGCAGCGATCTGCCACAAGCGTGCGCTATCGCCAACACCGCTGCGGGTGTGGTGGTCGGCAAGCTTGGTACATCGACCGTTAGCCGTATTGAGTTGATTGAAGCATTATCAACCCACCAAGGTGAAAGCGGTTTTGGCGTGGTGAGTGAAGAGCAGTTGGCTTACGCCATGGAACAAGCTCGCCTACGCGGTGAGCGTATTGTGATGACCAACGGCTGTTTTGATATTTTGCATGCTGGTCACGTGTCTTATCTGAAAGATGCGCGCGCCCTCGGTGACCGTTTGATTGTAGCGGTCAACGATGATGCTTCGGTGAAACGTCTCAAAGGTGACGGTCGTCCGGTCAACAACGTTGAGCGCCGTATGGCGGTATTGGCGGGACTGGCTGCTGTCGATTGGGTGGTGCCGTTTAGCGAAGACACCCCACAGCGTTTAATCGCCCGTTTGTTGCCAGACTTGCTGGTCAAAGGCGGTGATTATCGGGTTGAGGAGATCGCTGGTGGGCAGGAAGTGATCGCTGCGGGTGGTAGCGTGAAAGTGCTCGGTTTTGAAGATGGCATCTCCACCACGGCGATTATCCAACGCATCATGGATAAACCTTAAATGTTGATTGCAGGGATGCTGGCGAGCAGTTTGTTTTGGAGTGATGTGGGGGACCGCCAAGCGTTAGTCTGCCCGCCAGAGCAATACACCCAATGCTTAGCAGCTATCCCGGCTCAATATCAGCGCCGGTTTCCGGCCAAGTTGTCCACCGTGCAGCGGCAGCTTGGCTTGCGCGCTGCCATGGCGATGTCCACCGATGGCGAGCAATTTGCTGGCATCATCCTCTGGGCGCCCGACCGCCTTAATCACAGTATCAGCGCGTTATGGAACGATACTGTCTACCAATTGCCGTTAGCGCAGCAGGCGGAACTCACCTTATGGCATGAGTTAGGCCACTTAGTCATCACCCATCTACAGTATCAGGGACAACTGCCCAATAACTTGACGCCGTTAGAACATGAATGGCTAGCCGATTGTTATATGTTGTGGCGCAGTGTGCAGGAAACGGGCGAGCTGGTGCTGGCAAGACAGCAGTTGGATCGCCGAAATATGGCGGTGTTTGCCGATATCGAAAACTTCTCCCATTGGACAGCGCTATATCTGGCGCCGCAATTAGCTAATGTTGATGTGCAGCAGCTGCAACACAGCAGCTTTGCCGCATGGTTGCTGCCGATGTTTCGTGCCACCAAACGTTATAACGCTGATGAGTTGCAGGAGTTTTCCGGCTTGTTACAGCGGTTATTTGGTATGGGGCGTTGGCAATCACTGCCGGATTATATGAGTTGGCGCCGAGCCACATTAGGGCAAGTGATCGGCGATACTTTGCGCCGGGTGATGGGGGATTCGGCGGCCGAACGCTGGATGACCGAGCAGAATTTGCTGGAAAAACATCGTGCTGCTACCAAATAACGCGATCTTCGCCCATACGTAACTAAAGTAACTTTAAGCTGTTGGCTATTGGTTAAGCGCCTTTGTTAAGCTCTAATTCCCACTACATTGAGCTTGTTAGAGGGCTGTTGATGGCCAAGCGTTCCAAAGTTGAAACAGCGCTGACAATTCGTCAAATTGAAGATGCAGCGTTACAGCAAATTTTAACCATTGGGTATGACAATATGTCATACAGTACCTTGTCTGACGCAACGGGTGTCAGTCGTACTGGCATCTCCCACCATTTCCCTCGTAAAATCGATTTTCTGTTAGCACTTAACGGCCGTATTGCCGAATTTTTTGTAGCCGCGTTAGATTTTGCCAGCCTTGAGCGGTTTGAGCTGAGTTGGCTCAACGCACTAGATGTAGCTGAGTTACGCGCGGTGCTGCGATTATTTTTCAATTTCTGCGCTCGAGCGGGTGTTGAAGTACAACAGTTTGAAGCCATCGAGGTGACTCGTTCGCACGCGCGGCGCCACTTTGGCGAGGCGGGCTGCAAATTGGTGAGCGAACTGCTGGGGCGCAGTGCCGTTACCCTGCTGGCAGAGCAAAGCTTAGCGGCGTAGTCCGTCGTTTTCGTAGTCATCTCGTCACGTTTTCGCTAGTATATCGGCTCGCAAAATTTAGCTGAGAGTGGAGAAAGACGTTGAACGATGGAACCAAGGTGGTCGAGCGGAGTAAAACCGTGCGCCTCGACAATAGTGAATTGGCGAGAACCAGCTTTTGGATTAGCCAAGCGTTTATGATTGTTGCTACCGTTGCCGGGGTATATCTGGCGGGGCGAGAAGGGCTTAACCAAGCCATTGCCTTCGATAACATCGACGATGCTCAAACCAACTATTATCTACGCCGTTCATTGCATGATGAAGTTAGCGAGAATGTCGACATTCTGCTCAACTATGTCAAAACCACTCGTGAAAATCGGCCTCCTTATCTGGAACGTGTTCATCCACACTTAGCTGACTTTGTGTGGACTAACATGAAGTATTCCCCTAATACTTTGCAAACCCCGAGCGAGCTGCTTACGCCAATCCGTCAGTTCTATCTGCAAGTGGGCGTGTTGCTGCAACGGATGGAAGCGCGCGAGATGATGCGTAGCCAAGGTTTAGACGAGTTAGAAGCTTTATGCTCCAAGATGCAGAGCGAGACACTGCCGAAGTTGGAACATAACTATCAAGATCTCGCATTCGAGCTCAAACAAAGCAACGTCGGCGTGTAGGGTGGAACATGGCAGCTCATTGTCCTAATTGTCGTTTTGAACGCTTGCAGTCTGCCGAATTTCACGGCGAAAAGGTTGATTTATGCGGCCGCTGCGGCGGTATGTGGTTTGATGATGGCGAGCTTGATAGCAGCCTATCTAGCGCAGATAACGGTTACGATGACGTCAAACTTGAATCGTCGCTCGGTGATTTCATCGGTTATGACCGCCGAGCTTGCCCCAAATGTCGCTCAAAACTAGGGCGTTTCTACCTGCTAAATGGTGTTGAGGTCGAGGTGCAGCGCTGCTTAGACTGCGCAGGCACTTGGGTCGAACAAGCGGCGCGCTCAGTGGTGGTCGATACGCCCAACGCGGCTGACTTCATCAAGCAATTGCAAGGCAAACTTGGTATGGGCGCTTGGCTGTTCCAGTTTCTCTTAAAACTGCCCGTTGAAACCAATCTTAAACCTAAAGGCCGGCCATGGGTGACATGGGCATTGATATTGCTCAACATCTTTATGTTTGCCTGCTACCAACTGCAAGTTGGCTGGTTGGCACCTTACCAAGCTGAACTGTCACTCACGCCAGCACTGCTGCTCCAAGGCGAGCAACCGTGGACGTTGCTAACGCATATGTTTTTGCACGGCGGTTATCTGCACATTATCGGTAATATGTACTTCCTCTACATCATCGGTGACAACTTAGAAGATGTGTTGGGGCGCGTGCGTTATCTGTTGCTATATCTGCTATGCGGACTGGTGGCGGCATTCGCCCACATCGCTGCTGATCCCAGTTCTACCGTGCCGATGATCGGCGCGAGTGGTGCCATCGCTGGATTGTTTGGCATGTACATGCTGTGGTTTCGTAATGCCAAGTTGTCATTTATGTTGTTGGTGGTGCAGTTACGCCTGCCTGTACAGTGGTATTTCATCATCTGGCTGGGCATGAACTTTTGGGGCTTATGGCAAGCGGGCGTTGGTGTGGCTTATTGGGCGCACATCGGCGGGTTTGTGGCAGGCTTAGTGATCGGCTGGCGCTATCGAGCCGCAGTGTTCGCTAATAATCCAATGGTAGCACTTATGCACCAAGGTGTTCTGCGTTGGCGGCGTGACGCGCGGCCAACTAAATAACTTCAGCGGCTTAATTACTATCAGGTTAGTGCCTGAGATCGTGAGCGTAGCCGTGCTGTATCGACCGGCAGCGTGGCTACGTCAGGTTGTGGGTGACCTCTTGTCAGCATTTTAGGCTAGAGCATGTGTACCAAAGCTAGCTAATAGTGGTCATCATCAAGCAGTTATTTAATTAAATGCACTTCAATGTGTTATCGCTCCAGTGTGCGACATGGCCAACTTGGCCAGCAGCGCTAGTGGGTCTCTCTTTCTGTTTTATCGATTAGGTCAGCGTAAAAAATCTTTAGTCGTTTGCAAGGGTTTTAGTTGCTCCCTATCGAATCTTCGTGCTAGTGTCAATGCCAAGGTGTAACTGTGAGGTAGATCACAAACATGCGCAACTGGCAAAGAAACATAGCACTATTTATCCTTGGCGTTGCCCTGACGCTGGTGCTATCTGCTGCCGGTGCGTCACGGATTAATCCATTACACCAAACAGTTCTCAGCTCTGATGAGCATCGTGCTGTTCAGGCCCACATCCTGACCAGTGCCATGGTTGTGCCAGAAAGCTTATCAGAGTCATTCGAGCCGCTGGAGCCCCAAAAGCGAGCCAAACCGCAGGCGCGTTTTGCCCTGCTAAAAGAGATAGTGTCAACGACGTTGGCCTCATCTCGTCATGTCCTACCGCGCTATTTTATGGCGCCGAGCCGTGCACCACCGTTGACTGGATTGGCCTAATCCAAATCAAGCGAACTAAAAAAATGAAAATTTTTGCAGAGGTGCACAATGAAAACATTATCAACCTTTTGTTTGAACGATACGCAAACTTTAGCCCAGTCTACTGCGGTAGCTGCGCTGAGCGCTGAATCTCCTGCCACTGACGCTATGATGTCTTTTGATCATCAACTGCGCATGGCCTTACCCGCGAATATGCCAGCCCCTGAGGCGTTCAATATCATGGACGCCGAGAACAGTCAGATTAACTATGTGGTTAATGAGCGCCACGAGTTTTTGGGCATTGTTGGCCGTAACTGGTTATCTGCTGATAGTTTGGCTAAGTACGTTGATAAGGCCCATGGCCCATCAAGCTGGACCGTATCAGATATGATGCTGCCACGTTATGAGATGTTGGCGGTTGCCGAAGATGAGTTAGCCGATGCCACCGTGGCCGATGTACTGGCCAGCTTCCGTAGTGTGCAACGTGACTTTCTGTTGGTGATTAATCAGCGTGGTAACGTTTGCGGATTGTTAGCCGCAGAAGATATTTTGCAGCGTATGCGCCAACAACCGAATGCTCAGCATGAGGTTAGTGTGCTGAATATTTTGCAGCAAATTCGCCAAAGCCATAACTTGGAAAAACAAGTGATTAATGGCTAGGCGCGAGCCTTACAAAAAAGCCGATGCAGATGCATCGGCTTTTTTAATGGCAAATCGGCGGCATTATTACAGCGCGTTCAAAATCGCCGTGACTGAGTCTTTAGCATCACCAAATAGCATTTGAGTATTGTCTTTAAAGAACAGTGGATTTTGTACACCGGCATAGCCTGTGTTCATAGAGCGTTTGAAGGCGATAACGTTAGTCGCTTTCCACACTTCCAGCACTGGCATACCTGCAATTGGGCTACTTGGATCTTCCGATGCCGCAGGGTTAACGGTATCGTTGGCACCAATCACCAACACGGTATCGGTTGACTCGAAATCATCGTTGATTTCGTCCATTTCCAACACGATGTCGTACGGCACTTTCGCTTCAGCCAGCAGCACGTTCATGTGACCTGGCAAACGCCCTGCAACAGGGTGAATACCAAAGCGCACGTTAACTCCTGCTGCCCGCAGCTTCGAGGTGATTTCTGCTACTGGGTATTGCGCTTGTGCTACCGCCATGCCGTATCCCGGAGTGATAATCACTGAGCTGGAATTTTTCAGCATTTCCGCCACTTCTTCAGCGGTAGTTTCGCGGTATTCGCCCATCTCTTCATCACCTGTTGATACGGCACCGTCAGTACCGAAACCGCCAGCAATCACCGAGATAAATGAACGGTTCATTGCTTTACACATGATGTACGACAGAATTGCACCGGATGAGCCAACCAGCGCACCAGTGACAATCAGCAGGTCGTTCGACAGCATAAAGCCTGCCGCTGCCGCTGCCCAACCTGAGTAGGAGTTCAGCATTGACACCACTACTGGCATATCCGCGCCGCCAATCGATGCTACCAGATGCCAGCCAAAGGCGAGGGCGATCAGCGTCATGATGAGCACGGCGATGGTACTACCGCCAGTGTGTACGAAGTACAGCAACAGCGCCAATGATACGACCACCGCCAGCAGGTTCAGTTTATGGCGTTGGGGCAACATCAAAGGTTTCGATGAAATCACCCCGCGCAGCTTACCGAACGCCACGATAGAGCCAGTAAAGGTCACTGCACCGATAAAGATGCCGAGGAAGATCTCGACCAAGTGGATGTTCAGCATCGCGCCAGTCAGCGCTTGATGTGACGCCGCTGCCGCCGCTTCTTCGTAAGCTTCTTTAACCGCATTCAATGTGGTTTGCAGATCCGCTCCGGCATTCACTACCACTGCTGAGGTTGCTGCTGGATGCAGGTCAATCAAGCTGTTAAAGCCGACTAATACCGCCGCCAGACCCACAAAGCTGTGCAGAATGGCCACCAGTTCTGGCATCTGAGTCATTTCAACTTTCAGTGCTAAACGTACGCCAATCGCGCCGCCGATCACCATAGCCAAAATAATCCAGGTCACACCGCTGGTAGCAGGGTTTAAAATGGTGGCAATCAGCGCAATCGCCATGCCGATAACCCCTAAGTAGTTACCTTGCTTAGCGCTTTCTTGCTTAGATAAGCCAGCCAAACTCAAAATAAAACACAGCGCCGAAATAATATAGGCTGCTGTAACCAGTCCTTGAGACACGATAAACCCCCTTAACCTTTACGGAACATCTTCAGCATGCGCTGAGTCACGGTGAAACCACCGAAGATGTTGATGCTGGCAATCAATACCGCCACAAAGGCAAGCGCGGTCACCAATGATGAGCCTTGGCCAATCTGTAACAGTGCACCCACCACAATAATGCCAGAAATCGCGTTCGTGACGGACATCAATGGGGTATGCAACGAGTGCGATACGTTCCACACCACGTAGTAACCCACCACACAGGCGAGCATAAACACGGTGAAGTGCGACAAAAATTCCGCTGGTGCCACTGAGGCCACCGCAGCAAAAGCCACCATTCCCACCGCACCCAAAATGTATTTGAGTTTTGATGGAGGTTTTGGCGTGTCGTCTTTTGCTGGCGCAGCTTTAGCCGCAGGTTTTTGCGGTGCGGCCGACACGGAAATCGCTGGTGGCGGGAAGGTCACTTCACCCGCTTTGACCACGGTCATATTGCGCATTACCGTGTCTTCAAAGTCGAGCACTGCATTGCCATCTTTTTCTTTACACATTAACTTCATCAGGTTGACGAGGTTAGTGCCGTAAAGTTGTGACGATTGCGCTGGCAGACGTCCCGGCAAATCGGTATAACCAATAATTTTCACGCCGTTGTCGGTAACAAACAGCTCACCCGGTTTGGTGTATTCGCAGTTACCGCCAGTTTGTGCCGCCATATCGACGATCACTGAGCCGGGCTTCATTGAATCCACCATCTCTTTGGTGATCAGCCGTGGCGCTGGGCGACCTGGGATCAGTGCGGTGGTGATGATGATATCCACTTCTTTGGCTTGTTCAGCAAACAAGGCCATTTCCGCTTTGATAAATTCCTCTGACATTACTTTGGCGTAACCGTCAGATGATGAGCCGTCTTCGTCAAACTCGAGTTTGAGGAATTGACCGCCCATAGATTCAATCTGTTCTGCCACTTCGAGGCGCGTGTCGAAGGCGCGAACCACGGCGCCTAACGAACCCGCGGCACCAATGGCTGCCAGACCCGCTACCCCAGCACCAATCACCAACACCTTGGCTGGTGGCACTTTACCCGCTGCGGTAATTTGACCAGTAAAGAAGCGGCCAAACTCGTGGGCAGCTTCTACCACCGCACGGTAACCACCAATGTTAGCCATAGATGACAAAGCATCCAGAGATTGAGCGCGTGATATACGCGGCACCATGTCCATTGCCATCACATTGATGTTGCGTTGAGACAGCTTCTCTACCAGCTCAGGATTCTGTGCTGGCCAGATGAAGCTCACCAGAGTTGCCCCATCTTTGATTTGGCCAATCTCTTCTTCGGTGGGTGCATTGACCTTGAAGATCAGGTCGGCTTGCCATACGTCTGGGGCCACAGTGGCTCCGGCAGCTTCAAAGGCCTTATCATCAAAGCTGGACAACGCCCCCGCGCCCGCTTGAACAGTAACTTCGAAGCCGAGCTTTTTTAGTTGCTCTACGGTGGCAGGGGTTGCAGCGACCCGAGTCTCACCGGCGAGACTTTCTCTCGGTATTCCAATTTGCATGACTATTCCCTGATTTTGAATAATTAACGCCTTCCTGTTGCTTGAAACGCGCAGAAAAACGATCTGTTGTATAGGTCGGAATCAATCAATATACGCTTTGTAATCGATATATTCGACTGTTACTTGTTGCTCCGCATGAACGGGAAGTTGGATTGTGAGTGCGTAACTTTCCTTCATGGCACATTCGTGCTAGAGCCATTTTGGCAACTCCAGCATCGGAAACAAGCGCTGAATCGCAAAGCGGCGTGAATCTGTACTGGTCGGAGCAAAATCTTTGCACCAGCACACATTTTTTTAACTTAAATGACCTCAATCGCATATTCCAAATACGAATAAAAAAGTAAATTTTATTCTTTTTTAACCGGTCAAAGCGGCGCTAAGCTTGCGTGCATACCTATAATGGAAGGCTGAGCTCATGTCACTTAACGATCTGTCATCATTGGCGTCACCGTTGTCAGCACAACAGGTTGAGACGCTTAAGCAATTGTCGGCGCAATTAACGCCGGTCCAACTCGCTTGGGTAAGCGGTTATTTAGCGGCAACTGCTAACGCAACCCCAGCTACTGTTGCTACTGTTGAAAATAACAGTAAATTAACAATTCTTTATGGCAGTCAAACTGGTAATAGTCGTGGTGTTGCTACCGAATTAGCTAACCAAGCTAAGGCTGCCGGATTGGCGGTTAACTTGGTTTCTATGGGGGACTACAACAGCCGTAATCTTAAGCAAGAGACCTTGTTGGCCGTCGTTGTGAGCACTCAAGGTGAAGGCGAAGCGCCGGACGATGCTATTGAGTTACACAAGTTTTTAGCCTCAAAACGCGCGCCTAAACTGGACGGCGTACGATATGCAGTATTGAGTCTAGGCGATTCTTCCTATGAATTCTTCTGCCAGACCGGAAAAGAGTTTGATGAGCGCTTGGCTAAGCTGGGCGCAGCGCCATTATTGCCACGGCTTGATTGCGATTTAGACTATCAACAAGCTAGCGAGACATGGCAAACCGAAGTGATTGCTGCGGCTAAACCTTTGCTGGCGCAATCAAGCAGTGCCAGTGCGGCATCGCCTTCTGTACCGTTTGCCGAAACGACATCCCAATACAGCAAGCAACAGCCGTACACCGCCGAGATTATGGTGAGCCAAAAACTCACCAGCCGTGACTCAGTGAAAGATACGCGCCATGTCGAGATCGATTTAGGTGACTCAGGCATTACTTACCAGCCGGGTGACGCGCTGGGCGTGTACTTTAATAATGATGATGTATTAGTTGATTCGCTGTTGAGCGCATGGCAGTTGGACGGCGCAACGCCAGTGATCGTGGCTAAAGAGAGAGTGAGCCTCAAGCAAGCGCTGCTGGAACACAAAGAGTTAACCCAACTGTATCCGGGGTTAGTTAAGTTCTGGGCTGAGCAATCTCAAGCGCAAGAGTTACTGGCGATTGTCGAAGATAAAACCCAAACCCGCGAATTTGTGCGCAGTCACCAAGTGGCCGACCTGCAGCAACTGTTCCCATTGAATAACATCGACGCGCAAACGTTGGTGGATGCACTGCGGCCTCTCACGCCACGTTTGTACTCTATTGCTTCAGCGCAGAGTGAAGTAGACACCGAAGTGCATCTCACCGTTGGTCTCGTCGCCGATGAGCGCAATGGTGAAGTGCGTTACGGCGGTGCATCACGCTTTTTGACCTACGCTGAAGAAGGCGCGCCAGTGAAAGTGTATGTGGAACGGAATAAACACTTCCGTTTGCCGGAGAATCCGCAAACGCCAGTAATCATGATTGGCCCTGGCACAGGAGTGGCACCATTCCGTGCCTTTATGCAGCAGCGTGCTAGCCAAGATGAAGCGGGTCAAAACTGGTTGTTCTTCGGTAATCCGCATTTTGAGCAAGATTTCCTCTATCAAACTGAGTGGCAGCAGTACCTAAAATCGGGCGTATTGTCGAAAATCTCACTGGCGTTTTCCCGCGATCAGCAAGAGAAAATTTACGTACAACATCGCATCAAACAGCAAGGTGCTGAATTGTGGCAATGGCTGCAGCAGGGCGCGCATCTGTATCTGTGTGGTGATGCCGACCGTATGGCCAAAGATGTACAGCAGGCCTTAGTTGAAGTTGTGGCTGAGTTTGGCGAGATGGACCAGACCGGCGCTAGTGAATGGTTAGAACAACTGCGCGCCGCTGGCCGCTTCCAGAAAGATGTGTACTGAGTTAGGCCACGTTTAAATCAGCCTAACCTGCTAACAGCCGAATAAGAGAGTAAGTCATGAGTGAGCAAAAACTAGCGGCAAACGAATATATCAAGGCGCGTAGTCGTCATCTGCGCGGCACCATCGAAGCAGGCATCGCCGACCCTGTCACTGGTGCTATCAGCGAAGACGATGTGCAAGTGCTTAAGTTTCACGGTACCTATATGCAGGATGACCGTGATCTGCGCAATGAGCGTAAAGAGCAAAAACTGGAACCGCTGTATAGCTTTATGCTGCGCGCACGCGTGCCGGGTGGTGTGTGTAGTGCCGAGCAGTGGTTGGCGGTCGATGATATTTCACGGCAACTGACCACTTCTAACAGCATCCGTTTGACCACCCGTCAGACCTTTCAATATCACGGCATTCCAAAGCGCAACTTGAAACAGTTAGTGCAGGGCTTAGATCGCGCCACTCTGGACGCGATTGCCGCCTGTGGCGACGTGAACCGTAACGTGATGTGCAACCCAAATCCGGTGCAGTCTGAACTGCATGCCGAGGTGTACGAAATTGCTAAGCATCTGTCTGAACACATGCTGCCGCACACTCAAGCCTATGCCGAGATCTGGTTGGATAAGGAAAAGTTGCTGAGCACCGAAGAGGAAGTGGAACCGATTTACGGTGATACTTATCTGCCACGTAAGTTCAAAATGGCGGTTGCTGTACCACCGGATAACGATGTGGATGTGTACACCAACGATTTTGGCTTAATCGCCATTGAAGAGAACGGCCAGTTGGTCGGCTTCAACCTCACCGCTGGTGGCGGTATGGGCTCGACCCATGGCGAAGTGGAAACCTTCCCACGCTTGGCCGATGACTTTGGCTTTATCAACAAAGAAGACGTGATTAAGTTTGCTGAAGCCGTGGTGACAACCCAACGCGATTGGGGTAACCGAGTTAACCGTAAACGTGCCCGTCTGAAATACACCATTGTTGACCACGGCTACGACGCATTTAAAGCGGAAGTGGAAAAGCGCGCTGGCGTGAAATTCCAGCCAAAACGCGATGTGGTATTGCGAGATCGTGGCGATCGCTTTGGCTGGGTCAAAGGGATTGATGACCAATGGCATCTGACCTTCTTCATTGAATGCGGCCGCATCAAAGATGAACCAGGCAAAATGCTACAAACCGGTTTGCGTGAGATTGCCAAAGTGCATAAAGGCGATTTCCGTATGACGGCCAACCAGAACATGATCATTGCAGGAGTACCAGCGTCTGAGAAAGATCGTATTGAAGCCATGGCGCGTGAATACGGTTTGCTCGGCGATCTGCTGACCACCACCCGTGAGCACTCGATTGCCTGCGTGGCGTTGCCAACGTGTCCGCTGGCAATGGCGGAATCTGAGCGTTACTTCCCTGAGTTTATGACCAAGGTGGAAGCGCTACAGGCCAAGCACGGCATCAGCGAATTACCGATTGTGGTACGTATGACCGGTTGTCCGAACGGTTGTGCTCGCCCATTTGCTGCTGAAATCGGCTTAGTGGGTAAAGCACCGGGACGTTACAACCTCTATTTAGGTGCCAATTTTGAAGGAACCCGTCTGAACAAAATGGTGCGTGAGAATATTCAGGAAGCTGAAATCCTCGAAGATCTAGACGGTTTATTTGGCCGATACGCCAGCGAGCGTAACGCAGATGAAAGCTTTGGTGACTTTGTCGTGCGTGTCGGCGTTGTCAAAGCAGTGATCGATGCTGCTAAGGATTTTCATGGCTAATGCATCTCCCGTCAGCAGTGCCGATTTAGTCGCGCTGCTGCAACAAGATAAACAGCAGCAAGCGCTGCAGTTGGAACAGATTAACCGCTATCTGCAAGCGTTAACGGCAGAGCAGCGAGTGGCTTGGGGGCTGGCATATCTGCCCGGCACCCATGCGCTGTCGTCCAGTTTTGGTATTCAGGCGGCGGTGATGTTGCATCTGCTCTGCAACCAACAGTCAGATATTCCGGTGATCCTGACCGACACGGGCTACCTGTTTCCGGAAACTTATCGCTTTATTGATGAGTTAACCGAGCGCTTAAAGCTGAACTTGAAGATCTATCGCTCTGAATTAACGCCAGCATGGCAGGAAGCGCGCTTTGGCAAACTGTGGGAAAAAGGCTTAGAAGGGTTAGAGCTATATAACCGCATGAACAAAGTTGAGCCGATGAAACACGCGCTGGAAGAGTTGCAGGTAGGAAGTTGGTTTGCTGGCCTGCGCCGCACGCAAGCATCCACCCGTGAAGCGCTGCCGATGTTGGCTATTCATGGTGAGCGTTATAAGTTACTGCCGATTATCGATTGGACTGATCGCGATGTGCATCTGTATCTGACCGATCACGAACTGCCATACCACCCACTGTGGTATGAAAACTATGTCTCTGTCGGCGATACCCATTCTACCAAGCCGCTGGAACCTGGCATGTTAGAAGAGGAAACACGCTTCAACGGTTTGAAACGTGAATGTGGTCTGCACTACGAGATTTAGTCAGCCAACACCTGTGTAATTTATGTTAAAATGTTATTGAGTTTATTTTAAGTAATTTAAATGAATAACTTGCACAAGGTGTTAACCGCTGTTCAACGTTAAAAAAAAGGCGTTATACTCAAAAGTCCCGGAGGGGAAATTCAATGGCAGCTGTATCTGTTTTTCGTTTGAAAAATCGCCTGTGGCAGGCAGCGAATTTGGCCTTGAATTGACGGCTAAATCTGATGACTCGTTGGGGGTGATCTAGATGTAGTGACGCTGGCTTTGATTGGCTTGTTAGCGCAGCATCAAAGTGTTCGCAATCCCGGAAGGCTCTGTAGGGGCTGTTTATCTTTTTTTTCAAATTAAACGCGTTATGAGCAAGGCGCAGCCAGTGATGCTTAGTCAACTAAGCAAACTGGAGGCAACAAAGTTCAGGATGCGTTTAAATGAACCCTGCGGGCAGTGACAGAGCGCCATTTATTCAGCGTTAGGTGATATTTGTGGAGAATAACTCCACGGCACATCACCTGCCTTGCCTAAACCACGCTCTGTCTACTGCAAAAACAACCAGCAAAGATAAACAGCCCCTAGGTTTTCCGGGATTTTGTGTTTAAGGAGCCACCGATTGTTGTTGGTATTGGCGCAACGCCTCTAGCAGCATTGGCCAGTTAACATTTTTACTATCTGCCACATCAATATCCACCTGAGTGCCTTTACCCGATAGCAAGTTGCCATAATGGTCATAGGCCAGCGAAGCGCTAATCGTCACATTAAGATTGCTGGCTGGCAGCCTGAACGTGTAACGGCGGCCATAATCACCGCTGGTATCGGTACCCAGCAGCAAAGTGTTGGGCCAGTTGGCCGCGGCATGCGCTAACCATTCACATTCCAAACGACAATCTGGGCCAATCAGTAACAGCAACTGCTGCTGAGACTCTTCAGGTGTTTGCTTGGGTGTCAGTAACGGTGGCCGAGCAAAGAACTCGCTCAGCTTCGGCTGCTCTGCTTGTAACAATACCACTTTGAGTGCTGGGAATAACGTAAACTGCGACAACGGCTGATAGCCGTAGGCTGCCAACGTATCACTGCGTAGCTTCGGGTGGCGTTTATAACGACCAAAGCCAGACGGTTGGCTGGATGGTCTGACATGAGATTTTGCCAGTTGCAGCGTGAGCGCGTTGCTCAGGCCGTTGGCATGGCGCAGATCTATCACTAAGGTCGCCGCTCGTTGCGCTTTTTGTAAGTCGAGTCTGAGTTGGCGGTTATTTTCAAACAGGTCGAGGTCGTTGGTTTGCAGTAATTGCACCTCTGGCGACAGCAAGCGCCAGCGACTCATCGGTAGTTGTTGTGCTAAACGAGCCGGTGATAGCGGTTTAAGGATTGAACGTTGATCATGCTGCAAGTCGCTCAGGGTTAAGCGTACATTGGCGGCATCTGGTAATCCGATTTGTTGTCGTAGCAGGTAGGTGTGGCTGAGCAACTGCGCCAGTTGCTGCGGCGAGGCGTTACTAGGTAAAAACGCTTTGGCTGCGCTTTCCCAGCGGCTCATTGGCACGCCATCAATATGGGTGATAAACGGCAGTTTAGCGTCAAGGGGTCGCTCTGCATCATTCAATGCTAACCAGTGTTGGTCCATCGGCTGTAGTGTGGCGGGGAGGCGTGCAGCCGTGCGCCAATTGCCGACGCTGCTGCCGGGATCATCAAGTAGCGCGACCATCTTGGCTACTTCGGCAGAGAGCTGAAAGCGGCTCAGTTGTTTGGGATAACGTTGTTCGACCACGGCGCGCTGAGTGGCCAATTGCTGTTTTAATTCAGGGTTGAGGGTGCCGAAGGCGCTATAACTTAATAATTCCTGCTCTAGCTGCTGCAGATCTTGTTGTAACTGAGCATGGGTAAGAGTCGTCAACTCGCTCGGATCTTGTAATAAAAAACGGGCGAGTTGCAGGGCGCTTACCAGTAGCGCCATCCAAAATAGATAGAGAATGACTTTAAAATCACTATTTGGCACTACTGCACTCGCGTTGTTATTGGCCGTTAGAGAAGATCGTTTAATGAGATACCGATGCCGATCCGTTGTAAATGTACATTGTAGTCGATAAGGCTTTCACCATAACCATTAAAGTATTGAGTATATAGGCGTAAATTGCCCACAAGCGGATAGCTCCAGGTAAACTGCACCGCGCCTTTATTGTCGCTACGCAGGTTGTTACGCAGCATCAAACTAAAGCGATGCTTATCTAAACCATACAGCGTGGTGAATTCAAAGTTGCCCATGTAGCGGTTGATGTCTGGATTGTCGTCACCGCGCGCATCATTAATATTATCTTTCTCGCTTTCGGGAATGCGCCACCACGCTTTTAATTGCAGCGCCCACGGGCCGTTATCAAAAATCATCTTGCCGTAAATACGATTCCAACTGCGTGATAATAGGCCGGAGCGACCATTAGATTGATGCACCGCACCAAAACCCCAAAACGAGTTGGTGAAATTGCCGATTTTCCAATCGTTGTTAAACAACATGAACAATTCTGGTTCATGATTGGTTTCACGAAAGGGGGAGGAGATATCTTTGTTATAAACCTGCCACCAAGATTGGTTAGTGTAGGCGAAAAACAGGTGGCCGTTGTCACCAAACACGTTATAGGCCAGCGGGAACTTAAAGCTAATTTGAAACTTAGCTTCAACATTGTCTAACTCGTAGCCATCACGATCCATCTCTTCTTGAAACGGCGCGTCATTGACGGATGAGTTATAGGTAAACGGTAATAGATAATTGACTTTATGTGGTGTGATGACAAACGGTTGTTCTGAGGTTTCTAACTCCTGCTCAACGCGTTTATCGAGTAGTGACGGTTCTGACTCTTGCTCGTCGGCTGCCCAACTATAATGACTGAGCAACAGGCTGGTCATAGCGAAATACAACATAGATGAAAATCTAAAGTGCATAAACTGTTAACTCCCTTTTTAGTCAATGACTTGGATCTAATTGTCGCTGTCGGAGTGTAGCATCGTGCAACTCATCATGACACTGACAATGCTATTTGAACAGTTTTGTGTAAGTAACTGATTGAGGGTTTGTTAGCGAGTTGTAGTAAGCAAGGTGCTCAATACGCAGTTCAAATGCGGTGAGGCTTAGTGACGCTAGGTTGGAACGGCGTCACGTTGCTAAGCTGTTTAATTTGCACCAAATCTCACCATGGTACTGCGATAGTTTTCGCTCTTATATCGCTAATGGTTATAAAAACTAATTAATTTATATTTATATGCGCTTAAATCTGTCGTTATAGTGCTGTTATTACTCGAGCGGAGAGAGCGCGATGACACTGCTACATCTGTCAGATAACCAAACCAAAGGCAAAGTTTACTTGCTGGGCGCAGGCCCAGGCGATGTAGATTTGCTGACAGTCAAGGCGTGGCGTTTGCTCAAGTCCGCTGATGTGGTGTTATATGATGCCTTGGTTAGTGAAGATATTTTGGCATTAATCCCGAGCCATGCGGAGAAGATCAAAGTCGGTAAGCGTGCGGGTAAACACAGCGCTGCCCAGTCCGAAATCAACCGTCTGTTAGTCACTAAAGCCTATACCCGTTCGAAAGTGATCCGCTTAAAAGGTGGCGATCCGTTTATCTTCGGCCGAGGGGGCGAGGAGCTACAAGCGTTGATTGAAGCTGATATCGACTTTGAGGTGGTGCCCGGCATTACCGCCGCCTCTGGCGCCTCGGCTTATGCAGGTATTCCGTTGACGCACCGCGACTTTGTTCGCTCAGTGACCTTTATTACTGGCCATTGTCAGAAGCAAGGCCAACCAGTGGATTGGCACCACTATGCACAGGCGGATAATACCTTAGTTATTTACATGGGCATTATTAACGCGGCCACCATTCAACAAGGTTTGTTGCAAGCTGGACGCGCGGCAGAGACTCCTGTGGCGATTATCTCTAAAGCTAGCACCCCACAGCAACGTAGTTTTATCGGTAAATTGTCAGAGTTAGATGCCTTGGCGCAAACGCCAGAGCTGCAAATGCCTGCATTGATCATGATTGGTGAAGTGGTCAGTTTATCCAGTGAGTTAAATTGGTTTGAGCAGACTACGGCGACTGCCGATATCAGTGCCACGGTAGCGCAACTGCAAGAGAATTAATCGCCGCTCGTCAGCTCAATTTACGCCGCGGTCATCGCGGCGTTTTTATTGCTGTAGCTGAGCATTATTCCACGGTAAAGTCTTTAGCAAACAGTGCCTTGATTGCACCAATATAGTGTTCATCAATTTTGGGCGGCACCAGCATCGCCAACTCTTCCCCCACCGGACTCAAGCGGTAATAGCTAAACAGCAGATAACCTGACTTAGGTTTTAAGGTGATCTTACTGGCGGGAAAATGCAGTTCAATCGGCGCTTTTGCTGGCAGCAGTCCGGTTTCAAAATCGCCGCGATGCAGTAAACCGGCGTCGACCAATGTCAGTAGGTGCGAATAGGGCATGCCAAAGTTGGATAAGCCTAAATTCACCGCGGTCTGTTTACGAAAATATTGGCCAATGCCGCCAGTGCGACGATAGCCGCTGAGGAGCTTTAAGCGCGATTCTTGATTGATCTTCACTGCCATACCTAACGCTTTTTCCAGAATATGCGCCTCTTTCAGGGTGAGTTTGGTCAGCGTTTCTAGGGTGCGCACACTAAAGTTACCGGGGTTGACTACTTCGCTAGCCAGAATGCGCGCCCACAAATCCTGCATGGTGCGATTGTTGATCTGCTCTGCCATCTGCAGAAATTGGTTTAGCCAGTCGGGGTCGAGATCAACGCCTGTCACATCGGATGGGGTGTAACTTAACGTGAGGGAATAGATGGTTTCTATATTGTGCTGTCGCTGCACCAACTGCTTTTGCTGGCGCATTTCCGCGCGCTGCAAAATCGATGCGTTGGCCGGTCGATAATCGCCTTCTGATGCCAGCCCAAGCTGCCGACTCAAGCGTAATACCTTTTTGCGCGCCGACATCTCTAAATGGCTGTCAACTTGCGGTTCGCTGCTGTGTAAATCACTTTGGCTGGTCATAACATCGGGCATCCATTCGACAGTTCGGTGTGGCTTGGCTATCTTTGAGTGAGCCTGCGTTTACTCGGTGCTGGAGCGTGATGACATGGCACATCAGCAGCCTTGCTCCAGCAAACCCGCAGTGAGTTGCCTTGAACTGCTATTGCTGACAAATCCAGAGTGTCGCGAAGATTTATTCGCGTAACCCCTAGCTAATAACCAACAGGTTAATCGTGTTACGTTAATGTTTCTATAGCTTTTTGTGAACTGGTCTTGAATTCGGCGGATTGCTGCTAGCCGTGATAGGCCCGCGTGATCTGTTTCATGAAAATTATGGCATTATGCCCCTAACATAGCGTTAATTAACTTTATAAATATGCAGGGGTTAAAGTGATTAATACACTGATTTTATACTCCACCGTCCACGGGCAAACGTTAAAAATTTGCAACGCCATGGCAGAGCAACTACGCCAGTGCGGCGAACAGGTCACTATGGCGGCGATTGATGAAGCGCCTGCGCTAAGTGAATTTGACAAGGTGTTGATTGGCGCCAGTATTCGTCACGGTAAACATCGCGCTAATGTGTATGATTTTATTCGTGAGCATCAGGCGTTGCTGGATAGCAAAATTACGGGGTTCTTTTCGGTGAGTTTAGTGGCGCGTAAGCCCGCTAAAAATACCCCTGAAACCAATCCATACATGCAGGCATTTCTGGAAAAGTCTGGTTGGAAACCGCAGTTGATGGCCGTGTTTGGCGGCAACTTGGATTATCAAGGTTACGGTGCCATGGATCGCAATATTATCCGCTTTATCATGTGGATTACCAAAGGCCCAACCGATCGGCATACCTGCGTTGAATTCACCGATTGGCAGAAAGTGAACCGCTTTGCGCAACAATTTGCAGCGGCCTAGGAGAAAGCGATGAAACGGCTTATTGCGCTGTTAGTGCAGTCAGTACATCTATTGGCAATGGTGTTATGTGCGCTAATACTGATTGGTAGCACCAAGTTGATGATGCTGCGGCGTATTCCTACCAACGCCAGCTTTTGGGATCTATCCCATGTGGGGTTGGGCTTTGTGGTGGCGCTGCTGTCGTTGTTGTTCTTGGGCAAACTCTGCGTACATGGCCGCTGGCGCTTATATTTTCCGTGGTTAGCGTTACAGTGGCGTCCCATCATTGACGACATTAAAGGGCTGGCTAAAGCTAAAATCCCTTCCGCTGGTGGTGCAGGCCTATTTAGCTTAATTGAAGGCTTTACCGTGCTGTCGTTAGTGGCGACCAGTGCAACTGGCACCCTGTGGTTTTTTACGCAAGGCAGTGAGGCTGCGGCGAGTTGGCGCTTGTGGCACCACAGTGCCGCCCATTGGTTTATTGGTTTGCTGATTGTGCATGTGGTGTGCGCGCTAAGCCATCTCATTGATATGGTGCGCGATTAATGCTGTGAGTGATGGCGGTATTATTGTCGTCAACCGCTACAACCCTACCTGCTTGTTCTGCTGTGCTTATTCTCCTACCTCAATCCCTGATCGAATCTGCCCTCTACTGTTGCTTTCCTGCATGGTTGGGCAAATCTTGATGGGTATTTTTATCACGCGCTAAATTGCCAAGTACGTTTGCTACAACGACCTCAAGCGGCGCCATTTTGCTGCTGTTCCTTGCTTGTTATCTCGGCCATTAGGAGGAATTAGGCTATAGTGGCGGACTTAGGGGCTGTTTATCTTTAGTGTTTAATTTTGTTCAAATTAAACACTAAAGATAAACAGCCTGTCGCGATGATTGAGGAAAGAGCATGAGTTTCAGCATGTGGCTGGGGTTATTAGCCATTAGTGCCTTAGGGGCGATGTCGCCCGGGCCAAGTTTAGCCATGGTGGTGCGTCATACCTTGGGTGGTGGCCGTAGCCGTGGTATTGCCTGTGCGTGGGCACATTCGATTGGTATTGGTATCTATGCACTGATCACCTTGTTGGGCTTAGCGGCGTTACTGAAACACTATCCGCTGGTATTTAAGGCGATTGCTTTAGCCGGTGGCCTGTATTTAGCGTGGTTGGGTTGGAAAGCGTTAGCTGCGCAGGGCGGCATGCAGCAAAAGCTGTCAGGAGGTGCCGCCGTTTCTTTATGGGCGGCGGCACGCGATGGTTTTGCAATATCGTTATTGAACCCGAAAATCATGCTGTTTTTTATGGCGCTGTTTAGTCAGTTTGTGTTGGCGGCACAACATAGCGGCGGCAAGAGTTTGATTGTGCTGACGCCAGTGATTGTGGACGGTATGTGGTACACCATCATTGCCTTTATGCTGTCGCAGCCAAGCGTGCTCGACAAACTGCGCGCCAAAGCTCAGTTGATCGATAAAATCACCGGTGTGGTGCTACTGCTACTGGCGCTGCGGGTGCTGTTATCGCTGTTCTAGCACATCACTCTGAGCGGCATTAGCTCGCTATTGCTTGAGGCGCTTCAGTAGAAACTGCTGCAGCGCCTTAATCAACGGCGATAACTGGCATCTATCTGGCACCAGCATATTTAGCGGTGCCGCTTCGCCTCGCCAACCTTGGCACAGTGGCACTAATCTTCCCGCAGCTAAATCGTCGGCAATATCTAAGCGCGATTTATAGGCAATGCCGTGCCCAGCCAGTGCCCAGCGATGCACCATTTCGCCATCATCGGCACTGCGATCACCATTCACTTCAACACTCAGCACTTCTCCGGCACGGCTAAACTGCCAGCGGTTGTGTAGGCGGTCAGCCAACATAAAGCACAAGCAGTTGTGCTGATCCAAATCGAGTGGCGAGCTTGGCTCGCCGTAGCGGGCAAGGTAAGCAGGCGCGGCACATAATACTCGGCAGTTATCCGCCAATAAGGGCAGCAAAATCAAGTTGGAGTCCGGCGGCACACCATAACGGATCAACAGATCCAATGGCTGTCGATACAGGTTGCTTAAGTGATCGCTCACCTGCAACTTAAGTGACACCTGCGGATACAAGCTAAGAAACTCATCCAGCAACTGCATAAATTGATGACGTCCGAGATCAGAAGGTAACGACAGTTGCAGCTGCCCTTGTAGTGTGGCTTGTTGCGAATGCAGTTGCGCTTCGGCGTTGTTCAGCGTGGTGAGTGCATGCTCACATTGCTGCAGATACTGCTCGCCTTGTGGGGTAAGCCGTAAGCTGCGGGTGGAACGAATAAACAGCGTGGTGCCGAGTTGTTGCTCCACCCGTTTAATGGCGGCACTGATCGCCGCTGGCGTCATATCCATTGAGCGTGCCACGTTGGATAGACTGCCTTGTCGCGCAGTTTCCAAGAGGATCTGTAGGTCTTGCAGTCCTTTCAACATGCGGATGCCTAGAGTGTTATTTTCAAAAATCATTTGAAACTATTATTTAATTTTACCGGTTTTTCAAGGCAGCAATCCCCGTTAGATTAGCAGTACTCTTTCTATCGCGATAAAGGACAACCCCATGAAAGCGATTGGTTATCAACAAGCACATGCCCTAGGTGCCGAACAGACATTAACGGATATCGAGTTACCCATGCCGACGCCTGCCGCCCACGATCTGTTGGTGCAGGTCAATGCCATCTCAATAAATCCGGTGGATACCAAAATCCGTAGCAATGCCAGTGCCGAAGCGAACAGCTACAAAGTGCTGGGGTGGGATGCCGTGGGTGTCGTCACCGCTGTCGGCAGCGAAGTGAGTTTATTTGAGGTAGGCGACCGCGTGTGGTACGCCGGTGACTTAACCCGTCCGGGCAGTAATGCCGAGTTCCAGTTGGTGGATGAACGCATTGCCGCTAAAGCCCCTAATACGTTTAGCGATGCCGAAGCCGCCGCGCTGCCTCTGACGGCACTGACCGCATGGGAACTGTTGTTTGATCGCTTACAACTCCCTGCTGAACATGCAACACTGCAATATTTGTTGATCGTCGGAGCCGCCGGTGGTGTGGGTTCCATCATGGTGCAGTTGGCGAAAACGCTCACTGATGTCACCGTGATTGCCACCGCCGGACGTGATGCCTCCAAACAGTGGTTAACTGAACTCGGTGCCGATTATGTTATCGACCACCACCAAGACTTTGCGCCACAACTGAGTGCGCTCGGTATCGACGGTGTGCAATATGTGGCATCGCTCAACAATACCGACGATCACATCGAACGCATTGTTGCCGCCTTGAAACCGCAAGGTAAGCTCGGGCTGATTGATGACCCACAAGTGTTTGATCTCAAACTGTTGAAGCGTAAAAGCTTGTCATTGCACTGGGAGTTTATGTACACCCGCTCCATGTTCTCTACCGAAGATATGCAGCGCCAGCATGACATTCTCACTGAAATGGCCAGTTTGGCCGACAACGGTAAAATCCGCACTACCGCCACTGAGCGTTTTGGCAGTATTAATGCCGCCAACATTCTGCGGGCGCATGAGTTGTTAGAAAGCCATCAAGCGCGCGGCAAGATTGTGTTGAGTGGTTTTGAAGACTAACTGCGTGACCATCAGGTCACTCATGCCGCGGTCATAAATCGCACGCAAAATAAAAGGGGCACTACGATGTGGCCCCTTTTTTTATGGCGTTGTTAACGTGGCTTACGGCTGAAAATGTTGCACACCGTTATCGTCGTCTGCCGCAGCATCATTTGCTGGCGCTTGCGGTGGATTAGCAATGTGATCTTGCAAGTTGTCTTGCAGCATTTCACGGTATTCGTTGCTGAACCACGCTAGTGCGCTATCTTTCTCTTTGGCCAAATCGGATGATTTGATGGCTGCCTCGAATGCGTTATAGCGGGCAGCGGCAAAACGCAACGCAGTGCCGACTTTGCCGACATCTTGCTCGGTTTGGCTTAACTCATTGGCAAGCGCAATAAATTGATCGGCCAGTTCAAAAATGGTGGTGTCTTTTTTGGCGTCTGTCATCTGTCCGCTCTCTCAGGTCGTCATTACGGTTGTTATGAAAATCGCGCAATTCTAAAGCAAAGCGCGGCATATCTCAGCAGATATTTTAGTGATAGCTAATACGGCTTATAACTTGCCCGTCGCGTATTGTGCTTCACCCATACCAAAGCTCCAATCTTCACGGGTATTGCTGAAGAAAGAGATCATTAAATCTTCGCCACGGATGCCGCATTGTTCCTGCAGTTCTTCCGCTAAACGGCGCATAAACAGGTGCTTTTGCTCTTGTGAGCGCGGGCTGGTAAATACGCGCACTACCGTCATCTGTCGTGAACGTTCAAAACCTAGGCCAGTGTCTTCAATCACCATTAAACCGGCTTTGTGTTCATTGACGATCTGGTAGCGATCGCGTGCTGGTACTTGGAACACTTCTAATACCACTTGATGGGCGCAATCGAGCATTTTGCGCAGATCGCTAACGTTTTGGCCTTCTACCACATCAAAAACTAACAACGGCATGTGTATTTCCCCCGTGTACTTAAAAAGGCATTGTACGGCTCACACGGCCGAGATGCACGTGCTGTACGCTGAAACTTCGGCTTGTATCCATTGCTTTGCATCTCTAAGCTACGGGCACACAATTCGACGCTTGGACAATCGATCATCATGCAACAATGGGCTGACTTCATTGCCGCTGAACAGCAGCAGCCGTATTTTCAAAAACTCACCGAGTTTGTCGCCAATGAGCGCGCCAGTGGCAAAGCGATCTACCCGCCAGAAAACGAAGTGTTTCGCGCCTTTGAGTTAACCCCGTTGGCGCAAGTGCGCGTAGTGTTATTGGGGCAAGATCCGTATCACGGCCCAGATCAAGCGCATGGCTTGTGTTTCTCGGTCAAACCCGGCATTAAAGCACCGCCATCGTTAGCTAATATGTATAAAGAGTTGGCGACCGACATTGATGGTTTTGACATCCCTCAGCACGGCTTTTTAGAAAGCTGGGCCAAGCAGGGCATGTTGATGCTCAATACCGTACTTACGGTGGAACAGGGCAAAGCCCATTCGCATGCCAAAGCGGGCTGGGAGACTTTCACTGACCATGTGATAGATCTGCTCAACGCACACGAAACACCTAAGATTTTTGTGCTGTGGGGCGGGCATGCGCAGAAAAAGGGCCAGCGTTTAGATGCACAGCGCCACCGTATTATCAGTGGCCCGCATCCATCGCCGCTGTCGGCCTATCGTGGCTTTTTTGGTTGTAAGCACTTTTCTGAAATTAACCGCCAGCTGGTGGCATGGGGTCAAGCGCCTATCGACTGGCAACCACAACTGCCATAAGCCACGTCTCGCATAAGGAACCGACTATGGCTGCAATATTGATTACAGGGGTGGGCAAGCGCTTAGGTTTTGCCCTAGCGACAGCGCTGTTGGCGCAAGGTGAGCAGGTGATAGGTACGTATCGCAGTGACTATCCGCAACTGCAAACGCTACGCGATAGCGGCGCTGAGCTGCATCAGTTGGATCTGCTGGATGATGTCGCGCTACAGCAGTTTATTACGGATATTACGCAAAACCATGCTGCACTGCGTGCCATTGTGCATAACGCATCGGATTGGCTATCGGAAAAGTCTGCTGAACCAGCCAAAGTATTCGATACCATGCTCGGCATTCATGCGCGGGTGCCGTACCTGCTCAACCTCGCCTTGGCGCCGTTGCTGCAACAAGGCATAACGGCCAGCAGTGACATTATTCATGTCACCGATTATGTGGCGCAAAAGGGCAGTGCTAAGCATTTAGCTTATGCGGCCAGTAAAGCGGCGTTGGAAAACCTAACGCAGTCATTTGCTGCCAAGCTGGCACCGCAGGTGAAAGTGAACAGCATCGCCCCAGCGCTGATGTTGTTTAACGCCGATGATGATGAGCAATACCGCGCGAAAACGCTGACCAAAGCGTTATTGCCAAAAGAAGGCGGCGAGCAAGAGTTTATCGATGCCGTGCATTACCTGCTGAACAGTGGTTATATCACTGGTCAGTGTTTGCACCTTGATGGTGGGCGCACGCTGAAATAGCGAGAGAGGTGGTGCCGCCGCTAAGCGTGAGCAAGACTCAGCGGCAGCACCGATTTACGCGTTATTGATAGGTGTTACGTTCGCTCGGAATATCGGTGCGATACTCTACAAATTCCACTTCAAACCCAGCCGGATCTAAGTAATAAACGTTGCGCCGTGGCCCTGTTTCATCACCGGGTTTAGCGACTTGGTGTCCTGCTTGCTGCATCCGCTCAATCAATGCCGCGAGGTTATCGGTAACAAACGCAAAGTGCGCTAAGCCGGTTTGATGTCCGCTGAGATCGCGGTTACGGCCTTCGCCATCGTCATTCAGCGTGAGATATTGATAATCATCGCCTAAGTGCAGCCACTGCCGCGATTTGCCGTACCACATCTGCTCGCCTCCACCGCGTACGCGCCAGTGCGGAAACGCGGCTTGGTAAAACTGTATGGCGGCGGGAATATCGTTAACCACTAAATTTAAATGTTCCAAATAGACCATGGTGTTCTCCTTACATGCCGTATAGGTATTCTTGTTGTTTGGGATAAGGGGTACCGATGTGAGCCGTGCGGATCGGCGTCAGCGCCTGAGAGTATTGCGCCAACATGTGCAAGCTGTAGTGGATGCGCTCACGCAGTTGCTGGTCATGCCTATTTTGAATGTCTACATGCAGCATCTGTTTGACGTTGCGAATGATCAAGTGGTCAGGAATGGCCACTAACTTATTATTTTTTAGAGCATTCATACGCAATTCACTGATGGGATACGCACCGCTGATCCCGCCAACCACCGCCACCAGTAGCGCAGGTTTATGAGCGGTTTGCTGCTTGTCGCACATCAGCAGAAAATTTTTAAGTAACGGCGAGGCCATGCCACCCCATTCTGGCGTTAACAGCACCAGCGCATCGGCGGCTTGCACCTGTTTATCAATGTGTGGCCACTGTTCACCACGGTGAGCATCATCGCCGTCCCAAAAAGGTAAATTTGCTCGACAAAGCGCTAATAGCTCAATCTGCTCAAAACCATGTTGTTGTGCATTTTCAGCCAGATAGCTTGCCACTCGCTGAGTTTGTGACGGGCTGCGTTGGCTCGCGCTAACAATCAATAATTTCATTTTATAAACCTTTTTGTTTATTAATTATTTTGTAAGGTAATCTCTTTATTTATTCTTGTAAATATAAAATAAACAAAAAACTTTATTTAATCTGTGGTCACGGCATAATGGCGGGGCGGAGGTAAGATGAAAACTGCAGATAAAATCGTCAATATTCTTAAGGTTAACGGGCCTCAGACCGCCAAAATGTTGGCCGACATGTTGCAACTCACCAGCATGGGCGTACGCCAGCACTTGCAGGCGTTAGCGCAACAGCAACTGGTCACCGTAGAAGATCGCATTGAAGGGCGAGGTCGGCCGACACGCTACTGGTTACTAGCGGAAGCCAGCCAATCGCTGTTTGCTGACCGCCATGATGAGTTGAGTGTGCAGTTGATCGAATCGGTTAAAAGCGTGTTTGGCGATAGCGGTATGGAGCAACTGATCCAACACCGCGAAAAACGGCAACAGCAGTTGTATGCCAGTGCGATTGCACCACATCAGGAGCTCGCCGCCCAGCTTGCCGCGCTGGCACAAAAGCGTACCGAAGAAGGTTACATGGCCAGTGTAGCCGTTGAGGATGGTGTGTATTTTCTATTGGAAAATCACTGTCCTATATGTAGTGCCGCCAGCCATTGCCTCAACTTCTGCCGCTCGGAGTTACAACTGTTTCAAACCTTACTGCAACCGTTGGCAACGGTTGAACGTATGGAACATATTTTGGATGGCTCACGCCGCTGCGCCTACCGCATCACGCCGCACACCAACGCTGAGTCTTGCCCTGATGAACAGTAAACGGGGACGCATCGACCGCTTTTTGGCGAGTCGGCTACAAGTGCCCAGTAAGCAGGCACAACAGTGGATCCGCCAAGGTGAAGTATTGCTAGATGGTGAGCGTTGCCGCAGTGTTGATATCATCATTAATGAGTTCAGCCGCATCGAATGCCGTGGTGAGTTATTGCAGTCACTGACGCCAGCCTATTGGCTGTTGCACAAGCCTGCGGGCGTGGTCAGTGCCACCAGCGATGCCGAGCATCAAACCGCATTGAGTTTACTGCCCGAGATAGCCCAAACGCAGCAACTACATATTGCGGGCAGGCTGGACAAATACACCACAGGTTTATTGCTGCTCACCAATGATTCGCGTTGGAGCGAGGCGATTGCCCAACCTTCGGCCAGCAAGCGCAAACACTATCGCGTGACGCTGCAAAATCCGCTAACTGACGCTTACATTAGCGCCTTCCGTGACGGCTTCTATTTTGATTTTGAAGGCATTACCACCGCACCGGCTGAACTGACGATAATCTCAGACTATGTGGCTGATGTGGTGCTTACTGAAGGTAAGTATCACCAAATCAAGCGCATGTTTGGCCGCTTTCGCAATCCAGTCGTGGCACTGCATCGTTATCAGGTGGGGCAGATTGTGTTGGATGATAGTTTGCCAGAAGGGCAAGCGCGGTTGCTGACGGCGGAGGAGATTGCCTCGGTCGGCTAGTTTGGCTGGTGTCAGCCAAGCTATGTTTGCAAAGCTTAGGCTTCGCTTATGCAAACTGCGGTTACTAAAGTCGTGAACTGCTCGTTCCACACCAGAGCCAAAGGGCGATGCTCGTCCCTTTGGAAACACGAAGGCGCCCCACGTCGCAAAATGGTCTGATCAGATTTTTGAAGGCCCTCGTTAATTACGTTATGCTTAGAGTCTCTATTTTTCGTCCAATACGGTATGTCAGAATTACAATTTAGTAATCTACTCGCTGACTCAATTTCCTCTCTGAAATCACCGAGTTTTACGTCTAAGTTAATGGCTTTCATCGCTTCGATAGTGAATTATGACTGCGCAGTGATGCTCGGCCTGCGTAAAGGAAAACACCCCATTTATCTTTACGATTCCATTGAAAATAACCGAGAATTACTTTTCAACCGTTACCTCACTTCTGCATTTCAAGATGACCCCTTCTACAAAATGCTCACCATTGATGAAAAGCAAGGTGTTTTTTCATTAAAAGACATAGTCAAACGGGATTTGGACTATCAAACATACTGCAATCAATTTTACCTGCAAACAGGCTGGAAAGATGAGGTAAGTATTCTCATTAAAGTTGAAGCAACTCGCTGGGTTGTTATCTATTTAGGTTGCATCCATACAAGAAATTCATTTTCGTTATTAAATGTTGAGACGTTAAAATCATACTTCGCAGTTATTCAGTCGCTATGTCAACAACACTGGAAACAAACTGAATTTCTTCTTGCAGAACCAGTCTTTTCCCCTGAGTCTTACACAGCCCAAAGACGAGAGTTCATAGAAGATGGCCTACGTTCTTTTGGTAAAGATTTGCTTTCAACTAGAGAGAAACAAATCGCCCGTTTAATATTGCAAGGACTTGATACTAAAGAAATCGCAAAACAGTTAAACATTACAGAAGGAACAGTAAAAAACCATCGAAAGCGTATCTATGCTCAGCTAAGGGTGGCATCTCTCAGTGAACTTTTCCAAATTTTTCTCAATCATATTATTACCCACTAAATTAATCTATTATCCCTTTAGGGATATATCGCGCATAAATTTCTATTCGTAATCTGTATATCACATTATTCATACAGATAAGACGCTATAGATGACACTCATTCAGGAACTACAGACGCGCGGATTAATTGCTCAAGCCAGTGATTTAGACCAAATACAGCAACAACTTAGCCTGCCACAAACAGTTTACTGCGGTTTCGATCCCACCGCTGGTAGTCTTCATATTGGACATTTAGTTCCACTTATTATGCTCAAACGTTTTCAAGATGCCGGACATCAAGCATTAGCGCTTATTGGTGGCGCTACAGGTATGATTGGCGACCCAAGTTTTAAAGCTGTAGAACGCAGTTTGAATCCTGAAAAAACGGTAGCCGATTGGGTCAAAGGTCTTACTACTCAAATTGAGCAGTTGTTAGCTCCTCATTTAAGCAAACCAATGACCATCGTCAATAACGCTGACTGGATGAGAAATATTAATGTCATCGATTTCTTTCGTGATGTCGGTAAGCATTTTTCAGTCAACAGTATGATTAGCCGTGAGTCCGTAAAGCAACGATTACAAAGACCTGAACAGGGCATTTCATTTACAGAGTTTAGTTACAGTTTACTCCAGTCCTACGATTTTTCAGTGCTTAACCGAAACCATGGTTGCAGCTTACAAATTGGTGGCAATGACCAATGGGGAAATATCGTCAGTGGTATTGACTTAACACGTCGTCATAATGGCGAACAAGTGTTTGGTTTAACCCTACCTTTGATAACTAAATCTGACGGTACTAAATTTGGTAAAACAGAAGGCGGAGCCGTTTGGCTTGATCCGGAAAAAACATCGCCATATATGTTTTATCAGTTCTGGTTATCCACAGAGGATACCGATGTTTATAACCTTCTTCGATACTACACATTCTTGTCCTGTGATGAAATCGATAATATAGAATTGCAGGATAAAACCAGAGACGGCAAACCCGAGGCACAAAGGATTTTGGCGCAAAATATGACTCGTTTTGTTCACGGTGAATCAGGGCTAATCAGCGCAGAGCGTATTACACAAGCATTGTTTACAGGTAGTGTTGAGAATCTAAATCATAATGAAATCAGACAATTAGAATTGGATGGTATTCCAAGTATCGAAAGCACTCAGCAAGATATTGTAGAATTGTTGGTTGAGTCAGGGTTAGCTAAATCAAAACGTGTCGCCAGAGAGTTAATCGAAAGCAATGCAATTAGTATAAATGGTGAAAAAATAACACCAGATAATTCACAGGTAGGTTTTCCACTGTTTGATCAATACTGGCTAATTCAGCGTGGTAAGAAGCATTTTTGCTTAATTAAACGCAAATAAACTAGCAATAAGTGGCAGCAAAGGTAATGCGGTTTAGCTATCGTATGAAGGTTGAGCGTGATACTTTTAGTATCGCTGTGTTTGACTGCGTAAATAATTACAACAATCCAGAAAAGAAAGGGGGATAACAGCAGAAGGTGTCAGCTAATTTTGGTTAGATGCCTAAGATAATCGCTCAGTGGCTTTACGTTGTGGCTCCTTCCGTAAATTCCCTTTCACACTGTACATATTCTCTACGCTGGTTTGGCAAAAATATGCAATAGATCAAATACATCGAATATTGCAATAGCAAATGAAAACGTCGTACTTGTGACTATAACGTCACCTTGGTTACTATCCGTGACTCGCATTTTTACGTCAGCATCAGTGGAGTCGCTGCTGCGGTGATGGTTGGCTGTACGCTATATGTCATGGAAGCTCAAATATGTATGAAATATCCCTTAGTAATGGATTCGGGCCGATTAAGTTTGGTGCGTCGCCTAGTGAAGTCATTTCGGCGTGGGGGCAGCCAGCGTGCTATGAAGATTGGATGGGCGGCAATCTTGAAAATTTTCTCTACTTTAAAGGGCTGTTGGTCGGGTTTCGGGGCGAGATTGATGAACGCCCAACCGAAGACTGCCGAGTGTGCATGTTTCAACTGAAAACTTTATGGCCGCTGCAGCTGTGGGGGCAGGAGATAACTCATGCCACCTGTGTGGAGTTGCAAGCGTTGCTGACACAGCAGCAGTTGGAATATCGGCTAATCGCTAATAGCATTTTGCAGTGCGCCACTCGAGAATTGCAGTTCAAGTTCAATGATGCTGGCCTGTTAGATGAAGTGTATTTTGCTGAGTAAAGCAGCAGGTACTGCAATCAAGATTGGTTTGTTGTGGCGCTTGGGTGTTCAGGCCGAGCCGGTGGAAAATTAATGCAAAGTAACACGGTGGCTGAGACCGATAAGCTCATCAGAAACAAGTTGTGGTGTGATTTTCAAGTCGCAAGTTATAGCGGTAGTGATGTGGTGATTCGTGGTGGCATAGACTTATGTTATTCGTGGGAGTTGCTGCTGACCTTTAAACAGGTCGCTGGTTATTTTGGTCCCTTTGAGTGGCAATCTGATACCTCCAAGGTAGTGTTCGATATGCCGGAAGGTGATGAGCTGGTAGCGTTGAACTTACGCTATGAGGTTGAAATGGGTTACAACATTTATCGTTTTACCCCTGAATATCACTCGCAGCCGATTATTATCATTGCACAGGGCATGAGCTGTAGGCTTGTGGGGTGATAGTTGCTGCGATTATTTGATGCTGTAATCGCACATTAATAAGGCCACGTTTGTGGCCTTTTGCGTAACGTAATGACGTTATCCCTCAAAAACGAAAGCGATTTAGTGATCGGTGCAAGTTGCTAGACAATACGCCGAGCTGTTCAGCCGAGGTTTTGATCTCATTGGCGGTACTGCGTGTTTCTTCGCTGATCACGTTGATTTGTTCCACACTTTGCGCTGCTGAGTGGGCGGCCTCATTTTGCGATTGTGTGGTGGAGGCTATGTGTTCGTTAAGGTCGCGGATTGATAGCACGTTACTACTAATACTGCTAAATGCTTGTGCTACGTCTCCCGAGCGATTGACGCTCTCGTGCACTTGCTCGCGTCCTTCGGCCATGATGGTTAAGGTGCTTTGTGATTCTTGATTGAATACTTCCAAAATATCGGCAATCTCTTTTGCCGATGCCTGAGTTCGTCCTGCGAGTTTGCGCACCTCATCAGCCACGACGGCAAAACCGCGGCCATGGTCACCCGCTCGAGCAGCTTCGATTGCGGCATTTAGTGCGAGTAAATTGGTTTGTTCGGTAATGTCGCGAATGACCGATAACACACTCATAACTTGACGACTGGTTTCGGTGAGGCGTTCCATCGCCGCGACTCCACGTTCGATACGATTTGCCAATTGCTCCACGGTTTTGGCCGATGTAGTGACGGTTGATTGACCAGCGATGGCTTCTTCATAGGCTTGTTGGGTGGCAGCTAATGCTTGGCTCGCAGCCGCGGCGGAATCGGCAAAACTTTGTGATAGCTCCTCTACTGCTGCTGCGACTGATGTCGTCTCACTGCTTTGGCGTTGAATATGTTGATGGCTACGTTCGGCTATCTCTTTGGTGGCGGCAACGGTGTTGCTCAGTTGCCGTTCTACGTCGGCAACGGAAAGAATTGTGTCCTGTAAGCGGCTGATAAAGTTATTGAAGTGCTGAGACATACTGACGGCTTCTGCCACGCCAGATACTGATAACCGCCGTGTGAGATCTCCTTCACCTTGGGCAATATCGGCGAGTGCGTTAGTAATGGTATCCAGTGGCTTGGTAACAAACCGAGTAATGGCGATGGAGGCCAAAGCCAGCAGTACTATCACCACAATACACACCACGATGCTACTGCTGTTGAGGCGTTGAATGGTGCTATTGGCCTGATTGAAAGCTTGGCTATTTTGCTGCTGAGCTTGATTCACTTGTTGCTGAGACAGTTCGCGCACTTGCTCGGCGAGTTTTGCAATGGCAAGGCTGTCATCCTGCATTTGCTGTTGCAATTCAATATTACTTTTGCGTAGTGACTTAATAGACGTTTCACCAAAAAGTTGCTGATAAAGTTCGTCTTTTTCCTTATTGATCGTATTAACCAATGCCAATAAATCGGCATCTTCACCAGCAAAGCTTTGCAGCGTGGCAAGCTGGTCGTTGATCAAGGCGAGCAGTGGTGCCGCGGTATTTTTCTCTAAGTTGAGCAAGATAGATTCTGTGGGCGCACTTTGTAGTGCATAGGTGAGGGTGTTTAGTTTAGCGATGGCTTCAGTAAGTTTTCTCGCCGCATTGGCGACTTTGTCAAAATCACCTTCAATAAAGCCCATCATACTGCTGGTTAATACCCGCCATTGTTCGTTATCTGGGCTGCTAGGGAGCTGCTGATAAGCACGTTTTAGCGTACGTTTTTCACGTTTATCCTGCAGCGATATTTTGCCAAGCAAACTGCCTGCTGACGTTTGCACCAGCTCGACTTGCTGTTCAGCCTTGGTCGACAACTCCGCAATGGCTAAGCGGTTTGTCAGCAATGCTTGCTTAAGTTGGTAAAGCGCCTGTTCGCTTTGATTAAACTGCATTAATAACGCAGTTAATTGCGGTTGTTGCTGGCTGATATCGGCATAGGACTGTGTTTCTGGCGGTGTATTAAGTTGTTGTAATTCGGTGGCAGAACCTATGTTTAAGGTTTCTGCCAGCATTTTTGAGGCATCCTGTCCTAAATCAATCAGTTGTTCCGATTCTCCCGCAAAGCGTGTCATGGAATCGCTCAACGAACCAGCGACGTTACTCATCCAGAACATCATGCCTGCCACGACAATAACCGAGGTTAAGGCGGTAACTGACAGCATCATGAGCAACAGTCTAATTGACAGTCGAAACATAGGTGCCTCCCGTGAAATAGAATAATTGACTACAGTTCGGACCAATTAAGAATTTCGTACTTACCGTTCTTGATCACCGTTGGCCATACTTTATGGCTCGCTTGATGACTGCTACTACTGAACGATACGGGGACATTGATACCGATATCTAACTGGTTAAGACTTTCTAAGCCTTTGATGATGCCTTCACGATCCAGCGCTGGTGCTTTCTTCAAACCTTCGACAAATATTTTTGCTAACAGGTAGCCTTCTAGTGAGACAAAGTCAGGCTGAGCACCCGCTTTATAGGCTTGTAGGTCTTTACGGTAATCGTTCACACCGGGTAGGTCTGCCTCATAATGTGGCACCACTTGGGTGACTATGACGCCATCAGCTTGATCTCCTAGGGCTTTAAGTAATGGAATACTGCCAACAAATGAAACGTTTAAGAACTTGGTGTCGGGTAGATCTTGCTTGGCTTGACGAATAAATGCGGCACATGGGGCATAGGCTCCCACCATAATAATGGCCTTAGGTTCGACTTCGGCATCTAGAATCGTTCCTAGGCCTTGCTCCACATTGGTGGTGTTACGTGGGTAACGGCCATGCGCGAGTTTGTCCGTGTCGTTGAACCCTTCGGCTTTCAATGCGGCGATGCCACCATTATAGCCCGCGTCACCATAACCATCGTTTTGGGTAAAGAAGGCGATTTCCTCAGCTTTGATGCCGCTGGCAAGTAAGCCTTTAACCATCGCTGCAGTTTCTTCTGCATAGCTAGCACGATAGTTGATGATGTAACGATCTGGCGGACTTTTACGTAGCACGCCTGCGCCAGTGTAGGCACCAAACAGTAAGGTTTTCTTGGCGTTAGCAATAGGCACGGTCACAATGGCGGTCGGCGTGCCTACGTTACCTAATACGGCCAGCACTTTTCCTTGGTCAATAAGTTGGTCCATGTTGGGCGCAGCACGATCTGGCTCATAACCATCATCTAACGCGGTTAGTTCAATCATGTTGCCGTTAACACCACCTGCGGCATTGACGCGTTTGAAGTAACTTTCAATGCCATCGCGCACGCCATTACCTAGCGCTGAAGCGGGGCCTGTTAGTGCCGCCGACATACCGACTTTGATGGTTTCGGCAAACGAATTTGCGCTTGCAGATAGCGCAGTCATCACAACTACAGCAGACAGAAGGGTTCTAATGCTAGGCATAATAAGTACCTTGAGTTGATGGTTGATTAGGGCGAATAGTTAGTATAGAAGAGATTTTTAAGTTGCAAGTGCGTGTAAAAATTAGACAAAAGTGTGGTGGGTGTTGAGCTTATTCGCATCGCATCTTGGGCTAAACGTGAACTGGTTATATGTGTTAACTTCGGCAGACAGAACTGAATTTTTTATATTATGTATATCAGTAGGTTAAAGTTTAATATGTTGATATTTCTGAGAGTCTGTGGAGTCATTTATGGATAGCCGTCAATTAGATAAACAATATGCTCACCTTAACGCAGGGCAAACCTACCGTGTGATGCAGTCTTTCGTGGATTACGATAACGACACTTATCCCGAGGGGACAACGCTGCTGTTTATCGGCGCTAACTTTGTGCCGTATGACGATGGCTTGTCATTGTTTTGTGAAATCAATGGTGCAGAACAACAGATCCGCTTGCAGCTGCGACCCGAAGAGCAATTGCACATTGTTCGCTCGCTTGAGCAGTATTTGCAGTTGCTGAGAGACTGACGAGTTTTTGGCGCATTCGGTTAAATTTGTGTCCTGACATTTTTAATATTTTTTTTGGGGCTGGTAACACCGTATTTGGAGCATAAACCTACTCTAAATTTATCGCAAAACTACCAGCATGTGATTGAATTAGCAGTTGTAATGATGTTTTTTACCGTCGTTTTCGCTACACTGGCGCCGCTGAATTTTGACCTATTTAAACGGATTTAAGGAATACGCTGTGCGAAATCTATTACTGCTAGCTTGTCTATTAACACCTTTGGCCCATGCGGCACCGAAAAATGCCATCGTTATGGCATCAGGTGCGAGTGTGAAAGACTGCGAGCACTACAATGCCTTGCGTGCCAGTGAGAACATTGCAGAAACTACCGTCAACATGATGATGGCATCTGAATATCTGCAATGTTCACTGACGCCCACGCTAACGCCGGTGGATGAACCCGCAGCGGTGTTGCAGCAAATTGCTGATCAACTGCGCATTCGCGCTATTCCTACCTCGGTCGGCCGCAGAGCGGGGGAAAACATGGTGTTTAGCGCGATGTTTAATATCAGCGAGCAGGGCACGTTACGCTTTAGCGAAGAGCAACACATCATCGACATCCGCCTGAAAGGCCAGTTGGATGACCACAGTTATCTATTGTGGGTTAGCGATGAGATTTTAGACCGCACGTATCGTGCCTATTTCCCCGTGGTGGTTGAGCATCAAGGAGAAAACTTTAGCGCGCGGCCGTTCTACGCCAGCGGCTATTAAGCATTAAGACGGCAACTAAACAATTGGTCGTCATGCCGATTTATTTCATCTGCTCGCTATGAATACTTACGCCTGTCGCGCCAATGGCAAGCGCAGGATGTAGCTGATTATCTTGATAGTCAGCGCTATTTTGCCGCCGGAATGGTATTGGCCGCTCATCAAATAGCTGCGTTAACCTGAGCTGTCAAGTGGCAAGGACAGATTGTGTGGCTGCTTGGTCGAGCTTGCCCGCACCATAAATGGCGTGGGTTGGCAGCACCTCAAAGCCGGGAAAGAACAGCGTACCGTGGGTCACGGGGAATAGCAGTTCATCTAACGGCCCATTAATGCCGCGTGGTGCGTAATCACTTTGTGGCCCACCAACCATCACCAATAATAGCGCGCGTTTTCCCGCAAATACGCCATCACCGTAACGGTAGCGATTGCCCGCATTGCGGTAACCATAAGCAAAACCGTAGGCATACACGCGGTCAAACCAGCCTTTGAGTATGGCGGGCATAGCAAACCACCACAGCGGAAAATGAAAAATCACCGCGTCGGCCGCCAATAGCTTTTGTTGTTCCGCTGCCACATCTGCCGTTTGCTGACCATAAGTGAATGCATGTTGTGACTCAGCAATGAAATTGAGCCGCTGCGCATCACTGCGACTGGGAAAGTCGGCGGCGTCAAAGGTTGCTTTCCACTGCATTTGGTACAGATCGGATTGCAGTACCGTATGCCCTTGCTAGGTTAAGGTTTGCACTGAGGTAGCTGCCAGTTGGCGGGTTAACGAGCTGGGCTCTGGATGGGCGAACACCACTAATACGGTTTTATTCATAATTTTCTCTTTCATTGTTGGCAGATTGCATAGCGCGATGGCACCAGTGCAGCTACAGTGACCAATCCTGAGGTATAAATGAAATTAAAGATTTTATGAGTAGGTATCATTTTTATGGATGATAAACGGTTGGATCTCAACTTGCTGGTGACCTTAGAAACCTTATTGCAGGAGCTGAATGTCACCAAAGCGGCGGAGCGTTTGCACCTTAGCCAACCCGCCGTTAGTGCCCAATTGGCTCGCTTAAGGCAGTTGTTTGATGACCAACTGCTATTGCCTGCGAAACGCGGCATGACACCGACCGCCAAGGCGCAAGCTTTGCAGGTGCCGTTGCAACAAGCATTGGCTGAGGTACGGGCAACCTTGACCAGCCACCAGCATTTTGAGCCCTGGCTATCACCGTTAACGGCTACCATCGCCTGCACCGATTATTTGCAAAGCGCCATCGGTATCCAGATGATTCAGCGTCTGCGCCAACAGGCACCCAATATCAAACTGAGTTTGTGTGCGCTGCAACCGCAACGATTAGCGCAGCAGATGCGTGATGGTGATGTTGATTTAGCGCTGATGTCACCGAGCGAAGCGCCGTTAGCATTACGCAGTAAACCGCTATTTGATGAAGATTACGTGTTGGTAGGTCGTCAACATCATCCCAAACTGCGAGATAACATCAGTTTGGCTGACTATCTGCAACTAGAACATGTGGTGGTATCACTTGATGGCGGTGTATTTAGCACGCCTATAGACCAATTGCTGGCGGCGCAAGGTTATACACGCAAGGTAGTTGTGTCGGTCACCTCATTTCTATTGGTGCCAGAATTATTAGCACAGTCCGAGCTGGTGGCTTTGCTACCGCGGCGCTTAGTGCGTCACCGCAGTGACTTAACACAAGTTCCGCCGCCGATAGCGGCCACTGGCTTTTCGGTGGGGATGTTCTGGCATGAACGCAATCACGGACACAACGGCCAACGTTGGTTGAGACAGCAGATCAGCGCGATGGCATTTGATGAATAACAACCAGCGTGGTCAGCGCCGCGTAATTCAGTCGTTGCCTGAGCCGTGCGACAAATTGTGATCTGTGTCATTGGCGGATTTTTGCTATACTCCGCGCCTCGCTAATATTGGAAACAGCTCAACATGGTGCAGATCTACACGCCAAGCAACGACATCATTCTGGATAACAAGCTGGAACTGCTGTCACCTGCTAAAAACGCCGACTACGGTATTGAAGCCATTCGCCACGGCGCGGATGCGGTTTATATTGGTGGCCCAGCCTTTGGCGCGCGAGCTACTGCCGGTAACAGCGTGAGTGATATTGCCCGTTTGAGTGAGTTTGCCCACGGTTACGGTGCGCAGGTGTTTGTGGCGCTCAATACCATTATGTCCGATGCTGAGCTGGAACAAGCCGATGCCTTGGTACATCAGTTATATGATGCTGGCGTTGATGCGTTAATTGTGCAGGACATGGGGGTATTGCAGCTAGATCTGCCGCCTATTGCGCTGCATGCCAGTACCCAAACCGATAACCGCACGCCTGAAAAAGTGGCGTTTATGGAGCAAGTGGGCTTTTCGCAAGTGGTGTTGGCGCGTGAGCTGAGCTTACAGCAGATTGCCGATATTGCTGCCACCGTTAAAACGCGCTTGGAGTTCTTTATCCACGGTGCACTGTGCGTGAGTTACTCCGGCTTGTGTAACTTGAGCCATGCATTTTCTAAGCGTTCTGCCAACCGTGGCGAATGCTCGCAGATGTGCCGTCTGCCCTGTAATTTGAAAACCCGTGATGGTGAACAACTGGCGGAAAACCAACACCTATTGTCACTGAAAGACAACAACCAAGCCGATAACTTGGATGCGCTGATCAACGCGGGTATTCGTTCATTCAAGATTGAAGGCCGTCTGAAAGATTTGAGTTACGTGAAAAACGTGACTGCGCACTATCGCCAGCAGTTGGATAAGATTTTGGATCGCAATCCAGCGTTGCAGGCAGCATCCCATGGTCGTTGTGAATACACCTTCGTACCGAATCCCGATAAAAGCTTTAACCGTGGTAAAACCGATTACTTTGTTAATCAACGCCACGGCGGTTTGAATGATTTCCGCACGCCGAAATATCTAGGCCAGTCAGCTGGTAAAGTTACCGCCATTGGCAAGGATTGGCTGGAGATTGACCACAGCGGCAGTGAAGTTGAACAGCTGCACAACGGTGATGGTTTGTGTTACTTCACTATCGACTTCCAAAAAGCGATTCACTCTGATGCCAAGCTCAGCGGCCTGCGGGTTAACCGCGCCGACGGTAACCGTGCCTATTTGGCGAACCAGGTACCGAGCGATCTGCGTGTGGGCATGGAGCTGTTCCGTAACCTCGACCATGATTTTGAATCGGTACTGAGCAAAGAATCATCGAAGCGTTTGATTAACGTCGATATCACTCTGTTTGATACTGACAGCGGCTTAGGTGTGCGGGTTAGCGATGACCATGGTCATCAAATTGAAGTGGCGGCCGAGCTAGAAAAACAAGCCGCCAATGACGCAGACAAAACCATTGCCCAGCAGCAAAAAGGCTTGGCCAAACTCGGTGGTACCCGTTACCACGCTCGTAAGGTGGAGATTGCCACTTCACAGCCTTGGTTCGTGCCTGCTGGTCAGCTAAATGCACTGCGCCGAGAAGCGATTGAGGCGTTTGAGCAATACCGCGTCGATAACTATCAACGTCCGCCACAATGGCCGCGTAGTGCTGAAGCCGCTTATCCGCAGAAGCATTTGAACTTCTTGGGCAACGTACTCAACGATAAAGCGGAAAGCTTCTACAAACAACATGGCGTGATTGAGATCGACGCCGCGTATGAGAAGAACCAAGTGCTGAACGATGCACCGTTGATGATCACTAAACACTGCCTGCGCTACAGCTTTAACCTGTGCCCGAAAGAAACGCCGGGGATCAAAGCTGAGCCAATGGTGCTGGAAGTCGGCAGCGATACGCTCAAACTGGTATTTGATTGCCAGAAATGCGAAATGATGGTGGTGGGCAGCAACCGTCTGTAATGGCAGCAGTAAGCTGTGTTATCGAAGCCGACCTTAGTGTCGGCTTTTTTTTTGCGTACTGTCATGCACTAGCTGTGTAGTTGTTTTATGGTAATTTAACAATGACGAGGGGTTAGTTAGCGTAAATAGGACAAGGAACCAGCTGTATGTGGCAATGGATTGTAAAGTACAGAGTTTGGATAGTGTTGTGGTGTTTAGTGCTATTTCCCTTGTTGGAATCCTTTTCTGCTAGCACCCTTTGGGGGTTGAATTGGCACTCGCCCATGCGAATGGAGTTGATTCATAGCTACCTAGTTGTTCTAAAGTTGTTGTTTGTTCTGAGTGCAATATGCGTCGCGCTGCTGTTGTATTTGTTTCCGAATTTTACGACCAAACTACGTTACCCCACACTTACAATCATGCTGCTTTGCATTATCTCTGTGGTGCAAATACCTATGTTAGCTATTGGACTGATGTTAAATCCACCAGAGATAGTTTACGTCTCTCAAAATCGTAATGAGCTGCAACTGGGACAACAGCAATTCTACATCGATACCGGTAACTCTGGTGCTATGGCGAAGGGTTATCACTACGTCTACTTGGAATGTCCAAAACCTTTAGGGCGTTATCAATTGCAGTTCTTAGGGCGTATCGACTGGATGTTGCGGCCACAGTTTCAATTACAAGGCGATGAAATGGTGATCACTGGCAAGCGTTATTCTCATGAATTTGCCGAAGAGCGTTTACCATTAGCAGGGCATCAGTGTAGCTAAAACGGTTCATCTAAGACTAAAGTAGGCAGTAGCTTAGCTAAAGAATTGTTCATTTTTTGAAGCAGGTCATACCAGTTGTAACAAAATGCTTCTAAGGTGTAGTTGTGTATCACAGGCCAATAGCGAGGTATGTATGCGCACTTTAACTGCACTTGCTGAACATCCGTTCCGACTTCCTATCACTTTGTTGGTTTTATCTTTGTGTTGGTTTGCATATGCGCCAATGCTGTCCCCTGAATTGCCAATGTTTCCGCTTTGGCAATCCATCGCCATCATATTATTTATGGTGGGGGTCGGTATTTGGGCGATGCAGATAGGCGGTCGAGCCCTCTGGGCATTACCCTTAAGTTTTTCGGTGCTACTTCTGTGTGGATTAGCCACACAACACGCCACCGTCGCAATGATTTTTGCAGAAGAGGGAATGTTACTGGCGGTATTCTTGATCGGTATGTTAGTCGCTGGCAACGTGCGTTGGTCGGTACACGGGGCGATAGCCTTAACTGGTGTGTTGGCGTTTGCCTTTGGCTATAGCTTTGCTCATCTAGGTCCACTTTCATCTACCACTGTCAGCGACCAGCTATTGTTACTTGGCGGACCGCTGGTCACTGCAGGAATTCTCTGTTGTCTTTTAGGTGAAAGTGCTTGCTATGCACTCGTGAAGACTCAGCATCGCAATATTGCACTTGGTTACGGGGGACTGATGTTGGCCGCTGGCTTCTTGTTGGTGCTAATACGTTAACTTGTGTGGTCAATTGTGAAAAGACCGCTGCGGCGGTCTTTTTTTTACAGATGATAGTGAGCTGCGGGCTACGAGTAGCGAGTTACCAGCGATAGTAAGCTTAAGCGGTAAGTTTTAAGTCTTAAGTTGTAAGTTGTAAGCCATAAGCTAAAAGCGTAAGTCAGGAGCTAACAGCTGGTGTCTCGGTGTTGGTTGTTAGTCAGTGCCTGTTGAGCTATCTGGTTATTACCCATATTCCCATGCTTATGACTCTAGGCGCTGTATGCGTCGTAGATTGGTCGTTATTTATCTATGGCTGGAGGCGAGTGAACGCGTTACGTGTTGCCGGCATTTGGTTGGCGATCCAGTTGTGCAAAATAACCGTGATAAAAATGCTGTGCTGAGTAGGTATGCTGCTGGCGGGTTATGTGCTGCAAGGGCACGTTAATGGCGAGGAACTTACTCATCATGGGGTTAATAATGGCCAAAAAAAATCACCCTAAGTATTACCTGATTTACGTAATACTTAGGGTGTCATTACCCGGTGATGCTGACAAACTCGGTGCACTCATACTGAGTTTGTAGATACACATTCGATGGAGCGACAGACTTTAAGTGCCTGTTTTATAGTTCGCCTTTTATAAAGCAGTTCGCATGCCAAAAGTAAAATAATAACAAATACAGTGTATTAGTATGTTTCTTGGTGTTGGCGTGGTCGGACTTTTGCACCAAATTGGTGAGCGGTGCCACGATGAAGTGCATTTGCTCTAATTCAACATTCCATTTAGCTCATTATTAACTTGATGTCCCTCAATAGCAGCAAAATTGGCTGGGGCTGTTTATCTTTAGTGTTTAATTTTTGTTCAAACTAAACGCGTTTTGAACGAGGCGAGACCTGCGACGCTTAGTCAACTAAGCAAGCTGGGCGCAACAAAGTTCAGCAGGCGTTTAAATGAACCCTTAGGGCAGCGACAGCGCGCAATTTATTCAGCGTTAGGCGCTGTTGGTGGAGAATAACTACACGGCACATCACCTGCCTTGCTTAAATCACGTGCTATCTGCTGAAAAACAATCAGCAAAGATAAACAGCCCCTAGCGATCAAGGTCACTTGGGTCCCGTTTTACTGCCAGGATTTGAGGCTGGAAATTGCTCACAACTGCTTAAATAATTGAAGGTTAGCTTAGTTCACACAATAAAAGTAAGGGAAATGAGAGGCGGCTCACAAATAAGGTTTTGCTAATTTTATGGGTGTTGCAGGGCGGAAAGGGATGAATTGGTGATGTAAGTCACATATGCAAATGGTGTAACGGAAAATTTGAGGCAGAGTGGACATTTTTACCAGACAAAATGTCCAGCATTAAAAAACGTCAATTAAGTTTTTTGTTTTGAAATAATTGTTAGTTTTGGGTTTTAATTCTTATTTTTAATAATTTTACGGGTTAATATTCTCATAAAATTCAAGTGTGACATAAGTCACGTGTCGTTATTTGTCATCGGTTGTTATTTTTATGGATACTTCGTGCATGAGTTAAAGCACCGCTGGAACTCAAGCCTGCGGCACACTCGCCGCAGTAGGAAAGCACATAAAAAGAGAGTGTGTGAAATGACAATGAACAGACGACAGTTTTTCAAACTCTGTGCTGCAGGAGCTGCAACTTCTGCCATCTCTGCACTGGGCTTGATGTCTGAAAAGGCATTCGCTGCAGTCAGAGAGTTTAAACTGCTCAGAGCGAAAGAGACGCGCAACAACTGCTGCTATTGTTCTGTAGGCTGCGGCTTATTGATGTATAGCCACAGCAGCAATGGCAAAAATGCTGAACAACACATCTTCCACATTGAAGGTGATGCAGATAACCCAATCAACCGCGGCGCATTATGTCCTAAAGGCGCTGGGTTGGTGGATTACGTGAATAGTCCTCATCGACTCAAATACCCAGAAGTACGCGCGCCAGGTAGTGATAAATGGCAACGTATCAGTTGGGATGAAGCGTTTAAACGTATTGCTCGTCTGGTAAAAGACGAACGTGATGCGAACCTCGTTGAGAAGAACGCTAAAGGCCAAACCGTTAACCGTTTGACCAGTTTAGGCATGATGACCTCGTCAGCTCAGGCTAACGAAGGTTGTTTCATGACTCACAAGTTTGGTCGTGCAATCGGTATGCTGGGCTTAGATAACATCGCCCGCGTATGTCATGCGCCAACACCTGCCGCTATGGCACCGACCTTCGGTCGTGGTGCGATGACCAACCACTGGGCCGATATGAAAAATACCGACCTAGCAATTGTGATGGGCGGTAACGCAGCAGAAGCTCACCCAGTAGGTTTTGGCTGGGTAACCGAAGCGATGGAACACAACAACGCGCGCTTGATTGTGGTTGACCCACGTTTCAACCGTAGTGCGGCTGTGGCTGATACCTACGCCCCACTGCGTTCAGGTACTGACATCACTTTCCTGTTGGGGATGATTCGTTATCTGTTAGAAAACAATCAAATCAACGTTGAATACGTAAAAGCCTATACCAACGCGCCATTTATCGTGCGTGAAGACTTTGACTTCAACGAAGGTTTGTTCAGTGGTTTTGATGAAACCACTAACACTTATGACCAATCTTCTTGGTTCTATGAGTTGGACGACGAAGGCTACGCTAAAGTTGATCCAACCATGAGTCACCCTCGTTGCGTATTGAACTTGTTGAAAAAACACGTTGATCGCTACACTCCAGATACCGTATCTGAAATCACTGGTACACCTAAAGATGCATACTTAGATGTATGTAAACAGATTGGTGCAACTCACGTAGATAACAAAGCGGCGACCTTCCTGTATGCATTGGGTTGGACACAACACAGTGTGGGTGCACAAAACATCCGTACTATGGCGATGATCCAATTGCTGCTGGGTAACATGGGCGTGATGGGCGGTGGTGTTAACGCACTGCGTGGTCACTCTAACGTACAAGGTGCAACTGACTTAGCGCTGCTGTGCCAAGGTCTACCTGGTTATTTGAAGCTACCAAACGATGTCGATATCAACCTAGAAGCTTATTTGAACCACTACACGCCTAAACAGCTGCGTCCTGGTTCAACTAACTACTGGCATAACTATCCAGCATTTACCGTATCACTGCTGAAATCTTTCTATGGTGAACACGCGACCGCTGAAAACGATTTCGGTTACGACTGGTTACCAAAATGGGACCAACAGTACGATATCAATAAACAGATCGACATGATGGTTCACGGTGAAGTTAACGGTTACTTCATCCAAGGCATCAACACCTTGAACTCTCAGCCAGACAAACAAAAAGTGTCTAAAGGCTTATCAAACCTGAAGTTCTTGGTAATTCTAGATGCACTGGCGAACGAAACTTCAAGCTTCTGGCGTAACGCGGGTCAATTCAACGACGTTGATACTGCCAACATCCAAACTGAAGTATTCCGTCTGCCAACGACGTGTTTTGCTGAAGAAAGTGGTTCTATCGCTAACTCTGGTCGTTGGTTGCAATGGCACTGGAAAGGCGCTAACCCACCCGGTGAAGCGCTGTCAGATCCAGCGATTCTGTCTGGCATCATGCTGGAACTGAAACGTTTGTATCGTGAAGAAGGCGGCCGTCTGCCAGAACCTATCGAAGCGATCAAATGGGATTATGTTATCGAGCATGAACCAAGCTCAGAAGAGCTGGCCAAAGAGATGAACGGTTATGACCTCAACACTGGTAAGCTGCTCAATAGCTTCTCTGAGTTGAAAGCTGATGGTTCAACCTCTTGTGGTATCTGGATCTACACCGGTCAATGGACCGAACAAGGCAACATGATGGCTCGTCGTGATAACAGCGACCCATCAGGTAAAGGTATTACACCTAACTGGTCATTCGCATGGCCTGCTAACCGCCGTATTTTGTACAACCGCGCATCTTGCGACGTTCACGGTAAACCACGTGATCCAAGCCGCGTACTGCTCGAGTACAAAGAAGGCAAATGGCAAGGTATCGACGTACCTGACTTTAACGCTAAGTTGAATGCAGAAGACTCTGCCCATCCATTCATCATGCAAGCTGACGGTGTTGGTCATCTGTTTGCCCTGCGCGATTTGAAAGATGGTCCGTTCCCTGAGCACTATGAGCCGTTTGAATCACCACTGGCTGCTAACCCATTGCATCCAAAAGTGACTAACAACCCTGTTGCTCGTATGTTCAAAGGTATGCGTGAAACCTTTGGTACTAATGAAGAGTTCCCATATGTAGGTACGACTTACTCAATGACAGAACACTTCAACAACTGGACGACGCACTGTCGCTTGGCCGCGATTACTCAGCCACAACACTTTATCGAAATCGATGAAGTCTTGGCGGCAGAGAAAGGCATTGCTAACGGTGATTGGGTGAAAGTGACCTCTAAACGTTCACACATCATCACCAAAGCGTATGTCACTAAACGTCTGCAACCCTTGGATGTACAAGGTAAGAAAGTACACACCATCGGTATTCCACGTCACGGTAGCTATGAAGCGCTGACTCAGAAGAGTTACATCGTTAACGAGCTGACCTCGGCGGTCGGAGATGCCAATACGCAAACTCCAGAGTACAAAGCATTCCTTGTGAATATTGCTAAAGCGGAGGGCTTCTAATTATGGCTACTCAAGATATTATCCGTCGCTCTGGCACTACCGACATTACCCCCTCTGCGCAAGCGCGCACTGGTGGTGTGAAAGAAGTCACTAAACTGTTCGACGCCACTAAATGTACTGGCTGTAAAGCGTGTCAGGTTGCTTGCTCTGAATGGAATGACCTACGTGAAGAAGTAGGCACTTTCCAAGGCAGCTATCAAAACCCAATGACGCTGACGCCAGAAAGCTGGAACATCATGCAGTATCACGAAGTGATGGATGATAACAAACTGCGTTGGCAGTTCACCCACACTGCCTGTATGCACTGTGCTGACCCAGCGTGTTTGAAAGCCTGTTCTACAGGTGGCGCTATCGTTCAACACGCTAACGGTACTGTGGACTTTGATTCAGACAAATGTATCGGTTGTGGTTATTGCGCCAGTGCTTGTCCGTTCAACGTGCCTAAAATCAGCAAAACAGATAACAAAGCCTACAAATGTACGTTGTGTTCTGACCGCTTGGCCGTGGGCTTGGAACCATCATGTGTGAAAACTTGTACTGTGGGTGCTCTGCGTTTCGGTACTCGTGAAGACATGCTGTTCTACGCAGAAAAACGTGTAGCTCAATTGAAAGACCGTGGTTTCACTAATGCGGGCTTGTACAACCCAGAAGGCGTGGGCGGTACTCACTACATGATGATTCTGCACGACATTAATAAACCTGACACTTATGGTATGCCTGCTGACCCAGTGGTTCCTGCAGCTACCGAAATCCGTCAGGATTGGTTGAAACCATTAGGTACTGCTGGCTTGTTGGCTACCGCGGGTTTTGCGTTGCTGCACCGCATCACCGTGGGCCGTAACATTGTTGAGGAAGATCAGCCTGGCTATATCGACATCGACGCCGCGGCTGAAAAAGAGGAGGAAAAGCAATGAGTAAGCAAGAGATGATTGTTCGTCATAAGCTCATTGACCGACTCTGCCACTGGACCATCGTATTTGTTGGCTTAGTGACATTCTTAACGGGGTTTTCGTTCTTCTTTCCATCGTTTCAGTGGTTGAGTGGCATTGTTGGCACCCCACAACTGGCAAAAATCATGCACCCGTTCTTCGGTCTGGTGATGGTTGCTTTGTTGGCGGTAATGCTGATGCGTTACTATAGCCATAACAAATGGAACAAGTACGATTTGCCGTGGATGAAGGCCGTGGTTTGGGTGCTTCTGCAAAAAGAAGACAATATTCCACCCGTGGGTCACTACAACCCTGGTCAAAAAATGTTGTTCCGAGCCTTCGTGATTTTCGTATTGGCGTTCATCGTCACCGGTATCATGATGTGGCAACCATACTTTGCGCCAATGTTCTCTGCTGAAGCGGTGAACTGGGCCACACTGATCCACTCAGCTTGCGGCATCCTGATGCTGATCGCTCTAGTGGTTCACGTATGGATGGCTTGCTGGATTGAAGGCTCTATTACGGGCATGTTGTACGGCAAAGTGTCAAAAGCTTGGGCGCGTAAACATCACCCTATGATGTTAGAAGAAGAACATAAGGATAAATAAAATGAGTGTTGCCAGCGAGATCCAAATGAGTTTTGCCGATAAATCGCCTTTAGCTATCAAACCGCTGATTGCGGCTAACCCTAAAGAGATTTATCAACGCCGCGCAGAGCGTTTAGCTGAGCTTGCTAAGGATTCTCCGCTGGCTGATTATCTGGCGTTATGCCGCTTGGTGGTGTCAACCCAGCAAACCCTTTGCGACACCGACATGGGGCCAGCGCCAGATATTAACACCGCCGCCGCGATGCCATTGCAAGGTATTCAAACTAGCGGTTACTGGATAGCCCAACTCCAGCTGCTACTCAGTGAACTGCTTGATACCGCACCAAGCAATGTCGTGCAGGTGATTCGGCAATTGATCCGCCAAACGCCCGAACAGCTACAACAGTGGGGTGGCAGTTTGTTGCAAGGTAAATTCAGCCAAGTCCCTGCGGAATATCGTTTATTTTTATGGGCCGCGTTATCTGTTTATTGGAGCCATTGGGCTCCAGCAGTGATCAGCCGTATGGATGTCGCACAGATCAAACAGCAACCAATGTGTCCGGTGTGCGGTAGCCACCCAGTAGCCAGCGTTGTGGTTGATAAACCACGCGAAGGCTTGCGCTACCTACATTGCAGTTTGTGTGAAACTGAATGGCATTTTGTGCGTGCTCACTGCAGCAGTTGTAATCAAGCGCAAGAGATGAGTTTATGGTCGTTTGAGAAGCATCAGGCGCCAATCCGCATTGAAAGCTGCGACGATTGCCACGGTTATACCAAAATGTTGTTTTTAAATCTCGACCCACGAATGGACACTGTCGCCGACGACTTAGCCTCTATGGGCTTGGATGCTAAGTTATCTGACGAGGGGTTCCATGCAACTACAGTCAATCCGTTCGTGCTAGCCGATGAAATGACAATTTAACCTATCGCGGGTTAATGAGTTTCCCATACCGGCCATGGCAATACTCTCCGTTGTCATGGCTTTTTCTTTTATTGGGCGAGGCGTTTAATCTGGGCCGCTAGGGCGTATAAACCGTTACTGCGTGATGGGCTTAGTTGGCCAGCTAAGCCGAGTTCAGCAAAGTAAGCGCTAGCATCAAATGCGTGGATCTCTTCAGCCGTTTTACCATTGGTTGCCGCCAGTAATAGCACGATCAACCCTTTAACGATACGCGCATCACTATCCGCTAAAAATAGATGCAGGTCACCCAATGGAAAGTGAAACAGCCACGCGGCACTTTCACAACCGTCTACCCGTGCAGCCTCGGTTTTAGCGGCATCATCAACGGCGGGCAATAGTTTGCCCAGCTGCATTAACAAACGATATTTGTCCTGCCACTGCTTAGCATTAGCAACTTTAATGGCGGCGTCTTGTAGCAGAGGCGTACATTGCTGATCAAACTCAAGAAACTGTTCTACGGGTAACTGCATTGGGCTTAAGTGTCCTCGGTGAGCAGGGCGATGGTTTGTTGCAACGCCGCCAGAAAACGGGCGACATCTTGCTCATTATTGTAGATGCCTAATGATACGCGGCAGCAGCCGTTGAGCGCCATCAGCGACATTAACGGCATGGCGCAGTGATGGCCGCAGCGAATGGCGATCCCTTGCTGGTCGAGCAGGGCGCCGACATCGTGATGGTGTTCACCACGAATATTAAACGCTAGCGCCCCCACATTGTTAGCGTGAGCGGCGTACAGTTCGACTTCTGGCATGGCGGCTAGCCCGTCTCGCAATTGCTGTAGTAGCTGTTGCTCATATTGGTGGCTTTGTGCATGGGCGAACTGTATGAGAAAATCTATCGCAGCAGCGAGGCCGATAATCTCAGCAATGGGCGGAGTACCGGCTTCTAATCGGTGTGGTAATGCGCCAAAGGTGGTACCACTGAAGCTGACGTGTTTAATCATCTCACCACCGGTAAGCATCGGTGCCAATTTATCTAACTGGGCGAGCTTACCCCACAAAATTCCCACCCCCGTTGGACCATACATTTTATGGCCAGAGAAAGCGTAAAAATCACAGCCTAAGGCTTGTACATCCACGGGTAGATGCGCTATGGCTTGTGCACCATCCACCACGCTAATCGCGCCAGCGGCACGAATACGTTGGGTGAGGGCGGCGATGTCATTCACGGTACCAAGGACATTGGACACATGGCCTAACGCCACAATCTTGGGGCGCTTGGCTAACAAGGCATTAAAGGCGGCGTCATCTAAGCACAGTTCATCATTGAGTGGCAGCGGTTGCACGTGCGCACGAGTGCGCTGCGCGAGCTGTTGCCATGGCACGATATTGGCGTGATGGGCGGCGCTGTCGACCAGGATAAGATCACCTACCTGCAGTTGTGGCTCTAATCCATAAGCTAGCATGTTGAGCGATTCAGTGGTGCCGTGGCTAAAAATCACCTCTTGGCGATGCGCTGCGTGGATAAACCGTTGCACTTTATCGCGGCTGGCTTCAACGGCAGCGGTGGCCGCTGCCGATAATTGATAAGCGCCGCGATGCACATTGGCATTGTGCTGGCGATAAAAATCATCCATCGCTTGCAATACAGACGCAGGTTTTTGCGCTGTGGCGGCACTGTCTAAATAGCACAGTGGATAGTCTTGCTCCTCCTGCTGGCGATTGAGCAGCGGAAACTGAGAGCGAATGGCAGCGTGGTTCATAGCAGGCGACAGGGTTGCGATAACATATTAGGCGGCAGATCTTCAAAGATTCTGCCGCCTATTGCAAGGGATTTGCGCTGCACCTTATGGGCAGGGAATACGAAACTCGGTCGAAATGGCTTCCAGATCGGCCAGTATCTCAGGCGTCAATACCAGTTCAAGACTGCCAATGTTCTGCTCTAACTGCGCCACACTAGTGGCACCAATAATATTGCTACCGACAAATGGCCGACTGTTAACCCAAGCTAACGCCAATTGGGCTGGGCTTAAGTTGAGTTTATGCGCCAAATTTACATATGCCTCAGTCGCCTTGATGGCTTGTTCGGTACCTGTGTAGCGGGAGAACCGCTCAAACAAGGTCAGGCGGGCATTTTCGGGTGACTGACCATTAAGGTATTTGCCCGTTAACGTGCCAAACGCGAGTGGCGAGTAGGCCAGCAACGGTAACTCTTCGCGATGGCTCACTTCGCTCATGCCCACTTCATAGCTGCGGTTGAGCAGGCTATAGGGATTTTGCACTGTGACGATGCGCGGCAGGCTGTGTTTCTCAGCCAGTTGCAGATACTTCATCACGCCCCATGGGGTTTCGTTCGATACGCCGATATAGCGCACCTTGCCCATGCGGATCACTTCGGCCAGCGCTTCTAGGGATTCTAAAATTGAGGATTTGGTTTCACGCGGCGCATCGGGATAGTACATCTCACCAAAGAAGTTAGTGTGCCGTTGTGGCCAGTGGATCTGATACAGATCGATAGTATCAATGCCCAGACGTTCCAATGAGGCATCCACCGCGGCGTGAATATTGTTCCAGTCCAATGCCATGTTGGGGCGAATATAATCACAGCGACCCGGCCCCGCCACTTTGGTGGCAATAATCAGTTTGTCGCGGTTTTTACGACTGCGCAGATACTCGCCCAAAATGGTTTCGGTGGCACCTTGGGTTTCGGATTTGGGAGGTACCGGGTACATTTCGGCAGTATCAATAAAGTTGATACCGGCGCCGATGGCACAGTCCAGTTGTGCAAAGGCATCAGCCTGACTATTTTGTTGCCCCCATGTCATGGTGCCCAGACACAACTGGCTGACATCAAGGCTAGTATGGGGAATTCGGCGATACTCCATTAAACACTCCCGTAGCTTAGGTGAGATCCCAAGCTAGCAAGTTTTTACTAAGCTGCCCAGATAGCTAGCGTCTAGCTGCTGCAATTTTATCCAGCTTGTAGTGGCTTAAGCATAGGGATCTCGCACACACAGTGGCCAGTATTGCCAAGATGCTGCGGTAACTGCCGAAAACCTAAGTGATAGTAGAGCCGAAGCGCTTCCGGTAATAAATGGGTTGTTTCCAGATAAATCTGCTGATAACCATAGTCGCGGGCGAAGTTCATACACAATTTTGCAATCGCACTAGCCAGGCCGTGACCACGAATTTGCGGCATAAAATACATCTTTTGTAGCTCACAGGTATCGGCTACACCTGCCAGCGGTGCAATGCCGCAACCGCCCATGATGTGACTCTGTTGCTCAATCACTAGATAGATAGCGCCTGCTGGTGCATATACTTCAGCCAGTTGATCTAGACTCGCATCCGCTACGCTGTAGCCTTTCTCGGGCGTAAGTTGATATTCCGCCGATACTGTTCGAATAATGCCCGCCATGGCCGCATTATCGGCGCTACTGATGGGGCGAATATTGATGTTAGGTGTAACGCGCCAACGCCAAGCTTGTTTGGCGGGAACCAGTGCTTTGGGGGGAATTGCGTGAGTACGGTCAGACATGATGAGGGGCAAAATATGAGGTGGCCGAATAGCCACCAACATAGCTTGCGCCATAGCTAAGTGCAACGATTAATACAGCTCGCTAAATCGCAGTGGCGCACTCGCAAGGATCAGCGCTGAAGTGTAGATACTCTCGCGGCTGGCATGGCCTTGCGTCAACAAGCCTATAGCCCCGCCAGCTTGTTTGACATTCACCGTATTAAACAGCGCATCCATAAGATCGCCCAGTTCCTGTTCGCCTAGTTTATCAAACACTTGTTGTGGCAATGGCAGATGGGCGGTGCGACCGACACACAATCTATCTTGGGTGGCGATGGTGACGTAGGCAAAGGTGGCTGGCCCTTGTTCAAACTGATCAACGCCGCCTTCCATGCTGAGGTAGTAATCCGCTTGATAATGGTCGCGGCACCATTGCACTCGATTGATCGCCCCTTGCTTAGTTTCGCTGTCGGTCATCGGCTGGTCGGCCACGCCGGAAGGCGCTTTGACCGCTTGTACCGTAATGCTGCTTGCGGGATGCAGAGTGGCAACCACCGCTTTGGCGGCATTCACTTTAACGGGATTGGTGGAGCCAACCACGATAGTAATAATGTCGCTCATGATTACTCCGGCTTTTCTTCAAACATCAGGTAATGGCTTTGCTCCATACCAAGTGCTTGGTAGGTCGATTGCGCGACTAGGTTATCGTGTTCTACGTAGAGGCGGAAACTGGCGGCGCTGCCATTGTCGGCGGCGAGCTGTTTCACCTGTTGATAAAGCGCACGATACAAGCCTTGGCGGCGGAAGGCGGGTTTAACATAAACGCTTTGGATCCAGTAGTAATCTTTGGCGCGCCAATCACTCCACTCAAAGGTCACCATCAGCGAAGCTGCGATCTCACCGTGTTGTTCCGCCACTAAATAAAAGCCGCGTGTTGGCTGTTCCAATAAGGTTTGTACGCCACGTTCAAGTGTTGCCGCGTCCAGTTCAAGCCCTTCGGTCTCAAATGCCATCGCCTGATTAAAGGCAACGATATCGGCTAAATCTTGTTGGCGTCCTTTACGTATCAACATTCTGTGGTTACTTCAGCAAATTCGGAAAAAGTGGCGCCAATCTAGCAGCCACTGGCGGTCGCTGGCAAATCAGAATCTGTTAATTTTTTATAGCAAATTCTTATTAGACTAAAGTCTATGTAAAAGTATAATTGTGCGGTAAATAGACAGTGCTAGGGACGGTAGCAAGTAAATGTTATCGGAGCGTTACCGTGAAAAGAGTAATAAAATCAAAAGCAAACCAGCGTTTGCTGATTATTAATTTACTGCACTTTGTGCTAACGGCAGCCACACTTGGCTTGTGGGCGCCCGTTTGGTGGTGGTGTATTAATCGTGAAGAAATCAAACAGTCTGGCGTGTTCCATAAGTTTGATAATGATTACTGGGATTACTTGGTTGAGCGTGATGAGCCGCCTGCATCGTTATATCCGACTCGTTTTGATCTCGCCCATGAGGTACGTTTTGACGCGTAAGCTCACTGCCTACGCGTTACCATACACGTTACTGTAACATGTCGTTTTGCTCTTTGACGAGCTTAACGAGCACATTACGGTCACCGTCTAACAATAGCAATTTATTGCCCGCTACACTTACTTGCGCCACCTGTGGCAACGTCAGGTCTAACTGCTGCTGTTGTGCCATTAGCGCATCTACACAGGCTTTCATCGTGCCTTGGTTGGCGGCAATTTGCAGTTGCTGACCATGCAACTGATAACTTCCCTGAAATTCGTTACAGCTATTATTGCCAGTTAACATGCCGTCGGCTGCAAATTGCAGATAGGCAGTGCTGTAGGCGGGGGCTTTGTGTTGATTGATATTGCTGATGCGCCATTTGCCCAACAGATCTTGGGTGTACTGACTGTCTGAGATAGGCGTCTGGCAACCACCGATAATGGTTGACAGGGCAAGAATAACAAACGCTTTAACCATGACGACGAAATAGAAATTAATGCAGGTGGTTAGTTTGGCAATTCTTCTACTAAAGTGGAAGCAAAAAACCATGCTAATAATCGTTTTTTTGCGGCTTAGTGTTAGTAATAAGCCGCAAACGGTAACTAGCTGTTGCTATTTGGTTATTTTTCTCGGTCTATTGCTGAGCCGTTTTTACTGAATTGAGCCCCGCTAACGCTTCGTCCAACATTGGCGCGAGCTTAGCGGTAGAGTCAGGGGCAAAGAACTGACTACTGGCATCTAAGGTCATTGGCAGTGGCGAAAGCGCAAACTGCTTTTGTACTCGATGGACGATGTGTTTTAAATCGCGCTCAAGGTCGACAAACACTAACAGTACAAATTTGTTGTCGTCATAGAGTGCTGCCATATCGGCGGCGCGCAGGGTACTGACTAATAGCCGCGATAACTCGCGATGGCCTTTTTGCTTGGTGTCAGCATCCAGCGATTCTTCATAGCACAGTTCAAAGAAAATAATGCCACAGTGGGCACCAAAACGGCGGCCGAGATTGAGCTGCCGTGGTGCCATCATAATGAAACCATATTGGTTGAGCATGCCCGTGGTCGGGTCACGCATTGAGAGTGCTTCAATACGGTGGTTTTGGCACAGCAGGGCGAGATCTTGTTGCAGCAAAATTTGGAACGGCTCTAGCATCATTGGCGATACGTGCTGGATCTCATTGGCATGGGCATTAACCACACACAAACAACCAAACTCTGAACCATCTGGCCAAGCCACTGGGCGTGATAGCAGGCACAGCGCATCATTAAATTCTTTGGGAAGCGCACCGACCTCCGTTTGAGTTAAGTCGAGGTTGAGCCCTTCGGTATCACTACTGATCATCTGTTGTAGCAGTGCACTATCGTCGTCGAAGTGTTTACCGGGCACAAAACGCATGTGTGCATCTGCAGCACTAACAATAATTTCGAAGCCAGTATCAGTTTTTTGCAGCACGAAAACGCGATCTGCTTGATAATAGTGCTTCATCAACTCACATTGCTGCATCCAGCGTACGAGATTCAATCCATAGGAGTCCGCTTCCAGTAGGCTTTTGCCTGGCTTGACGGTATCTGGCAGCATGATGGGATCCGCATGATGTTATTAAAGTGTATTTAAGTGTGGTGATTTTATTGCATTTATGCAACTTAATTCACTAGGGAATATTATATAGCTAGCATGAATATAAATTAGCTAAGGTTTTTAAAATTAATAAGTTATGCAGATAAGAACCGCTACTTTGGTCGACCTGACCACCATTCAAGCGTTAGAGCAGCAGGCCACATTTGATGAGTTTTCTGCGGCTGAGTTGCAGCAAGGCATCTCAGGTGATTTTTTTAATGAACAGCAGCTCAAGCAGTTGCTGCAACTACAGGCCATTTGGTTGTTAGAAATTGATGCAAAGGTACAGGGATATCTTATTATGGCGCCGTTTTCTTTCCATCAATCTGCCGTGCTATACCGTGAGTTAAGCCGCCGCTGTGCCACTAACGACATTGTGCTCAATTGGGCCAAGCTCAGCGTGTGTGGGCCCGTGTGGTTAGCGCCAGCTGCCCGTGGTACTGGCGCGTTTAAGTTACTGTATGCTGCTGCTAGAGCCAAGGTGGCAGGGCAGGTGATGGCGTTAGTGGCCGAGCATAACGAGCGCTCGCTGAAAGCTCATTGCCAGCATGCCAACATGCAGATAGTGGATTTTATGACCTTGGCTGGGCGTGATTTCTATCTGCTGCAAGATTAGCGTTCAACCGTGAGGAGTGACCTATGACCGAGGTGAGTCGTCAGCAAATACAAGGCTTGATTGAGCGGACAGCTAAACTGTCACTATCGAGCTTTGATATGGCCAGATTTCTGTATTCCACGTTAGCGCACCAGCAACTGACGGCAACAGTGAAAGAGGTAAGTCTGCATTCCGCCCCTCGACATCATTTTGTGCTGCAGTTAGGTGAGTTCTGGCTCGATTGTGGAGCGGATAATGCTGCGCAAGCACAGCTAGCGTTGCTGCAGGAATCGCAGATCGTGCAGCAAATACAAACGCTGGACGTGGCGGTGTTACCCGAGGCGCAACTTGCTTTTATGTGCATGGAAACAGCGCATTTCGATCACTGTTATTAATGCCCCTCATTGCGCCGCTATGTGCCTTAGGCTCAGGTGACAAAAAACTGGTTACAATTTAGCCCCACTTTGTTATATCCGCTGCGGCTGCAATCTGCTGCAGGGCAGTCTTAAAGAGCTGGTGGCCGTCCAGTGTTAGTGTGGGATAAGGACATCTTAATATGCGAAGTAAATATGGCTTAGTGTTGCTGGTGGTTGCGCTTGCAGGTTGTAAAACGGTGGCAGATCGACCAGACCCCAACCAAATCAAATATGTCGATCTCAGCAGTGAGGCTAGAAAGGATCTCGTCGATCAGTATTGGCTGGCGGTAAAGCGTGTTGAGCCTGAGTACAGTATTGCTGCGGCGAGGCGGGCTTATCAGGCTGTGTGACGGCAACGGTAGGCATTGGTAGCAATGGTGAAATGGTCGGCTACCAAATTACCAACTGTTTCCCGAAGGGCGTGTTTGATTACCAAGCGGTGGCTGCATTGAAGAAGTGGCGTTGGCAGGCAACTGCAGCCAATGAGAATAAAGGTGCCAGTGCTGACCAGTATTGAATTGGATTTTAAAGTGACGTCGGGTTCAAGAGGTAATCTTGCTGAAGCTAGTTCGCACTGCAATTTCGGCAAAGTCCCGCAGCTTGCTGGCAATCATTAGCGCAGTTTTTTAGCCCCAAAGATCAACAAAGAGCCTACCGCACGAGCAAACTGCAGTAGGCTTTTTTAGCATGAATGATGAGCCGTCCAAGGGACGAGAGGCGACTCATCTGCTGTGGCTGAATTACTTGTTCATTTCAGCGATTTTCAGTTTCCAGATTTCTGGACCAGTTTTGTGCAGGTTGTTACCTTCGGAGTCAACCGCGACGGTCACTGGCATATCGACGACATCAAACTCGTAGATGGCTTCCATACCTAAGTCAGCAAAAGCGACGGTACGTGCAGCTTTAATGGCTTTTGCCACTAAGTAAGCCGCGCCGCCAACTGCCATCAAATAAACCGCTTTGTTTTTCTTGATGCATTCAACAGTGGCTTCGCCACGGTCAGCTTTACCGATCATGCCCATCAGACCCGCTTGTTCCAACATCATGTCAGAGAACTTGTCCATACGGGTTGAGGTTGTTGGGCCTGCAGGACCAACAACTTCGTCGCCAACGGCGTCAACTGGGCCAACGTAGTAAATGAAGCGATCTTTAAAGTCGACAGGGAAGTCTTCACCGCGCGCCAGCATGTCTTGAATACGTTTATGGGCAGCGTCACGGCCAGTCAGAATTTTGCCTGACAGTAATACTGTCTCACCTGCTTTCCATTCGGAGACGTCAGCTTTTTTCAGGTCGTTAACGTTAACGCGACGCACGTTTTCGCCCACTTCCCAAGTGACTTCTGGCCAGTCTTCCAATTTTGGCGGGGTCAGATCAGCAGGTCCTGTGCCATCCAAGTGGAAGTGTACGTGGCGAGTGGCCGCGCAGTTAGGGATGATACATACAGGTTTTGATGCAGCGTGTGTTGGTGCCGTCTTGATTTTAACATCCAGAATCGTAGTCAAACCACCCAGACCTTGGGCACCAATACCTAAGTCATTTACGCGTTTGAAGATATCTAAACGCAGTTTTTCTTCGGTGGTTTCCGCGCCTTTTTCCATCAGTTCATGGATATCTACTGGGTCCATCAGCGCTTCTTTTGCCATAACCGCCGCTTTCTCGGCAGTACCGCCGATACCGATACCCAGCATGCCAGGAGGACACCAGCCAGCGCCCATCACCGGCACCATTTTTTCTACCCAAGCTGCTACGTCGTCTGATGGGTTCAACATCACCATTTTGGTTTTGTTTTCAGAACCACCGCCCTTGGCCGCAATCATGACGTCCACTTTGTCGCCTGGCACCATGTCGATGTGCACTACCGCAGGAGCGTTGGTTTTGGTGTTCTTACGTGCGCCAGCAGGATCTGCCACTACCGATAAACGCAGTGGGTTAGTGGTGCTGGTGTAAGCACGGCGTGTGCCTTCATCCACCATCTCTTGTACAGTCATATCGCTATCCCACTGTACATTCATACCGATCTTCACGAAGCAAGTCACGATACCGGTATCTTGGCAGATTGGACGTTTGCCTTCCGCAGCCATACGCGAGTTGATCAGGATTTGTGCAATAGCATCTTTGGCCGCTTGGCTCTGCTCAGCGTTGTAGGCTTTTTCTAACGCTTTAACAAAGTCGAGTGGGTGATAGTAAGAGATGTATTGCAGTGCCTCTTCGATACTATCGATGAAGTCAGCTTTTTTAATAATAGTCATGACGTTCCCTTTGCTCTTTTGAAGAACCCGAGCACCGAAGCGTGCGCCTCGGTGCCGCTATAATTGATTAGTACAGACCAATCACTTTCCACCAGATACCGCCAACGACGCCCCAAATCAGCAGTTGTGAGATACCCATGACAAGGCCGATGCCCCACCATTTTGGCAGTGAAGTGTGGCCAGCACCGAACAGGATGGGGGCTGGACCTGCGCCGTAGTGAGTACCACAGCCCATCAGGTTAGAAACCATACCAAAGATAAGTGCTGCCATTACGCCAGGGGCGCCCATTTGTACAGCTACTGCGAGGAACACAGAGTACAATGCCGCTACGTGGGCAGTTTGTGAGGCAAATGCGTAGTGGATAAAGAAGTAGATAACGACCAGAGATGCCAGCGCTGTTGGCCAATCAAGGCCGGTCAGTGTGGCGGCAATTGAAGTACCAAACCATTTGATTAACCCCAGTTTGTTCAGGAAGGTTGCCATCATCACCAGTGCGGAGAACCATACTAAGGTGTTCCAAGCGCCTTTTTCTTTCAGCACATCGTCCCAGCTAAGTACGTTAGCGTTCACTAGAATAATCAAACCAATCATTGCAGCGGTGGTGCCGTTCAGTCCAAATGATGGACCGCCAATCCACAGCGCGATCAGCGCAATAAAAGTGCCCAATGTTACCCACTCTGACAGCTTTACTTTGCCCATGTCAGCCAGTGCTTTTGCAGCAATTTGTGGTGCTTGTGGTGTGGCGGTGATCTCTGGTTTATTGATCATGTAGGCGATCAACGGCATAGCAATCAGTGACACAATCCCTGGTACGATGGCGGCTAACGCCCACCCTCCCCAAGTGATTTCAATGCCCATGTCGCCAGCCAGTTTCGCTGCTAATGGGTTAGCAGCCATACCGGTTAAGAACATGGCACCAGTGATGGTGGTACCGTTGAAAACGGTGGTCATCAAGAAGCTCCCTAGCTTCTTAGACGTACCTTCATCTGCGCGAGAACCATATGCATCAGCCACTGAGTTTGCCAGTGGGAATACAATGCCGCCAGTACGCGCAGTGTTCGATGGAATGGCCGGTGCCAGCAGAGTATCTGTCAGCAGTAGGCCATAAGATAAGGTCAGCGTACGTTTACCCATCAGCTTCATAAAGATGTAGCCGATACGTGCGCCTAAACCACTCTTAATGAAGGCGCGGGAGATGAAGAATGCCATCACAATCAACCAGATGACGTGGTTTGAGAAGCCGGTTAATGACTCTTTGATAGTCAGTGTGCCGGTAACTGCTGTGGCTGCAATACCACAAATAGCTACTGCACCCATTGGGATTGGTTCGAGAATCAAACCCAATACAGTGGCAACAAACACTGCTAACAAATGCCAGGCATTAGGGTCTACCCCTGCTGGTACTGGAGTGAACCAGATCCCACACCCAACTGCCAAAATAATCAGCCATGAGATGAGTTTTTTATTCATGGTAAGCACCAATTACTGTAGTTAAAATAATTAAATTAGTTCGTTCGTTTTTACACTAAACAGGTCGTTCAACCTGCGCCGCGTAATAACAGTAACTGAATGATGGATTTAAATTGGCGAGCCTAATTCATTCGTAAATTTGTTTGCTTTTGATGATTTTTTACTAGTTATGAAAGTTATTGATAGTTAGCAAAGAAAGTTGTGGTTCTGGCCGGTTGTTGAGATTTTAATGTTGTAACCAACTGTTATTAAATAACTTTAAATTTTCCCCTATTTATCTTCCCTCAGTTGATGCCAGATGGTTGTTATTTTTTCAGCGAAATTAGTGTGACTTCGCTAACTAAAGCCCGACCAAAACACTCAGCTTTATAAACATGAAAAATATAAAACTGTGAATAGGATCGCTTGTTAACCGAAATAGAGGTGCGCGAATTAACCAATAAGCTCACAGCACCTTCGCCAGTTAGTGGTAAGCAACCGTGGTTCAACCTGCTTGAGTCATTGGCTTAGGTGCGTTTGGGTAAAAAGCGGTAATAGAAATGGCACTGTGCAAAGGACAGCTGTGGTGATGGCGTGATCTGATCCGGTAACTTAGGGGGCGAACAAGTCGTCGCGCCCCGCAGAGCCCGCACGGGACTTATTCGCACCTTCCTTCGCACGTCGCCTACATTCTTCCTCTTTAAGCGCATCTTGAACTTTGTTGCCTCCAGTTTGCTTAGTTGACTAAGCGTCACTGGCTGCGCCTTGCTCATAATGCGTTTAATTTGAACAAAAATTAAACACTAAAGATAAACAGCCCCTAGCTACCGTAGGTTTGAGTGATTGCTAATATCAAGATCACAAAACCCAGCAAAAAATTAGCTGAATTATTTCGATGTTAATTATCATAAAATTATACAAATAAATTTCCATCTACTGCTGGTTTCAGGCTAGAATTCGCGCTCATTATCACTTGGGTTATTCATTGCTTACTCCCCGTTGTGGCAGGTTTTTTCATCGTTCTTATCGATGCTAGTCATCGGAAAAGATCACCAATAAAGTGCTGGTGATTTGTACGATAATGGTGGAAAATTAGCATTTGCGAAAGCAATAGCAAGCCTATAGCTTGGTCACAAAATGACATTAGTTTTAGAGCTGGGTAGCAGTTTGGCAATAGCAGGATAATTCAAGGAGTATCTTTACAAGTATGCCTTGGTCTTATTATCATACAATTTGTTCAAGATTGACTTATTTCAGCCATTATTCAGTTTAAGCGAAGGGTTTGTTATGTCTCGTTATGCCTTAGGTTTGGACTACGGTTCAGACTCCGTCAGAGCCCTATTGGTAGACACCTCAACTGGTGAAGAGGTGGCTAGCCATTTGATTTATTATCCAAGATGGTCCAAAGGCTTGTATTGCGAGCCGTCCAAGGATCAATTCCGTCAACATCCACTCGATTACCTCGATAGCTTGGAGCAAGTGATCCAAGGTCTGTGGAAAGTTGCACCCGCAGGTGCCGCTGACCGCGTTATCGGCGTGAGCTTCGATACGACCGGGTCTACCCCAGTGGCAGTGAACAAAGACGGCGTGCCATTGGCATTGACGCCAGAGTTTGCTGAAAACCCAAATGCCATGTTCGTGTTGTGGAAAGACCACACAGCGATTGCCGAAGCGGCTGAAATTACCAAAGCTGCTAGCGAAAACTCAGTGAACTACCTCAAACACATGGGCGGTATCTACTCGTCTGAGTGGTTCTGGGCTAAAGCGCTGCACGTTTATCGTAGTGATGCCAAAGTACGTGAAGCAACCTACTCATGGGTTGAACACTGTGACTGGATCACCGCGATTCTGGCGGGGACTACCCACCCAGAAAAATTCCGCATGGGTCGCTGCGCAGCTGGCCATAAAATCATGTGGAACGAAGAGTGGGGCGGTTTCCCACCTAACGAATTCTTTGTTGGTATCGACCCATTGTTAGACGGTCTGGCTGACACACTGAATCCTGCTACCCAAACAGCAGGCGAAGTGGCAGGTCACCTGACTGAAGAGTGGGCGACTAAATTGGGTCTGCCTGCGGGTATTGCTATCGGTTATGGCGCGTTCGACTGCCACATGGGCGCGGTTGCAGCCAAAGTACGCCCAGGCGTGCTGACCAAGGTTATGGGTACCTCAACCTGTGATATCACTGTGACCTCAAAAGAGCAGCTGGCGGGTAAATCAGTACGCGGTATCTGTGGTCAAGTGGATGGCTCAGTATTGCCAGGCATGATTGGCTTAGAAGCCGGTCAATCAGCGTTTGGTGACCTATATGCATGGTTCAAAAACCTGCTGTTGTGGCCGATTCGCGAAGTATTGCCAACCATCGAAGGTGTTGACCAAGCTGCACTAGCGCAAGCATTCGAAGATAAAACGCTGCTGGCAATGTCTAACGCCGCCGCTAAATTGCCGATCAGCGAACACGGTATTACCGCGCTGGATTGGGTTAACGGCCGTCGTACTCCTGATGCCGACCAAGGCGTCAGCATGGCCATCACGGGTTTGAAAATGGGCAGTAGCGCCCCACAAATCTTCCGTGGTTTGGTAGAAGCCACCGCGTTTGGTGCGCGTGCAATTACTGAACGTTTCCGCGAAGAAGGCGTGAACATTGAGTCAGTTGTGACCATCGGCGGTATCTCTAAGAAGTCAGATTTCGTCATGCAGACTTGTGCCGATGTGTGGAACTGCCAAATTGAAGTATTGGAAAGTGACCAGAGCTGTGCGCTCGGTGCAGCAATCTTTGCTGCTGTCGCGGCGGGTGAATTTGACACCGTTGAACAGGCGCAGGCTGTGATGGCGTCACCTGTATGTAAAACCTATCAACCTATTCCTGAAAATGCAGCCGTGTATGACCGCCTGTATAAAAAATATCAGGCGCTGGGTCAGTACGTTAACGGAGCAAAATAATGAGTTACAAAGAACTCAAACGCCAGGCTTATGAAGCCAACATGGAGTTGCAAACCCGTAATTTGGTGATTTACACCTTTGGTAACGTATCTCAGATCGATCGCGACAAAGGTGTGATCGCTATTAAGCCAAGTGGCGTATCTTACGATAAGTTACAGCCAGAAGATTTGGTGATTGTGGATTTGGAAAACAACATCGTAGAAGGCAAAATGCGTCCTTCTTCCGATACCAAAACCCACACCCACCTGTATCGTCACTTTGAAAACATCGGCGGTGTGACCCACACTCACTCTACCTATGCTACTGCTTGGGCACAGGCTAAATTAGCTATCCCATGCTTAGGTACGACTCACGCTGACTTCGTTTACGGCGAGATCCCATGCACAGCAGAAATGACTGCTGAGCAGATCACCCGTGACTACGAAGAAGAAACCGGTGTGCAAATCACTGATTGTTATAAAGACAAAGACTACCAAGCCGCTCCGATGGTGCTGGTTGCTGGTCATGCGCCGTTTACTTGGGGCGCGGATGCAGCTAAATCGGTATACCACGCTGCGCTGTTGGAAGAGATTGCTAAGATGTCTTATCTGACTCGTACACTGGCGCCACAAGGCACTTTGTTGAGCCAAGCAATCGCAGACAAGCATTATTACAGAAAGCACGGTAAAAACGCTTACTACGGTCAAAACTAAGCCAGTAAGTCGCTTTCAACTATATAGAGGTCGTTATGAATAGCATTGCAAATAAAGAAGTGTGGTTTGTTACAGGTTCACAAACCCTGTACGGACCAAAAGTATTGGAAACCGTAGCTGACGACAGTGCGACTATCGTAGCAGGTTTGAACGAAGCGGCTAAACTGCCAGTGAAACTGGTATGTAAGCCAACAGTGAAAAGCCCAGAAGAAATCTTCAACCTGTGCCAAGCGGCTAACGCTGATGAAAACTGCGTAGGTTTGGTGCTGTGGATGCACACCTTCTCTCCAGCCAAAATGTGGATTGCAGGTCTGAGCGTATTGAACAAACCTTGGTTGCATCTGCACACCCAATTCCGTGCTGAGCTGCCATGGTCTGAAATCGACATGAACTACATGAACACTCACCAGAGTGCACACGGTGACCGTGAATTTGGTTTCATCGGTACCCGTATGCGCAAAGAGCGTAAAGTGGTTGTTGGTCACTGGCAAAACAAGTCTGTACAGACTCAAATCGATGATTGGTGTCGTGCAGCGTTGGGTTGGAACGAATCTCGTCACCTGAAAGTGGCTCGTTTCGGCGACAACATGCGTGACGTAGCGGTAACTGAAGGTAACAAAGTGAGCGCACAGATCACTTTCGGTTACGAAGTTCATGGTTACGGCGTAGCTGACTTGGTTGCTATTATCAACGAAGTGAACGACGCAGACGTTAAAGGTCAGATCGAAATCTATCGCAACGAATATGAAGTTGCGGCAGCCCTGTTGGAAGATGAATACCAATTCAAAATGCTGCAAAACGAAGCACGTTTGGAACTGGGTATGGCTCGCTTCCTCGAAGCGGGTAACTTTGGCGCATTCACCAACACCTTCCAAGACTTACCAGGCATGACTGGTCTGCCAGGTTTGGCAACTCAACGCCTGATGTCTAAAGGTTATGGTTACGGCGGCGAAGGTGACTGGAAAACCTCTGCTATGGTGCGCATCATGAAAGTGATGGGTCAAGGCCGTGACGGTGGTTGTTCATTTATGGAAGACTACACCTACAACTTCGGTGCAGTAGACCAAGCGCTGCAAGCACATATGTTGGAAGTATGCCCATCAATCGCTGCTGCTAAGCCAAAAGTAGAAATCCATCGCCACACCATCGGTGTGAAATGTGATACTGCTCGTTTACTGTTCAAAGGTAAAGCTGGTGCTGGTGTGGCTGTATCTCCAGTCGATCTGGGTGACCGTTTCCGTATCATCGTTAACGAAGTTGATGCAGTGAACCCTCCAGCAGATACTCCTAAACTGCCAGTAGCTTCTGCACTGTGGGAACCACGTCCAAACTTGGCGACCGCTGCTGCGTCATGGATCTATGCGGGTGGTGCACACCACACTGCATACAGCCAAGCTGTTAACACTGACATGATCATCGATTATGCAGAAATGGCAGGTGTAGAATGTGCGGTTATCGACGCTGATACCACTGTACGTTCATTCAAGAATGAATTGCGCCATAGTGCGGCGTACTATCATCTGAGCAAAGGTCTGTAAGATCTCTGTTTGGAAAAGGCTCACCCCGTTTGGGGTGGGCCTTTTCTTTTTCTAGACCTGAAAAGCAGAGGCTAGTTGTTCTTCCTGCGGTGTTGGCGTAACGCTCGCGTAGTTTACGTTCCGGTTGTCAGGGTTTATTTGGTTTCCCTGCGTTGTTACCGCTCGCTCGTGTAGTCACGCTACACTTCGCTCTCGCTGCCTAACAGGAAAGCCAACTAATTCTCTGACTGACGGTGCACTGGGTAGATAAAAGCGCATAAGAAAAACTGAAGTCCAGAACAACCAGCATTCAGGTTCGGAATATGTTTAGCTGGCACACTTTATTTGCTGCTGGTTAAGTTCGCCCGAGAGCGAACATTATCACCAGCTCCCCCATTTGTTGCAGACACAAAATTTAGAGGTATTTGATGATCGATTTAAGCCAGTATCGCGGCATTATTTTTGACATGGACGGCACTTTGATTGACTCAATGGGTTCTCACCAAGATGCATGGCGCGCGGTGTGTGAAGAGTATGGCTACCCATGGGATGAAGAGTACATGTACAGCCTTGGTGGTGTACCGACCCTGCAAACTGTGGTGGTACTCAACGAAAAATACGGCATGAGTCATGATCCAGTTGAAGTTGCCGTCCGCAAAAAATTGCTGTGGGAAGAGGGCGATCATACCCCTAAGGTGATTGCTGAGACTTTCGCCGTATTTGAACATTACCGCTCAAGTATGAAAATGGGCGTTGGCACCGGTGCCGAGCGTGCACATGCAGTCGAAATGCTCACCGATACCGGTATTTTGCCAAGAATCGATGCGCTAGTGACGGCATCAGATGTCGAAAATGGTAAGCCAGCTCCTGACACGTTTCTGCAAGTCGCAGTACAGTTAGGCCTCCAACCCGCCGAGTGCGTGGTATTTGAAGATACGCAAATCGGTGCCAAGGCTGCCGCCGCAGCCGGAATGGATTATGTAATTGTGAAAGACGGCAAGATCCAGTGCTAAAAGCTTGCAACTTGCTGTTTATTTATAATATAAAACGATAAATTTACCATCAAAGAAAGGTATAGGCATGAAAGGACAAACAGAACAACGAGGGCAGGGCAAACCATCCCTACTGAGTTATTGCCTGAAGGCAGCTGGCTTGACGCTAGCAGGGATCGCACTCGCAGGCTGCAGCCCTGCAGAACAGAATTCAGCCCCATCTTCACCTGCCAAACCTGCGACAGCCACGGAACAACCCGCTATGAATCAAACAAATGTTAGCGCTACTGAAAAAAACTATGGCACTTTGCCAGACGGTACCGAAGTTAAGTTAGTGACTTTGAAAAACGCCAATGGCGTTGAAGTCGATGTTATCAGCTACGGCGGCATCATCACTAAGATGTTGACCCCAGATGCTAAAGGCAACATGACTGACATCGCTTTAGGTTTTGATAACCTGCAAGATTATGTCGCCTCTAAAACCAACAACGTTTACTTTGGTGCGTTGATTGGCCGTTACGGTAATCGTATTGCTGATGGCAAGTTTACCCTTGACGGCCAAGAGTACACGTTGGCTACCAACGATGGTGACAACCATCTGCACGGTGGTACTCAAGGTTTTGACCAAAAAGTCTGGGGCATAAAGCCGTTTGTTAAAGACGGTAAAGCATGTGTCGAACTGACTTACACCAGCCCAGATGGTGAAGAAGGCTACCCTGGTACTTTGGCAACTAAAGTGGTTTATGAGCTGACTGCTGATAACAAACTGGATATGCAGTTTACCGCCACTACCGACAAGCCAACTGTAGTGAACTTGACCCAACACAGCTACTTCAACCTTGCGGGTGGCGGTAGCATTTTGGATCAACAAATTCAGATCAATGCCGACCAATACACGCCAACTCGCCCAGGTTTGATCCCAACAGGTGAAATTGCCTCAGTAGAAGGCACACCATTTGATTTCCGTGAGCCAAAAGCGATTGGTAAAGACATCAACGTCGATAACGAACAGCTGACAATGGCTGGCGGTTTCGACCACAACTTTGTGCTGCGTCCACACGATAAAGGCGAGCTGGTATTGGCTGCGAAAGTAACTGACCCAGCCAGCGGCCGTGCGTTGGAAGTGTACACCGACGAACCTGCAATTCAGTTCTACTCAGGTAACTTCTTGGATGGTTCACTGCAAGGTAAAGGTAACACCTACGGCAAAAACAGTGGCTTTGCGTTAGAACCACAACACAACCCAGATTCACCAAACCACCCAGAATGGCCAACCACTGAGTTGCGTCCAGGCGAAACCTATCAGATCAAAATCGTGTACCACTTCACTACGATTTAATCTTATAGCACCTCTAACGAATGCCAGTGTTGCTGGCATTCGTTTTCTTCGTGATAAGGATTTCGATATGAAAGGTTATGTGACTTTATCGGCCGCAGTAATGCTCATGTTGGCAGGCAACGCCCACGGTGCATGGCAAACTCGTTTTACTAGCCCAGATAAGCAACTCTCCGCTTCGCTCAGTCTCGATGACCAAGGGCGCTTGTGGTACCAAGTGTTTCACAATAATCAACCCGTCCTGAAACCCTCACCACTGGGGCTAAAATTCAACAATAGCCAGTTTGCTGAGTCCCTCAAATTTAAAAAAGAGCTTGGCCAAGAGAGCGTACATGAACAGTACGAACTGTGGACTGGCAAACAAAGCCATGTGGACTACCAAGCTAACGACGTCAAAGTCAGCTTCAGCAACCCACAAGGGCAAACACTGACCGTGCAGATGCGGTTATCCGATGATGGCTTGGCGTATCGCTATGTATTGCCTGAAAAATCAACCGATAGTCGCATTGTGATGGAAGAGTTAACCGGCTTCCATTTCTACCCAGAAACCAAAGCATGGTTACAGCATAAAGCGGAAGCCAAATCTGGTTGGGAACGTACTAACCCATCTTATGAAGAAGACTACAGCCAAGATATCGCGGTAGGTACCCCATCGCCGACCGAGAACGGCTGGGTCTACCCAGCGCTGTATCATTATGGCGATAACTGGATTGCCATTACTGAAGCGGGTAACGACGGCCACTACGCGGGCAGTAATCTGGCGCAAAACAGCCCTGATGGCTTATATCAGCTGCGGTTCCCTAGCCATGAAGAAGCGCTGAGCAACGGCAAATGGCTACCCGAAGCCAAACTGCCGCTGCATTCACCGTGGCGCATTATCACTGTGGGTAGTTTAGATACGTTAATGCGCTCTACGTTGGGGACCGATTTAGCTGACCCGGCCAAACTGACCGATACCGCATGGATTAAGCCTGGTACAGCCGCATGGAGCTGGGGCTTACTCAAAGATGAGTCGGTCACCTATGAGATGCAAAAACAGTTTATTGACCATGCCGCCGATATGCATTGGCAGTACAGTTTGATCGACGTGAACTGGGATCAGAATATCGGCTACCAGAAAATGACCGAGCTGGCCGCCTATGCCAAAAGTAAGAACGTCGGTTTACTGCTGTGGTACAACTCATCAGGCGCGTGGAATGGCACCCAATACACACCTAAAAGCCAACTGTTGACACATGATGACCGCCAACGTGAATTTGCGCGGTTACATAGCATGGGCATCAAAGGGATTAAGGTCGACTTCTTCCCCGGTGACGGCTCATCAGTGATGCAGTATTACCAAGATATTTTGAAAGATGCGGCAGAACACCAACTGCTGGTCAACTTCCACGGCACCACCTTGCCCCGTGGTTTACAGCGCACTTGGCCGAACTTGCTCACTGCCGAAGCCGTAAAAGGCTTTGAAATGATCACCTTCTTCCAAGACGTTGCCGACCGCGAAGCAACGCACGTGGCCATGTTGCCATTTACCCGCAACTTATTTGATCCAATGGATTTTACACCGATGGTGCTGGGGGATATTCCCAACATTGAACGCAAAACCACTAATGGTTTTGAGTTAGCACTGCCGGTGATCATGCTCTCAGGTATTCAACATCTGGTGACTACACCAGAGCAGATGAAAGCACAGCCTGAGTTCGTAAAGCGTTACCTGCGCTCGGTACCCGCCCGCTGGGATGAGAGTCGTTTTCTTGGGGGATATCCCGGCAAATATGCGGTGATCGCCAGACGTGCAGGCAAACAATGGTTCATTGCTGGCATTAATGCCGAAAAAGAGCCTAAAACAATCGCGCTGGACTTGTCCTTTGTGGGAAATGAACAAGGCCTGTTAATTCAGGACGATGGGGATTCAATGCGCAACGTGGTGCAAACCAAAGTTGATAGCAGCCTCAGCCAGCTAACACTCAAGCCGTCCGCCGGTTTTGTGATGGTTTTTAATTGAGAGACGTAGATCATGAAAAACAGATTAAGCCCTAAGCTTGCACTGTTGCCACTGACCTTAGCGTTGGCCGCTTGCGCGACCACCCAACAGGATACCAGTAGCGCAACCACACCAACTGCACAAACCACCCCCAAGGGGAGTTTTACCAATCCGCTGTTTCCTAACGGAGCAGACCCATGGTTAGAATACTGGGACGGTAACTACTACCTGACAACGACCACGTGGACATCAGAACTGGTGATGCGTAAATCGCCAACATTGGAAGGCCTCGCCAACGCCACACCAGTGAACGTATGGTCATCCACCATGCCAGAAGCGTGCTGTAACTTTTGGGCATTTGAATTCCACCGTCTTAAAGGCCCGAACGGCTACCGCTGGTACATGATGTACACTGCTGGCCAAGATGGCACATTGGATCACCAACACCTGAACGTACTGGAAAGTGCTGGTGATGACCCAATGGGGCCATACACCTACAAAGGCGCGATGATGCCTGACACTTGGAACATCGACGGCACCTATTTGGAAGTAAACGGCAATCTGTACCTGCTTTACTCTCAATGGCAAGGTGATGAACAACGTAACATCATCGCTGAAATGGAAAACCCATGGACGCTGAAAGCTGGCACTAAACACGTCGTGCTAACCCGTCCGGTGTTAGATTGGGAAACCAGTGGCCGTAAAGTGACTGAAGGCCCAGAGATTGTGCAGCACGATGGCCGTACCTTCCTGATCTACTCTGGTAGCTTCTGTGATACCCCTGATTACAAACTGGGCCAATATGAATTGGTGGGCAACGACCCAATGGATATCAATTCATGGAAAAAATCACCACAGCCGGTTTTTGAACGTACCGACAAAGTGTTTGGCCCAGGCCACAACGGTTTCTTCACCTCACCAGACGGTAAAGAAAACTGGTTGGTTTACCACGGTAACGACCATGTGACCGATGGCTGCGGCGCCAGCCGTTCATTGCGCGCCCAAAAATTCACGTGGCACGCAGACGGTACGCCGAACTTTGGTAAGCCGTTGACGCCGGGCGTATTGGTGCCACCACCATCAGGTGAAGATGGCCCACTGAAAACCGCTATCCAAGGCCAACGCTATCAGTTGCAAGATGGCAAAACGTCACAATGTATTGCAGCCGGTGCGGGCGTAGCCGCATGTTCTGCTAGCAACAGCGGCTTTGTACTGGATGCCACCACTAAAGGCTTCTTCCGTATTGCTAACAGCGACGATGGCCAATTCCTTGGTGTGGCGAACGGTAAAGTGAACGAAGATGCGTGGCATAACGAAGCTTTCCAAGAGTGGCATTTAGATGTGGGCATGGGCGGTTATACCCTGATCAAACATCGCGACTCTGGCAAGTATCTGTCGCTGAGTGCTAATGGTTTGACGCTGGTCGACAAGATTGATGATGCGAGCCAATGGCAACTGAACCCAACCGGTGATGTAGCGATTGTGAGCCAACAATCCGGTAAAGTGGTCTCAAGTGTTAAAGGCAACGTTGAGCAATCCGCTTGGTCTGATAGCGCTAACCAAAAATGGCACTTCAAACCAACCGATAATGGTTTCTTCCATATCAGCAGTGGCGACCAATGTATTGAAGCCAAAGATGATGCGGTAGTGCCAGGCGCAAACCTGATCACCGGCCAATGCCAAACTAAAACCTCACACTGGCGTATTACCCCAGTGGAAGGCGGCGGTGTTGAGCTGCACAACCGTTACACTAAGCAGGTGTTAGATCTGTCTAGCTGTGGTTTGGCTGATGGGACTAACTTTGCCCAAGCGCCAGCGTTGGGTACGAATTGCCAAGTGTTCCATTTGCGTGAAACTAAGTAGTTTTCACGCTGTGGGGTGATTGAAAAGCTCAGCTGTTTGCAGCTGAGCTTTTTTGTTGCTTGTTTGGTGGGAGTTTTATCTGTCGATGATGCAGTTTTTAGATAGCGCATCGCTATAAATCGCCTGCAGCGGGCTTTGATTTTATGGCTGGCGCCATAGCAAGCTGCGCTTGCGAAAGTCGTGGAACTACTCGTTCCACACCAGAGCCAAGGGGCGATGCTCGTCCCTCGCCCCTTGGAACCCCGACGACGTCCCACGGCGCGAAACGCTACGGCGCTTCTGGTTTGTCATCTGCGCAAATCGCCGCCAACTCGGAATCCATTCCTCGGCGCGGCTTTAAGGCATCCATGCCTTAATTGCTTGATGCCTGCCCAACGCTCCTCCGCCGCGCCGAAGGGGAATTGGTGTTGCCTGAACGTTGGTACTTTCATTAGTGTTGAAAAGTTGCTTGTTAGCGCATCGCTATCAATCACCTGCAGCTGGCTTTGATTTTATGGCTTGCAGCCATTCCAAGCTGCGCTTGGCAAGATTATCGCTGCGCGATTGCAACCTGCGGTTGCGCAAGTCGTGAGCTTTCGCGCTCACACTACGAGACAAGGGGACTGGACGGCCTCGTCCCCTTGTCAAACCCCATACCGCCCCACGGCGCAAAACGCTACGGTGCTTCTGGTTTGTCATTTTCGCAAATCGCTCTGATTCGTCATCCATGACTCACCATCGCTTCTCGTCTTCCCTGACTCGATTGCTCAATGTCTGCCCAACGCACCTGCACTGCGCCAAGGGGAAAGGGCGTTGCCTGATAATTCTGTGGGTTAGCTGAGTTTAATTGGCGGCTGTCCCAAAATTTCCCCCATTGCTTGATGCCTGCCCAACGCCCCTTCGCCGCGCTGAAGGGGAATCATGTTGCTTGAAAGTTGGTACTTTCATTAGTGTTGGAAAGTTGCTTGTTATAATCGTGGTTAAGGCGTTGTCTTCTCGAGCGCGTCAATCTCCATTTTCTTTGCGAGGATAATTAATCCTGATCCGATTAAAAACAAAACTGTAACTACATCGCCAAATAATTCGGTCTGCATTTTTGTTTCTGCCATACTTTTATTTTGTTCTGCATACTCATACGAATCGAAAGCTTCGGGGTTAACTTTAACCATTGTTTTCAAAGGTTCTGGTTGCAGAGTTTGAAAATTTGACCTTGAAGCCATAAAAATGCGATCAAGCTTAGTTTCTAGCTTGTAGATCACTGCACCGTTGGTGAGGTTTTGAGATTTACTTAAGATAAAGAATTGAACGAACGACGAGAGTAAAATCAAAACTAACCCCCACATTTCAAGCTTCTTTGATTTCATATTTCCTCTAAATTTATAATGCCTTATATAAAGGCGTGTGGTACACAATACCGATATTACTCGATACCGCCTTAGTCACTAGACCTAAAACATAATAAAAATACCAAGAGTGCTAAATCATTCTTGGACAATTTGTTTTTTTTCTTCCCATTCTCGCTCAATAAGAATATTAAACTCTGCGGTGTTTAAGAACCCAGCTCGAACAGGGAAAGCTTTTTGATACTCTTGGAAAAGACGATAAAGCCATTCGCGATATGCTTCGACGACGGCTAGAGCAAAATCCATATTTGGGAAATGGTCAGTTTCAGTATCCATGTCAAAGTGAGCAAGAAATTTATCTCTTAACCGCTTCATATTCTCATGGTACTTCGACCATTCATCCAAAGTTATACCCAACGACACTAAAATAGAATCACGGCTGAATGGCTCAATAACTTTTTGCTTACTAGTAAATTGGGACCAATGGCAATGTTCGCCTCTTGAGCCAAAAACTTGATTCCAAACAATCACAGCTTGTTTAAGTAACGAGCTTTTCACAAATTTATCGACTGACGAATCAAAATTATTCATCTCGCGAGAAAACAATATGCTCCTTGATACATCATTCAGTAGCATTGATTGTGTACCAAAAACTTTAAGGGTACTTACTGGGATTTCCTTCATTTGTGTTTTCCTCGATTTTTTGCTCAAAACATATTAGCTTATTAGTACGCATTTGCACTTATCAGGTTAGCTCAGTAAAAATGTGCATCCGTGGTCTTATGAGCTACTGCTATTTAGCGTATTTTGTTCGTAACGTATTAGTTCTAAATATACTTAAAATAATTAGAAAACACGCACTAGTTTAGGTTGAAAATCCACCAGAATGTGTGCAAGTCTGATAGGCCTTGAAATCAGCTCAAATACTGAACCTATGAATGATTACTAGGCGACTCGTTTTGGGGTAAAAGTGATTAAGCTCTAAGAGCTAAAGATTTCCTCAAAATCAACGGATGTACTCGATAAATTCCCAGCACATGCGGACTTGTGGCCGTCGCCAGCATGGATGCTGGCGTCGAGCTTCCAGGGACGGACTTGCAGCGTGCCACAAGGATGCGTGTGCATAAGCCCGCTGCAGGCGATTTAGCGCATCGATGCTCGCAAGCATCACCTTATCCTCTGGTGTGGAACGAGTATCACCGCTCACGCACATCCGTGTGCTCCGCGGTATTAATACGTCCTGTATGTCTTCCCCGACTTTGGCAAACGTAGTTTGCAATCACGCAGTGATAAATCTTGCCAAGCGCAGCTTGGAATGGCGAAGCCATCAATCTTTCGCAACCGTAGGTTGCAATGGCTGCAAGCCATTCAGACTATCGCGCAGCGATATGAAAAAGCAGCACCATTTGTGCTGCACTACAAATCCTTCATTTTACGTTTAATCTCAAAATCATCATCAATCACGATGCTCTCAAGGTTGCGCAATCGCGCTTTAATGTCATCCAACTCCTGCTGCAACTGCTGATTTTGCTCAACGGTTTTAGCGGCAAAGGTTTTTTGCTGTAGGTAACTGTCGATGACTTTGTAGATGATCAGGCCGATGATGATGAAAATAATGATTTCGGCTAACACCATGGTGACTTCCCCTTGGCTGTGCAGCGGTAACTTGCTCAATTGTACACGGCCAACCGTGACTCGTCAGTGCCGGTTAGCCATAAACGTTACTGTGCGGAGTATGACACCGTGCCGATGACAGCTGCTGCGCGTTATCAGCAACGGTGGTCGGGGGTTTGCTGTGCTTACAGCCGGTTGATCTCGTTTTTGAGGTTGTAGCCGTCGTCGGTGATGATGGTTTCTAGCGTTTGAATCCGCTGATTCATGCGGTCTAGCTCTTGGCGCAGTTGAGTGATCTCTTGTTCGGCGGCGATGGCACCTTTGTGTTTCATATAGGTTTTAGTAATTTGATGAATAATGCCTGCAATAATGGCGACGACTGCCACTTCAAACGGTCCCATGGGTAACTCCTTGTTAAGAAACTTGGTAAGTTCAGCATATTGTTTTAGAAATTAGCAAAACCGATGCCAATAGTTTAATTGCTTTTAAATCATGTGATTAAGAAAATTGCTTTGTAAGTTGCTACACCAGCTATCCCACAAAGTATGGGATCACACCATTAGTTGGTGCAAATAGCAAAACAGAGCGCCGTGGCGCTCTGTTGTTTGCTGGGGTTAGCCCCAAGTTTTGATCTGCGCACGAATGGTGTCGATGTTGTTTTGCACTTTGGCAATGGCATCGCGCATCGGTTGTAGCAGTTGCTTTTGGCGCTTGGCGTTGCGTTTGCTATAGATGTAGCCGTGGATCATCAGATAGATGTTGATTACGCCAAATAGGATCATCGGCAGGAAATCAATAAACCAATGTTGGCGATACAGCGGTAAAGTGAAGTCGTTGGCGGTTAAATCCAGCAGCGGAAAAAACGGCTCGCGATAGTCGCTGTAGGTCCATGCGCCAAAGAAGATCGCCATCACCCACCATAAGCCTTGGCCGGTGATGCCACCAAAGTCCGCAAAGCTTTTTGGTGCGTATTGGCGGTCTTTGCTGATGTTGATGCCACATTCGCGGTTGAAGCTGCTGTGGTCGCCCACGTTAACATCGCTGTAGCTGAAGAACACCCAGTCACCGATGTCGAGATCGCCCAGCACTTGTTCGCTGAACTGCCATTTCACTCGTTCGCCATTGGCGCGCTCTAGCCACACTTCACCGCTGATGCCTGTGTCACGGGTACGATCCGTACGGGTGCTGGTATTGGTGGTGCTGTGGCTGTAGCGGTTGCCATAGTAGTGATCGGTAGTTTCTGTGGTGGTGGTCGTTACCGACACATCTGACACATCGGCTTCCACATCGCGACTGATCACTTTTGCCAAAAAGCAGTTAATGGCCACTGTGCCTTTTTGGTCGGCACTCATCAGGTTCTTGTGCAGGTAATCTTCTTGATAGCTCATGGAGTATTGCTGCATCAGCGTACTTTCTTGCTCGGCGATATTGCCGCTTGGCTGGTCGCTATGGCGCTGGCTTTGCTGATCGCTACCGCAACTGACGCAGTATTGCAGCGAGCCGGGAATGCGTTTCTGGCAGCTAAAGCAGATCACGTCGCTGGCGTGGGGTGGCCGCTCGGCATGTTGGTAGCCCAAATCATCGCGGCTGACGCCGAGTATCTGCTTCATGGCGGCTTTAAGCACGTTAAAGCGGTGCTGGCCGGCTTCATATTTTTTACGGTTGCGACCGCGTTCCCACAGGTAACACACCAACGCGGCCACCGCTCCGGCGCCGATTGCTGCTTCGACTTGGCGCAGATGCAAGCCGAAGTACGCCGCTGCGGTTACCGCAATACACGCAAAGAACCACAGCCACGCCGTGGCTTTTGCGCTTGGGTTTAGTGCGCCACCGCGAATCGAACGTTGCTGCTCTGGTAAGTGGTTAATCACACACAGAGCGGTGTTGTTGTGCTTAACGATTTGCCGCGCAGCGCTGTCAGCAATTTTGTGGTTCAGCACAAAGCTGGTTGGGTACAGCAGCGTCAGTACATCGCCTTTTTTGATTGAGGTAAAAAACTCATCTTCCGCTTCAATCGAGGTGGTTTCTATGTTGCCATTTTCATCTTGCAGTTCAATCCACCAGAAGCCGTACTGCAAGTTGTTATTGTTATTTACGAACTTACGCTTGTAGTAGAAGGTAGAAACCACTTTACCACTGACAACTCGTGCATTTGGGTACACGTTGCGTAGTTCTTTCATCGCTTGCGGCTCGACCTGTTCGATACCTTTGACGCGCAGGTGGCTGCTTTCTACGGGGTCACCGCAGTGGCCGCAGAAGTTTTCGTTACTAAAAATTGGTTGGTTACAGTGTTGCATGCAGCTCACCCTTGAGGAGTTAACATTATTGAAAGTTGTTGGTTACCGGCGCGCACGGTGTGCCAGCGGCGATATGTTTGGTAGCCGGGCGCCGATACTTGAATGTCGTAATTGCCCGGCGTTAGGCGCATACCTTGGCTAAAGCGTGGCCCAATGTTCATGATGCGAATGGTGGCATTGTCCACGTTGCAATCAATGGTGAGGTTGGCTTGTTGCTTGACAATCTGCTCGGCGGCGTGGCGTACATCACTGTCATCGAGTAGCTGGCGGGTAATATCCCACTCGGCCATGACATGGGCGGCAGGCGCAAAGTTTTTATATAGATGGGTGTGCTGCTCAAATGCTAGCCCGAGCGGGTGCAGCAGGGGTTGTACGTGCAGCGTCCAGCGCAATGCGTACGACATAAAGATATTGCCTGATTGCTCCACTTTGCCAAGGAAGTAGTTCACTGGGCTATCGCTCTGTTCGGTATAGCGGTTGCTTACCAGCAGCGGCGGTAGGGCAATCAACAACAGTAGGGGCAGCACTTTGAGCAATAGGGCGAGCTGTTTTTTACGGCCGTTGCTGGTTTTATTACTGTTGCCAGCAGTCGTGTTGGCGTTGCCGTTGTGAGCATCGTTAGCTTGACCGCTTGGCTGAGCCTTACCAAACAGCTGGGCGACTTTCAGTGGCAGCTTGATGATGGTCATACACAGCAAAAACAGACTGAGCGACATAGAGATGGGCGGAATAATCACTGAGCGCAATGCTTGCTTACCGTGCTCGGCATATTTGCCTCCATCGGCAAACTCCTGCTCGGCATCTTTGAGCATGGCGATATATTGCTCGGTACGCTTTTGAATATTCGGCTCGACTACGTAACGTTTAAAGTTGGCTTCACTCCAATCGGCGCGGATATTGTCGACATACAAGTCGCCCATGCGGTTAGCAATCTTTGCTTGTACTGATGGATGCAGTTGGAACTGCGGCCAACTGAGGTTTATCGGCAATTGTAGGCCACGTTTAGCCATCTCGCTTTGCCACTGCTTATCGGCATCTTGTTTTACTTTGACGGCGACCGCGCGGTAAAAGCCGGGACGATCGCTGATCTGCCAGTCATTTGCCAGCGGCAAGCCTTTAGCCCCGAGTTTCTGCCTGAGCAGCGCTTGGGTGTGGCTGTGCAGACGAAACTCGTTCAGCTCGCTGATGCCCATCGGGTAGCCAGTTTGCTCAGTAAACAGTTGCTGAAACTTAGGTAGTGCCAAAAAGCGATTACGATAAAACTCGGGGTCATCGGTGTATTTGTAGCGCTTATCTTTAAAGCCACCATCACCGCCAGTGGCTGCGCTGATTGCCTGCATACCAGTATAGATGCCGCCTGTTAACACGCCGCCAATAATTGAGGTGAGAATATTCTCTGAGGTGCTAACGTCTTCAACAATCAGCCAGTAATCGGGTTCGATATAGCCAAAGCCCGCCTTGGAGACTTCCGTTTTGTAGCGTGCATCTAAGCGGGTTATGCACTGGTTGCGGCGTTCGCGCTCGGATGATTTATCGTAGCGCTCGCGGCACTTGCCCACGGCTTCAAAGTAGTCATAAATCTTTGGGCCATACTTTTGCGCGCGCGCCTCGGCTTTAGCAATTTGCGCCTTTTGCGCTTGCTGATATTGTGCCCAGCCGCTGTTCACCTCTTGCTCGACTTGCTGCCAGTACTGCTGCTCACGTTGCGGAATATCGGCTAAGGCTTGGTTATAGCGGTTGGAGCCGTCGGCATATTGCTGGTAGTAACCAGAAAGCTCTTTATACAGCTGACCAAAGTCTTGGTAGTTTTGCTCAAATTGAGCGTAGGCGCGCTTTTGCACAAAGTTGCCGATGATCTTCTCTTTGTACTGCTCTAGGTTGTCGGCCAGATTGTGGTCGGCGTAGGTCATACCACCAAACAGCGCCAAAAAGGTTAGGTTTTCCGACGATTGCAGCTCGTTAGGGTCGTAGCTGAGGCCGGAGATCTCCACCGCGTTGGCGGCTAAGGCATCACGCAGCGCCGCGCTTAAGGTGGCAAACTGGCGTTGTTCTGGGGTGGACGGCTGTACTAACAGCTTTTCGACCAAATATTTCTGCCCAAAAAACACCGTCGGCCACGCCAGCAAGGCCACCACACTGATGGTTAACACGCCGCGCAACACGGTGCGGTAAAACAGCGCGGGCAAAAGATCGGCCAGCAGCAAGGTCACGCCGATACCAGACACAGTTCGGCCGTAGATCTCTAAATGTTCAAGCTGTTCCGGCTTGGGGGTGCCTAAGCCGATAAGAGATACCAGTTGCGCGTTAAAAATGGCTTCTGGCACCAGATAGGCGGCGCTCAGTATCACGAGGATAAGGCGCCAGTAACGAGGCTTCATAGTCATTAAATATCTTTATTGCTGTTTGGGCGGTGTGGTTTGTTGGCCGCGCAGCTCAATTTGAATCGCTTCGGCGGGTGTCAGGTCAACGTCGCTCGCACGTTCTCTTGGGCCTGCATGGGTATCAAGAAACACTGGCACATACTCGGTTTGACCGGGAATATTCACCGGGCCTTTGAGTGGTTGGCCAAACGACTTTAAGCTGCCGTCGATGGCTGGATATAAGTGTTGTGGGAAGTAGGTTGCCAGTTCATCCAGGCGCTGTAAGTCCAGATCTTGCGGCAGTTGCGCAATCTGTTTTGTCAGCTCAGTGGAGCCTTGATATGGCTGCATCGCGGGCAGTTGGTATTGGCGACAAAAGCCATATTGGGTGTCGTCAATGATGGCGTAATCTGGCCGTTGGCTGCTGGGCAACTTAGCTAACAAACTGGCGTGATACGCCTGCGTATTCACGGTGTAGCTGGCCACCGGAATGCCGCGAGCATGGGCGAGTTGCTTAATGTTGCGCGCGCTAGCGGCGTACTGGCGAATATCAATCACAATGCCAAAGTTACCTTTTAGGCTGCGGCTGAGTCTATCTAGCCCTTTGCGATTGTCGTAGCGGTTCTCGCGATAGTGGCGTGTGCCAAAATCTTCATAGTCACTCAACTCGCCTTGGTTGCGCTCATAGATGGGGTCGTTACCTGCGCCGCGTTTTAAATCACTTGATAGCTTTTGCAGTGATGCCAAGGCGGGGCGCTGAATGAAATACAGCCGTACATCACCGTTGATTTTACGCATCTTTTCCAGATTGCTGAGACTCAAACTGGAGTAAAAATAATTACCTTCGCCTAAGGTTTTGAGCGCCAGATAGTCCAACATCTCGATATCGCTCGAACCCGCGCCACCTTTAATCTCAATGTTGAGTTGCTGACCGCGATGCGCACTGGCACGAAACGCTTGGGCTAATTGCACAAAGGTCGGCGGTACAGTGTTGGTCAACTCGCCGCTGTTGAGGTCGCGCTCGCGCAGATAACCCCACTCTTTTTTGTAGTTAATGCTAGAGATGCGGCGGCGTTGATTGTCCACCGTGCCGTTGGCGCGGCCAGTGTAGTCGTCGTGGTGGATCACCCACACATTGTCGCGGGTCAAACGCACATCGGTTTCGACAATCGGAAACTGATTATCTAATGCATCAATGATGGCGTTGATCGAGTTTTCGTTATAGCGAATTGAGCCGCGATGCGCTTGCAACGTCATGGCACCACATTGATCAACGCCAATGTAGTTGATATTGCCCAGCGCGGTACGTTGAAAACCACGTGCATAAAAGGCTTGAGTGAGGGCGGTAGCTTCTATATCAACCTTAGGTGGCTGTTTAGTTGCTGGCGTTGATTGGCAACCAAACAGTAACGAAGCGGTAAAAATAACCAAGAATCTAATGGGCTTTGATAGTATTGAGTGCACGCTATTTGCTTGTTTTTTCGATTTATCTTATTGATTGGTTTGAATGTTATTTTGATGTTACAAATTAATCAACCTTTAGATAGTTTTTTCCGGTGATTCTGCGGTAATAACCGACATATTTGGCGGAAATTTGACGTTAACGGAGGCGGTTTGTGCAGCGCCGCGCAATATTTGTCCGCTGAAATTATGGCGAAACGGTGTCATCAACTGGCTCAATACTCCGGTGCCAAAGCGCAACACTTATACTAGCCACGCCTATTTAAAATGGGTAGTCTGCTGGCCGATGGAACTGGGAGCAAAGCAAGTATGAGAATAAACCTTAAAGCGTATTACTTATTGATCGCCGGCTGGTGGCTAAGTGCCAGTGCTGTTGCCGCCGAGCCACCGCTGCGCATTGTGGCGTTAGCCCCGCACGCGGTGGAGTTGTTGTATGCCATTGGCGCGGGTGATGAGCTAGTGGCTGCCACCGAACATGCCGATTACCCCGAGCAAGCCAAACAGCTGCCGCGTATCGGCGGTTATGCGGGCATTCAACTCGACAAGCTACTGGCGCTAAAACCTGATTTAGTGGTGGCATGGCAAGATGGTAATCGCCAGCAAGATATTGAACGCATGCAGCAGTTGGGGTTAAAGGTATATTTGAGCTATCCGCAGACCTTGGCGCAAGTGGCCGATGAGTTAGAGCGGTTAGGCGAATTGACCCAACATCAAGCGCAAGCGCACGCCGCTGCGCAGCAGTATCGGCAGCAACTGGCAGCACTGGAGCATGACAATGCTGATAAGCGACCAGTCAAAGTGTTTTATCAGTTGTGGTCAAACCCGTTGATGACCGTGGCGGGCGATAGCTGGGTGCAGCAGATTCTGGCGGTATGCAAGGCAGACAATGTGTTTAGCGATGCGGCGAGTGATTACCCGCAGGTGAGCTTGGAAAACGTGCTATTGCGTCAGCCTGAGGTGATTATTAATACCACTGAAAAGGGCGCGCCAGAGGGGATTGATTGGCAGCAATGGCCAGAGATCCCTGCGGTAAAACAGCAGCACATCATCACCTTGAATGCCGACCTGTTGCAGCGGCCAACCCCGCGGGCTATCGACGGTATACAGCAGTTGTGCTCAGCCTTGGATAACGTGCGTCAGCCATAAAACCGCTTAACGTAGAATCCAACGTTTGAGCCAAGTTTGTAGCCGTCCGCCGTAGGGCGGCTTAATCCATTGCGTTGGGGACAGGCGCCCACGCTTAAACACGGTCTTGGCATGGCTAAATTCTTTAAATCCCTCAATGCCGTGATAATGCCCCATGCCAGAGGCACCTGTACCGCCAAACGGTGCATCATCTACCGCGACATGCATTAGCGTTTCATTTATCACCAGCGCACCAGCGTGCGTGTGTTGCATAACGCGTTGCTGCAACGCGGGTTGTTCACTCATCAGATACAGCGCCAGCGGCCGTGGGCGCTGTTTGATGTAAGCGAGTGCTTGCTCGATATCATCGTAAGTGACAATCGGTAGCAGCGGGCCAAAGATCTCCTGCTGCATTACCTGCATGTCATCGGTGACATTGGTCAGTAACTGGGTTGGCCACGCGCGGCTATCGAGCTGCTGTGGCGATATGGGGCAAGCGCTGACACATTGTGCGCCTAACGCGAGGGCATCATCTAACAACGCCCATAATCGCTGGCGATGACGTTCTGACACAATAAAGCTGACATCGGCGTTGTTGGCGAAGTCAGGGTAATGCTGCACAAACTGTTGCTGATACTGTGCAATAAAATCGGCGAGCCGCGCTGTGGGGCATAAGACATAATCGGGGGCGACACAGATTTGGCCGGCGTTGAGTGTTTTGCCAAATAGCAGCCGCTGCACCGCCAATTGCATCGGTAACTGCTCATCGATCAGCACGGGAGATTTACCGCCTAACTCCAGCGTCACAGGGGTGAGGTTGGCTGCGGCCGCCGCCATCACCTGTTTACCCACCGACGTGGCGCCAGTAAATAGCAGATGATCAAATGGCAATGCCGCAAATGCTTGCGCTATCGTCACATCGCCTTCAACCACGGTAACTTGCTCGGCGCTAAAGGCGCGTTGCAGTAGTTGGCCTAATACCTGATTGGTGGCGGGCGTAAATTCCGACAGTTTCAACATCACTCGATTTCCGGCGGCCAGTGCGCTGATCAGCGGCCCGAGCGCCAGCATCACCGGAAAATTCCACGGCACTATGATGCCCACCACGCCTTTTGCCTGATAGTGAACACTCACCTTAGCAGGCGTCAGCAATAAGCCCGTATGGCGTTTACTGGGCTGCATCCAGCGCCGTAATCGCTTACGGCTGTAATCAATCATGCTCAGTACCGGCTGAATATCTGCCCACAAACTGTCGTAGGTCGCACGTTGACCATAGTCGAGGTTGAGTGCCTCTGTCAGGAGCGTAACATGGGCGAGTAATTGCTGTTTTAGTGCCAGCAGTTGCTGTTGACGTTGTTGGGTAGTGCTCGGCGGCTGTTGCATAAAACTGTGGCGCTGTAGCTCAAACGCGTCAAGTAAGGCGCTGTGGGCACTGGCTGAGTCGGTCATGGTGCTGTTTACCCTAAAAAAGTGGGGCAGGTGCGATAGACTGGTAACCCTAGCATAATGCGCCGATTTTTGGTGATAAAGCTCACAGAAAGCCCGGCAGCTTTTACTAGACTTAGCATAACGGCTTAATTGGATAACTCGCGTTAGAGGCCCATATGGACAACCAAAGACACGGTTTATTTATCGGCATCGAACACAGCGGCAGCGACCATTTCTTTCTGTCGCTCAAAGCGATTGGCAAATTAACTCATCAAGATTATCAGGTGATGGTGCCGTTGCTGGAAGCCGCTATTGAGGGCGTGGTACAGCCTGAACTGTATGCCTTGATTGATGTTACCGAATTGCAAGGCTGGGATGCGGAAGCCTTGTGGGATGATTTAAAACTCGGTGTAACCCATGGGCGTGACTTTAAGAAAATTGCCGTCGTCGGCCGTAGCGGTTGGCAGCAATGGATGACCAAAGTCGCCGACTGGTTTACTCCGATTGATATTGAATACTTTTATCAGCGGCAAGAAGCTGTTGATTGGCTTGAACAACCCATTGATGGCCAGCATACTCCACCGAATTGAGGTGTGACTGAGCTATCTGATACCACGAGCTAGCGCTCGGTTAGGAGGTCAAAATGCGTTCAAAAGATATTTTGTGGCCCACAGATTTTTCCAGCACAGCGTCACACGCGTTGCAATATGCGGTGGAAATGGCCAACTTCTACAAAGTGGGGCTGCGTATTCTGCATGTGGTCGACCAACCCATTGCCGATGCCAGCTATCAATTACTGATTGTAACGCCAGAAGAGCTGGCGAAGAGTATGGAACAAGCGGCAGCTGACAGCATGAAAAAGCTATTAGAGCGGCTTGATACTGATTTGAAAGTGGAAACGGTTATCCGTCGTGGTGATCCAGTACAAGTGATTGTGGACGAAGCGGAAAGCGCCGATATCGGCATGATTGTATTGGCTAGCCATGGTCGCTCTGGCTTGTCGCATTTTTTGAATACTAATGTGTCGGAAGAGATTGCTAATCGTGCCCATTGCCCTGTGCTGGTGGTGAAGTAGCACTTAGGTGGGTGGTGGGCTTTGGGTGAGCGGCAGCGGAGTCGCTCACCTTAGATAAAACTGAAATCCACAGTAATCAGATAGATAGCGCATCTGAACTGTTTCTTTGTTTTAACTGAATTACATTGTCACATCGTCTAAACTCAAGTAGTTTGGTGTGGTCATTTCAGCTTGAAAGCAGGAGCAAGTCGTGAATATGTGGCATCCAGAACAGGTGAGCAAGCAACAGATTGCCTTTGTGCGCAAGTTGTATTTAGCGCATGTGATTGACGACGGCAAACACAACTTGTTATCGCTACAAAAGCTCACCGGTATGCCACGGCGAACGGTGCAAGATGCGTTGGCCGCTTGCAGCGATATCGGCATCGAAGTGGCGTTTATTCAAGATGGTGCACGTAATAACAGTGGCTACTACCATATTCAAACATGGGGGCCGATCAACAGCGCTTGGGTGGGCACGCATCTGCAGCAAATCCAACACTTACTCAATATTCCCGCCGTTTAACCTGCTACAACCACACATACCAAGCAAAACCAAGCCAACTTACTAGCAATAATCCCCACGGCAACCAACTGGTTAGATGGATGCGTTCATGCGGTAAATCTGCTTCGCTTTCTTGCGGGAACTGTTCATCAAGCTGGCGATTAGCCTGTTGTTTCTTTTGCTGTTTATTACGTTCGCGCGCTTTAGCTTTTTGCTGCTTTTTGTACTCAGCAATACCTTTTTCAATCCCTTGAGCAATCAGCTTAGTTTGCTCTTTCGTTTGTCCCGGCTTCTGGTTCGCCTTGGCCACACCGAGGGCGGTCTGTTGGGTTTCCGGAGAGATCTGCTGCTTAGTGGACATCATCTGCCTTGGTTGTCAGTTAGATAGCTGCTATTGTGCCAGCAATCGTATCGCTTGTGTTTACCTTGCGGCCAAACATGTGCATACCGTGGCAGAATTTCATATTTATCAACTCACAAGAGAACACCATTTTGGCAAAACCTTCCTCTAGCCCAGCGCGGGTACTGCCGTGGCTGCTGAGTTTTTTACGGCCTTATCGTTGGCGCGTGCTCGGTGCCATGCTGTTTTTATTGATTGGTTCGCTGGCTTGGCTAGCGTTGGGGCAGGGCGTGCGGCTGATGGTGGATGAAGGCTTTTTAGCCGATAACGCCGCCAGACTCAATCAAATCATCGGGATGATTCTCGGGCTGACTGCGGTCAGCGCTGCGGCGGTTTTTTGCCGTTTCTACTTGATGACGTGGTTAGGGGAAAAGGTGAGCAACGATATTCGCCAACAGGTGTATCAGCGCTTGCTGCATCAAAGCCGCGACTTCTTTGCCAAGTTGCGTACTGGCGAAGTGATCTCGCGCTTTACGGCGGATTCGACCTTGCTGCAATCCGTGGTCGGTTCCAGCTTATCAATGGCATTACGTTCCTCGGTGACCTTAGCTGGCGGCTTAGTCATGATGGGCTTTACCAGTTGGAAACTCACTTTGTTGGTGCTGCTAGCGGTGCCGTTGGTGTTAGTTCCCGTTGGCGTGCTCGGCCGCAAAGTGCGGCAACTGGCGCGTACCAGCCAAGATAGAGTCGGCGCCCTTGGCGCTTATGTGGATGAAACCCTGCATGAAATCCACACTGTGCAGTCGTACGGCCACCAAACTGAAGATGCGCGCCAATTTAATCACTTGCTGGCTGAGGTGTTAGCTGCCGCCAGTGGCCGGATTAAGTATCGCGCCATGTTGATTGCTGGGGTGATGCTATTGAGCATCGGCGCCATTGTCGGCGTCACTTGGGTTGGCGCCCACGATGTGATGGCTGGACGGGTATCGGCGGGGGAGCTGTCGGCCTTTATGTTTTACGCGGTAATGGTTGCGGGTGCTGCGGCAACTATCAGTGAAGTGATTGGCGATATTCAGCGGGCGGTTGGGGCCACTGAACGCTTGATGGAGTTGGCGTTAACGCCGGTTGCCATTGTCGATGCGGTACAGCCTGTGCCCTTGCCCAAGCCAGTGCGTGGCGAGTTAGCGTTAAAGCAGGTCGACTTTGCCTATGATGCGGGCGAGCCAGTGTTGCAGCAGTTAGACATTCACATAAATGCTGGTGAACGGGTGGCGCTGGTGGGACCAAGTGGCGCTGGCAAGAGTACGCTGTTCCAACTGCTACAGCGTTTCTACCGCCCCAGTGCCGGCAGCATTGAACTCGATGGCGTGGATATCAGCCAGTTGAGTTTGACAGAGCTACGGGCACAATTTGCCTTGGTGCCGCAAGAATCGGTGATTTTTGCGGGCAGCGTGTTAGATAACGTGCGTTATGGCCGTCCCGAGGCCAGCGAAGCGGAAGTGATAGCGGCCTGTAAGGCAGCATACGCTGATGAGTTTATTCGTGAGCTGAGTGAGGGCTATCATGCCTATCTAGGTGAGCGCGGCGTTCGGTTGTCGGGCGGGCAAAAACAGCGTATCTCGATTGCCCGTGCTATTCTTGCCAATCGGCCACTGCTGTTATTAGACGAGGCCACCAGTGCCTTGGACGCAGTGAGTGAAGTTAAGGTCAAGCAAGCGCTAGATAAGTTGATGATTGGCCGTACCACCTTAGTCATTGCTCACCGCTTGGCCACCGTACTCAATGCCGATCGTATTTTAGTGCTCGATAAAGGCCAGCTCGTCGCCAGTGGTCGCCACGAACAACTATTGCAACAGAGTGAGCTGTACCGCCAGTTTGCGGCTTTACAGTTGCTTAACGAAACCTACGATGAGCAAGTCATCGGGTGAGTTATTTAGACATTTGCGGTTAGACTGTGCGCAATTTTTTTGAAACTGACAGAAGCTGTTGTAAAAGTAGAGCGATAAATGTTCCTAACTGATTATTTTAATAAGCAAAATAATGTTATTTCGATCACGCGCAAGCAAGCGAGTGATTTTGCCAAAAAGGTTGCTGGTGACGTTAACCCCATCCATGATGAGGATGCCAAGCGTTTTGTAGTGCCTGGTGATCTGCTATTTGCATTAGTGTTGGGCGAGTATGGCCTGAGTCAAAAGATGCAGTTTCGGTTTGAAGGTATGGTGGGCGATGAAGTACCGCTGCATTTTCGCGAAGTCTCCAACGAGCTGATCCGCGTTGAAGATGAAAACGACAAGCCTTATCTGCAAGCTAACCGCAGCGGCGACAAACGTCACTGTGATAAGCAACTTGCTTCGTTTATCCGCAGCTATGTGGCCTTTTCTGGCCTTAACTTTACTCACGCTATTGTGCCGTTGATGCAAGAACATCAATTGATGATTAACCCAGCTCGGCCGTTGGTGATCTATGAAAGCATGGGCTTTGAGCTGACTACCCTCGACTTTGATGACGTTGAGTTACAACTGATCGATAAAACCATGGTTGTGGACGGCAAGCGCGGTGATGTGACTTTGTCATTCAAGTTGATGAGTGGCGAGCGTGAAGTGGGCATCGGTTGTAAAACGCTGGTGATGAGTGGCTTGCGTCCATTAGAGCAAGACGCCATTGATGACATGATTGAACGTTATCGTGTGCGTGCTGAGCAAGTGAGTTAACCACCGCTCGGCGGTGAGTCTCAACAAGCAAAAAATTAAGGCGCCGATTGGCGCCTTAATTATGTCTAACCTAAGTGAGTGATTACAGACCAGCGTCCGCTTTCAGGATGTCAACCTTGTCGGTCTTTTCCCAAGGGAACTCTTCACGACCAAAGTGGCCGTAAGCCGCGGTCTGTTGGTAGATTGGGCGAGCCAGATCCAACATTTCAGTCAGGCCGTATGGGCGCAGATCGAAGTGTTGACGTACCAACTGTACCAATTTCTCTTGTGGGATTTTACCGGTGCCAAAGGTATCAACGCTGATAGAGGTTGGCTCTGCCACACCGATAGCGTAAGACACTTGGATTTCACAACGGTCAGCCAGACCCGCAGCAACCAAGTTTTTCGCTACGTAACGGGCAGCGTATGCGGCACTACGGTCAACTTTTGATGGGTCTTTACCAGAGAAAGCACCACCACCGTGACGAGCCATACCACCGTAGGTATCTACAATGATTTTACGGCCAGTCAGACCACAGTCACCCATTGGGCCACCGATAACGAAACGGCCAGTTGGGTTGATGAAGTACTTGGTGTCTTTGCTCAACCATTCAGCTGGCAGAGTAGGTTTGATGATGGTTTCCATCACGCCTTCCTGCAGCTCTTTCATTGAGACATCTTCGTGATGTTGAGTCGACAATACGATAGCGTCAATGCCAACAATCTTGCCTTCATCATAAGCAAAGGTAACTTGTGATTTTGCATCTGGACGCAACCAAGGCAGGATGCCCGCTTTGCGTACTTCAGATTGACGTTTCACCAACGCATGTGCGTAGGTGATAGGCGCTGGCATCAGTACGTCAGTTTCGTTGCTGGCGTAACCGAACATCAGACCTTGGTCACCCGCGCCTTGTTCTTTAGGAGCTTGACGATCAACGCCTTGGTTGATGTCTGGCGATTGCTTACCAATGGCACTCAACACTGCGCAAGAGTTAGCATCAAAGCCCATATCTGAGCTGGTGTAGCCAATTTCGCGTACAGTGTTACGGGTTAACTCTTCAATATCAACCCAAGCAGAAGTGGTGATTTCACCGCCAACCATTACCATGCCAGTTTTGACATAAGTTTCACATGCGACGCGGGCCTTAGGGTCTTGGGCCAGAATGGCGTCAAGCACCGCATCAGAAATCTGATCGGCGATTTTGTCTGGATGTCCTTCTGAGACTGACTCAGAGGTAAACAGGTGTCTTGCCATAATAAGGAAAATCTCGTTAGTGAGTGTGACAACTCGGTAAAAGCAGTTTAGATGCTTTTCCATCTAGACGGCTATTTTAATCAAAATCTGCCCTGATAACACCCCCAATGTCAGAAATTGTGCATTAGCAAGCGACGAATCAGTCTTACACGTGATCTGCATCGGCATCTCACTGATTAATGTCAACCGCGCTATGCCTTGAAGCGCGTGACCTTGGCAAATAGTGCAAAGCCGCCATTGGGCGCGATGACATTGATTGGTAAATCCGCAACCAGCGGCGCGCAGGCTGTCGCGCAAGGCAGTCACAGATGGCCACAGTTATTGTTAACCGCGTTAGAAATGGCAATGACCTGTTGGGCGTTATCGATAATACTGGCGGATTTATCGAACTAAATGAACAAGGCAATCGTTTTCATTGTTGGTAAAGATTAGCTGTTGCTGGCGTAATCGGCTACATGGCCATTGCTCTTGCCTTATTTCATCGCACTCAGCCAGTGATGCGCCTGATTCTCGTGGACCTGCGGTCACGAGGGATTTTCGATTGCAACTTAGGTTTTGTTAATAAGTTTTCAATAATGTTGAACGTTTTATAAGCGTTCGTGCTTTTTTATCGCTAAAGCGCAATAAGCTGCGGTGGAATTTTATTTGATTCATTGCTCTCTCTGCGTGAGAATGATGCACATCACATTTTTTAACCTTCAGACCTCACATTTAAGCAGGAGAGAGCATGTCTTCTCGGAAAGAACTCGCTAACGCTATTCGTGCACTTAGTATGGATGCTGTTCAAAAGGCCAAATCAGGACACCCAGGTGCGCCTATGGGCATGGCAGACATTGCTGAAGTACTGTGGAATGATTTTCTAAAGCACAATCCGACCAACCCAAAATGGTCCGATCGCGATCGTTTCGTATTGTCCAACGGCCACGGCTCAATGTTGATCTACTCGTTGCTGCACTTGAGCGGCTACGATTTGGGTATCGAAGATCTCAAACAGTTCCGTCAGTTGCATTCTAGAACGCCGGGCCACCCAGAGTATGGTTACACCCCAGGTGTTGAAACCACTACCGGCCCACTGGGCGCAGGTATCAGCAACGCGGTAGGTATGGCGATAGCCGAAAAAACCTTAGCGGCACAGTTCAACCGTGACGGTCACGATATTGTTGACCACTACACCTACTGCTTCTTGGGTGACGGCTGCTTGATGGAAGGTATCTCCCATGAAGCTTGTTCACTGGCAGGCACTTTGGGCCTTGGCAAACTGATCGCCTTCTGGGATGACAACGGTATTTCTATCGACGGCCATGTTGAAGGTTGGTTCACTGACAATACGCCAAAACGTTTCGAAGCTTACGGCTGGCATGTCATTGCTGACGTAGATGGTCACGATAGCGATGCTATCCGCGCTGCTATTGAAGCCGCCAAAGCGGTAACTGACAAACCAACCATGATCTGTTGCAAAACTATCATCGGTTTTGGTTCACCAAACAAATCAGGCAGCCACGATTGCCACGGCTCACCACTGGGCGATGAAGAAATCGCTGCAGCACGTGAGTTCTTGGGCTGGCCATATGCACCGTTTGAAATCCCTGCTGACGTCTACGCAGGTTGGGATGCCAAAGAAGCGGGCAAAGCCAATGAAGCCACTTGGAACGATAAGTTTGCCGCTTACGCTAAAGCATACCCAGAGTTGGCTGCTGAATATGAACGCCGTGTGATCAAAGGTGAACTGCCTGCTGATTTCGAAGCCAAAGCACAAGCGTTTATCGAAGAATGCCAAGCAAAAGGCGAAGGCATTGCTAGCCGTAAAGCGTCACAAAATGCGATTGCCGCATTCGGTGCTGCGTTACCAGAAATGTTAGGCGGCAGTGCTGACTTAGCGGGTTCTAACTTGACCTTATGGTCAGGTTCAAAAGGTATCCAAGAAGACCCTGCTGGTAACTACATTTACTACGGTGTGCGTGAATTTGGTATGAGCGGCATCATGAACGGTATCTCGTTGCATGGTGGCTTTATCAACTACGGCGCAACCTTCATGATGTTTATGGAATACGCTCGTAACGCGGTACGTATGTCAGCGCTGATGGGTATTCAAAACATCTTCGTTTACACCCATGACTCTATCGGTCAAGGTGAAGACGGTCCTACGCACCAACCGGTTGAACAACTGGCTAACCTGCGTATGACGCCAAGAATGTCAGTATGGCGCCCATGTGACGCGGCAGAAACCGCTGTGTCTTGGAAAGCGGCCATTGAACGTCGTGATGCACCAACGTCTTTAATCTTCAGCCGTCAAAACCTGCAAGCGCAAGCACGTACTAGCGAACAGCTGGCAAACGTAGCTAAAGGCGGTTACGTACTGCAAGATTGTGCTGGCACGCCAGAGCTGATCCTGATCGCTACCGGTAGTGAAGTGCAGTTGGCGGTGGATGCTGCCGCAGCATTGACCGAACAAGGTAAGCAAGTGCGCGTAGTGTCTATGCCATCAACCACTGAGTTTGATGCGCAAGATGCCGCCTACAAAGAGTCGGTACTGCCAAAAGCTGTGACTAAGCGTGTCGCTATTGAAGCTGCGCATGCTGACTTCTGGATCAAGTATGTTGGTTTTGAAGGCGCAGTTGTGGGCATGACCACCTTCGGTGAATCTGCACCTGGTGCTGCACTGTTCAAAGAGTTTGGTTTCACTGTCGAAAACGTGGTTGCTAAGGCAAACGCATTATTCTGATAGATATCTGAACAAATACGCTGAACTTTCAGCTGGCGTCTCGCCAATTACAACGGCCTGTCATATGATAGGCCGTTGTTGTATTTACCCTTCGCTGGAGCAATAGACGTAGTAATGATCAGAGTGGCAATCAATGGTTATGGTCGCATCGGCCGGTCGGTGTTACGCGCCCTGTATGAATCAGGCAAGCGACAACAGCTGCAAGTTGTTGCCATCAATGAGTTAGCCAAGCCAGAGGCGATGGTGCATCTTACCAACTACGATACCACTCACGGCCGTTTTGCTCAGCGGGCAGAGCTGTGCCAGCAGCAAATGCAGATAGGTAACGACAGTATTATTTTGCTGCACGAGGCTGATGCTAGACAATTGCCGTGGCAGGCTCTGGATATCGACTTAGTCATTGAGGCCACTGGCGCGCTGCAAGATCGCGCCGCCTGCGAAGCTCACCTGCAAGCGGGGGCCAAGAAAGTACTGATCAGCCATCCGGCCTCAGCCGATGTTGATGCCACCATTGTGTATGGCGTTAATGACGAGCTGATCCAGCCAGAACATCGCATGGTGTCCAACGCCTCCTGCACCACCAACTGCATCATTCCGGTGATTGCCGAATTAGATAAGCAGTTTGAAATCAAAAGCGGTGCCATTACCACCATTCATGCGTCAATGAATGACCAGCAGGTGATTGATGCCTATCACGATGATTTACGCCGCACGCGCGCGGCCAGCCAATCGATTATTCCGGTTGATACTAAACTCGCCCGCGGGATAGAACGCATCTTGCCGCAGATGAAGGATAAATTTGAGGCAATTTCTGTGCGGGTGCCCACGGTCAATGTCACTGCAATTGATGTCTCGCTCACAGTGACAAAAAGAGTTGATGTTGCGAAGGTGAATAACGTTCTCAAAGGCGCTGCAAGTGGTAAGCTGGAAGGCATTCTGGGCTATACCGATGAGCCTTTGGTATCATGCGACTTTAATCATGATCCGCGCTCCAGTATTGTGGACGGTACCCAAACGCGTGTCAGTGATGGACACTTGATTAAGTTATTACTCTGGTGCGATAACGAGTGGGGGTTTGCTAACCGCATGCTCGACACCAGCTTGGCAATGTTTGCCAGCAAATAATTTTCAGTGCGGCAGGGAAGGCGGCATTAGGGGCTGTTTATCGTTGCTGGTTGACTAAGCGTCACTGGTTGCGCCTCGCTTATAATGCGTTTAATTTGAACAAAAAATAAACACTAAAGGTAAGCAGCCTCTTACGAAAACCGAATTGTTTTTGTGCAATTAAGGAAGTTGAAATTATGGCAATTATTAAAATGTCGGAATTGGATCTGCAAGGTAAGCGTGTACTGATCCGTGAAGATTTAAACGTTCCCGTGGCGGACGGCGTGGTCACCAGTGATGCGCGTCTGCGCGCGTCACTACCCACCATCAAACTGGCGCTAGAAAAAGGCGCCGCAGTGATGGTGATGTCCCACCTCGGCCGTCCAACTGAAGGTGAATATAATTCAGAGTTCTCACTGCAACCCGTGGTGGATTATCTGACCAAAGCGCTCGATTGTCCGGTACGTCTGGCCACCGAATATCTGGATGGTGTAGATGCCAAAGTGGGTGAAGTGGTGGTATTTGAAAACGTCCGCTTCAACAAAGGCGAAAAGAAAAACGACGAAGCGCTGTCGAAAAAGCTGGCTGCACTGTGTGATGTCTATGTGATGGATGCCTTTGGTACTGCACACCGCGCGCAAGCATCAACTCATGGCGTGGGCATGTTTGCACCAATCGCCTGTGCTGGCCCACTGCTGGCGGCTGAGTTAGAAGCATTGGCGCAAGCGATGGACAATCCAAAACGTCCGCTGGTGGCTATCGTTGGTGGCTCCAAAGTGTCGACTAAGCTTACCGTACTGGAAAGCCTGTCAAAAATCGTTGACCAATTGGTGGTGGGTGGCGGTATCGCCAACACCTTCATTGCGGCAGCAGGCAACGGTGTCGGTAAATCGCTCTACGAAGCGGATTTGATCGATGAAGCCAAACGCCTCGTGGATAATGCCCAAAGCCGTGGTGGTGATATTCCTGTACCCACTGACGTTGTAACCGGTAAAGAGTTTAGCCCAACTGCTGAAGCAACACTGAAAGCGGTAAGCGATGTCGATGACGACGATATGATTTTTGATATTGGTCCAGACAGCGCAGAAGCCTTGGCAAAAATCATCATGAATGCCGGTACTATTGTTTGGAATGGCCCAGTAGGCGTGTTTGAGTTTGACCAGTTTGGTGCTGGCACTAAACGTATCGCGCAAGCGATTGCGGAATCACCAGCATTCTCTATCGCAGGCGGTGGTGACACCTTAGCCGCGGTGGATAAATATGAGATTGCTGACAAAGTGTCATACATCTCAACGGGTGGTGGTGCCTTCCTTGAATTCCTTGAAGGCAAAGAACTGCCCGCCGTGGCGATGCTAACTGCTCGCGGCAACTAACATAGAATAACCATAAGCTCCCGGCCATGACCGGGAGCATTTATAACCATAAGCCGCAGCTATGACTGATGGCATTGCACTGCTCGTTTGAATCACGTTCGATTCAAACAAAAACATTTAAATAATGACATCGGTGATTGACCATCACCTCATTATGGAGATAAGAAGAGATGTCCCTAATTTCCCTTCGTCAATTGTTGGACCACGCGGCGGAACACGGTTACGGTGTACCCGCTTTTAACGTAAATAACCTCGAACAGATGCGCGCTATCATGCAAGCGGCAGAAGCCACTGATAGTCCGGTGATCGTGCAAGCGTCAGCCGGTGCGCGTAAATATGCTCGCCCACAATTTTTGAAATATCTGATGGCCGCTGCATTAGAGCAATATCCAGATATTCCAGTGTGCATTCATCAAGACCACGGTACCCACCCGGACGTGTGCCAACGTTCGATTCAGTTGGGTATGTCATCTGTGATGATGGACGGTTCATTGATGGCCGACGGTAAAACCCCAGCCTCATATGACTACAACGTCGAAGTGACTCGCCGTACTGTTGCCTTCGCTCACGCTTGTGGCGTATCGGTTGAAGGTGAAATCGGCTGCTTAGGTAGCTTAGAAACCGGCACCGCTGGTGAAGAGGACGGCGTTGGTGCTGCGGGTGTATTGAGCCATGAGCAGTTGCTGACCAGTCCCGATGAAGCGGCCCAGTTTGTGGCTGATACCCACGTAGATGCGCTGGCGATTGCCATCGGTACCAGCCACGGCGCCTACAAGTTCAGCCAAAAGCCGACAGGCGATGTATTGCGTATCGACCGCATCAAAGAGATCCACGCGCGTATTCCTAACACGCACTTGGTGATGCATGGTTCCTCTTCAGTACCCCAATACTGGCTGGAAATCATCAACCAATATGGTGGTGAAATTCCAGAAACCTACGGCGTACCAGTGGAAGAGATCGTTGAAGGTATCAAACACGGTGTGCGTAAAGTGAATATTGATACCGATTTGCGTCTGGCGTCTACCGGTGCCATCCGTAAGTTTATGGCTGAGCATCCAAGCGAATTTGACCCGCGTAAATTCCTCAAAGCATCCATGGATGCGATGGCGGAAATCTGCGTTGAACGCTATGAAGCGTTCGGTACTGCCGGTATGGGCTCGAAGATTAAGCCGCTGTCGTTGCAAGCGATGTACAAGCGTTATCAAACTGGCGAGTTAGATCCTAAGATCAACAAGTGAACTCGTTCGCACTAATGCGCCCAAGGTGTGAAACCTAGCCTAGACAAAACCCGCGAAAGCGGGTTTTTTATGCTTGCTTGATTTGGTTTAGCCGCGCAACCTCTGCGTCAGTGAGGGCGCGAAAGCAGCCTTCTGCCAACTTTCCCAGCGCTAACTCGCCGATGTGTGTCCGCAGCAAGTCCGTGACCTGAAACCCTAAATGGCGGCACATGCGGCGGATTTGCCGTTTTTTGCCTTCGGTGAGGGTGATACTAAATTGTTGGTCACTTAATTGAAGTACTTGGCAAGGGCGTGTCAGCCCAGCGCCGTAATCCAACCCTTGCATCATCTGCTGCGCAAAATCGGCTGTGAGCGACTTATTCACTCTCACCTGATAGCATTTTTGATGGTCAAAATCGGGATGCAATAACTGCTGTGTTAGCGTGCCATCATTAGTGATCAGCAGTAATCCGCGTGAGTCTTTATCTAAACGTCCCACCGGATAGCAATGGTTGCTGGCGGGCAGGCGCTGTAGCAAGCTGCTGTTATCGTCGCTCAGCAAACGGCAATCCACGCCAACAGGTTTGTGATAGAGCCAGTAAATCGCTGGCACCAGCGGCTGAATTAACTCACCATCAAGTCGTACTTGCAGGGTTGTTGTCAGGCTTAGACGTTGCTGATGTTGACCAACAACGCCGTTAACCGTGACGCGCTGGGCTTGAATCAGCCTTGCGGCTTGGCGGCGGGAGCAGACGCCAGCTTGTGCAAGAAAATGGGCTAAGCGAATGCTGGCGGTGTCACTCATAGCTCGGGCATGGTGATTTCGCGGGTCAGCCCCAAACGCAGCACGGTGGAGCCCATAGATAACGCCACCAAAATCGCCATAAAGGAATGTAACCACATCACCGGATATAAGGCGCAATAGAATCTATCACAGGGGTGATAGTCCAAGTCGACACTGCTAACGTGCAGCATCAACCAGATGCCAGCCACTAGCCCACAAAAGCTGAGCGCGCCAGTTACGGGACCACACAAGGTACGGCAGCGGCAGAAGTTAAACAGTAGCATGCCAAATACCAAAATACTGCCGATGACATAGATCATCTCGCCAATTTGATGCGGGTGTAGCTCGTTAAACGGGTACAAGCCCGCCACCACTAAACCGACGCCAGTGATGATGCCAAAGACCGCTAGAATATTGGTGCTGACATTGAATTTTTGGCGGATAAGCACGCTCATTGCCAGCGCGAAAAAACCGCCGCAAAGCAATAACGAGATATTAAATAAGAACGCCATGGGGGAGTTGAGGTAATCGCCGAGTTTATCAATACGCATATTGAGAGCGTCGACACCATGAAAATGGAACGCGGCGAATACTGAAACAAAAATACCTAAAACGGCAATTGCGACCCCGATAACTGCAAAATAGTACGCAAAACGGGTCAAATCGCGTTGATGGAATGGCTCATACGCTGACATAAAATACTGCCTAAAACTGTATGCCATCCCTTGGCTGAGTAGTTGTAATATTGAGAAAATTAGTCACTTCTTGGGCGAAAGAAGATAACAGCCAAGGAGATCATCGCAAGTATAATACAATACCAGACACAAGAAACGGCTTGCAGCGGCGAAATCTTAAAATAACTGGCGACCATGAGTGCTTGTGCGCCGTACGGGATCAGTCCTTGAACCACACAGGCGAAGATATCGAGCACACTGGCAGCGCGTTTGGCGGAAACGTCATGTTTCTCTGCGAGTTGTTTGGCGATGTCGCCAGATACCACAATTGACACGGTATTGTTGGCAACGCAGGCGTTAGTCATAGCGACAATGCCAGCCATGCCAAACTCTGCCGCGCGGCAAGAGGCGTCACCTTGTTTGCGTGAGAAACGTTGGAGCAGTTTTTCGATGATACCACTGACAAAGCTGAGACCGCCTTGTTGTTGCATTAACGCTGCTAGGCCACCTACGAACATCGATAGTACGAAGATCTCCAACATATTCTTGAAGCCTTCATAGATGTCTTGGGTGAATTTCAAAAACTCATAATCCGACGACACCATACCAGTGACACCAGCCAATACAATACCTATGGTCAGCACCACGAACACATTTACCCCCAGCAATGCCAACAGCAGAATGCTGAGGTAAGGCAATACCGCAATCATATCGACGTTCTGCGGCGCTATTTGTGCTTGGCCGTTAGATACCAAGGCAAATAGTATCAGGGTGATGACTGCCGATGGCAGCGAGAACACCAAGTTTTCACGGAATTTTTCTCTCATACCGCAGCCTTGCGTGCGGGTGGCGGCAATGGTGGTATCGGAGATGATCGACAAGTTATCGCCGAACAGCGCGCCTGACATCACCGCACCTGCCATCAATACATGGGAGATATTGGCTTCTTCAGAGATACCAAAGGCAATCGGCGCCACTGCGGCAATGGTGCCCATGGAGGTGCCCATTGCGGTAGCAATAAACGCGGCAATGATAAAAAAGCCGGGCAGCAGGTATTGTGCAGGAATGAACTGTAAGCCCAGTGCCACGGTGGCATCGACACCGCCAGTGGCTTTAGCTACTGCGGCAAACGCACCTGCCAACAGATAGATCAGGCACATGGCAATAATATTGCTATGGCCGATACCCGCCATAAAGGTTTCTAACGCTTGGTTAAGTGTTTGCTTCGACAGTAAAATGGCCAGAATGATAGCTGGAATGATCGCTACCGGTGTCTGTATTTGATAGAAGGCGTGATCCTTACCCAGTAATTGAAAATACACACCTGCGCCAATAAATAGCACAAGAAACAGCAATAACGGCAGTAGGGCAATAAAGTGCCCTTTAGTGGGTGTTGTAGCGTTAGACAAAACGGATTTCTCTCGTATAAACAGCGTGTTGAATTATTATTGTGTCGTTCAGCGGTACCAGGCGTTATAGGGTGCCTGTGCTAATGTTGGCCAGCATAAGAAAAACGCTGTTTTTTGTCAATTTAGACGTCTAGATGTTTTTACTTCTATTTATAATTTATCACCTACGTCAGCCAGCATTCACTGACAAGCGCAGGCGGTATCGTTAGAATAAGCGGCAGTCTTTTCAGAGGAATTTTTCATGCACGTTCATATTCTTGGCGTCTGTGGCACCTTCATGGGTGGCTTAGCCTTATTAGCCCGTGCCATGGGGCATAAAGTGACGGGATCAGACGCTAACGTCTACCCGCCAATGAGCACACAGCTGGAACAACAAGGCATTGAGTTAATTCAAGGTTTTGCCCCCGCACAACTTGACCCCATCCCCGATTTAGTGGTGATAGGCAATGCCATGAGCCGCGGCAATCCCTGTGTCGAAGCGGTGTTAGAACAAGGCTTACGTTACACCTCTGGCCCACAGTTTTTGCATGACTATATTCTACCTGAGCGTTGGGTACTCGCGGTGTCGGGCACCCACGGTAAAACGTCGACTGCCAGCATGTTGGCGTGGATTCTAGAAGATTGCGGTTATCAGCCGGGCTTTTTGATTGGTGGTATTCCCCGTAACTTTGGGGTGTCTGCTCGCTTGGGGAACACGCCGTTTTTTGTGGTGGAAGCCGATGAATACGACAGCGCCTTTTTCGATAAACGCTCCAAGTTTGTCCATTACCAACCGCGTACCTTAGTGATCAACAATCTCGAATTTGATCATGCCGATATCTTCGACAATCTGGCGGCTATCCAAAAACAGTTCCATCATTTGCTACGCTTAGTACCACAAACTGGCCGAGTGATTTGGCCTGCCGATAGCCAAGCAGTGCGCGATGTTATCGGTCAAGGTTGTTGGAGCGAACAAGAGACCTTTAGCCATAACGATGCACAAGGTAACTGGCATGCTAAACCGCTTGCAGAAGATGGCCACCATTTTGCTGTGAGTTTAAACGGTGAGTTGCAAGGTGAACTGAACTGGTCGCTGCTCGGCCGCCACAACATGGAAAACGCCACCATGGCGATGGCCGCCGCGCGTCATGTCGGGGTACATCCACAAGATGCACTGCAAGCGCTGGCTAAGTTTATGCCGCCAAAACGCCGTTTAGAGTTACTGGCAGAGGTGAATCAGGTACAAGTGTTTGACGACTTTGCCCATCATCCAACAGCGATTGCCACCACCTTGGATGGCTTACGTGCCAATGTGGGCGATAAGCGGATCTTGGTCGTGCTAGAGCCACGTTCTAACACGATGAAGCGTGGTGTACACCAAAATACGTTAGCGGCCTCCATGGCTAAGGCGGATATTGGCTATCTTTATCAAGCCGACAATGTGCATTGGGATATGGCCGGAGCGATGGCTAACGCGCCAATTCCTGCTACGGTCTATCAGCAACTGGATAACTTAGTGGCCGACGTTGTGGCCGAAGCACAGCCACATGACACCATTGTGGTGATGAGCAACGGTGGCTTTGGCGGCGTACACGACAAGATTATTACGGCACTTGAAGCCAAATTTGCGGAGAAAGCATGAGCAAGACTATTAGCCTAGCTTGGACTGGCGCCTCAGGAGCGCCGTACGGCTTAAGACTGCTTGAGTGCCTGCTCAAGGCCGATTATCAAGTGTTTTTGATGATCTCTAGCGCCGCCCGTGTGGTATTAGCGACAGAGAATGATCTTAAACTGAGTGCTGCCCCAGAAAAGGCGACCGAGCAATTGCGGGCGCTGATGCCCAGCAGTGGCACTCTGACAGTGCTGGGCAAAGACGAGTGGTTTTCGCCGCCAGCCTCCGGCTCCGCTGCACCGAAGCAGATGGTGATCTGCCCCTGTTCCACCGGCACTTTGGCCGCCGTGGCGACCGGTATGAGCAACAGTTTGTTAGAACGTGCTGCTGATGTGGTGTTGAAAGAGCGCGGCCAACTATTGCTGGTCCCGCGGGAAACGCCCTTTAATGCCATTCACTTAGAGCATATGTTAACGCTAACCCGCATGGGCGCAGTGATTATGCCTGCGGCGCCGGGCTTTTATCACCATCCCCAAACTGTACAAGATCTGATAGACTTCGTGGTCGCTCGAATTCTCGACCATCTCGGAGTAGAGCATTCGCTTACTGGACGTTGGGGTTACACCACTCCCCAGCAACATGTTGCACAAGATTGAGAAAGCTATGAAACACACCACAGAAGTGATGATTTCTGCTGTAGAAATTGATAAAAAACTGGATGAACTGGCAGCGCGTATCAACGCGCATTATGAAGATAGTGATAAGCTGCTGATGGTTGGCCTGCTGAAAGGCTCGGTAGTCTTTATGGCTGACCTGTGCCGTCGCATCAAAGGCCATGTTGAGATCGACTTTATGTCAGTCTCTAGCTATGGCAACACTATGACCAGCAGTCGCGATGTGAAGATTCTCAAGGATGTGCAATCCGATATCGAAGGCCGCCATGTGTTGATTGTGGAAGATCTCATCGACTCTGGTAATACCTTGTATAAAGTGCGCGAAATGTTGCGTCTACGCGACCCCAAAAGTTTAGCGATCTGTACCTTATTGGATAAGCCAGATCGTCGCGAAGTTGACGTACATGTCGACTTTGTCGGTTTCACCATCCCTGATGAGTTTGTTGTAGGTTACGGCATTGACTATGCCGAGCAGTATCGCAATCTGCCCTACATTGCCAAAGTGATCCCACAAGAATAATTATTCGCTTGGCGGCTTATCTGACCCAAAGGCTCCCGCACTCTGCGGGAGTTTTGTTTCATTAGACAGAGGTACACGACATGACGACGAGTCTGGCGTTGAAACTGGACAACCTAAAAAAAACCTATAAAGGCGGTGTTGAAGCCGTTAAAGGGATTGATCTTGCCGTAGAGCAGGGCGATTTCTTTGCTTTACTGGGCCCGAATGGTGCCGGTAAATCGACCACCATAGGTATCATCAGTTCACTGGTACACAAAACGGGTGGCAAGGTAGAAGTGTTTGGCTTAGACCTCGACCGCCAGCTGGAACAGGCCAAACTGTGCATCGGTTTGGTACCGCAGGAGTTTAACTTCAACCAGTTTGAAACTCCGTTGCAGATTGTGGTTAACCAAGCGGGTTATTACGGTGTACCACGCGCTGAAGCGTTTGTTCGCGCTGAAAAGTATCTTAAGCAGTTGGATCTGTGGGAAAAGCGTAATGCCGCAGCACGGCAGCTATCAGGCGGAATGAAGCGCCGTTTGATGATTGCTCGCGCGCTGATGCATAACCCACGTCTGCTGATCCTCGATGAACCAACGGCTGGGGTCGATATCGAACTCCGCCGCTCTATGTGGGAATTTCTACAGCAGATCAACGCCGAAGGCGTGACCATTATTCTGACGACTCACTATCTCGAAGAAGCGGAAATGCTGTGCCGCAATATCGGCATTATCGACAAAGGCACTCTGGTGGAGTGTACCAGCATGAAATCACTGCTGGCTAAACTCGATATGGAAACCTTCGTGTTAGATCTGGAACAACCCGTCAGCAGCTTGCCACATTTGGGTGACATTACTGGCCGCTTGCTAGATGCCACCACGCTAGAAGTCGATGTGGCTAGAGCTCAGGGGTTAAATGCGGTATTTACAGCCCTAACTGAGCAAAATATTGAAGTGCTGTCTATGCGTAACAAAACTAACCGCCTAGAGGAGTTGTTTGTGACACTGGTAGAAAACGCCAAAGGAGGTAAAGCATGAGAGGCCTGTACTTTATCGCCTTTAAAAGCATCCTGATTAAAGAGATCACTCGTTTTACGCGGATCTGGATTCAGACGCTGTTGCCGCCAGCAATCACTATGACTTTGTACTTTTTGATCTTCGGTAACTTGGTGGGAAGCCGCATTGGTGACATGGGCGGCGTATCTTACATGGAGTTTATTGCCCCTGGGTTGATCATGATGTCGGTGATCACTAACTCCTACTCCAACGTGGCCTCATCGTTTTTCAGCGCCAAGTTCCAACGTAACTTGGAAGAAATTCTAGTTGCGCCAGTGCCACATTGGGTGCTGATTGCTGGCTATGTCGCTGGTGGGGTGACGCGAGGCTTGTTGGTGGGCTTAATTGTCACGCTAGTGGCGATGTTCTTTGTCGACTTTCAACCGCAGCATCCGTTGTTGGTGATTGTTACTGTGTTCCTTACCTCAATGCTATTTGCCCTCGGTGGTTTAATTAACGCGGTATTTGCGCGTAGCTTTGATGACATCAGCATTATCCCTACCTTTGTGCTGACGCCATTGACCTATTTGGGCGGGGTGTTTTACTCACTGTCACTGCTGCCAGACTTCTGGTTGAACGTGTCTAAGCTTAACCCTGTGGTGTACATGATCAACGTATTCCGCTTCGGCTTTTTAGGCTTTGCTGATATCAGCGTGAGTATGTCGTTAGCTATCATCGGCGTGTTCTGCATAGCGCTGTGGAGCTTGGCATACTATCTGGTATCGCGCGGTATCGGTTTGCGTACTTAAGCCGTTAGGCTGAGTGACAATAGGAATTGATGGCGGCGTTAGTGTTGAGCTAACGCCGCTTGTTTATGTTGGCGCAGCAACTCTAGTTTGCTGTTGTTTTGCTGTAGCTGCTCATCATAGTAGCGATTGAGTCGCTGTAACTGCTGCTGATACTCGGCAGAGGTTTCACTCTCCTGTTTCCAAAAGCGTTGCCGATCTAATTTCTGCAGTTCACTGTTTCTAATCAGTTCTAAGTCACTGCTGCGTTGCTGTAGGCGGAAAATCTCCTGATCGACTCGTTTCACAAACTCCTCTTGAGTGAGTGTTTGATTATCCAATAACTGCTGTAGAAGGTTTTGCCCCTGCTGATTATCCGTGACCGTGGTGACACCGTATTTGTAATCAAGGCGATGTTCTTCAAAGTTAGTCGGGCAGGGCTGCTGGCTAAATACCACTTTGTCATCGAGCTGGCATTTATAAAAACTGGCGGTATCGGCCTGTAGCTGCGGTATCGCCGCAACCACGGCGATCATGAATAATCGCTGGCCAAGGTGTAACACTTTCCCTGTGTTGTGCATCGCTGTGATCGCAGTAATGTGATAATCCTGCGTTGATTTTGTAACAAGATAACCCAAAAAGAAACATATCCACGCTTGAGTGCTGCCAAAATCACAATAACTGCCAGAAAAACGTCAATAAAAAGCCTCCATGGCGGAGGCTTTAAACCTTAGTAGCGCTGCGCTATCGATTAAACGTCAGGTTATCAATTAAGCGCGCTTTACCTAGGTATGCGGCAGCTAATACCACCAATGCATGATCTGCGTCGGTGGCTGGCGCTAGTGTGCTGGCTTCGCGAACTTCAATATAATCTGGCGTTAGCCCTACAGCCGTTAGGCTGGCTTTGCATTCGCTAATGGCGTTGTCAACATTGCCGCCGGCGCTGATGTGTGTCGCTAAAGCATCTAACGCCTGTTTTAGTGCAGGTGCCTTGGCTTTTTCCTCAGCGGTGAGATAACCGTTACGGCTACTCATGGCCAAGCCTGTATCTTCGCGTACCGTGTCTACACCAATCACTTCTACTGGCAGAGACAGATCTTCCACCATCGTGCGGATCACTTGCAGCTGCTGGTAATCTTTGCGCCCAAACAGTGCCAGATCTGGCTGCACAATATTAAACAGTTTAGCGACAACCGTTGCCACACCGCGGAAATGCCCTGGGCGCGTGGCGCCGCACAATTCGTTTGAAATGCCCGGGACTTCGATAAAGGTTTGTCTATCTAAACCCTTCGGATACATGATCGCTGGCGTAGGAACAAACAGCATCTCGCAGCCAGCATCGACCAGTTTGGCTTGGTCGGCTTCGAGGGTACGCGGGTAGCCATCGAGGTCTTCATTTTGACCGAACTGTAACGGGTTAACGAAAATTGATACCACCACGTGGTCAGCCCGTTGTTTGGCTTCTTTTACCAGCGTGATATGTCCTTGGTGCAGGTTGCCCATTGTGGGAACGAAAGCCACGCTTTCGCCTTGCTGGCGCCAGCATTTAATGCGAGCGCGGATCTCTTCAACCTTGGCAGTGGTTAACATGGTAAACGTGTCCTGCTAATCAGTTAAAAATGTGCTCTTCGCTAGGGAATGTGCCTTGTTGCACCTCTTCAATGTAGGCGCGAATGGCAGAGCGAATTTCCCCAGTTTGCAGCAGATAGTTTTTTGAAAAACGTGGAATGTAGCCGCTAGATATGCCCAGCACATCGTGCATCACCAGAATTTGGCCGTCGGTATCTTTACCCGCACCGATACCAACCACTGGAATATGGACTGCGTCAGTAATCTCTTTCGCCAATTTGGCTGGAATACATTCCAATACAATCAGTTGTGCACCTGCTTGTTCAAAAGCAATGGCGTCATTCAGAATACGCTTGGCGTTTTCTTCGTCACGGCCTTGCACTTTAAAGCCACCAAATACGTTGACGAATTGTGGGGTCAGGCCGATGTGGGCACATACTGGAATACCGCGTTCAGTGAGCTTTTTCACGGTTTCCAGCATCCACTCGCCGCCTTCCAGTTTGACCATGTTCGCGCCCGCTTGCATGAGCTTAGCGGCGTTTTCCATGCCCTGTTCTGGTGTGGCATAAGACATAAATGGCATGTCTGCGATCAGCAGCGCTCGGTTAATACCGCGGCGTACGCAACGGGTGTGATAGACGATGTCGTCGATGGTCACAGGCAGCGTGCTATCGTGGCCTTGCAGTACCATCCCTAGTGAGTCACCTACTAGCAGTGCATCGATACCTTCTTCATCGAAAGCGGCGGCAAAACTAGCGTCGTAAGCGGTGAGCGATGTAAATTTTTTCCCTTCCTGCTTAAATTTCAGCAGAGTAGCAGCAGTGACTTTTGACATAACAATAATCTTCTAATGCAAAGAGTGAACAGTGTTATATGCCAACATCAAGGTTGGCGCAACGGTTGGCTGTCGAAACTTAAACTGGCGTTTGTAAAGGCTGCAATGACTGTCGCATTGCATCAGTAATTAACGCCGCAAGCTGAGTGCCATCGGGCAAGATCAACTCTGGTTCTAATTCATATAGCGGCAACAATACAAAAGCGCGTTGTTGCATATCGTAATGGGGGAGAGTCAAGCGAGGGTGTTGCAGTTGCAGCTCATCATACAGCAATAGATCAAGATCGAGCGTGCGGGCACCCCAATGTTCATGACGTTCGCGGCCTTGGGCGATTTCAATCGCTTGTAATTGGTCGAGTAAGTCCAGTGGGCTTAACTCGGTCTGAAAGCTTGCGACGGCATTAATATAGTCAGGCTGATCCATGCCCGCCATAGGTTTAGACTGCACGTAATGGGAGATACGGTAACTTTCCGGCGCCGCCAGCGCGCGCAAGGCGACACTGGCGCAATTAAGTTGTTGCACTGGTTCAGCGAGATTCGCGCCCAGTGCGACAAACACCAACGCCATTACTCGTCAGCTCCGTTAGAAGCTTGCGGCTTGCCCTCACCGGTCTTGCGACGTGGTGGGCGACGGCGACGTTGTTGGGCATTACGGTTGCGTTGACCACCACTGCGGCTATTACCACCGCTTTGTAGCAGCTGTTTGCGCGCATCGTCATCGGTTTCAACAAATTGTTGCCACCACTGCGCCAGCTTCGCGGTGTTACCACCTTCGGCGGCGGCACGCAGCAACAGCAAGTCATAAGCTGCACGGAATTTTGGATGTTCAAGCAGCTTGAAGGCGCGTCCGTTTTTAGAGCGTTCAAAGCGTTGCTGCATCTGCCAAATATCACGCGCGGGTACGCTAAAGCGACGTGGAATGCTGATGGTTTGGCATTGTTGTTCAAACACATCACCCATCGCGGCAAAGAAGGCATCATACGGGCTTAAGCCACTTTCCAAGGCAATATCTTGTGCGCGTGCTTGCAGCGGATACCACAGCATTGCAGCGTAGAAGAACGTCGGCGTGACCGGCTTATCTTCAGCGATACGGGCATCGGTGTTTTGCATCACTTCAGCTAGCAGGCGCATTGCTGGGCCGTGTGGGTCTTCTTTGAGCTGCGCTTCCACTAAAGGAAACAGCGGCGTAAACAGTTGGTATTCACGCAACATGCGAAAGTTCTGTACGGCTTTACCCGCAAAGAAGAGTTTGAGCACTTCTTCATACATGCGCGCTGCTGGAATATCTTTGAGCAGTGGTGCCAATTGCTTAATTGGCGCCGCGGTGCGCTCTTCGATCTCCATACCGAGCTTGGTGGCAAAACGCACCGCGCGAAGCATCCGCACTGGGTCTTCGCGGTAACGGGTTTCTGGATCGCCAATCAAACGCAGCGTGCGTTCGCGCAGATCTTGAATACCGCCACCATAACTGCGAATAGAGTAATCACCAATGCTGTAATACAGCGCGTTAACGGTAAAGTCACGGCGCTGGGCATCTTCATCGATGCTGCCATACACGTTATCGCGCAGCAGTCGACCAGAAGCATTAGTCTTAGAAATTTTATCGTCTGATTCAACGTGATGGCCACGGAAGGTGGCTACTTCGATGATTTCGCGGCCAAACATAATGTGCGCCAAACGGAAACGGCGGCCAACTAAGCGGCTATTGCGGAACAGTTTTTTAATATCTTCCGGCTTAGCGTCGGTCACAACATCAAAATCTTTCGGTTGTTGTCCTAGCAGTAGATCTCGAACGCCCCCACCCACTAAATAGGCTTGGTAACCCGCTTTATGCAGCCGATACAACACCTTCAGCGCATTGTCACTGATTTGACGACGGGAGATGTCATGGCCGTCTCGGGGAATAATCTCCAAGCTTAGCTGTCCATCCTCGTGGGTAGATTGAGAATTTTTGGCCGTCTGAGCATCGTCAAACAACTGCTTACAGAACTGCGTGATACGGCGAAAAATGGTGCACCTCTGAATAGTTAACACAAAATCGGGTGAAAAAACTGGCGGCTATCATATACCAATTAGGGCGCAATGAGTATATCAGTCGCTAATCAGTATCTCGGTTTTACGTGGAATTGCATGCAGATCGAACTGAGTTACCGCTTGGGCGAGCATACGTTCAGGGTTATCAAGGCTCACAGCGGGTTGTCCTAAAAAAGCTAAAGCTTCGGCCAGTTCGGTGTGTGGCTGCTTTTTATTGAGCGCCGTGGCGTGGTTTTGCTTGGACAGTTTAAACCCAGGTTTAGTGGCCGCTAATGGCAAATGGATAAAGCTAGGTTCGGCTAACCCGAGTTGACGATATAGCGTCAATTGACGACAACTGGCTTCCAATAAGTCGGCACCGCGCACCACTTCAGTGACGCCTTGATAGGCATCATCAAGCACGACGGCTAATTGATAAGCGTATAAGCCATCACTGCGCTGAATAATGTAATCTTCGGCGGCAAAATCGGCGCTGACTTCAATATTGCCGAGCAGGAGATCGTCAAACTGTGCCACCGCTGCGCGGTTGTAGAGGCGAATGGCGCCATCGGTCAACTGACGTTGGCGACAGTGGCCGTTATACACCCCGTGCATCTCTTGTTGGATCTGCTTGCGGGTACAGTGACAATAATAGGCTTCCTGCTGAGCAAGTAGTTGCTGTACGGTGGTATCGTAGGCATCAAAACGTTGGCTTTGGTAGAGCGCTTGGTCATCCCACCATAAGCCGAACAGCTCCAATGTGCGGCGGATATCGTCGGCGGCGCCTTCGACTTCTCGCGGTGGGTCAATATCTTCAATGCGCAGTAGCCACTTGCCTTGGCAGGCACGGGCACGCAGATAACTACCGACAGCGGCAACTAAAGAACCAAAATGAAGTGAACCTGAAGGTGACGGCGCAAAGCGGCCGATATAAGCAGCAGTATGGGTGTGAGACATCGTATAGCGATACAAATAATGAGCGGGGCCTTAGCCCCGCTGCGGTGTCATTACTGACCAGCCATCTGTTTTTCTTTGATTTCAGCTAAGGTTTTGCAGTCAATACAAAGGTCGGCAGTTGGGCGGGCTTCGAGACGACGAATACCAATTTCAACACCACATGAATCGCAGAAGCCAAAATCGTCTTCTTCGATCTTCTGCAGTGTTTTTTCAATCTTCTTGATCAGCTTACGTTCGCGGTCACGTGCACGCAGTTCTAGGCTGAACTCTTCTTCCTGCGCAGCGCGATCGACTGGATCTGGAAAATTAGCTGCTTCGTCCTGCATATGCGTAACGGTACGGTCCACCTCGTGACGCAGTTGATTACGCCAGGCTTCAAGAATGGCTTTGAAGTGATCCCGTTGTTTCGGGTTCATGTACTCCTCACCGGGTGCTTCCTGGTAAGGGCTCAAACCTGCGATTGCGAGTACACCAAGTGTTTTAGTGCCTTCAGGCATAACGCATCTCCTGTTTTCGTTTGCGTCATAGGGCGTCGTTTTAGAACGGCCGCTATCTATAGCAGAATATAAATTCCGAGGCAAACATTTCCCAATATCTAAAGCAATATATTTGAATATGCCTGCTAAATTGTAAAACAGTCAACTTTGGTCGTATTTTCTTTTAAATTCAACGGATGAAAGGTACGGCTTGAGTTACCTTAAATTCGTTACAATTCAGTTCACTGCGATAAGCTAAAACTTCAACACCCACCGCGATCGCTTCATTGAGTAATTCAGCATAATTTTTATCAATATGCGCCGCTGCAGCGACATTTTTTATGCCTGTATGCTGCACAATAAACAATAGCACTGCTCGCTGGCCATTTTTGACAACTTGCATCAATTCTCGTAGATGTTTTTGGCCGCGTTGGGTAACCGCATCGGGGAAGTAACCCCTGGCGCCCTCTAATAAAGTGGCGCTTTTGACTTCGACATAACAGTCGGCTTCAAGGCCGCTGCTGAGATGAATGTCAATGCGGCTATTCTCCACACCATAACATACTTCACGCTTGAGCTGCTGGTAGCCCTGTAGTTCGGTGATAATGCCAGCATTTATTGCCTCTTCAGCCAGTTGATTGGCGCGGCCAGTGTTAATACCGATCAAATCGCCTGTTGGTGTTTGCATCAACTCCCAAGTACAAGCGTATTTGCGTTTAGGATTATCGGAGCGACTAAACCACACCTTCTCACCGGGGAATAAACAGTTTTTCATTGAGCCTGTATTGGGGCAGTGGATAGTGATCTGTTCACCGTTGGCTAACTCAACATCGGCCAAAAAACGTTTATAGCGTTGTAGCAAGCGGCCAGATTCTAGTGGTGGTTCAAACTGCATGACGCGATATCGCTCAAAATCAAATAAAAGCCAATAGCCTACCAGCGGCGTAGCCGTGCCACAACGCGTGCTCAAGCGACAAACTCGGTGCTTGGGCAATTTTGCGTTACAATAGCGCCACTTTTTTTGGTGAAGGCAGGTATTCCGATGAGTGAATGTTTTAAAGTCGTATTGTCTCAAGCTGCGCCAGCGGCGCACTGGGGTAATGCTGATGTAAGTTTTGCTGCAGACACTGTAATTATTCATATGAAATCGTCGCAGCCGCTGCGACAGATCCAGATGGCGGCGCGTAAATTGCGCTCGCAAGGTATCAACACCATCGCTTTCAGTGGTGACGGTTGGGATGCCGATCGTCAATGGAGCTTTTATCAAGGTTTTGTTACCGCTAAAGGCGGCCACGAAGTGCAGTGGACTGGCGCTGAAGTGTTGGTGCGCGAGCTGCAACAACGTGCGGCCAGTGCAGGCTTTGCCCGTGACTTGATTAATGACACCCCTGAAAATCTCTATCCAGTGAAACTGGCGAGCGATACCGCTGCATGGCTGAGTTCATTGGCACCAGCGCATGTCAGCTATCGCATCATTAGCGGTGATGAACTGCTGAAAGATCAATGGATTGGTATCCATGCCGTGGGTCGCGGTAGTGCGCGCCAACCGGCAATGTTAGAGCTAGATTACAACCCGTTTGATACTGATGCGCCAGTCGCAGTAGCGTTGGTGGGTAAAGGGATCACCTTTGACTCAGGCGGTTATAGCATCAAAAGTTCTGAAGGCATGTTGGGCATGAAAGCCGACATGGGTGGCGCCGCAACAGTCGCTGCGGCCTTGGGGCTGGCGATTCAGCGTGGGCTGAAAAAACGCGTCAAACTCTACCTGTGCTGTGCCGAGAACTTGGTCAGTGGTCACGCATATAAACTGGGGGACATTCTGACTTATAAAAACGGCACCACTGTTGAAGTGGTGAACACTGACGCCGAAGGCCGTCTAGTGTTGGCTGACGGCCTGCAAGCGGCCAGTGAATCGGGCGCGGGCTTTATCATTGATGCTGCCACATTAACTGGCGCGGCAGTGATGGCCGTTAGCGGTCAATATAATGCGATCTTTTCACCGCAGCCTGAAGTGCTGGCGTTGACCCAGAAAAAAGCGGCAGCGGTGGCGGAAAACGTTTGGCCACTGCCACTCGACCCATGGCACAAAGATGCCTGCCCATCAGCTTATGCTGATACTGCTAACAGCCGTGCCGTGAAAGGCGGTGGCCCAGGTGGGGCGTCTAATGCTGCTGGGTTCTTGTGGCGTTTTGTTACCCCGCAAGCGGATTGGTTGCATGTTGATTTAGCGGCGGCGTTTGAAGACAGCGCCTCAGCATTATGGGCTGCGGGGGCGACCACCCACGGTATGCTGACTATCGCTGAATTACTCGGTGACGAGTAACCCCTAAAGCTGCGTAAAACGTGAGTCAGCTAGACCGGTTGTACTCAATCTGCTTCAATCAAGATAACGACGCTCGGCATTAGCCGAGCGTTTTTGTCTCAAGTATTTATTAACGGTGTGGGTCTCTCCAGCCGTCACAAGGGAACGTGATGACCATAAAAAAATTGGCCAAGATTGATGCGGACTATGTGTGGCAGGTACGCAATGCCGCTATTCGTGCTGGCTGTGCCAGTGTATATGACGCTAAAACGTTGGACATTTGGACACCCGATGACACACCCACTGGCTTTGCTGAACTGGTGCAGCGTGGTTTTTACGGTATCGAGATTGATGATGAGTTGGTGGCGGTCGGCATGCTCGACGAAGAAACCGATAAAATTGAAGGGCTGTTTGTGCTGCCGGAATTTATGGGGCAAAAGCTAGGTGGGCGCATGTTGCGGTTTTTAGAGCAACTGGCGCGTGAGCGTGGTATTACAGCATTGTCGCTAGACGCCAGTCTTAACGCCGTCGATTTTTATCAACATTGCGGCTTCCACGTAGTGCGTCACGAAACCTACCATTCACCTGCGGGTATTAGCTTGCCCAGCGCATTAATGACCAAACAGTTATAACCGTTATAACAGCGGCCAGCGATGGAGTATCGAATAGCTCACCCCGCTATCACCGCTCTGTGACTGATAGAGGTGCAGTGCGCTTGGCTGTAACGTCAGTTGTAGCGACGGTAACTGTGGCCACGCCTCGGCGAGGCTATTGGCTTTGCGTGCCAAGGTAATATGTGGCCGATACACACTATGTTCACTGCTGGGGAGCGCCAGTTGTTGCATCAACTGTTGCGCTGCGTCGGCCAGCTGTTGCAAGGCGGGCGCAACAGTCGTCGCCGTAATACAACCAATTTTAGGCTGCGGCCAATAGGCCAACTGTGTTAACGGCTGGCGAAAGCGTTGCCGTGTCAACTGCGGTACACACGCCATGAGTTGCGCCATGTGCTCCGGTCGTAATTGCCCAAGAAACGCCAGAGTGAGATGCAGGTTCGCCTGCGGCACCCAGCGCACTGATGATTCATTAAGCGCTTGCTGCCATTGCGTTATTTGCTGCTGTTGTACGTCGGTCAGGGCAAACCCTAAAAAACACCGTTTCGGCCATGGAGTTATGTCTGTCATTGCGGTGATTCGTCTAGTTAAAAGCCATTACTATACTCGGGGTTGTTGACCTTTGTTGCTGGTTTTGGCCTCGCCCCAAGAAGCATTTAAACGGTGGCTGGACTTTGTTGCATCAAGTTGGCTGCGTTGACTAAACTTGATTGGCTGCGCCTTGTGCATAACGCGTTTGATTTGAACAAAAACTAAACATAACAGGCCCGCAACCCCTATAGATGATGTCGTGGTTTGACTGTTACGGAGAACAAGTAATGACGCAGGCGTTAATCGATCCGCTGCAACAAACCTTGATGAACTTATTTAGTGACACCCCACTTGCCACGTTGGAGCAGCATGTCGATCGCGCCTTAGAGGTGATCACTCGTCAGTTGGCTTGCGATGGCGTATTTGTATTAGCGCCGTTGACTAAGCCCGGCCATATCTCGGCGAGAAATCTCTATCTCAAACCTCAGTTTAATAATGGCCAAGGCGTGCGGGAGTGGCGCTTAGGGCAAACCCCGTTTTTTCGCGATTTAGTGAAACACCCGCGGTTGCTGTCGCTCAGCTCCGTGGCGCAACTGCCCAAAGATGCGCTGGAAGAAAAGCAGTTATTACGCCAATGGCAGGTCAAAAGTTTGCTGGTGCTGCCGTTATTAAAGTTGGGCGACACCGTGATGGCGTTAGGTGCCGTTAACTGCCATTGCGAGTGTGACTGGGCTGACAGCTTTATCGAACAGCTGCAGCAAGCGCAAGCGATGATCGCTTCGGCCATGGAACTGACTCGTATCGCCCAAGCTTTGCTACTCAGTGAGCGGCGCTACCATGAACTGTTCCATCAGTTGCAGTTAGCCTGCGCGCAGCTCAATCGGCGCAATGAACTGATCATGATGAATCGCATCGCCGAGCAGACTTTGGTGCATAACCAGCAAGTGAATCTGTTAGAGGTGGTGCGTGAGCAAGACCGTGACAACTTGTTGGAAACCTTAAATATGGTGCGCGATGGCGTGCTAGGACAGGCGTGGTGTGAAGTCGGCATCATGCACAACAACGATATGAGCTGGCAGCGCTTAGGGCTGTATCCGGCGCAGTCGGAACAGCAAAATCTGATCCTCATTGCTGAGGATGTCAGCGAGCGGCGCCGTTTAGCGTCAGAGTTGTCATTTCAAGCCAACTACGATGCGCTCACCGGCTTACCAAACCGAGCGCATTTTGAAGATCTATTACAGCGCTTATTACTCGAACAGGATGGTTCGCCAGTATGTTTGGCGCTGCTCGACTTAGATCAATTCCGCGTAGTGAATAATCTCAGTGGCCATATGGCCGGTGACCGCTTGATCTGCCAAATTGCTGAGCGCCTCAAACTGTTGGTACGTAAGGGCGATGTAGTGGCGCGGCTCAGTGGTGATGAGTTTGCTATTTTGATGCATGCCTGTAATCGAGATTCCGCCAAAGTGATTGCCGAGCGGATTTGCAGCCAAGTGCGCGGCCATCAATTTCGCTGGCAAGGGCGCGAGCATAAGATTTCCGCCAGCATGGGGGTAGCGCCGTTAGAGCGCGCCAATGAAGATATCTATACCGTGCTGGCGCAAGCCGATGCCGCCTGCCGTTTAGCCAAAGAGTTAGGGCGGAATCAGTACCAAATTTTCGATGAACGCGACATGCGTTTCAAAAAGTTTTACACCGAAATGACCGCCTCTCTAGAGATTATTGATGCGTTGGCTTGTAACCGTTTTCAACTGCATTTTCAGGAAATTCGTGCTGTTAAGCCGATTAGTAGCGGTATGCACTTAGAGATTTTACTGCGCATGCAGCGAGAAAACGGCGAGATCCTCTCGCCTGCGGTGTTCTTTCCTGCAGCGGAGCGTTATGACTTGGCATCCCGAGTTGACCGTTGGGTGATCGACAACCTGCTGCGCTGGGGCAATGCCAACTTTCAGCTGTGGCAGCAGTGTGAGCAGATCTCCGTTAACCTCTCTGCCGCATCTCTGGCTGACGGGGAGTTTATGCAGTGGCTGGAAAAACAGTTGTTAGCTGAGGCACAACTGGTGTCGCACTTATGTTTCGAAATCACCGAAACTGCCATGTTGACTCAAGTTGAGCAGGCGTGTCAGTTGTTAGAACTGCTGGAAGCGCACGGTTGTAAATTGGCGATTGATGACTTTGGCGCCGGCTTCTCCTCCTTTGCTTACCTTAAAAAGCTGGCGCTGGATTATGTCAAAATCGATGGTCAGTTTGTGGTGAACTTATGTGAAGATCCCGCAGATAGGGCGATTGTTGCTGCGGTTTGCCAACTGGCGAAAGACTTGCAGTTTCGTACCGTGGCCGAGTTTGTCGAGTCAGAGCAGATCCTCGCGCGGCTAACAGAGCTTGGCGTGGACTATGCGCAAGGCTACTGCATCCACAAACCGATGCCGCTGGAGCGGTTGGCGAGTTTGCTCAACCCAACCTAGTAGGCGTTAGCGTGCCGTGGTGAAAACGGGTTACACTAGGCCTTTGTTGGTTTCACAGCTTATTCATGTTGGACAATCTACCGATTCAAGCCCTCTTGCCGCAACTGCGAGCGCAACTCGCCAAGCAACGGCAACTCATCATTGAAGCGCCTACCGGTGCGGGTAAATCTACCGCATTACCTTATGCTATGTTGGATTGGCCTGAGATTGATGGTCGCATTTTAATGCTCGAACCGCGGCGTGTTGCTGCCCGCAGCATCGCCAGTTATCTGGCTAAACAGCGGCAACAAGCGTTAGGCGATGAGATAGGTTTTCGCGTGCGTGGTGAAAGCAAGGTGAGTCACCATACTAAGCTGGAGATTATCACCGAAGGGATTTTAACGCGGATGATCCAGCAAGACCCGACGCTCGACGGCGTGGCGATGATCATCTTCGACGAAATTCACGAGCGGCACTTGAGTACCGATCTCGGTTTAGCGCTGGCGCTGGAAGTGCAGGAATCGCTGCGGGAAGATCTGACACTGGTGGCAATGTCAGCAACCTTGCAAGGTTTGCCGCTGCAACAACTGATGCCCAACGCTAGCAAACTGCTCAGTGAAGGCCGCAGTTTTCCGGTGACCATGGCTTATCAAGCCGCCAAAACCCCAACGAATAATAGCTATATGCCTGACTGGCTAAGCCATATGGGCAAGATGATCTGCGCGCTGATGCAGCCAGATTCGGCCGTGGCACTTGGCGCGAGTACGGCGCAAGCCGCGGGCTCACTGCTGGCTTTTTTGCCCGGAAAACGCGAAATACTGCAGTTGCAGGAGTATCTCACCGGCCGCTTACATAGCGCGATTCAGATTCTGCCGCTGTACGGTGAATTAGCCGCTGAGGAGCAAGATGCGGCGATTGCACCGCTCGCCGATGGTGCACAAAAAGTCGTGCTATCAACCAACGTGGCGGAATCCAGTTTGACCATTGATGGCATCACTATGGTGGTCGATAGCGGCTATAAACGCCAAGCGAGCTTCAACCCCAAGACTGCAGTTACCCGCTTGGGATTGAAACGTATCAGCCAAGCCAGCGCTACTCAACGTGCGGGCCGAGCTGGGCGTTTGAGTGCGGGCTTTTGTTTGCGTTTGTGGAGCAGTGAAGAGCAAGCGCGCTTAATGCCTGCTGATGAGCCAGAGATTGTCTGTAGCGATCTGCTCGGTATGGCGTTTGACGCGGCCAATTGGAGTGTCAAATCGCTCAATGACTTGCCACTGCTCACCCCTGCTAATGCGGCCAATGAGGCGGTTGCGTGGCAACTGCTGCAGAGCCTTGAACTGGTGGACGTGCAGCGTAATGTCACCGCTCACGGCAAGCAAGCGTATCAACTCGGTGCCTCGGTGCGCATGGCGCATATGTTGGTTAAGGCCAGTCAATTAGCGCAACAGCGGCAGCAACCACAGTTACTTGGTTTAGCCTGTTTGCTAGCCGCGTTGTTAGAAGCGGGCGGCAGCGGTGGCAGTAGCGATGTGCTGAATCGTTTGTCCAGTGCCACCAGTGGCTTAGCTGGACGCTTGTGTCGCAATTGGCTGCAACGTTTTGGTATTACCGATGCGCCACAAAGTTTTATCCGCGCCGCTAACCGTAGCGATACCGCGATGTTATTGGCTTTTGCTTTTCCGGATCGCATTGCCATGGCGCGGGGTCAGCAAGGCTTTTTGCTCGCTAACGGCACGGGCGTAATGCTCGATAGTAGTGATCCACTGAATCAAGCCGATTGGCTGGTGGTGGCTGATTTTCAAGAGCAGCAAGGCCGCAGTGCCGGTCGCGTCTGGCTAGCATGTGAGTTACCTGCCACCTTGTTGCAGCAGGAGTTGAGTTATCTGTGCCACTGGCAAGAGGTGGCGCAATGGCAAGAGGACCGCGGCCGTATCCAAGCCGAGCGCCAACTGTGTTTGGGCAAACTGGTGCTTAAATCAGAACCGTTAGCACTTAGCCGCGACATGCGAGTACAAGGTTTCCTCGATTATGTGGCGCGTAAAGGGTTGGAAGTACTCAACGTTGACGAGCGCGCAAGACAGCTACAGTTCAGGTGCGGCATTGCAAGATCCCATCAGCCTGACTTTGCCGATTTAACCGATGAAACTTTACTCAACTCGTTAGCGGATTGGCTGGCACCCTACCTGAATGATGTGCAGAATATTGCTCAGCTTAAAGCGCTAAATATCTATGCAATATTACTCGATTCACTCAGTTGGCCGCAGCGACAACAACTGCAGCATTGGTTGCCGGAGCACTGGCCGATGGCGACGGGCACCAATGCCCCTGTGCGTTATGACGCCGCTGGGCGCGCGTTGTTGAGTGTGCGTTTGCAAGAAGCGTTAGGCATGGCGCAGAGCCCACAGCTGTTGGATGGTAAGTTGACGGTGACGATGGAGTTACTATCACCAGCGCAGCGGCCGTTAGCGTTAACCCCAGATTTGGCGAGCTTCTGGGCTGGCCCCTATGTCGAGGTGAAAAAGGAGATGCGTGGGCGGTATCCTAAGCATCTATGGCCGGATGATCCGGCCAACACTCAACCCACAAAATTCACAAAGAAGCGTACGCTCAATCAGTAGCGGCAGTAATGGAATAATGGCAAAAGCAACCAAGAAAACCCCAAAAAAGTCCAGCAATACACCGAATAAGCCCTCAGTGTGGCGTAAGCTCTGGTCGGTCGGCTGGAAGCTGACAGTGATTTTCGCCGCGGTGCTGCTGGTCTATAGCATCTATCTCGATCAAATTATTGCGCGTAAATTCGAAGGGCAAAAATGGTATCTGCCAGCGCAGATTTTTAGCCGTTCGATGTCGCTATATCCCGGCGCGCCAGTGAGCCATCAGCAACTGATTGATGAGTTAAAACTGTTGGGCTATCGCAAAGTGGCCAATCCGCGCCAAGTCGGCGAGTTCTCTGCGTCTAGCACGCGGGTTGACCTGTGGCGCCGCCCCTTCTTACACCCTGAGGGCAAGCAGCCTGAACAGCGGGTGATGGTGAGTTTTGACAGCAACGGCGTGACGTCAGTGACGCGTGAAGGGGACAACCGTCAATTAGCGGTGTTTCATTTAGAGCCAGTGCTGCTGGATCGCATTGTCACAGGCGACGGTGAAGATCGTCTCTTTGTGCCGACGGCAGAAATTCCGCCGATGGTGGTGGAAGCCTTAATTCTCACCGAAGACCGCAGTTTCTACGAACATTATGGTGTTAACCCACTAGCCATTATTCGTGCTGCGGTGGTTAACATTACCGCAGGCCGAACCGTGCAGGGTGGTTCAACCCTAACACAACAATTAGCCAAAAACTTCTTCTTAACCAGTGAGCGCTCTTTGGTGCGCAAGGCGCGCGAAGCGCTGATGGCGATTATTATCGATTTTCGCTACAGCAAAGAGGAGATCCTCGAAGCGTATCTGAACGAAGTTTACATGGGGCAAGATCATAGCCGTGCGATCCACGGTATGGGGTTGGCATCGCAGTTTTATTTTGGACGGCCAATCGGTGAGCTGACCTTAGCTCAGCAAGCCTTTTTGGTGGCGGTGATTAAAGGGCCTTCTTTTTACAATCCATGGCGTTATCCCAAACGGGCTCAGCAGCGGCGTGACTTAGTGTTGCGCTTACTGATGGAAGGTAACAAGATTACCGCTGAGCAGTATCAACTGGCGGCCTCAACGCCGTTAGCATTGCGCAATTCCTCCCGTCCGGTGCATCAAAAATTGCCCGCATTCTTCGCTCTGGTGAAGCAAGAGCTGCGCAGCCGCTACGGCGAGGCGCTGTTAAAACAGTCAGGGGTGAAGGTTTACACCACGCTGGATCCGTTAGCGCAGGAGGCGGCCGAAGAAGCGGTCAGCACGGCGATGAAATCGCTCAATGCCGAGAAGCTGCAACTGCAAACTGGCATGGTGGTAACTGACCGCTATAGCGGCGGTATTGCCGCGATGGTGGGTGACCGAGTGCCGTCTTATTACGGGTTTAACCGCGCCACCGATATTCGTCGGCCAATCGGTTCGTTGGTAAAACCGTTTGTCTATGCCACGGCGTTGACGCAGCCGGGACATTATAACTTGGTCACGCCGTTGCAAGATGAGCCGATTACCCTCAAGAACGAACGCGGTGATATTTGGTCACCACAAAACGATGATAAACAGTTTAGTGGTCAGGTGCCGCTGCTTACCGCCTTAAAGAAATCGATGAACGTGCCCACGGTGAATCTGGGGATGGCATTGGGATTGGACGCGGTAGCGACCACGATTAAGCAGGCCGGATGGAAGGAGAATATCAATCAATATCCATCCATGTTGCTCGGCGCCGTCAACGGTTCACCATTGATGGTGGCACAGCTGTATCAAACTATCGGTTCGCATGGACGTTATCGTGAGTTAGCGGCGGTCACGCAAGTGTTGGATAAAGACAACCAGCCGATTGCCGCCAGTGGCTTAGCGCAGCACCAAGCGATTGATCGGTCAGTGAACTACTTAGTGCAGTATGGCATGACCAAAGTGGTGGAATCGGGCACGGCTGCGAAACTGGGGCAAGCGTTCCCTGGCGTTACCTTAGCCGGTAAAACGGGAACCAGTAACGACCGCCGTGATTCGTGGTTTGCAGGGATGGATGAACGTAACGTCGCAGTCGTGTGGGTCGGCCGAGATGACAACGGTAAAACGTCTCTCTATGGCAGCAGTGGTGCGATGGCGGTGTATACCCAGTTCTTGCGTAATCGCTCACCATTGCCGTTACGTTTACCACCGGAGAACGGTATCGTACAAGGATACTTTGACCGCGATACTGGTGTGGCGATGGCGGCAGATTGTGGCAATGTTGTCGCAGTGCCAGCGCTGGTGGATAGTTATCATCCAGCGGAGAATTGCGGTAAGCCAAAATCTTGGTGGCAGCGGATGTTCGACTAACAAATGCTATCAACAACAAAGGCCTCATTTGAGGCCTTTGGGTTTATTCGGGGCAGTTTAACTTGTTTACAACGTGTTTGATTTGCAACAAAGCAAACGCTAGAGGTTCATTGCCCCAAGTGATTGCCGCTAAAAATTAACTATAACGGCGGCGGCTTACGGCAGCCAAACCAGCAAAGGCCAAGAATAACCAGCCCATGCTACCACCCGATTTTTCCTCTTTTTTGGTGGCCAAGTAATCGATCAGCTCAGTCAGATCGGCTACTGAGCGGATCTCATCCATGTTGATACGATATTTATCGTTAACGATAAAGGTTGGAATGGATTCGACTTGGTAGGTGGTTTGCTCTTGGCGCCAGCTATTAATGGTGTCAGTGGTTTCACTGCTGTCGGCTACTTCATCATACTTAGCGGCATCGATACCAGCAGTGGCAAATACCTGTTTGATGTCATCACGGCTATTGATACCTGATTGATGCGGATGGCTGTGATCATGTGCGCCAGCATTGTCACCTTGAATGGCGGCAAACATCTTCGGCAGCAATTCTTTTTCTACGCCTAAGGTTTTCATTACCGCTAATGAACGCATCACTTCAGTACCGATACTGCTGTTCATAAAGTCAACGTGGGCATCATCAAACTTAATGCTTGGATCAATTTTGGCTTTGATGAAGTTAAGGTACTTAGTGGACATGTTGTAGCAGTGCGGACAATAGAACGAGAAGTACTCAGTGACCTTAGGGCTATCACTCGCCTTGTTTGTTACCTGAGTATAATGTTTACCTTCAACAAAATCGGTGGCGTGAGCTGCAAAAGATGCCCCTGCAAGCATCAATACGGCCAGAGCGGGTTTCAACAAAATAAACTCCTTGCAAAGAATGCGAATAGATAAACTTAATAGCATTGAGGTTAGGTATTGTGACTTAATCCAATCTTAAACAATGCTTTTTTAGTGATATATGTGAAATGCCCCCGATTTCGGCAGCATTAACTCATCTTGAGCGCCTGCCACGCTTCACAGATCTGCCTAAATTTGGCGGCATCACCATCAGGGCGATCTGGATGCCAGCGCAGGGCAAGCTTACGCCATTGGCGGCGAATTTCGCGGTCGGTAGCGTCGATATCCAGTTCCATTACTTTCAACGCGTCAATGTGTGCTAAGCGCTTCGGATTGGCACCAATATAATGCTCGTAAGAACTCCAAAACTCTTCCAGCATCTGTTTGACCACATTGACGCTGGTATCGTAGTTGCCCCAGTCGAGATAGTAATCCCGCAGCGATTGGTCTTCATCAAGTAGTAGCAACACATTGGTGGGGGTTAAGCGAAATAGCTGAATATCCATCGATTTAACTTGCAGCCATTGGTCTGGCAGTAACATCTCCTGTAACTCGTACAGGGCATTCATCAACAGAAAGTTACGTTTGAACAGATCTTTCTCTGGGCTGTCATCTAGCTTGTGCATTAACCCTCGGCTTTGTAGTTCACTGGCAAGATGGTGGATCTTCCAGCTTTTTACTGAGGTTTTGAACAGCGTCATCAGTGGCCAAATCAGCGGGTTGTCTTGCCGAAAAGATTTGGCCTTTACCGTATTTTCCGACGTGTTATCTGCTATAGCAGGCTTGGCTAGCAACATGGCAACATTCATCCTGAAGGCGATTTTTTCTACTATGCCACAGTAGATCGCCAGTGCAATAAAAAACTGGCCTTAGCAGTGGCGTAGCCGCGAAACGACTACTCCAAAGTTTAGCAAAGCTAAGATTATGAACACTGCGATGACATCCGCTGTGCTCTGCTTCGGCATTGCGCTCTAATGCTGCGGATGAAATAACGAGGTCATAAAGGGGACGTTGTGATGCCCCCAAGCGACTTTATTAACGCGGTAATATTGAAACTAGACGCTGTTAGCTACCATAAGCGCTTAGCACTGAAGGATCCCCTCATAAATCCGCCAGTGCATAGCCATTTTTTAAGAGCTGCTCAGCTAGAACTACCGCCGC
>NZ_JBLXAT010000006.1:0-214091 GCF_048265805.1 Shewanella sp. | reverse complement strand
TGCGGCAGTGTGATTGCGGCTCACCGAGCCAGCGAAACAAACTAAAACAGGCTGGGTGGAGCGATGATTACCGTGAAAAGGTGTTCTTTGGTTAGCAATTAATCAAAGTATGCTCCGGCCCTGGTCACGGATTAACGGTAAGAACTTTATACCTTCAAAGAACTTTCCATTTTCAATGTAGCCAATCGGGCGAACATGCACCTTTCGGACGTACTCGACTTTATCGATGTTCTCTTGGAAACGTCTTTCATCTAAGTATTCACCCTCAACGATACATACAATGTCACGGAAACCACGTTGAATAGTAACGTACTCTCTGATAGAGATACCTTTGTAACGTTGACCTTCATAGAAAATGGTGTCTTTGTTCGATGTCTCATCAACGGTCAAGGTAATTTGAATGCCATTTACCGCTGTTACTTCACCAATGAAGATACTCATACGTCATCCTCACCAAGCGTTAGGACGTGAGAATTGAAGTAAGAGAAATCTAATTTTTCGCCTTCTTCATGGACAACATATTTGATGTTATTCAAGTCAGAGAAATACTTCTGAAATTCAGGGATCATGGTTTCTCTGTAGCAACAGATATATACTTGTAGAGTAGGGTTCGTTAGGGAACGCTTAATCAAGTTCCTAATGTGCTCATCCGCAAAAGAGAATCCGAAAGCAATCAATATGCTATTTGGTTTTTCTAACTCGTAACTGAGGTGGCGCAGCATTTGGTAATAGTGTTCTTCAAATACTGTTTCGTGAAACTTCCATTTTGTAGGGTTGACGATAGGTAACTTTTTATATTCCCGATAGAAGTCATCTTGTTTACGTTGAAATTCCGCTTCGTTTTCCTCATCTATTATCATTGAACACAATTGATCCACGGTGTGATAACCGCTTTCTAGCATCTCTTTAAAATCTTCGCAGTACATGCTGTCGATTGAAGATTCAGAAACAATTTTATCTGCAGAAGAATAATCAACAAGAATTGAATCGTTGTGCTTTCGCCAGAAAGCAGAACCATGAAGATGAATGAGATTGATTTGTCGTTGGACGTCTTTGCTTCTATCGAATATTCCGGATTCAGTAGTCATGCAATTGAAGTTGCGGGCCTCAACAATTTTCTTATGGAAACCACGCGAACCATCATTGATGTTGAATCTAATAGATTTTTCTTCGTAAATTTCATCAGCTGCATAGGAAAGGCAAGAATCATAATTCGTAGTAAAGAAATTAACCTTTCTGTCGTAACCTTGCTTTCTACGAAGTATTTCAAGGTTCAATTTTATGAATTTTTTGTAATTATCAATGACTACTTTCTTTTCACCTTCTAACTTAGTGAAATCAACGGAACTAACAGGCTTTATACATTCCTCGTAATAATACATGAACAGCAAGGTTTTTAGATATTTAGCATCAATAGCATCGAATTCGGTAGCCAAAGTTTCAATCGTTTCCCATTTTCCTTCTGTCTGCATATTCAATGCAAGGGTTGGAAATAGACCTGCAGATGCACCAGCACCAATCAAATAGTTTATGTTCTTATCGTGTAGATCGTTCAGATCGATTTTGGAAGTCTTCATAGGATCGAATTCTCAGAAGAATTATTAAACTTTTTATAGGTAACTGATTGATTAAAGAGATTATAGGGAAATGAGTTATCGGTCAATTATTGATAAATAGTTCAGACTTAATGATGAGCTGTATGGTCAGCTCTTGACTTTTTGCTGTCGGAGTTTCCCATACTTGAATTAATTTGTATTTAGCTAATTCAGCGAAATCACTGACTCACTTTTTTCCAAAAAAAATTCACCTAATCGGACACGGGCATTACTGTCTTATTTAACTCTTGCGTTGGCGGCTGTCACCCGAATATCAAAGCTCAATTGTGCTTAGCTTTAAGCATAGTAAACAGGTGTTACTGCGATGAGGATAAGCGCCAGGTCAGCGGGGAGCCTGCTGAGACGTGGCGCAGTTGAATGGCGTGAACTTAATCGTAAAAGGTGACGCTTTTGCTGATGGGTTCTCGGCCGAGATTGACGCTGTAACCGCTAGCAGCAGGATCAGGATGGCCAAAGGAAATGCCATACAGCATTTTCAATTCAGGCGAGATCCCCAACACATCGCGGATAACCCCAGCATGCATGCCGAGTAAGGTTTGCGGAATGCCTGCCAAGCCGTGCGCCGTCAATGACAACAGAAAGTTTTGACCATACATGCCAAGATCGCCGGCGGTACGCACACAATCGCCAAATTCTGGCATAAACAGCAATGCCACATGCGGTGCATCAAAGAACTCAAACTGGCGCAACATTTCGGCATCGCGACGTTGTTGGTCTTCTCTGGCAATGTTCAACGCTTCATTACGCGCTTGACCCATGTGCATCATGCGGGCGAGATGTTCACCGCTATAGCCGTTGTGATCAAACCAAAAGTCTTCTGATGTTCTGCCCGCTAAATGTTCGGCTTTCAACGCCGCACTAAGTTTGTCTTTAGTGGCACCGGAGACGATTTGCACCTGCCAAGGCTGAATGTTGCAGTTAGACGGTGCCCATTGGGCATCTTCTAGAACTTCGGTTAATAGCCGTTTGCTCAGCGGAATGGGAAGGTATTTTCTGACGGAACGACGCTGGCGGACTAAGTCGTGAAAAGAAAGTTCTAACATGTTCAACTCCTACAAAAACGAACAATCAATATAACGCCTGTTAACGGCAAAACCTAACAGCAATGCATTAGCGATTGTTAATCTCACTCGGCGTTATCCCGTGAACGTCGGCATGCAAAGGAGCAGGCATCATGACCTCGCTGGCAGTGCCTGTTGAGATTATTACGTAACAGGCGCTCTCACCGTTGGCGAATATCTGCGGCATGGCTGCAGTCGCACTTATGAGTTATGTCGCTTTGTTCTAATCCCGTCGTGCCTGTTTGTGATCGCCTCGGCTATGCAAATTACATAGAAAATTGCAGTCTTATCATCAGATTAGTTTGCAAGATTTTTTGTAGTTTATTAAGACGGGAGAGCAGAATGCACAAGCCCATTATCAGCACCTTGCTGTTGTCGTTAACATTAGTTGGCGCGATGCCATTAGTTACTGCCACTGCACAGGCATCGGTAATTAATGTGCAGCGGCCCACTCAAGGCCAACTCGGTCAAGTTCAAGTAAATCCTTATGGCTATGCGCCGCTGACAGCGATCATTGATTTGGCAGGCAAAACCATTAGTGATGTTAAAGTTACTGTGAAAGGTAAGGGCAAAGATGGGGTGGATATCAGCTATCCTGTCGGGCATAGCCAACTGCTCACTTACAATGGTGTCCCCGTGTTTGGCTTGTATGCTAACTATCAAAATCAGGTGGCGCTGAGTTACACCTTAGCGGGCAAGTCGGTCAAAGAAACCTATCAGATTTTCACACAACCGCTGCAAGGGATTAGTGTTGATGGCGCGGTGAGTGCATTTCCTAGCATTAAGCCCGTCAAAGTCGCCAAAGGCTTTGAGCAGCGTTTGTACTGGATTAATCATCTGATTGGCGACCAAAACTCAGCATCGGTGCACTGGCGTAACGGCGGTGCATTGGAGTGGGATCGCTGGCCGCTCAACTTTGTCACGGATACGCAGGGTGAAGTGCGTTGGTATCTCGACCCGTACAAGATCCACGATCAAAACGATATTGCGAAACGCGGCATTTTAATGGGTGTGCACCAAATGGATAACGGTGATGTCATCTTTCTGCAAGGCCAGCGTTATTACCGCATGGATTTGTTAGGGCGGATGGTGTTCGAACGCTGGTTACCTAAAGGCTATATCGACATGTCGCACGACATGAAAGCGCTTAAAAATGGTCACTACCTACTGCGAGCCGCGAAAAAAGACTACGTCCGCGATGATGGTCAAGTGGTCAATACTGTGCGTGACCAGATTTTGGAAGTAGACGAGTTTGGTCGGTTAGTGGATGTATGGGATTTAACGAAAATTCTCGACCCATTGCGCGATGCTTTGATGCAAGCACTCGACCCGCGTTCAGTGTGCCTTAACGTTGATTTAAAAGCGAAACGCGCTGCGTTAGAGCCGAATAATGCCGCGTTTGGTGACATCATGGGCGTAGGTGTTGGCCGTAACTGGGCGCATGTAAACTCAATTGAATATAACTCGGATGACGACACCATTATTGTGTCGTTACGTCACCAAGGGGTGGTGAAAATTGGCCGTGATAAACAAGTAAAATGGATTTTGGCACCGAGCAAAGGCTGGCATGAACCGTTGGCGGCCAAAGTGCTGACGCCGGTTGATGCGGCGGGCAATAAACTGGATTGCAATGAAAACGGCGTTTGCAGTAATAGCGACTTTGACTATAGTTACGCGCAGCACAGCGCCTATCTTATTCCGCAAAAAGGGACGTTGTCGGTGTTTGATAACGGCGATGGCCGCGGCTTAATGCAGCCGATGTTTGTCACCGAAAAATACAGCCGAGGCGTGGAATACAAGATTGATGAAAACAAGCTAACTGTGCAGCAAACTTGGCAGTTTGGTAAGCATCACGGCTACGATTGGTATAGCCCAGTGACGTCAATCACCAAATATCAGCCAGATACCGATACTATGATGATGTTTTTTGCCACGCCTAAATTGCTGGAAAAAGCCCTAACCACCCCGCGGCTGGTGGAAGTGAAATATGGCACTCAGCAGGTAGAAGTTGAGCTGCATATGACCGCTACGGCTAAGCAACAAGCCTCGTATCGCGCCATTGTTATTCATCCCGAACTGGCATTTGCCAATTAACAGCGTGGTTGCCTATTTACCTTGAACCATCGGGCGCTAAGTTTGCACTTTAGCGCCCGTTTTTGTGGGCTTTCATCAACGCACAGCACGATGCCCGCATTTATCCCCTTTAGCCCGTCAGCTTAGATCTATGTTGTTTAGCAAGTTATGATTTTATAATCCGCTGCGTTATTCAAAATGATGAAGCGGTTAGCTCAATAACGGATGTGTGTTAACTAGCGGTGTATATCACGGTGCGCGTGGTGTAGGCATTGTTGGCAGCAGCAAGGCGCAGTGGGGAGCACTAACGAGCTATACAGGGATTTTTAACCAAGTTAAATCGGTTTGGGTTTATGAAGCTGGTATTCGATATTTTTATGACATTGGTGTTTTGCTTTTGGCCAATGATGATGATGTTTTCGCCGATGATGTTTGATGCGCCGGGGTCAGAGAAAAACACCAAGGCCATAGCTATCATCTGCTTAGTAATGATGTATCCGATCTTTATTGCCTTGGCATTGTTTGCATTTGATATTCGCTATTATGATTTTGCACCAACCACATTACTGACCGCGTCGATGGTTATCGTGCTGGGTGGTTTTACCTTATTTGGCTACACCAAAATGCTATGGAATCTTATCAATGGCATCCCTATCAGTGGCTATGCGGTGGTAAGAGACAAAGTGTATTTCAGCGGTAGCAACATCAGCAACGCCGATCCGCATAGTTTCCGGTTATTGGCGCAACACGTAGATGATGCCAACGCTGAACCACGCTACGCGGTAGACCAACGCCATGTTTATTATTTAGGTCAGGTCATTGAAGGCTTTAAGCCGCAACACGCTAAGCTAACGTTGATTGATGAGCGGCTGTATTTAGTCAATGACACTCAAATTGCGGATGGCGGCCAATTGATCATGAACGCTAGCCCGCAAACCTATCGAACTTATGAGCCTTATAGCACGTGGAGTTACTCCACCGAGGGCGACAACTCGACGGTGTATTATCACTGCCAGCCCGTTGCCGATATTGATTACGCGAGCTTTACGCCCTTGACCCATGAGCTGGGCAAGGATAATAACGCGCTGTTTTATCGTGGTAAGCGGTTGCAACTCTGTGTCGATTTAGCCAGCTTCAAGCTGCTGCAAGATGATTGCTATTTTGCTGATAAAGCGCATTTTTACTGTCTAATTCGCAGTGGCTTAGTGTCGCTTGATAACGAACATATCAACGATATTGAACTGTTGGATTACCACTACATCAAGGGCAAACATGCAATCTACTACTACCAATACGATAGCCTTGTTGTCGTCGAAAATGCCGATGTAGCGACCTTTGAGGTGATTGATTACGATGCTAAAACTCGATCACATGCCAAAGATAAGCACCACTATTTTAGTCGCGGGAAAGTGGTGGAGTAACGCTGATATCAGCTGTTGGCCTCGGCGCTAGTTGCGATAGCTGGCACCTTACACATAACAACGGGCGGTAAGTCACATACTTATCGCCCGTTGTGTTTATGCAGCAGTTAGCGGTTGTCGCTTAAAAACTATACTTGATACCCACGCCAAAGTTGCGACCGGGTTGGGTATAACGGTAAAGGTTTTCACCACTGTTACTTAGGCTGCGAATGTCGTTCCACAGTAGGTACTCTTTATCGAATAAGTTAAACACCCCAGCGGTTAAGCGCAGGTTGCTAACGGGTTCAACGTATGCGGTAAGGTCTACCACCGTAAAACTATCAGTAGCTAACCACTGGTTGTTGGCGGTGATGTCCGAGGTTTTCTTCTTCGCTGTCCAACTGGCACTTAAACTGCCGCCCCAGTTGTTGCTGGCTGAGTCATAGTTCAGCGCGGTAAACAGTTCCATTGGCGAGACGCTATCAAGTGGTTGATCATCCCCCACGTTTTCACCGTCGGCATAGGCAAAGGCAGCATCCAAGCGCAGACCATCGCGGTAACCTAACCATTTGGCTAAATCCAAAGAGCCACGTAGTTCAACGCCTTTGATGTCGACTTTATCGAGATTGAGCGCGGTAAATTGTCCCAAAGCATATTCTGGCGAACTGCCGAGCGATACTTGGCTTTCAATAAACTGACGGTAATGGTTGTCGTAGACCGTCAGTTCGGCGCTGAGCAGATCGCTCGCCCAACGTAAACCGGCTTCTGCAAAGGTGCTACTCTCTGGTTCAAGGTCGGGGTTGGGCCGAATGATATAACTCATGTTCATGCCACCAAAACTCACACTGTGCTCGTAGTAGTAATACAGCTCAGTCATCGCGGGGGCTCTAAAGCCGCTGCCGTAACGGCCGAACATGGAGAGTTGCTCGGTAATGTGCCAGTCAAAGCCTAACTGCCCCGTGAGTTTGTCATCGCGGCTATCGCCCCAATCATCAATATATTGATCTGATGAGGTGCTGTAGTGGTAACGGTCGTAACGCACAGCTGGCAGCAGCGCAAAGTTGTCAGTTAACTGCCAGTGATCACTAACATACACCCCCCATTTATTGCCGTCAGCAGGCGGCGAGAAACGGTCGGTTTCGGTCACGTCATTGACCGTGTCTTGGTTGAGGTTTTCAAACTCTTGGTATTGATAGTTACCGCCGTAGCTGAGCTGGTGGTCACCCCATTGCTTGACCAATTTCAGACTACCTTGCCAGCCTTTTTGATCATAAAAGCGGTCAACAAAACGTTGTGACATGGCGCTATCAAGGCGAGTGCCGTTAGTGGTTTTGGTCTTTTGATAATCCAATTGCCAGTGCAGCGAATCATACAGGGCGGTGGCTTGGGTGATGTCTTGGAACATGCCTAAACGGTAGCGAGTTAGTTCATCGTCGCTGCGGTCAGTGGTGGACTCTGTGCTTTGCGAAAATAGATCAATTTGCGATTCACCTTGGAAATACTCGCCAGTCACGCCAAGGCGACTGCCAGCTAACTGCCAAATTACTTTACCTAGCAAGTTGTTGCTGCTGTTATCGCCTGGGTTTACCTTGCCACGCGCCAACCCCATGATGTCAACGCCACCACCGTGGTTCTCACGCTCTTGGCCATCACGACGGGTATAAAGCAGTAACGATTCCACCGCGCCGCTGCGGTTTGCCACGGTAGCGGTTTCGCTGAAGCGTTCGCTGTCACTGCGGTAGTTGGCCGCGAGTGAAAAATAGCTGTCATCGCCAGTAGCGTTGAGGAAATCCTGCGGTTGCTTAGTATTAAAGCGTACCACGCCACCAAAGGCGCCAGAGCCAGCGCTCACATCACCACCTTTGACGATTTCCATGGCTTGCAATGCATCGGTGTCGAGGCTGTTACGGCCCGATTGCAGATAAGTGGTGGTGGGGCCATAGCTGTCGGCCAACTCAACCCCATCTACCTGTAGCTTGACGCGGTTACCATCTAAGCCACGAATATTGATACTGCCAATGCCAAACCGTTCATCGCGCGTAATGGTTACGCCCGGTTCGTGGCGTAATACATCGGCGATGTCGGTGCTCATGCTGTTGGCAATCTTATCAGCGCTGATGTTGATAGTGACACTGTCGGGTTTTTCGGTCTTGAGGCGGTCGCCGTCCACTTGGATGCGCTCGCTAATATTTGTCGTGTTTACGCTGTTGCTGGGGGCTTCGTCAGCGTGGGCCGTTGCACTGAGTACTGCAACAGCAATCAAAGTTAGGCGAAATCTTGTATGCATAGTTGTTGATATCCCTATGAAAAAATCGCCAAAAGTGTCGTATATTTGCAAATGAGAATCAATATCAAATGATAGTTATTGTCATTAATGATGTGTAAAGATTGGTTGGAGTGGCGTTTGAAGCTTGCTGAGTGAGGTGTTATTGCTACTCGGTCAGCTCGCTGATCTATTACAGATAGTTTTGCCGTGCCAATACGTCCATTTTGTATATACCGTTGGTAGTGAACGCGCTCAGCAAGAGGCTGGTTGGATTTGTGCTAACGCCATGAGTTAACTCGCCGTATTTAATACCGCATTGCTTAAAATCCTTTTGTATCAAAGGAAATCGTGACTATAAAAATCGACCTAAAGGTTGCGTGTTTTTCAGATGGTGTATTTAGCAGAATGCTGATAAGTTCATTACATACAGATAGTTAATTGTGCGTGTTTTTAGTGGTCCAACGAGGTAAACGCGCATACGCACGAATAAAATGTTAAGTTACAAGAGGAGCATCTCATTGAAGAAGTTTTTCCAAATCGTGTTTGGGTTAGTTTCGATTGCTGCTTTAGGGTGGGGCTTTGTTGAATTATTAAGATTTATGTGGAAGTTGTTTTCAACAGTTGAGCCAGCTCTAGGTGCTGCGTTAGTCGCAGCATCAGCAACTGTATTGGTTTCGGTTTTGTCGGTACTTTTGTCAAAAAGATCGGAAAGCAAAGCTCTTATTGCTTCTCAACTTCGAGAGAAGAAAGTTCCTGTTTACGAAAAAATAGTAAATCACATTTTCTTGATTACATTTGCTGACAAGCTGGGAAAACAACCTCCCACGGAAGATGAAAATATCCAATTCTTTGCAAATACAACAACTGAACTAATCATCTGGGGGTCAAAAGAAATCGTCGATGCCTTTGGTGATTTCAGGTTCCAAATTATGAAAATCACAGAGAGTACAGATCCGAAGGTGGTTTTGGCTTCTGTTGAAGATTTGCTTTTGGCTATTCGAAAAGACCTAGGTCACAATCACCCAAATTTCAAACGAGGGCAGTTGTTAAGGTTGTATATCAATGACATTGAAGACTACATAAAGTAACTTAACAAACGTTTCAAGACGGATTCGCAACGCTTGGCGGTTTTGGTTTAATTTGACTTTTGTGTTTACGGTGTAATGGTTGAATGCTGTGGTAGCGTTGCTCACCACTTAAGCGGGCGAGCAATCTTTATTCGACATCCACGCGATAGTGCCGTGACCCACCACTTTTTTGTCTAGAACTAAACTATGTCGAGTAAGACAATTAGTAACGCCATTATCGCGCGGCGAGTGAGGTTAAATTCCGCTGCTGGCCAAGCGTTCTGCCATGGCGTTGAGGCCATCAATCCCTTCAATATCGGTGGCTTGTAACGCCAATTTAAACAAGGCCAATTGATGAAACCGCTGGTCGATATCAGCGAGGTGTTTCTGTTCCTGCGCGCGGCGTTGCGCCAGAAACTCACCATCGGCGGTGTCCGGCAAAATCCGGTTAACCACTAAGCCCGCCAATGGCAGTTTCTCTTGTTGAAGTGCTGCCACCGCGCGGCTAGTTTCAAGAATTGGTAGTTTCTCTGGCGTGAGCACAAACAGTAGTGCGGTTTGTTGTTTGTCGAGCAAAATCTCCCGTGTGTGCTGCAGCAGGCGTTGCCTTGTCAGTAAGGTTTCGGCAATGGCTTTATTGCGTGGGTCCATCCCCGCGGTGGCATGCTCGCTGGGGTCATCAAATGGATTGGTAACATCGCGCCCGCTTTTGGGGGTCAGATGGTCCAACACGGCGCCGAGTTTTTCAGATTTTTCATTGGCTTTTAATAACCCTTGCGTCCACGCGGCCATGGCTTCCGGCAAGCTGAGTAAGCGTAATGTGTGGCCGGTGGGCGCGGTATCAAAAATCACTAGGTCATATTGCTGTTGTGCGAGTTCAATGGTTTTGGCAATACGTTCCAGTAATGCCGCTTCTTGGGCTCCGGGCGATTGGCGGGTTAACCGCATCTGTCGCTCGATTTCGCCAAACATCTCTGGGCGAGTGAAACGTTTCAGTTGGCTGGTGACTTGGGCTAAGTGTTGTTCGACCTCATCGTCTGGGTCGATTTCAAGTGCGTCTAAGTTAGGCGCCATACGGGTGATATGGTTGCCAATATGGCGCGCAAAAGCATCACTCAAACTGTGGGCCGGATCGGTCGATACTAGTAGCACTTTACGGCCACGATTGGCGGCCAGTAAGGCGAGTGAACTCGAGACCGTTGTTTTACCAACACCGCCTTTGCCGCCCACCCAAATGACCCGTTTTTCGGTCAGTAACATCTAGACCTCAACAACATTTAAATTGATCGAGTGGCGAATGGGGCATGCCCATGCGCTTATGCCAGTCGTGAAATTTCTCTAGCATGATGGGCTGCAACTCCAGCGTGTAGTAACTGGCGGGATTAGGCACGCCCATCATCTCTGAGAAAATTAGCAGCATGAATAGATCGTCCTGCTCCCGTCTTGCCCGCGCTACCGCCGCTCGAAACGGCGCATTGTAAGCTTCTTCAGCAAACTGGCTGGCATCACGGAACAGGCGTTTGATCTTTTCCAATCTCATCATGCGTGCTACTCCTACTACTAGTTACTGCCTTCGGTGAGCGCTTTACGCTCTTTGATGGTGCGTGTGAGTGTGGCGACACATTCCAGTGTAATCACAATCGCGGCAATCAACACCACTAAATCAAGCGTGAACAGGAACCAGTCTTCTTTGGCGTAGAAGCCTTTGAGCTGAATAATCAAACCTGCAATGGTCATGATCAACAGGAACACTAATGGCGCGAGGGTGTAGATCATCGGGCGGCCAAGTTTTACCAACATCACAGTGATCACCAGCAAGGTCAAACCGCCAAGTAATTGGTTGGTGGTGCCAAACAGCGGCCAAATCAGCAAACCGCCTGAACCATCACCACCGGCGCCAAAGGCTAATAGCAAACAGGTGCCTACGGCCAGCAATGTCGCTATCGGGCCTTTGCTCATCCAATTGAGGTTATAGATGCTGCCCCATTCTTGGAAGATGTAGCGTTGTAAGCGCAGGCCGGTGTCCATCGTGGTACCTGCAAATAGCACCACCATTACGGTCAGTAGCGTTTGCGCCATGGTTTCATCCAACCCAAGGCCGGACTCAAGAATATTGGCACCGCCGCGAATAAAGGCGCCCACTCCTCCTTGGCCAAAGGCGTGATACACACTTTGCCAATCGGCCAGCGTGGCAAACCCCGCTGTGGTGGCGATAATGGCCGCTAATGCCAGCGAGCCTTCACCAATGGCACCAAAGTAACCGACAAAGCGTAAATCGGGTTCTTTATCCAACTGTTTGGAGGTGGTGCCTGAGGCGACTAGACCGTGGAAACCGGAGATTGCGCCACAGGCAATAGTGACAAACAGCAACGGCACAATGGACGGCGTTCCCTCTGGCACATTGGTATTAAAGGCTGGTGCAACAATTTCTGGCCCTGACACGATGACCGCACCATAAAGCAAACCCAAGCCGATAAACAGCTGAATACCGTTGATATAGTCACGTGGTTGCAGCAGCATCCATACAGGGAGTAAGGACGCAATGGCAGCATAGACGAATAGCAGAATAATCCAAGTCTCGTTGTTGGATAGCGGCCCCACGGTTTCAGGCAGCGAAATTGGCATCATCGGGCCGAGGTAGATCATGCCATACAGCGCAATTACTCCAACTATGGTCACCACCAATAGATTGATGAGCTTGCGGTAGATCAATTGGCCGACAACCAATGCTACGGCGATAGCGCCCCATACGGGAATGGTGGCACTGGGGAAATTTATGAGTTGCTTGGCAATGACGACGGCAAACACCGCGTTAACCATTAGCAGTACTAAGAAAATCACAATCATAAAGATTGAGCGGGCACGACTACCAATAACGTCGCCTGTGACGGCACCAATCGATTTAGCTTTGTTGCGGTTACTGGCCCAAATGGCGCCCGCGTCATGCACCCCGGCGAAAAAGATAGTACCCAACGTGACCCACAGAAATGCGGGCACCCAGCCCCAGATAACCGCAATTGCAGGGCCGATAATCGGCGCGGCACCCGCGACTGACGTGAAGTGATGCCCCCAGAGCACATATTTGTTAGTCGGTACATAGTCCACGCCGTCGCTCATCGCGTGCGAGGGCGTTACAAAGTTGGGGTCGACTTTAAAGATTTTTTGGCAGATAAACTTCGAGTAAACGAAATAGCCTAAGGCCATAGCGCCTAACCCCATTAACATCAGCAAAATCGCATTCATCGGTAATTACCTCATAGCGTCCAAGCGTGGTTATTTTCATGATGTTAACGAATAGATGTAGTTGGCTAGAATCCGACCAAGGTCGAACAATGGCTATTTAGCTAACATATTGATCTCCAAGATAGAGTCTAAATTAATTAGCTTTTGCTTAATGTTAACGAAAAAGTTGCGAAATTGTATTCCAGTAGGCTTGTTAGTTGTAAGGACTAATGGTGATTAATTACCAACTTTTGAGAAAAGTTTGCCGCTACTACGGTCGTAGAATAGCGGCAAATCGCATGATTAATGGCTAACTTCCACTTCGTAGCTAGTAAACTTACGAATATTAATCACCCCTGTATCAAATATCAGATACTGACCTTTTAACCCGAGTAAGGTGCCGCTCACGACCACTTCCTTATCAAAGTTATGGGACTTAATTTTTTGCGGATATTGACTCACTGGATAACTAATGGCGGTAATTTCGGGTGTCAGTGGTTCAATCGCAAAGTTAGCGTTGCTATCTAATTCGTTAATGCGGGTTTGAATTTGCGGTAGCAGTTCGGTGGCGAGTTGCGCTAAATCCAGCGGATCGTTATCGCCTTTTAGCATGGCTTGCCAATTGGTTTTGTCGGCAATTAGCTCGGCTAATGTCACCTCAATCAACCCTGATAGATAACGTGAATTGACCTTAAATAAAGGCATGCCTTGTGTTGCACCTTGATCTAACCAGCGGGTTGGCAGTTGGGTGTGGCGCGTAATGCCCACTTTGACGCCCGAGGTATTGGCAAGATAAACGTAATGCGGCACAAAGCAGTGGCTGAGTCCCCATTCTGGTTCACGGCACGTCCCTTGGTCAAAGTGGCAGGTTTCGGGCTTCATCACACACATGTCACAGCTAGCCAGTTTTTTCATGCACACAAAGCAGTGACCTTGTGAGTAGCTTTTCTTGGTGCGTTTGCCGCAGTTACAGCAATAGATATTGCCAGTGTGGGTGAGCGTTAATGCTTGGCCAATCAGCGGATTAAGATCCAAGGTTTGTTCACCAACGCGTAATTGATATTGGGCGATACCGTCATCCCCGAGGGCGACCGCCATTTTTTCCAGCGTTCCAATCATGTTATTGCTCTGAGCTATTATTTTATTGGCGGCAGTTTATCAGGCTTAAAAGTTCATTGTGATAGAAAAAAGCGATTAATTGCTCGTCGCTATGCTTGGCGACTGCGTAATTTATCAATCACCACATCATCGCCAATCGCATATAGGGCTTCTGTCAGTAGCGCTTCTTGTTGGCTATCGGTCAATGTTAGGCCTATGGTGGCACGGAATAAGGCAATCCCCGTGTGGCTGGCACTTTCAAATTTGCTGCTAAACTGTTCAATATTGATGCCTAAGCTACTGGCTTTATTGGAGATCTCTTTCACCAATCCTGGACGGTCGTAAGCCACTAAACTTAAGGTCAAACGTTTATAGGGTTTAGTGTAAGTACCAGCGGCGGAGTGGGTGAGCGACATGCCGTCGATCGACTCTAATGCTTCAATCAGGTCATCCCAATGTTGGGCATCAATCTCAAGCAGTAAAATAGCGGCAAAAATACCATCGATGTGACGTAATTCGGAGTCTAACCAGTTGCCGCCGTGGTGACTGACGGCATTGGCAATTTGTTCTACCAGTCCGGTACGGTCTGGCACTTGTAACGTAATGAGATATCGACCCATGTTTTGCGAACTCCTGTATGCTCAACGCGTTATACGCTGTAACATTATTGTCATCTAGGCGTCATATAATGCAGCTTGCCCTATTAGCGATTGGGCAGGGTGTGGTGTCATTTATTGTTAGCACAGGCCGATAATGAATCACAGCGGCATTGTTCACGAGTTTTAATATTGAGGTTTTGAATGGAACGTCAGGTTGCTAAGCCTGCACTCTTAAAGCATGACATTTTACAGGCGCGACGGGGGAATCGTCGGGCAGTCAAAGATAAACTCACGCAATTAGGTGTTTCTTTTGGTGGCATCATGGTGTTTGTCGCCTTGCTGCTGATCTTCTTTTATCTACTGTATGTCATAAATCCGATTTTTGCCTCAGCCTCGGTCACTCCTAAGGCACGTATTGCCATGCCTGCCAGCCCAAGCCCTGTTTTGCTGCTGGGCAGCGATGAACAACGCCAACAACTGTATCGGGTGTTGCACAATGGCACGGTCGATTTTGTTAGCGCCGTTAACCAGCAAGTGCGGCATCAATCCTTGCCAATGCCTGCGGGCACAAAAATTACCAGTGCCGCGCGTTCAATGCCGAGCCAGCAAGCGTTTGCCTTTGGCTTTAACAACGGCCAAGTGCTATTGGCCAATATCGATTTTGTGGTGACCTATCCCAACAACCAACGCCTGATTACGCCAGCCATTCGCTATCCTTTAAGCGAACCCACGATGCAACTGGCGCCAGCGGGGCAGGCGGTTAATCAGTTAGCATTTGCCTATCGCCAACAGCAAATGAGTTTTATCTATATGGATGATGCGCAGCATTGGCATTTAGTGCGCATGGCGGGTGAGCAAAATCTGCTGACGGAAGAAGTTGAATGGCAAACTAGCCGACAGTCGTTGCCAGATACGCCCAATAAAGTCAGTCAGCAGTTGCTAACACCCGATCAGCAGCAAGCGCTGTTACTGTCCGGCAATAAGCTGTTTGTTTACGATATTCAAGACGCCAACAACGTGTCATTACAGCAAGTGGTCGCGCTGGAGCGAGCCAATGCCAACGTTACCGAAGTGGAGTTACTTGCTGGGGCAAGTTCCGTGTTGGTGGTGTATAGCGATGGCGTGGTGGCGCAGTATTTTCAGGTGAACGGTGACAATGGCCGTCGTTATCAATATATCCGCCAATTCGCCAAGTTGGGGCATATTGATGATCTGGCGAGTGAGTTTTATCGCCGCAGTTTTGCCACCGTGAGTGATGGCGGGCAATTAACCTTGCTTTATACCACCAGTGAGCGTGAGCTACTGTCACAACAACTCCCACTGAATAATGTACAAGCTGCGGCATTTAGTCCTCGCGCCGATGGCTTAGTGGTGGCAACCGCCGATAGCCTACAACTGTTTGACGTTACCAATGCTCACCCTGAAGTATCGTGGAGCGCACTGTGGCAGAAGGTGTGGTACGAAGGTTACCCACAACCCGATTATGTGTGGCAGTCAACCTCTGGCACTGATGATTTTGAAGCTAAATTCAGCCTAACACCGTTGGCGTTTGGCACCTTAAAAGCTGCTCTTTACGCCATGCTGTTTGCCACGCCGATTGCGCTGGCAGGAGCGATTTACACCGCTTACTTCATGTCTGGCAAAGTGCGTGCGGTGGTGAAACCTACGATTGAGATCATGGAAGCACTACCGACAGTTATTTTGGGCTTTTTGGCGGGACTATGGTTAGCGCCGTTAGTGGAATCCCACTTGCCCGGCCTATTGATGTTATTGATTTTTGAGCCAATTGGTGTGTTGTTGGTGGCTTATGCGTGGTCAAAATCGCCCGCAGTGGTGAAGCAATGGCTACCCGAAAACTATCAAGAGTTGCTGCTGATCCCAGTGGTATGTTTCGTTGGTTGGTTATGTTTCCACTTGAGTCCTGCGGTGGAGCTGTGGCTGTTCGATGGTGATAGCCGTTTGTTCATTACCCAAACCTTAGGCTTAGGTTTTGATCAGCGTAATGCGCTGGTGGTCGGTATTGCCATGGGCTTTGCGGTGATCCCCACCATATTCTCCATTGCAGAAGATGCCATTTTCTCGGTACCACGTCACCTGTCGAACGGCAGCTTGGCGTTGGGTGCTACGCCATGGCAAACCTTAACTCGCGTGGTCTTGTTAACTGCTAGCCCAGGCATTTTCTCGGCGGTAATGATGGGGCTTGGCCGCGCCGTGGGTGAAACCATGATTGTGCTAATGGCAACGGGCAACACGGCGATTATGAATTGGAGCATGTTTGAAGGCATGCGTACGTTAGCGGCCAACATCGCCGTAGAAATGCCGGAATCGGCCATCGGCAGCTCGCACTATCGCGTGCTGTTCCTCGCCGCGTTCGTACTGTTTTTATTTACCTTTGTATTTAACACCATCGCTGAAGTCGTGCGTCAGCGGTTGCGTGAGCGCTACAGCAGCTTGTAAGCAGGACATATGATGATGATCTTTTTCACTCGCCGCGAGTTGGCATAATGGGCAGATGGTTTAAATCTGGCGCGCCTTGGATTTGGCTTACTGGCTCTGCCGTAAGCATTAGTTTGATTGCGGTGCTTGGCTTGCTATTGCTGATCGCTTGGCGTGGCCTGAGCTATTTTTGGCCAGCGACTATCTACCAATGGCAACTGCAGGATAATAACGGCCAGCAGTATCGTCTGATTGGTGAGATCCACGATCGAGAGCAAGTACCTACCGAACGCTTAGTGGCGGCAGGGCATCATCTTGCTGACGACACCGGCGAATTTGTTGAGCGTTTCTTGGTAAAAATCGGTAACCGCGAGCTGGTCAGTCTCGATTTTCGCTGGATCCTCGCGAGCGACATTGTCAGCCGCAGTGCCCCGCCAACGTTGGCGGTATTTGAGCGCAGTAAAAATGGTAATTTTTATGGTGAACCCGTAGCAGTATTACAAGCGGGCACCAAGTTGGACACCAATTCGCTTGAACAGTTATTACAACAGCGCATTGATCACGCTGTGGCGTTAAATGCGCAAGCGGATGCGCTACAGAAGCGGGATATCGGTGCAATTAACTACCAGCTGGATCGGTTGCGTTTGCAGGCTCGTAAATATCAGCTTAATGACGACTATACCGAGGCGCATCAAGCGGAAATTGCCGCGGAACAGCAACAGTATCAACAACAATATCAGCAGTTAGAACAGCAATTATTCGCGCTACGCAAACAGGCGGGCCGCGATGCTGTCGTGGTAAAGGATATGCGCGGTGAGCTGGTGACTTTACCGCTCGATAACGTGCTGAACGTGACTTACTCCAACCGCCTGAGCACGTGGCAAAAGCTGCTCACCTGGGGGCAACGCGTTGGTCACTTTGTGAGTGATGAGCCGCGAGAAGCTAACACGGAAGGTGGGGTATTCCCTGCGATATTTGGCACGGTATTTATGGTGTTGTTGATGGCGGTGATTGTGACACCATTTGGTGTGATTGCCGCCGTTTACTTACACGAGTATGCCAAAAATGGCTGGTTAACTCGCATCATCCGCATTGCGGTGATTAACTTAGCTGGGGTGCCGTCGATTGTGTACGGGGTATTTGGTCTAGGCTTTTTTGTGTACATGATCGGTGGCTCTATCGACCAACTGTTTTTCCCTGAAGCTTTGCCGTCGCCAACGTTTGGCTCGCCGGGGATGTTGTGGTCAGCACTCACTTTGGCAATTTTGACGCTACCCGTGGTGATTGTGTCGACCGAAGAAGGCTTAAGCCGTATTCCGAGTGCGATACGCCAAGGCAGCTTAGCGTTGGGCGCGACTAAGGCGGAAACCTTGTTCCGTATCGTGTTGCCAATGGCTAGCCCAGCGATTATGACCGGATTGATTTTGGCGGTGGCGCGCGCCGCTGGTGAGGTTGCCCCGTTGATGCTGGTTGGTGTGGTGAAATTGGCGCCTAACTTGCCACTGGATATGAATTTCCCTTACGTTCACCTTGAGCGCAAATTTATGCATCTTGGCTTTCATATATACGATGTTGGTTTTCAAAGCCCCAACGTTGAAGCGGCGAGACCGCTGGTGTATGCCACCTCATTTTTGCTGGTGACGGTGATTGTGACGCTCAACTTAACAGCGATCAGTGTGCGTAACTATTTACGTGAAAAATATCGCTCACTCGAAAACTGATGGCTGTAGACCAACGAGATAGGATAACTGAATACTATGATTTCACTTGATGCCGCTCATGGCCCTTCGGGCAAAGTGGATCTGCGCCAACTCACACCAGAACAAACGGCGCTGGAAATTAGCGGGCTGGATCTGCATTACGGTGACAAGCAAGCACTGTTTGATGTGTCGATGAAAATTCCACGCAAACAAGTTACCGCATTTATCGGCCCCAGCGGTTGTGGTAAATCAACGCTGTTGCGTTGTATCAACCGCATGAATGATTTGGTGGATGATTGCCGCATCAGTGGTGAAGTGTTGCTCAATGGGCATAACATCTACGATAAAGCGGTGGATGTCGCCAAGCTACGTCGTAACGTGGGGATGGTGTTTCAGCGGCCGAATCCATTTCCTAAATCTATCTATGAAAACGTGGTATACGGCTTGCGCTTGCAAGGCATGAACAACCGCCGCGAGCTTGATGAAGCCTGTGAGCGATCATTGCGTGGTGCGGCCATTTGGGATGAAGTAAAAGACCGTTTGCACGATAACGCGTTTGGTTTGTCTGGCGGTCAGCAACAACGTTTGGTGATTGCGCGTGCCATCGCGATTGAGCCTGAAGTGTTGTTGCTCGACGAACCCACGTCGGCGCTTGACCCTATCTCGACCTTGACGATTGAAGAGCTGATCACCGACCTTAAATCCCGTTTTACGGTAGTGATTGTGACCCACAACATGCAACAAGCGGCGCGGGTGTCCGATCAAACGGCGTTTATGTATCTCGGTGAACTGATTGAGTATGCCGACACTAATACCATTTTCACCACGCCTAAGAAATCGAAGACCGAAGACTACATCACAGGTCGTTACGGCTAAGCGCGGCACAGAAGGATAACTAACGATGGACAATAAACAGCTTACCCGCCATATCTCTGGTCAGTTTAATGCCGAGCTAGAAGATATCCGCAACAAAGTGCTAGCGATGGGCGGTTTAGTCGAGCAGCAACTGGAGCAAGCCTTAGATGCGTTAGGCACCTTAGATATGGAGTTAGCGCAAAAGGTGATTGAAGGCGATCACCGTGTGAATGGCATGGAGGTGGATATCGATGAAGAGTGCACCCGCATTATTGCCAAACGCCAACCTGCCGCCAGTGACTTACGCTTAGTGATTGCAATTTCTAAAACCATTGCTGACTTAGAGCGTATCGGCGACGCCTGCGTACGCATTGCGAAAGCGGCGTTGGAAAAACGCAGTAACCATCAACAACCGTTGTTGGTGAGTATTGAGAGTATGGGGCGCCACGCTACTCGCTTGCTGCACTCAACCTTGGACGCGCTTGCCCGTATGGACGTTGAATCGGCCATTGAACTGCACAAAGAGGATGCCTTGCTCGACAAAGAGTATGAAGGCATCATCCGTCAACTGATGACTTACATGATGGAAGATCCGCGTTCTATTCCCGGTATTCTCGATGTGTTGTGGGCGGCACGCGCGGTGGAGCGGGTAGGGGATCGCTGTAAAAATATCTGTGAGTACGTGATTTACTACGTCAAAGGTCGCGATGTGCGCCACGTATCTTACGAAGAGATGGAAAAAGACTAAATTTCCAGTTTCGCCCGTACGCCGCCATCATTGGCGGCGTTTTTGTAGGCTCTGTCGACGCTAAATACATGCATTGCCACGGTAAAAGCTGATTTCAGTTCGCGGCGGCAGTGTTAACATAGCGGCCTGGCGATATCGCTCATTTTCTTTTGAGGTTGTTATGAAGCGTACCCTTATCCGTGGTTTGCTCAATGTGTTACCTATGGCACTTAGCCTATGGCTGTTTTGGTCGTTGTTTGCATCCTTGGATGAGCTAGGCAACCTGATCTTGTCGCTGGTGGGACTGCACAAATGGTTTACTGGTGCGGGCTTTGTGTTGGTGGTGTTGCTGGTGTTTATTGCCGGTTTACTGTTCTCCGTCAGCCCTATTGCCTGGCTATGGAGTTGGATTGAGCGGCAGTTGATGCGTTTTCCGCTGTTTAAGTCCGTTTACGGCAGTATTCGTGATATCGCCTCGTTGATGAACCGCGACCCATCGAAACCGAAACATCAGCAAACGGTGCTGGTAAAACAGGCAAACGGTGGTTTTGTGGTGGGCTTTATTATGACCGAAACTGCCCCACAACCGTTGATGGATGCGCTGCCTGAGGGCGACTGGGTTCCTGTGCTATTTCAGTTGTCGTATCAGATGGCGGGGATTACCAGTCTGGTAAAACGTTCGGACCTGATTTTTGTCGATTGGTCGTTTGAAGAGGCGATGCGGTTCAATTTAACTGCGGGGATCTCTACTTCTGCTGAAGAATCAGCAACGAAAAAGGATTAATCCGACCATTGCACCAGAGAATGCCCTAATTAGTGCAAATTTGTGTATAATCGTCGCGTATTATTTTAAAAATACGCTCAATCTCGTAACGAATCGACCTATTTGCTTCGGGAAGTTGCTACTTAGTTTTTGCGGCACTCTGGATTTGTAAGCGATAGACGTTCTGGGCAGTTAAGGGGGAAGTATGCTGAAGCATGTCCCGCTTTAAGCGCAGTAATACGATGGCTTACAAATCCCCGCAGGGCACGATATACCGTCTCATCGATTGGGTCGCTGTTTTGGCAAAGGATTAATTATTTGCTATACGCCGCGACTCGTTGCTGTAGGCCGTACATCAACGCAGAGCACGTTTTGAACTCAGTTGCTGTTTCCCGCGATTCGTGACCGGCAATCTTTGCCTAGATTGGCTGCTTTCCCAGAAAAGGAGAATTACTCTGCCGCGGGAAAAGTATGGTCGCTGAGATTGGATATAACAACGATTAACCCAAAAGGCAGAAAGTTGGTTGTCTTGACATATACTTAAGCACGTTTTGCTTGAGAACAGCGTGTTTGGGCAACCTTTCAACTAATGGGAGTGTTCATGTCTTTTAAATCCAGTATTAACGGTCCGGTATTTTATCCGTCCGTCATTTGTCTTTTTGCGCTGGTACTTTTCGGCGTACTTTGGCCACAATCCGCGCAAACATTATTCGATAGTGTGCAAAACTGGCTTCAAATCAAAGCAGGTTGGCTGTATATCCTTGGGGTTGCAGGCTTTCTTATCTTTATTGTCTTTATCATGCTCAGTCGCTACGGCGACATTAAGTTAGGCCCCGACCATTCGGAGCCGGATTACAATTATGGTACTTGGATTGCCATGCTGTTCTCTGCCGGTATGGGCATCGGTTTGATGTTCTTCGGTATCGGCGAACCTGTGATGCACTTTTTGACCCCACCGGATGCCGAACCTGGCAGCATGGAAGCGGCAAAAGAAGCGCTAAAAATTACCTTCTTCCACTGGGGCTTACACGCTTGGGCTATTTATGCGGTAGTCGCGTTGAGTTTGGCCTACTTTAGCTACCGCCATAAGTTGCCATTGTTGCCGCGTAGTGCGTTGTACCCGCTGATTGGTGAGCGTATTTATGGCCCTATCGGCCATATCGTCGATACCTTGGCTGTTATTGGTACTGTGCTTGGTGTGGCAACGTCACTCGGCTTTGGTGTAGCGCAGGTGAACTCAGGTTTGCATTACTTGATTGGTGATAGTCTGCCAATTTCACCAATGGTTCAGGTTATTTTGATCGCGATTATCACTGGTTTAGCCACCATCTCAGTAGTTACAGGGGTGGATAAAGGCATTAAAATCCTCAGTGAATTAAACATGGGCTTAGCCTTCATCCTGATGGTGTTTGTGCTGTTAGTCGGGCCGACTGTCGATTTGCTGCAACATTTCGTACAGAACACTGGCGCGTATTTAAGCGATATAGTCAATAAAACCTTTAACTTGTACGCCTACCAGCAGAAGAATGACTGGTTGGGTGGTTGGACCCTGTTCTACTGGGGTTGGTGGATCTCTTGGTCACCATTCGTAGGTACCTTCATCGCGCGCGTGTCTCGTGGCCGGACTATCCGTCAGTTCTTGGTCGGTGTGATGTTCGTACCATCTGGCTTCACCTTCCTGTGGATGACCATTTTTGGTAACTCAGCGATTGATGCCATCATGAATCATGGTGCGCAGTATTTGGCTGACGCGGTATCGTCAGATGTGTCCGTGGCGCTGTTTACCTTCTTTGAGCACGTGCCATTTACCAGTTTACTGTCGGTATTGGCTGTGTGCCTGGTGGTGACCTTCTTTGTCACGTCGTCAGACTCTGGTTCATTGGTGGTTGATAACTTAACGTCAGGCGGCGATGAAAACGCGCCAGTATGGCAGCGTGTATTTTGGGCGTTGGCAGAAGGTGTGGTTGCATCAGCGTTGTTGTTGGCGGGTGGTTTGAAAGCGTTACAAACGGCATCTATTGCCAGTGCCATGCCGTTCTTGATTGTGATGATCTTGATGTGTATAGGCTTGTTTAAAGCGCTGAAAGATGACCGCTTGAAGCTGATGAGTGTCAGGTTGCACAACTCTACCGTACAGTACACTAAGACGAGTGTACCTTGGCAGGAGCATTTGGATGTATTGATTTCGCATCCATCCTACAAAGAAGCGCGCAGTTATCTCGACCAAATCGCTGAAGATGCGTTAACCGTGGTACAGAAAGAGTTTAAACGCCGTGGTATCACCGCTGATCTGCACTACGATAACGACAATGATCGTATTCGTTTGATCATTGATGGCGATGAGCAGCAAACTTTTGTTTACGCTCTACGGGTGCGCAGTTACACCATGCCGACCTTGTCGGATGATAGTGATAAAAACTATTATCGTGTGGAAGTATTTCTGGAGCATGGCGGTCAGTACTATGACGTTATGGGCTATACGGCTGAGCAGTTGCAGGCTGACGTAGTCACTCAATATGAGAAATACCGTCATTATCTGCACTTATCCGGTGCGGAATACAACACACTGTAAACGCTTTGTATTAGGAATATCATTGTCATGGCGACAGCGAGTAAGTTAGACCAAGTTTTAGCACAAGCAAAAGAGTATCAAGCTACACGTGAGCAGGGCTATCGGGAACGGGCACTAAAACTCTACCCATGGGTTTGTGGACGTTGTGCTCGGGAATTTACTCATAAAAATTTGCGGGAGTTGACGGTACACCATCGTGATCACAATCATGATAATAATCCGTCAGATGGCTCGAACTGGGAATTACTTTGCTTGTATTGCCATGATAATGAGCACGCTCGGTTCGAAGAACTGGTACAATACGGCGATACCCGCGAATCGGCACAGTCGACTGCGACTTATAGCCCTTTCGCGGGTTTAAAAGATATGTTGGCTAAAAAATAACAAATACCAATATAACGATCTGATAAAAAATAAATAATTAATAAATCTTCTTCATTTTTTCTTGGCACGAAGCCACTTCACATCAAACTTTGTTGATGGCTGAGCAAAAAGTAGACAGATTATTTGTAACAAAGTCTATATTTGTTGAACTCCGCCATTGGCTAGAGCATATCCAGCAAATATACTTTGTGCGTTTATATTACAACAATGATGGAAGCAAGCGATATGACTCTTGGCTCGGCTAAGGTGAGTAAGACACATTCGTTTATGACGGTGTCACTCATCGAATTGTGGGAACGTTTCGGCTATTACGGCATGCAAGCTCTGATCGTGTACTTTATGGTGCAACGTTTAGGCTTCGACGATGACCGTGCTAACTTGGTGTGGAGTGCGTGCGCCGCCTTGATTTATGTGTCACCCGCTATTGGTGGTTGGGTAGGCGATAAAGTCCTCGGCACAAAACGTACCATGCTGCTTGGTGCAGCAATCCTGTCATTGGGTTATGCCCTGATGACGGTTCCAACCGAAAACACTTGGTTCCTGTTCTCTGCGTTAGGCGTAATTGTTGTCGGTAACGGTTTGTTTAAACCCAACGCTGGTAACTTAGTTCGCAAAATCTATGAAGGCGACGATTCTAAAATCGATAGTGCTTTCACCATCTACTACATGGCGGTAAACGTTGGCTCTACCATCTCCATGTTGTTGACTCCGTGGATTAAAGACTATGTGAATGCAACCTATGAAGGCACTCACTATGGTTGGCATGCCGCGTTTGCCGTGTGTTGTGTGGGTCTGTTAGTTGGCTTAGGTAACTATGCACTGATGGCCAAGACTCTGAAAATGTACGGTTCAGAGCCAGACAATCATCCAGCGAATAAGAAGAAATTGGGTGCAGTATTGATCCTTGCTTTAGCGTCAGTAGCGCTGTCTGCCATCATTCTTGAATACCAAACACTGGCACGTATCTTCGTGTACATTGCTGGTATCGCGGTATTGGCTATCTTTATTCACTTGATTCGTACCAGTGAGCCAAGTGAACGTGCGGGTTTGATTGCGGCATTAGTATTGACCGTACAAACCGTATTCTTCTTCGTCTTCTATCAACAGATGTCCACGTCGCTGGCGCTGTTTGCGTTGCGTAACGTCGATTGGGATTTCACTGTATTTGGTATGCACCTGTGGACTTGGTCTCCAGCGCAGTTCCAAGCATTGAACCCCATCTGGATCATGCTGTTGAGTCCACTGTTAGCCTATCTGTACGCTACGGCTGGCCGTAACAATAAAGATATTTCGATTGCCGCTAAGTTTGCCCTTGGTTTTGCCGTTGTGGCCATCGGCTTCTTCATCTACGGCTTTGCAGGGCAGTTCGCAGTAGACGGTAAAACTTCTTCATGGGTGATGATCTGGGGCTACGGTGCTTACTCATTAGGTGAGTTGCTGGTATCGGGTCTGGGTCTGGCGATGATTGCTCGCTACGTACCAGAACGTATGGGTGGCTTTATGATGGGCGCTTACTTCGTTGCTTCAGGTATTTCACAATACCTTGGTGGCGTGGTAGCTAACTTTGCTAGCGTACCCAAAGGTCTGACTGACCCGCTGGAAACGCTGGACATCTACACCAGCCTGTTTAATAAGTTGGGTTATGCGGCGGTCATTTGTACCATCATTGCGTTGGCGGTATTGCCACTGATGCGTCGCTTGACCAACACTCACCATTCACATACTAACTCTGCTGCAGAATCGCTGAGTGATGTGAAAGCTGAACAATAATATGTAATTTGTTGAAAAAAGCTGCTGCGGCAGCTTTTTTTATACCTGTTTTCTGAAATGTCAGGTTTTCCTTGAGGCATAACAATAAGTTGCATACCCTTATTCCCTAGTAAGTTTTTGGAAGGTAATTCTATGGATAGCCAATTGGCGTTAGTGTTAAAGAACTGGCTAGCGCTTGACCCAGATCCAGCCACCCAACATGAGCTGGCTAAATTAATCAACGCAGGCGATGAGGCTGAGCTACAACAGCGTTTTCACGGCCGCTTAGCCTTTGGCACCGCGGGATTACGTGGTGTTGTAGGCGCAGGACCAACGCGCATGAATCTACTGGTGATCCGCCAAACGGCGGCGGGTTTGGGGCATTACTTGTTAGATCAAGTGGCAGATGCTGCTAAGCGCGGAGTGGTTATTGGTTACGATGGCCGCCCAGATTCGCAACGTTTTGCACATAACACCGCTGAGGTGCTTACCTCACTCGGCATCGAAGTACATCTTACCAATCAAGTGTGTCCAACGCCGCTAGTCGCCTATGGCGTGAAGCACCTCAACGCGGCCGCAGGAGTGGTTGTCACGGCCAGCCATAATCCACCAGAATACAACGGCTTTAAAGTTTATTGGGAAAATGGTGCGCAGATTATTCCACCGCACGATGCAGGAATTGCTGCACGCATTGAACAGGCCGCCACGACGGAAGTGCGTACCTTGCCGTTGGCTCAAGCGGAAAAACAACAGTTATTGCACTGGTTGAGTGAAGCCTTTTTTAGTGATTATGCTAAAGCGGTGGCGGCCTCAGCATTACTGCAATCGCAGGCTCCAACCGACTTTGCTATTGCCTACACCGCCATGCACGGTGTGGGTGCCAAAATGGCGAAGCGACTGCTCAAGCAAGCAGGCTTCAATCAAGTGTACTCAGTGGCGGCGCAGCAAGAGCCGGATGGTACATTCCCCACGGTAAAATTCCCTAATCCGGAAGAACCGGGCGCCATGGATTTGGTGATTGATGAAGCGCGTAAACACGATGCGTTAATCGCTTGTGCTAATGATCCTGACGCAGACCGTTTAGCCGTTGCGGTAAAGCGTGGTAGTGATTACCAACTGCTAAGTGGCGACCAAGTCGGCTTGTTGTTGGGGCATTATCTGTTGAGTAAGGCACCCGCAGAGCAGCGCCTTGTGGGCACGACCATAGTGTCATCCTCTATCTTAGCGGCGATTGCCGCTGCCGCTGGCGGTCAAAGCTATACAACCTTAACCGGCTTTAAGTGGCTAACCAATGTGGCCATGCAGCAGGAAGATGAACAGCATCAGTTCCTGTTCGCCTATGAAGAGGCGCTGGGTTACACCATTGGTAGTTTAGTACGAGATAAAGATGGACTGACGGCATTGCTGGCGTTTGCGCAATTGATGGCAGAATTACAGCAGCTAGATAAGACTCTCTGGCAATATTTGGATGAGATCTATCGTGCCCATGGTATGTACTTAAACCGTCAAGTTAGCATTGCGTTGAACGCAGATAGTGCAGATATCGGTAGCCGTTTACGTGCCGAGCCGCCGCAGCAGATTGCTGGGATTTCGGTGGTTGCGGTGGAAGATATTAAACGTGGTGTGCGTATAGATAGTGCAGGTGAACACCCACTTACCTTACCAAGCAGTGATGTACTGATTTATCATCTGCAAGATCAGTCACGTGTGGTCGTGCGGCCGTCGGGGACGGAACCTAAACTTAAGTGCTATTATCAGGTGGTGCAGCCGATGGCTGACGACACCTATGCTGTTGCTGAGGTGAAAGGTGCCGAGCGGTTAAAGCGCTTAATTACGCAGCATCAGCAAGCACTGAATGGATAATCGGTTAATTGCGGTCAAAAAAAGCAGAGCCTAGGCTCTGCTTTTTGCATCTGGCTTGTGGGTGCTGACCTTGGTAGCGTCCGGCTTATTAAGCGTCACAGGGACACAACGGGTTTGAATTGAACCAAACATCCAACATGCAAGGCTAACAGCTCCCGAGGTTAATCCGCTGTTTTATGTTTATCAAACCAGGCCAATACATATACCACTTTACGCATCAGGTTGGATGGTCTGGCGGTAATGTGGTGGCCAGAGCCCGCGATTCGCACCATAGCAGTATCGACCTTGCGCAGCTTAAGCGCTTGATAGAATTGCTCAGTTTCGGAAATCGGCGTGCGATAGTCTTGTTCGCCAGTCATCAGCATGGTCGGCGTAGTGACGTTGCCAACGCGAGATAATGGTGAGCGCTGCCAATAACCCATTGGGTCTTCCCATGGCATTTTATCGAACCAGTATTCAGTAAAGTAAGGGCTAAAATCGGCAGTGAGCACAAAGCTCGCCCAGTTAATCACGGGTTTTGCGACTACCGCAGCGCGGAAGCGGTCAGTTGTGCCAACAATCCATGCAGTTAACACGCCGCCACCAGAGCCCCCCGTGACGAACAAGTTATCTTGATCGATATAACCTTGGGCGATAGTGTCATCCACCGCGCTCATGAGGTCATCATAATCTTGGCTTGGGTAGTTATGGTGGATTTTATTGGCAAAGTCGGCGCCGTAGCTGGTTGAACCGCGAGGGTTGATGTACACCACCACGTAGCCCGCATTAGCGTACAGCTGCATTTCAGCAGCAAAGCGCTCACCATAGTTGGCAAATGGGCCACCGTGGATTTCTAGCAATAACGGATAACGTTTTTTAGGATCAAAATTTGGCGGTAATACGCGCCAGCCCTGAATTGGCAGCCCGTCAGCGCTGGATTTCACCCAAAACTCTTGTACTTTGCCAAGGCTTTTAAAGGTAAACAGATCATCATTTAGACGCGTAAGGCGCTTTGGTTTATCGCCCTTTCTGACAATGGCGATATCGGCTGGATGGTTGGTGCTGGTTTGGGTATAGGCCAGTTGGCCATCCGCCACAGAAAAGCTGCCACTGGCGTATGGTCGGCCGATATCTTCGCCACCAACATCGTCGGTAATATCGTTCAATTTGCCACTTAGCGTGGTATAGGCCAGTTTGGTATGGCCTTGATCGTCGTAGCTCAGATATAAGCCGTCACTGTGTTCATCCCAGGCAATGTCATTGATGGAGCGATCGAGCTTGCTACTGATTAACTTGGCCCCTGAGCCATCTTTATTCATCAGGTACAAGCTGACGTTTTGATAGCCCAGCTTTTGGTCATCAAACCCGAGATAGGCGATATATTTGCCGTTGGGCGACACGTTAGGGGAATTATCTGGGCCGTTGCGATCAGTTAATTGCGTGGTTTTACCGTTAATGGTGACGCGATACAGTTCGCTGTTTGATGCTTGGTATTCCCAGTCGTCATGTTCGTTGGCGCTGTAGACAATTGATTTACTGTCGGCGTCCCAGCTGTAGGCGCCACCATGATTATAAGCACTGTGGGTTAACTGGTGTGGTGTACCACCACTGGCTGACATGATAAATAGCTGACGAATATCATCATTGAGGTATCCCGCGCCATCGGCGCGATAGAACATGTCATCAATAACGGTCGCATCGGCTTCCCACTGCGCACCTTTAGGCTTGGTTGGCATAGTGGCAAAGCTGTTACTCGGAGCGGCAACGGGTAGGGTGAAGGCAATCCATTTGCCGTCGGGTGAGAAGCTTATATTGGTGGGATAGCCGGTTACATTAGTCAGGCGAGCGGTGTCACCACTGTCTAACCAACGCAGATATAACTGGTTGCTGCCATCTTTATCGCTGACATAGAGCAGTTGTTTGCCATCGGGTGACCACACTGGCGATGACGCATTATTGGGGCCGGATGTTATCGGACGATGTTGGCTGCCGTTGCTATTTACCAACCACAGATTGCCGTAGCTATGGTCGGTTTTGATATCCATTGCGGTACGCACATAGACAATCTGTTTACCGTTTGGGGAGATTTGTGGGCTGGTGGCATACTCCAGATCGAATACATCAAGTGGTGAGAACGGGTCTGCCAATACTGGTGCCGCGAACATGGCGACCAGCAATAAAGGTGTTTTCATTATGCTTTCCCTATTTATCGTTATGTTGATTACCCCAAACGGTAGTAATCCAATATTGTGCTTTCGGGATTAGCATACCGTGAATAGATAGGGGTTGATTGCAGAGATGTTGGTAAATTGTAACCTATTGCTTTCTCTAGGCAGTGTTGATCTTTGTGTAAGAAATGAACGGCATAGCATCAAGGTATAATGGTTTCGCTAAAAATCTTTACACCTAGGATGATGCTATGCCGCGAACAATGTTAACAGATAACGCATGGAAAAAGTTAAAACATGTACTCACCGAAAGTGGGCGCGTTTACAACAAGTACGAACACAGAAATACCCTAGAAGGTATTCTCTATCGAATGCGAACTGGTATCCAGTGGCGAGATTTACCGCCAGAGTTTGGTCTCTGGAACACGATTTAACTTATGGTCAAAAAAAGGTGTTATAGACAAACTACTTCACTGCTTAGCACAAGACAGTGATACAGAATGGTTGTTCATCGATGGCAGTATTGTCAAAGCACATCAGGATAGTGCGCGAAGTGGACGCAAAGATGAAGAAGCTATAGGTAAAAGCCGAGGTGGAAACTCAACTAAAATTCATTTAGTGGTAGATAGTGGCGGTTTGCCAGTTTATTTCGAATTATCAGGTGGTCAGGTTAACGATATTGTCCATGCCACGAGCTTAGTTAGTCATGCGCCGACAGCGCAACAGGTCATTGCCGACAAGGGCTATGACAGTAATCCACTTCGAGGCTTTATTGAAGATAGAGGTAGCCAATCTCAGATCCCGCGGAAGCAAAATAGCACTGAAGGAAACCACGATATGGACTGGTGCTTATATGGATACCGACACCTGGTTGAGAACGCTTTCATGAAGATGAAGAAGTACCGAGCGGTAGCCACTCGCTATGACAAACTAGCAAGGAATTACCAAAGTATGGTTACTCTGGCGTGTGTAATGATGTGGCTACCGATGTATTGCGACTAATAAATCAACAAAGATCAACACACTCTAGGCGGTTTAATGAACCTCTCACATGACGGCTGCAGCAAAAATGCGCGACTAAGGTCAACAGTCGCTAATATTGTTTGATCTAGCCAATGGCAATTGGATGGAATCGTTTGCAGTGGCAGGGATTTGCTATACCATTTATTGAAAAGCTAAGTGCATTGAAGGCGATGCTCAAATAGAGCCCACCTCCCAACGCTATCGAACGCCGAAGGAATGACACTAGAATGAAAGAAGCGAGTGCAAGCCTGTCACAGAGCGCGCTGTACAAAGAAAGACTAGCGGCAGCTCAGTCCTCACTAGCTGAATTGACAGAAGATAGAGACGCCAAACTCCGGGCTTTATCGAGTTTCATTGGTCATCTAAGCCTTGCCTGTAAAGGCCAGAATTTAGAACTCGACAATAAACTGGCAAAGCTGCGCGTCACCATTAACGACCTTGATAAAATTGATGATGTTCTACCTGAACTGGTCGATATTGAACGTTTATTAAAACACCACTACCACCATGTAATGACCAAATTGGAACAGGGCCGTGATGGCTTGTCCCGCTTTAGTCGGCAGCTGCAACGCGTGGAAGATGTGCCCGATAAACTGCGTAAAGAGCTGGGCTACTTCAAACAAGATCTCGCTAAACCCTTCCACACAGTATGGGACTATATTCCCAAAGTGGAACGGCTGGTAGCCTTTTACGAACAGACTTTAGCCCTGTGTTTTGACGAAAATACCGCGGTTAACTATCTGCCTAAGTATCGCCAACTCGCCCATGAATTAGCGCAGATAATTTCTGAGATCGATTTTTCTAAAGCGCAACGCGATCAGGTATTGGTCATCAAAGAGCAGCTGGCAGACGAGATTGATATCGATGCCTTGCTGGAAGCATATCAAACCATTATGAGCATGTTGCTCAACAACATTGCGGCAGAGAAAAGCGCATCGCATGAGTTTCTGTTTGCCTTGAATGAAGCGCTAGTCTCGGTACGCGATTCAATTAACGAATCTTTTGTGCAAACCCAGCGCAGCCAGCAGCTCAAGCAACAGCTTAACCGCGATATTAATGGTCAAGTCGATAATGTTGAGGCTGGTCTAGACAACTTTTCAGAAACCGCACAGATGAAGCAGCACGTGATTGAACAATTAGCGGTGCTGCGCACCAGTTTGTCACGTAAAGAAACGTTAGAGTTACGCGAAGTGGCACTGCTGAAAAAATCAGTAGATGCTTTGCGGCAAGAGATTGGCGAACTCACCGCCGAAACCTCATCGTACAAAGAGAAACTATTTGAACAGCAAAAACTCAATCTGCTCGATAGTCTAACGCAGTTACCTAACCGCGCCGCACTTGATGAACGGATGGAACAGGAATATCGTCATTACCAACGTCACCGCAATCCGTTATGGGTCGCTGTAGCGGATATTGACCACTTCAAATCGATCAACGACAACTTTGGCCACACCACGGGTGATAAAACGTTGCAAGTGATCGCCATGGCGCTCAAGAACTCACTGCGCGATACCGAGTTTGTCGCCCGCTACGGCGGCGAAGAGTTTGTCATGCTGCTGCCTGACGTTTCTCACACCGATATAGGACGCCTGCTCAACCGCGTGCGTGAAAAAATTAAAAATATTCCATTTAAATTTAAAAATCAGCGTATTACAGTTACATTATCTGTCGGCGCTGCCAAAATTATCGACGGTGAGCATATCCTCGAAACTTTTGAACGAGCCGATGCTGCGCTCTATAAAGCCAAACACGAAAGCAGGGACAGGGTTATTATTGATTGATGGAACAACTCCTGTACCTGATAAAAAGGAGTTAGAATGATCGTCAAAATCAGTCCACGCGGTAGTATGGACCAACTGTCTCAACTAGAAGTAGACAGCCTCAAACAAGGCGCCAGCAGCGAGCTATATCAGCTATATCGCAACTGCTCACTGGCCGTACTCTCCTCTGGCGCCCAAACAGATGATGCCAAATCGTTGTTTGCCATGTATAACAATTTTGCCATCAATATCTTACGTCGAGAACGCGGTATTAAACTGGAGTTGGTCAATCCACCCGTCAGTGCGTTTGTAGACGAACAGATCATCATAGGTATTCAAGAACACCTGTTTGCGGTACTGCGCGACATAATCTACGTGCGCCACAAATTCAATAACCTCAAACATATCGACTTAACCGACCCAACCCACATCACTAACATGGTGTTTGATATTTTGCGTAATGCGCGCGCTATATCGCCGATACAAGATCCTAATGTAGTGGTGTGTTGGGGCGGCCATAGCATCAACCAAGTTGAGTACAAATACACCAAAGAAGTGGGCTATCAACTTGGCTTAAGAAAACTCGATATCTGTACCGGCTGTGGCCCCGGCGCCATGAAAGGCCCAATGAAGGGCGCCGCTATCGGCCATGCAAAACAGCGTATTCATAATCCACGCTACATTGGCCTGACCGAACCAAGCATTATTGCCGCAGAGCCACCTAACCAGATCGTGAACGAACTGGTGATCATGCCAGATATTGAAAAACGCCTTGAAGCCTTTGTACGTATGGGCCATGGCATTGTCATCTTCCCCGGCGGCCCCGGTACTGCGGAAGAACTCTTGTATATGCTTGGTATTCTGCTGCATGAGAAAAACCGTGAGATCCCGTTTCCATTGATCCTGACGGGACCGAACGAAAGCGCGGCCTATTTTGAAGAGCTAGATGCGTTTATCGGGGCTACATTGGGCCAAGAAGCACAAAGCAAATATCAGATTATTATTGATAACCCTGAAGAGGTTGCGCGACAGATGCGCCATGCGATGGAGCAAGTCAAACAGCACCGCAAACATACCGGTGACTCTTATCAGTACCAATGGGGACTGACCATTGCTCCAGACTTCCAGTTGCCGTTTGAGCCAACCCACGAGGCAATGGAATCATTAGACTTACACTTCGGCCAAGAAAAAGCGCAGCTGGCTGCCAACTTGCGCAAAGCGTTTTCGGGAATTGTGGCGGGTAATGTCAAAGCGGAAACGATGCAGCAAGTGGAAGAACATGGCCCATTTCAGTTGCGCGGCGACGCGGCGCTGATGGCACTGATGGACAAGTTATTGTCCGCCTTTGTTGACCAACAACGGATGAAATTACCGGGCAACGCTTATACGCCCTGTTACCAAATTAGCAAATGAACCGACTTTTAATTATCGATGGAATGAATCTGGTGCGCCGTATTTTAGCGGCGCAACCCGATCAGCAAGACATGCAAGCCCTTGAGCAGCGCACACTCGCGGCTTGCCGTAAACTGTGCCAGCATCACCAACCAAGCCACGTGGTGATGGTGTGGGACGGCACTGAAATGTCGTGGCGCAAACAACTCTACCCCGACTACAAGAAAGGGCGTAAGCCAATGCCAGAATCACTGGCACAAGGTTTACCCACGCTTATTGAACATTTTGCCAGTCAAGGCTTTAACTCCTTGATGGCGGACTCTGAAGCCGATGATGTCATCGCTACCCTCGCCTATAAACTCAGCCAATCAGGCGGTGAAGCGATTATTGTGTCTACCGATAAAGGTTTTGCGCAGCTTAACCTGAAATCAGTTAATCAGTGGGATTACTTCGCCAATCAGTGGCTGGATATCGCCGCACTGGAACACAAACTTGGGATCTCACGTCATCAGCTATTAGATTTTGCCGCTTTGAGCGGTGACAGTGGCAATAAGATCCCCGGCATTAGCGGGATCGGCCCGAAGTCAGCGGCCGAGCTATTACGTACCTACCGCTCACTGGCCAATATCTACAATGCGATTGATAAACTGGGGCCGAAGCAAGCACAAAAACTGGCGGAAGGCCGAGATATAGCGCGGCTCAGCTACAAGTTAGCCAAGCTAAAAACCGACCTATCGCTACATGTCCGGTTAAGTGACTACCGCCTGCGAAATTAACCTTTTATTCATATCACGCCAAATTATCTTACAATTGCCGGTTGAATATCACTGGCAATTCAGTAGATGATACGGGCAGAAGATTGAATTAAGGGACGGTAATGAAAAGCAAAATTCCGGTGCTGATTGGTGGAATATTTCTCGCCTACTTAACCTTTGTCGGCGTGATTTTGATGGTCTATGAACCATCCCCCGACGATATGGATTGGGAAGATAGGCAAGCATTTAACCGCGGTAAAATTAGCGAATTACAGATTGGCGAGCCGCTGAGTGAAATTCAGCTCCATATGGGACACCCTGATTTCTCTGAGGCGAAAGTCAGTGGCGATAAGCAGCTACGCGTGTTGTTCTATCAAACCCAACGTAAAGTGGCTGATGGACAACTGACCCGCGATGAATGCACACCGCTGCTATTTGTAAATGATCAACTCATAGCTTGGGGTGAAGATACCTATCAGCAGTATCTGCAACCAACACCAACGAGTACAACCAATTGATTGATCATCTAACAAAAAAGCAGCCAACTGACTAATGCAGATCGCTTTAAGTCATTGAACGATCCTGAGCAGACGTCATAATCGGTCTCAACATTGTTGAGGCCGATTTTTTATACAAATTCTCTACAGAGTTAAAGATTAACGCCGAGTTTTTGCCAGAAATATCGCCTCAATGCGTTTGCTAAACAGAAATATCCATCACGCTCTAGAGATAAAAATGCCACTCGCTCTTAAGCGAGTGGCATTAGCCAACTGGCTGCGTTTTTACTATTGGTAAGACTTACTCAGCCTTTGGCTCACGGTACGCTTCGCCTTCGGTAATCCAAGGGGCAGCCGCTTGACCTTTTAAATAATGGTCGAAATACTGCTTCATTCTGATGGTGTAATCCAACTTGTTAGGATACTTTTTCAGATGATGCGGCTCATCTTCATACTGCAGCATGATGACGTTTTTACCCGCTCGGCGCATCGCCATGTACATCTCAATCCCCTGCTCATATGGCACCGCGTCATCGCGGTCACCAAACATGATCAGCAACGGCGTCTGAATGCGGTCGACATAAAACACGGGTGAGTTCTCAATGTATTTCTGCGGCGCGGCCATCAAACTTTGCCCAATACGGCTTTGGCCAGTTTCATATTGGAATTGACGTGCCAAGCCTGAACTCAGACGAATGCCACTGTAAGCACTGGTCATGTTGCTGACAGGTGCACCCGCAACCGCTGCAGCAAACATATTGGTTTGAGTCACCGCAAACGCGGTTTGATAGCCACTCCATGAATGCCCTTGCAAGCCGATACGTTTAGGATCGGCAATGCCACTATCAATCAGCTTATTCACTGCGCTGGTCAGCGCCTTGACAGAGCTGATACCGGGATAACCGACTTCAAAGCGAATATCCGGCAGGAAAATCACATAGTCATCAGCCGCATACCAAGCAAAGTTAGGACGATGATTGACTTTCATATCCGGGAACGCATGTAAACGGTCGCTCATAAAGCGGTAGTAATACACCATCACGGGATATTTTTTGCCAGATTGATAGTTAGCGGGTTTGATAACTACGCCATCCATATCGCGGCCATCACCATCACGCCAACGCAACAGCTCCGCTTTACCCCATGGTAATGCGCGACGTTGCTTGTCTAAATCCGTTTGCTTGGTCGCTGACGCAGGCTGAGTCACCGTGGCGCTATACAGATCAGGGAACAGATCATAACGCTGCTGGCTAAACAGCAAGGTATTTCCTTTAGTGGCTCGCGCTAATACTGTCAGCTTTTCATCTTTGTTGAGTAGCGGCGTAACCCCCGCAGTGCCCACCGACGCACTATAAAAGCCGTCAGCTTTAGTGTGGTTGTTGTAGCCCTGCAGCAACAGCGTTTGCTTATCAGCCACCGTTGGCTCAAACGCTGAGTCTGGCTGCGCCAATGCTTCAACGCGATAGCTGACTTGCTGTTTGCGCCCTACTCCGCCCGTCAGCATAAAACCTTGATGCGAGCGAGTATCAAACTGCCAAATATCGTATTTGTCGTAGACCAATAACCCTTCATCATCAGTTAGCCATGGGCCAAAACCGTAACCAGGCGCGGCTGAAGGATAGTCATGGTCTTCATCCGAAAATGGCGTTTTAATGGCAGAGTTGAGCTGCACTTTATGCGCTTCAGCGATGTCATACAGGTAGATGTTGCCATGCTGATAGTAAGCAATATATTTGCCTTGCGGCGACAAAATTGGCTCGCTGGCCGACGGTTGTTGCGCCAATACCAGCTCGCGCTTACCCGTGTTTAAATCCACCAGATACCAGTCTTGATAAAATCCTGCCCATGTGATCATTTTACGGTATGGCACATCAGAGCTGGCTAAGGCAAATCGACGTTGCTGCGTTAGTTCAATGTCGGGCACTTGGCGATCGGCAAGTTGTACTACACTGCCGGACTTCACATGCAATACGGCCAAATAGGTCCGTTTCAGTTCGTCTGCATAATGCTTGATCTCGTTGGGTTTAATCAGCGAGTCATCGCCATGCCATACATTCAAACCACGTTGACCACGAATAACGCTTTCATCGTAAAGGTCTGCCTGTTTAGTCACTTTCGGCACAGTGAGTTGCTGGCTTAACTCTGGAACTCGGCCAAAGAACAACCGTTGCCCATCCGCAGAAAAACTGAGACTTACATAACGATTAATACGCCAACCATCGGCATCGGCCGCTGCGGTTTGCACCTGTTGGAATTTACCTTCGCCGAGGGTATACAGCGACAGTTGATACAGCCTTTGGTCGATATCGGTAGCCGCATCGCCCGAGGTATAGGCCAAGTATTGGCTATCGCGGCTCAGAGCTACCGTACCAATCTGCTGCGTTTTACTATTAACCAATTCGGCGACGTTAAATCCATCCAAACGCACTAACAGCAACTTGTGCAGTTGCTGCTCGGTATTGTTTTGCGCCAGCGCCACATAGCGGTTATCGAAAGCACTGCTCCACGCGCTGATATCATTAAAGCTATACTGCTTGCCACTGGCTAACTCTATCAGCGTCAGTTCGCTGCCACGATCAGCGGGCGACACTTTGGCTTTGCTATCCTTGGCGGTATCAGCGTTAGACTTATCATCATCCTTGGCTTTGTCGGCATCTTCAGCTTTATGCCATACCAGCAATTGCTTGCCATCTTCACTAAAGGCGAAGGATTTAACACGACCGAATTGCTGTTGTTCACCAGTAGCAGTGTTCACCAACACTAAGCTATCAGTCAGCTTTTTGCGCTCAGAGGCGCTGGCCTGCTCGCTGGCTAATAGAGATGGTTTAACAATAAAAGCGGCGTAAGCGCCGTCGGCAGAAAGTGTTGGCTTACTCCCCCCGGCCACGTTATAAGTTTTACCACTGCTCAATAGCTTGACCACACCACGGCTATCACCACGGTCTGGCGCGGCACTGTAAGCTAATACTTTGCCAGCAGGGTCTAACGCCTGCTCAGTGATCTGCTCAAAGTGCATAATGTCTTGCAACGTCAGAGTAGATTTTGCCGTCGCTGCGTACCCAAACTGGGGTAGCGTCAGTAGCGCTGCCAGTATTGATGTCTTAAAAAAAGACCTTCCTGTTTGATTTATGTTCGGCTTCAATGTCTAAAATCCATACTAAATGAATAAAAAGTATTCCAAATCGCGGGTTCTACGACTTTTAGACTACATAAAAACCCTGCACTTTGCCTTTGAATTCCTGTGAAAAGTGTTTAAAAGTGTTTAAAATAAAAGAGATCTAAATCACACAATTCAACTCGCAGGCTGTCCCCCAACTGCTTGCGAATTCTCGCTTAATGTTCAACCGTGGAAGGATTCTCCATGTCAAAAAGAACGATAACCGTAATCCCTGGCGATGGGATCGGTCCGAGCATTATTGATGCTGCCCTGAAAATTCTTGATAAAGCTGGCTGTGACTTTGAATACGAATATGCTGATGCAGGTTTAGCTGCGTTAGAAAAGCATGGCGAACTGTTGCCGCAGCGTACGCTCGACTTAATTGAAAAGAATAAAATCACCCTAAAAGGTCCACTGACTACCCCTGTCGGCGAAGGTTTTACCTCTATCAACGTTTCCCTGCGTAAGAAATTCAGCCTGTACGCCAACGTACGTCCAGTGCTGTCATTTGCAGGTACTAAAGCGCGTTACGACAATATCGATATCATCACTGTGCGTGAAAACACGGAAGGTATGTATTCAGGTATTGGTCAGAAAATCTCTGAAGATGGCAACACCGCAGAAGCAATGAGCGTGATCACTAAGCAAGGCGCTGAGCAGATCACTACATTTGCTTATGAACTGGCACGTAAAGAAGGCCGTAAAAAAGTCACTATCGTCCATAAAGCTAACATCATGAAATCGACTTCTGGCCTGTTCCTCAAAACAGCCCGTGAAGTGAGTCAGCGTTATCCAGATATCATCACTGAAGAGATGATTGTTGACGCAACCTGCATGAAGCTGGTGATGAACCCTGAAAACTTTGACGTGATTGTCACCACCAACCTGTTTGGTGACATTCTGTCAGATCTGTGTGCTGGTCTGGTTGGCGGTTTAGGTATGGCACCGGGTGCTAACATCGGTAAAGATGCGGCCATTTTTGAAGCGGTACACGGTAGCGCCCCAGATATCGCCGGTAAAAACTTGGCGAATCCAACCTCAGTAATTTTGGCGTCTATTCAGATGCTGGAATACTTAGGTATGGCGGACAAAGCGGCGCAAATCCGTAAAGCGGTGTCTGACGTGATTGCTGAAGGTGACCGTACAACTGCCGATTTAGGCGGTACTCACGGTACTACCGACTTCACCCAAGCGGTGTTGGATCGTCTGTAAGCAGTCGCTGCAGTTGAGATAAAGGATGGCATTTGCCATCCTTTTTTATTTACCGCCAACATTGCAATTAACCGATAAGCGTTGCAGCATTAACCGCCTAGTTACCTCAAATGTCCGCCAGCATGAGTGATAATCCCGTCAGCCATATCCGTATTGGCAAACATAAATTGATTGAGTACGAAGTGGCCAAAGAGCAGTGCTCCGCCCTCGGCCGTGCGGGTCGTGAACTGCGGCGATTACTGGCAGCGTTTTACGCTGATGAACAACAGCAATTTACCCAGTTAAGCCAACCACAGCACATTCAACAGTTAACCGATGCCACGCTGGCATTGATGATGACACGGGAATATCTCGGCTTTCAACACGCCAACCTTGATTGGATTGTGCAGGAGTTTAGCTTACCTGCAGAGGTGGTAGAACGTATCGACTTGCCCAAACCTAAGGGCTACCTTGGCCGCAGCGGCCGCTAATCTCTTGTCTGTTGCTGATGGAATGTTTCTGACGTCTAGGATTGAGTGGATGGCGGTCGTTGATCGTAGTCGTCACTTGAATGGGTTGTGCATCAAACGTTGCAAACCTAGCAATTTCAGCACCAAGACAGCTGCGTTTATGCTTAATGTGCGTGAGTTTCGTCAGCACGCAGCCCGCTTTATGGCTGCAAGGCATCTTAGGTCAGGCAGACGATATAGAAAAGGATGGCTACAGCCATCCTTTTCTATAACTCATGCGCGAGACGTTACGACTTTAACAAGCTTAAGTGAACGGTCACTTCATCGCGGTCATGGTACAGATGCTTACAGCGCAGCGTGAAATGATGCAGACCGTTCTCTTTAAGGATGGTATCCATGCGGCCTAAAATGGTACTGACTTCTTTATAGCGGCTTTTCATCGGCAGCTTGAGGTTAAACATCGCCTCTTGGAACCAACCTTTAATGGCCCATTGTTCCACCAACTCCGCCACACGTGAAGGTTTCTCAACCATGTCACATACCAGCCAGTACACGTTTTTACGTTTAGGCTCGTAGCGAAAGCCATCTTCACGAAAATGGGTCACTTGACCAGATTTCATCAATTCGTCTTGCATCGGCCCGTTATCAATGGCCGAAACAAACATGCCACGTCGGACCAGCTGATACGTCCAACCGCCGGGGCACGCGCCCAAATCGACCGCTTGCAGACCACCAGATAAGCGCTGTTCCGCTTCATCTTCTGGAATGAAGTGAATGAAAGCCTCATCCAATTTCAACGTTGAACGACTAGGCGCGGCAGGAGGGAATTTCAACCGCGGGATGCCCATAAAATACGGCGAGCTATTGAAGCTATAGGAGTAGCCCACAAACGCCTTATCCGAACCTAGAAAGCACACATGGATAATGGGTCGATTGTAGTTTTCCTTAGCGAGCAACTTACCTTGCTGTTTCAGCACTTGGCGTAGCGGCACCGTAAACTTGCGACAAAAGGTCAGTAACTCTTTCGCTTCATTGGTATCTGGCGTTTCGACGCGTAGCTCACCCGCTTTTGGGGCACCAGCCAACGCTTCAATAATGGGCGAAATACGGTCTTCTACGGGTAAGTCGGTGAGCAAGTCACTGCTAACAAACATCTGCCGCGCGAAGATTAGCCGCTCTAGTGACAACTCTCGCCCTAAGCGATCGGCATCTTCAGCTGTAAAACATTGAAACTGCACATAGGCATCTTTCGCGGCTTTAACAAAACCCGCCACCCCGAACAGATTGGCAACATCTTGGATCTCGGCGGCACAGTCTTTTTCATAGCCCGCGCGGCAGTATAAAAACAGGTTATTCATGGATAGCGGATATCATCGACCTAAAACGGCGGCAAGTATAACAAATCAAAGACCAGATTCATCCATACGATGACGATAAACCGCGGCAGCCAGTAACATCCACGCCACCAGCAAGCACACACCACCAAACGGAGTGACAATGCCCAACATTTTTACGCCCAATATGGCGTATAAGTAGAGCGAGCCAGAAAACAGCGCAATCCCCGCAATAAAGAAGCCTGCCGCCCAGTTGAGTAGGCGCGAGTTAATCCAGTGGCCTGCAAATGCAACGGCGATCAACGCGAACGTATGATAAAACTGATACTCTACGCCAAGGTTGAAAATGGCGATCAGATTGGGCGGCGCCACACTTTTTAAACCATGCGCGCCAAACGCACCTAACGCCACGGCAAAAAAACCGCTAATGGCGGCCAACATAAATAGCCCTTTTTTCATGGGTGACTCCTAACAAATGCCGTAATCGCAGCTACAGCTTGTTGATAATTCTGTGTTAATGAGACGTCAGCGCGCTTACGAGGTTCAAAACTGTGGTTGCCATCGGTTAAAAATACCACGGAGACACTGTCTGGTATTGACCAACGCTGCAATTGCTCACGGGTACCAAAGCTGTCACGTTCACCTTGCACGATGAGCAACGGCAATTGGCATTGTTCGATGGCCTCTAGTCGCGGCTCCGTTTTGCCCTTAGGTAAAAACGGATAGCCGAGGCTAATCACGCCTTTAACTATGTCAGGTAGCGGCTCACCAGCCAATATGGTCGCCATGCGGCTGCCCATAGATTTACCCAGCAAGAATACCCGTTGATAACGCTGTTCACGGCATACTTGCTGTAGCACCTCATTAAAACGTACTAACAACTTGGGCGCCCGATCTGGCGGACGGCGTTTACCATCCTCGGCGCGTTTTTGCATGTAGGGAAAGTTAAACCTAAGAACGGCGAAGCGCTGTTCAACCAATAAATCCGTCATGGCTTGCATAAACGGATGCTGCATATCGGCGCCCGCGCCATGGGCAAAAATCAATAAGGTGTCCGCATTGGGTGCGCTATCAAAGCGGCAATCATCCGGGGAGTAATTCACTGCGTGATTCCTCGGCAAACATATCTAACATCCACTCACGAAAAGCCACAATTTTTCCCAACTCGGCGTGTTTTTGTTGGCACACCAGATAGTAAGCATCTTTGCTGACGAGCACTTCTTGGAATGGACATACCAAACGGCCAGCTTGAATATCCGGCTTAGCCAGTACGCTATAACCCAAGGCCACACCTTGTCCGTGCGCAGCGGCCTGCAGCACCAGAGATGAATGGCTGAAAATCGGCCCTTGGTTGACGTTCACATCGGTCACGCCACATTGACGAAACCACGCTTGCCAGTCATGACGGCTCATATCATGCAACAAGGTATGATGCTTCAGATCCGCCGGCTGGCTGAGCGGCTTAGGGCCGTTTAACAACATTGGCGAACACACGGGGATCAACACTTCATTACGTAGTTTATCGGCGCGGAGGTTCGGCCAATGGCCTTGGCCATAATAAATCGCTACGTCCACATCATCAGTAAGCGAGCCGGATTCGCCATCTACCGCTTTAATGCGTACGTCGATATCGGGATTTTTTTCACTGAATTTTGCCAGCCGTGGCACCAGCCATTGAATGGCAAAACTGGGTGACATGCTGACCGTTAGCGAGCCAACCGCACTGCGGGCGAGCAAGCGGTCGGTGGCATCAGCCAGTTGAGTAAAGATATCCTTAATCTCAAGGAAATAGCTCTGCCCCTCTTCGGTCAGTAGCAGTGAACGGTTGCGGCGGCGAAACAACTTGAGCCCCAAAAAGTCTTCCAAGGCTTTGATCTGATGGCTAACGGCTGCTTGCGTCACAAACAGCTCTTCAGCCGCTCGGGTAAAGCTTAAATGCCTCGCCGCGGCTTCAAATGCTTTGACGGCATTAAGAGGTGGAAGGCGCTTACTCATAAAATTCCTTCAACATTATTATTAGATTTTCTAATCCGTATTTTGGCATCTTATTTATGGCGGGCGCTAGCATTTTTCGAGCAGGAGGCAGATTTTTTAAGTAACAGATTGGTGGTCTTGGCAGTTTGTATAAAAAAAGCCGCAGACCAATGCTGCGGCTTGAATAACTTTTTGCGTTATCGTCTCGGTTAAGGACGATACACTTTGACGTTGCTATGGCCCTGCTCCAGCAGATACAGCGCTTGCAGTTTGCTCATCACACCGCGTTCGCAATACAGCAAATAAGTTCTGCTGGTATCAAGATCGTTAAACGCCGTAGCCAACTTAAAGAACGGGATATGCAACACTTGGGTATCGCCCAATTGTAGCGGCTTACGTTCTTCCTCTTCTGGTGCGCGAATATCGATCACCACTTGCTGTTCGGCGACAGTGCTCACGGTTTCAGTTTCGGTGACTTTGGTATCCATAGTGGTAGCAATCTCACGAATATCGATCACTTCAGCTGCGGCCATGATACGGTCGAGCAGATCTTCAGAAAACTTAGTCTCTTGCTCTTCAATTTTAGACAATACCGCTTTCACTGTTGGACGTTGCGAAATCACACCACAATACTCGGGCATCGATTTGGCAAAATCTTCGGTGCCGATTTTACGGCTTTCATCAATAATGTCTTGCTTGTCCATGGTGATCAACGGACGCAAGATCAGCATATCGGTACAACGGTCAATCACGTTAAGATTGGTCAAGGTCTGACTCGATACCTGCCCTAAACTTTCACCGGTAACCAAAGCTTGAATGCCCATACGCTCAGCCACACGGCTAGCAGCACGCATCATCATGCGCTTGAGGATAACGCCCATCATGCCATTATCGATACGCTCTAAAATCTCTTCCACCACAGGTTCGAATGGGATGGTGACAAATTTTACTTTGTGCGACTCGCCATAACGCTGCCACAGATGATGCGCTACTTGTTTCACGCCAATCTCGTGCTGTGCGCCACCCAAGTTGAAGAAACAGTAATGGGTACGCGCGCCCTTCTTGATAAATTGGAAGCTAGAAACCCCAGAGTCAAATCCACCAGAAATCAGTGACAACACGTCTTCTTGAGTGGCGATAGGGAAACCGCCCAAGCCCGGTAGTTTCTTCTCAACCAGATACAGTTTGTCGTTGTTGATCTCAATATTGACTGTGGTGTCAGGGTTTTTCAATTTAACGCCAGCGGCGTCAGTGTGCTGGTTCAAACCACCACCGACATACTTTTCCACATCAATCGAGCTAAAGTCATGCTGACCTGAACGCTTCACGCGCACACAGAAGGTTTTCCCCGCCAGTGACGCACCAAACGCTTTGAGCGAATGTTCGTAGATTTCATGCACACTACTAAAGCTGTACTCATTCACTTGGCTGATGGTCGAGATACCTGGAATACAACCAAGGCGCTCAGCAAACACATCAACCAGCTCAGGCTTACCCGTAGGCACATGCACCATGATGCGGTCCCACTGTCTTAGTACAGCAGCGTCTTCATCAACTTTTTTAAGAACATTACGAATATTTGATTCGAGCATTTTGGTGAAACGCATTCTCACCGGCTTACTCTTCATCATGATTTCAGGGTACAGCTTAACGATAAACTTCATGGAACTTCCGCAAAAAACAGCATTAAAATCGGCAATCGGCGCAGTATAGCAAAACAGCAGTACTACTGCGCAAATAAAAGCACATCGGCCGATATGCTTTGCATCGAGGTGTAGCATTCTAGACACAACAAAAATGCCGACATGATGTCGGCATTGGCAGCTTATAGCTTGCTTAGTTGACGAAGCGCCACTGGTCGCGCTTCGTTCATAAGCTGTCTAATTTGAAAAATCAAACACAACAGCTCAACCGCGCCAGCACTTAATTTGCCGGTGGGGGAGCGGTGTTATTCGCCGCGGCATTATCATTACTCGCTGGTGCACTTCCATTCGCGGGGGCTGGTATTGCTTGAATTTCATCACGCGACTCCATTGCTTTACCTTGCTCAATGCTAATTTCTACACGACGGTTACGGGCACGATTTTCCGGCGTAGTATTAGGTACCAAAGGATGGGTTGATGCCATGCCCACCACTTTCATACGTGATTGGTCAAAACCATTAACATGGATTAACTCATGCGCCACAGCTACCGCGCGTTGCGAAGATAAGTCCCAGTTAGATTGATATAACTCGTTGCTGATATTAGAGGAATCGGTGTAACCCGACACAGTGATAATCCCCGGCACATCTTTAAGCAGTTCCCCAACAGCGCGGATCACGGGACGAAATTGTGGTTGTAGGAAGCCAGAGCCGGAAGCAAACGCGCCTTTTTCACGAATGCGAATAATGATCTGTTGCCCCAACGCTTCCACTTCAATCGCACCATCAACAATCTCTTTATTGAGTTGTTCGGCCAGCTTTTTCGCTTCTTCATTCACCGCTTGCTGTTGCGCTTGCTCTGCTTGAGACGTTTGGGTTTCCGCCACATCTTCATCCTGCGCGGAAGCCGAAGCTTCACCACCACGTTGGTCGCCGTTTTGCTGCTGGTTGCCACCAGAGCTATCGTCTTCACCGGCTTGATAGGTCAACGTCGGCTCAGTCATCTCATTGGTTTGCTGGTTGATAATTTCGATTGGCGTCGGATCGGGCCGACCCGGGCGGAATTCCAAAGCGATGACCGACGTCCCTTTCGGAATATCTTTGACTTCAACTTTATTTTGTACGCCGAAGGCATACTTCATTGAACCCGCAATCTGTTTAAACTTCAGTACGTCCATCTCAGAAAACGCAAGCAACAATACGAAGAAGCACATCAATAGCGACATCAAGTCGGCAAAGGTTGCCAACCAAGCAGGAGCGCCTGGAGGTGGACATTCACACTTTGGCTTAGCCATGGATTACTCTCCGCCTGTGGTGTCGACTTTACGCTGACCTTCGGCGAGATAGTTTTTCAAGAAGCCTTCAATCACACGCGGGTTTTGGCCGTCTTGAATGGCCAATACCGCATCCATAATCAAGTTGCGGTTACGCATCTCTTCACCCATCCGCAGCGATAACTTGTCGGCGATGGGAATACACACCATGTTAGCGATAATTGCGCCATACAAAGTTGTTAACAACGCCACCGCCATCGACGGACCAATGGATTTAGGGTCATCCATGTTCTGCAGCATAGCCACCAAGCCGACCAATGTACCAATCATCCCCATCGCCGGCGCTACATCACCAAACGCCTTAAAGATACTAATGCCCGTTTTGTGACGCTCTTCCGTTAAAGCAATGTCCTTCTCCAACGCTTCTCGCACGACCTCACCATCGTGACCATCCACCAGCATATCGACCGCTTTCTGCATAAAAGAGTTGGAAATTTGTGCTTCCTCCAACGCCAAAAAGCCCCCTTTACGCGCCGCATCCGCCATTGTCACCGATTGTTCAATCAGCTCTTCGGGCTTGTCTAACTTGAACATAAACGCTTTGATGGCAATTTTCACCGCACCGAGAAACTGCTTCAGATTAAATTTCATCATCACCACGAACATACTGCCAGCCACCACGATGAGTACGGACGGCACATCAATAAAAGTGCCGATGCCACCAGTTGTTGCCATTGCGCCGAGAACAAAGCCGAACCCGCCAATAAGCCCAATAATCGTTGCTAAATCCACTGTTGCTCCTCGAGAGAATGATTGCTCATTATCGTGACTACTCTGGCGCTATGCTGCCATGTTCAGTCTAATCCTACGATGAGTAAGTATAACCAACTTACTCTAAATTAACGGGTTCTATTTTGTTTATCGGTCATAGCTCCGCCAAGTTTAGAAAGAATTTTAGCGAAACCAAAGGTTTTTATGTCACAAACCGTGCGGTGTGACAAAGAACCAAGCAGCTCATTTGACCGTTAGTCATCACTGATATAACGTTTGCGACTTTCTCGCTGCGCATTGCAGCCCCATTATGGTGAAAAGGATGGTCGCCGTCCTGCCGTGTTGGCTGGTATACTCTCGTCCCAGATTGGAATAACAGGATTTTGAAGTGGCTAAGAAACCCGAAAATCTCAGTTTTGAGCAGTCACTCGGTGAGCTGGAGCAAATAGTCAACGAACTTGAACAAGGCGACGTCGCTTTAGACGATGCACTAAAGCAGTTTGAACGCGGCGTGCATCTGGTACGCGCCAGTCAAGACAAGTTAGAGCAAGCGCAACAGAAAGTCGCGATTTTGCTGGCGAACGACGCGGAAGCACCACTTTCACCGTTTGAATCTGAGGAACAGTAATTGTTATCTGACGCTATTACCCGCTATCAACAACGCGTTAATCAGCACCTAGCCTCATTGCTTGACAAACTCGTCTCAACCGACGCTTCTCTCAAAGCGGCCATGCAACATGGCGTGCTACTCGGTGGTAAGCGTATACGACCATTTTTGGTGTACGCCGTGGGTGATATGTTAGGCGTGCCCTTACACAAGTTAGATAACTGTGCCGCCGCCATTGAATGCATTCATGCATACTCGTTGATCCATGATGATTTACCAGCAATGGACGATGATGCGCTGCGCCGTGGGCAACCCACAGTACATGTCGCTTTTGATGAAGCAACCGCCATTCTTGCGGGTGATGGCTTGCAATCATTGGCATTTGATATTTTAACCTCCCCAAGCGAATTTTCCGCCGAACAGCAACTAGCGATGGTACGTTCGTTGGCACAAGCTGCTGGCTATAGTGGTATGTGCGGTGGCCAGGCGTTAGATATGGCCGCCACCGACAAGCAGATCAGCTTGGCCGAACTGACCCAACTGCACCGCTTAAAAACCGGAGCGTTGATCCAATGCGCAGTCGAACTGGCAGTCATTGCCGCAGCGGGTGATGCTATTACTCAGAAAAAACTACGCCAATACGCCGATGCCATTGGCCTTGCCTTCCAAGTGCAAGATGACATTTTGGACGTCACCAGCTCCACTGAGGAACTCGGTAAACCACAAGGTTCAGATACAAAGTCTAATAAAAGTACCTATCCACGTTTGCTAGGCTTAGAAGGTGCCAAAGCCACCGCCGAACAGCTGTTACAGGACGCACTATCAGCCTTGGATGATTTGCCCTACAATAGCCAACTAATTGCAGAATTCGCCCGCTATATCATTGAACGGCGAGTATAAATAACCTAATGAATGATTTTATGAACCTGGATATTTCTCAGTTTCCGGTACTAGCACAGGCGAATACGCCAGATGAAATGCGTGCATTACCACAGGCAGTATTGCCTCAATTAGCCGATGAGCTTCGCGCCTTCTTATTGCAGTCAGTTGGCCGTTCAAGCGGGCACTTTGCCTCTGGACTCGGCACCGTTGAGCTGACTGTCGCGCTGCATTATGTATTTAATACGCCGTTTGATCGTCTAGTGTGGGATGTAGGCCACCAAGCCTACCCGCACAAAATTCTGACTGGCCGCCGAGAACAGATGCACACCATCCGTCAAAAAGAAGGTCTGCACCCATTCCCTTGGCGCGAAGAGAGTGAATATGACACCTTCAGTGTTGGCCACTCTGGCACCTCTATCTCCGCCGCATTAGGTATGGCCATTGCTGCCGACAAAGAACAAGCAGGCCGTAAAATTGTGGCAGTGATTGGTGATGGCGCCATGACTGGTGGTATGGTGTTTGAGGCACTCAACCACGCTGGCGATCTGCATAAAGACATGCTGATTGTGCTAAACGATAACGAGATGTCGATCTCTGAAAACGTCGGCGCGCTGAATAAACACCTAGCACAACTGATGTCCGGTCGCTTCTACACCACTATCCGCGAAGGCGGTAAGAAAGTGCTTAAGGGCATGCCGGTCATTAAAGAGATGGCGCGCCGCACCGAAGAACATTTGAAAGGCATGATGGTGCCGGGCACCTTGTTTGAAGAGTTGGGCTTTAATTACATAGGCCCAATCGATGGCCATGATGTCGATGCCATGGTTGAAACCTTGCGCAATATGCGCGGTCTGCAAGGGCCGCAGTTGCTGCATATTATGACCAAGAAAGGCAAAGGCTATGAACCCGCGGAAAAAGATCCGATTGGTTGGCATGCGGTGCCTAAATTTGACCCGACTCAATTCCGTAAGCCAGATACCAAACCGGGCTTGCCAACCTTCTCAGAAATCTTCGGTAAATGGCTGTGCGACATGGCTAGCCGCGATGAGAAAGTGCTAGGTATTACACCTGCAATGCGTGAAGGCTCTGGCATGGTAGAGTTTTCACAGCGTTTCCCTGAGCAATATTTTGATGCGGCGATTGCCGAGCAACATGCAGTTACGCTGGGAGCGGGTTTTGCCTGTGAGGGCTACAAACCTGTTGTTGCTATCTACTCCACCTTCTTGCAACGCGCCTATGACCAACTGATCCACGATGTGGCCCTGCAACGCCTGCCAGTGCTGTTTGCCATTGATCGTGGCGGCATTGTCGGTGCCGATGGTCCAACCCACCAAGGTGCGTTTGACCTGACCTTCCTACGTTGTGTGCCAAACATGGTAATCATGGCACCATCAGATGAAAATGAATGTCGTCAGATGCTATACACAGGTTATTGTTATCCAGATGGCCCTGTCGCTGTGCGTTACCCACGTGGCAGCGCCACAGGCGTAAAAGCAGAAGAACAGATGACTGCACTGCCTATCGGCAAAGGAGTCATCAAACGCCAAGGTAACAAAGTCGCCATCATCAACTTTGGTACTACTCTGGCGGCCACATTAGAAGCCGCTGAATCACTGAATGCCACCGTAGCCGATATGCGCTTTGTAAAGCCATTAGACGAAGCACTGTTGCTAGAATTAGCCGCCAGCCATGATGTGTTAGTCACCGTTGAGGAAAACGTGATTATGGGCGGTGCAGGCAGTGGCGTACTGGAAGTATTAGCCAAGCAGAAAATCTGCAAACCAGTGTTACAAATAGGCTTACCTGATGAGTTTGTCAAACATGGAGCACCAGCAGAAATCATTGCTGAGCTTGGACTAGATGCCAAAGGTCTGTTGCAAAAGATCGAGACCTTTATCGCCTAAGCTCGCGACCGTTACCAACAAAAACGCTCTGTTAACTAACAGAGCGTTTTTTATTGCGCGAAGCACTAGAGATAGAACATGCTAGCGACGCCTAAAAAGGCAAAGAACCCCACCACATCAGTCACTGTGGTTAGGATAACCGAGCCTGATAACGCCGCATCTTGATTGAGCTTCTGCAATAGCATCGGGATGGCCACACCGGCCATCGCCGCGATCACCAAGTTGATCAAAATAGCGATGCCTATGGTGATACCCATTGTGACATCACCAAACCACCAGCCTGCAACCGCCCCAATGACGAACGACCAAGCCACACCGTTAATGGCGCCGATCGCTAATTCGTTGCGCAATAACGCCAACAAGTTACCGATAGAGACCTGCCCCATTGCCATACCGCGGATCATCAAGGTTAAGGTTTGCGAACCCGCAATGCCGCCCATAGACGCGACAATCGGCATTAATACTGCCAGCGCCACCACTTTATCTAACACGTTCTCAAACATGCCAATGGTGGCCGAGGCGAGAAACGCAGTTAGCAAGTTAATGCCGAGCCATACTGCACGACGTTTAGCGCCAGAGAAAACCGGCGCAAACAAGTCAGCGCTTTCATCCATACCGGCATGCGCCATCATCTGCGCTTCATAATGTTCACGCACTAACGCGGTGGCAGTTCGCAAGGTCAGGCGGCCAATCAACACACCATCAGCATCCACAACCGGCAGCTCAGTCACCGCACTGTGCTCAATGGCTTCCACCGCATCTAACAGTGACATATCGGCGCGCAGTACGCGCCATTCATCTTCAACGATATCAACTAACTTAGCTTCCGGCTCGGCGCGGAAGACTTGATAGCGGTTGATACTCGCGACATATTTGTCGTTTTCATCGACCAAAAATACGCTGGAGCAGCAGTCCAGCGCGGTACGGCGGAAAAAACGCTGCGCCTGCATCACTGTGGCATCGGTGGTGAGCGCCAACAATTGGTGATCAACGTAACGACCAATCTGGTTGTCACTGTATTGATCAAACAGCTCATAGCGTTCGCGATGACGATGGCTAACTAGTTCTAACGCACGCTCGATGTAACGATCGGGTAGCGAGTCACTCCAATCGATCATCGCCTCAGGCGTCAAGCTGGCAAAAATGCTATCTAATTGCGCTTCATCTAATTGCCGCAAGATGCTAAATCGTGCTTCGGCACGCATCTCGCTAAGCACGTCCACACGTTCGCTTTCTTCTACCTGCAGCCAACGTTGATAACGTTGTTCTAGCGGCAACGACTCAAGTAGCAAAGCGATCGTGCCAGCATCAAGTTCTTCGAGGACTTCGTCAAAAAGCTCAGCTTGAGCTTCCCCATCAGCCTGCGTGACCGATTGGATCATCTGTCCAACATCTTGGATTGGATCGTCTTGTGGGACGTTAGAATCGCTCAAGGTCATCTCCTATCGGTTCATAAAAGCACTAAAACATAAGACCAAGCCAACATCGCTTGCTCATACTGCGCCAAATAAAATAGCACGCTTTGGGCGATTAAGACTAACATCCGATAAATCTTAAATTTTTATTTCTCCAAATATTCAATATGTTAGATGAACAACTTCAAAATATTTCAAAATTTATCAAATATAGTGGGAACTCTATTCACGGTTTCTCGTCAAACATAGTGAACGGATTTTTTGTTCATCATTCTCCCTAGCGGGGCTTCTAGCGCGGCCCCATTGATCCAGATGGATCGAGAGGCAGCTTACTTAAGCTGCCTTTTTTTATGACCCAAATTCTGACCCACTAGCAGCGTAGCCAAACTAAGCAAGGAACGAAAATTCTTCGCGCGACTCTGGAGTTATCAACAACAGCAATTCAAGGCAGCTAGCTGCGACATGCTGTAGTACCGCAGGCGAACGAGGCAATGCGTTAGCGTCGCACGGGACATATTCACACCTTCCCTTTATGTTTGTTGTGGGAGAATGGTGAACTCATCACCGTAAGAACTTGCTCACATACCGTCAATGTCTAAAAGTAAAAAATGGCAAGCAACGAGCCGCTGCGAAAAATTTTAGATTTTATTTAGCAGCGTGGAACTTTAGTCATTTGGCTCTGTCATAAATTATGAAACTGCTTAATGTGTTTTGTCTCCTGAATAACACTTGTACTAGCGCACAAGTCTTTATTCATCTCCAACTACTTATATTTTAACGGCAACCTTAGGTTGCCGCTTTTTTTTGTGATTTTTAAAAATTTTCTGAACTTCTTTCAAAGGTCATAGTCATAACTTTTGAAGCGAATGTGTTTCATCATCATCCTCCCTTGGAACCGTTGGACTAGCGCACAACCGTTCCACCTAAAGAGTTAAGGCAGTCAAATGACTGCCTATTTTTTTGCTTAAAAATCCTGCCAAATCATATTTTTTTACTATTTGCATTATTTTATTGAACTAACTTAATCAGCTTGAGTCTGAATAATTGAAACGATTTTTTGTTCATCATCCATCTCCCTTTTTTGGTGTTAGCGCAACCAAACTGAATTAATTGAAGCGACCCTCGGGTCGCTATTTTTTTGGCTGATTTTTACAAGTATATGGCTTGGCGAGAAGATTTTTGTTGTAACCAAACCAATGCCTTAGACGCAGACGATAACCCTAACTTTAATACCGGCATGAGTTGATCATAATCGAGGGATGTAAGCAGGTTTTTCACTTGTAGCCCTAACTCGGTATCGCCTTCAATGGCTAACTCGCGGCGGAAGAACAACGAATCGGGATCTTCAACACCAGCGGCGATCAACAGCAAGTCATCACTGTTGGCAATAAATCTAACATCAGGTGCCTTTACCGGCCGAACCACTAAGCCATGCTGATATCCGATCTCAAAGCGCAATTGCAGATCGGTTATCTCAATCGCCACCCATTTACCCGCGAGGAAATCTAACGCGTTTTGCTGCAATGCCTCTTTAAGCATGACATGACAAAGTTGCAGCAGCAGCTGCTCTTTGATGGCAAATGGGGTCAATGTTAACGGTTTGGCTAACAAAGTAGGCGCCTTGCTAATCACCGCATCGGCGAGCTGGCGAGGGAAAATAAAAGGCATTGCTATGGTCGTCCCGCAGAAAAATGCTGTTAGTTTACTGACTGTTTATGTTGATAATACTGTTTTAAATCAATTTCATGAATATCTATCCCCGTTAATATTCCTGCTCTAACGGAATGTAAGGGATAGATTCATGGAACTCCTCTGCCCTGCGGGCAACATGGCCTCGTTAAAAGCCGCACTCAACGCTGGCGCCGATGCGATTTATCTGGGTATTAAAGACAATACCAACGCCCGCTCATTTGCTGGGCTCAATTTCACACCAGAAACATTGAAACAAGCTGCTGCGTTAATCAAACGGGCGGGTAAAAAAATGTATCTGACAATCAACACCTTTCCGCAAACGGGACAGGAACAGCGCTGGTATGATGCCATCAATGCCGCAGCAGACTATCAAGCTGATGCGTTAATCATGGCCGATATTTCGCTATTGGATTATGCCAGCCAACATCATCCGCAGTTGCCGTTACATCTGTCGGTACAAGCCAGTGTGACCAACGCTGCCGCGCTTAACTTTTTCCAGCAGCAGTTTGGTATTCGTCGGGCAGTGCTGCCACGGGTACTATCGCTAAAACAGATTCGAGACCTCGCCAAAGACACCAGCGTAGAACTTGAAGTGTTCGCCTTTGGTAGCTTGTGCATCATGGCCGAAGGCCGTTGTCAGCTATCCTCATATGTCACGGGGGAGTCCCCCAACCGTGGCGGCTCCTGTTCGCCCGCTAAACATGTACGCTGGCACGAGGCTAACGGCGAGCGCCTCACACGCTTAAATGATGTATTGGTTGATAAGACAGGCGTTGAAGAGAACATCGGCTATCCGGTGATCTGCAAAGGCCGTTACTTGGCTGATGGTACAGAGCAACCCGAATTTATTCTCGAAACCCCTACCAGCTTGAGCACACTCGAATTACTGCCGGAACTAGCACGCTCTGGCGTTGGCTCACTCAAAATTGAAGGACGACAACGCAGTCCGGCCTATGTTTCACAGGTTACCAAAGTATGGCGACAAGCCATCGATACTTACCTGCGCGCCCCCGAGCACTATCAAAGCCGAGCCATCTGGCAACAAGTGCTCGCCAAAGTGTCGGAAGGACAAGCCACCACCGCAGGTGCTTATCAACGTAGTTGGCAATAGGATATTTACATGAAGTTTTCTCTCGGCCCATTGCAATATTGCTGGGACAAGCCGGCGGTAGAGGCGTTTTACCAAGCCGCCGCCAAAAGTCAAATTCCGTTGATTTATCTCGGTGAAACGGTCTGCAGTAAGCGACGTAAACTCCGCTTTGGTGATTATCTGGCATTAGCGCAGCTATTACGCGATGCCGGTAAATCGGTAGTGCTGTCAACACTCGCATTAGTGGAATCTCGTTCAGAGCTCGCAGAGCTTAAAAAACAGCTTGATAACGGTGAGTTTCTAATTGAAGCCAACGACATGGGCACCGTCGCGTTGGCCAATCAGCTCAAGTTACCGTTTGTATGCGGCCCCAGCATCAATAACTACAATATTACCAGCCTGCAAAAAATGGCCAGTTGGGGGATGCAACGCTTTGTGATGCCGGTAGATTTATCTAAACAGTGGCTAGCGACCATCATTGAGCAGCAACCGCAGTTTGAGATTGAAGTGCTGGGTTATGGCTATCTACCACTTGCACACTCGGCTCGCTGTTTTACTGCCCGCCACCATGGGCTAAACAAAGATAATTGCGAGACCATCTGTGCCAATCATCCGCATGGGTTGCTGAGCCAAACGCTGGAGCACCAACCGCTATTGCGCCTCAACGGCATTCAAACACAATCCGCAGCATGTATGGATTTACGGGATGAAATTCCGCAAATGGAACAGTTGGGCGTCGATTGGTTTAGAGTGTCGCCCGACAGCTTGGAGAGCGTGGCGTTTACTGAAGCGCTGATCGACGGCGAACGTTCCGTGAGTAAGCATCAGCTCACCTGCAATGGTTATTGGCATGACACTGCTGGGATGACCCTCAGCCATAATTAGCGATGAGATAACTGCGCTGCAGCATCTACCGTGGCGGGTATGTGCTGCAGTTTACTTAATGCGGTTGATGACGTAAGCAGTAATATTTGTCGATCAGCAGGGTCAAAATCCACAGGATAAAGACCGAAAAACTGAACCATTCGATACAAGCTGGTAACCACACATCGGGCCTGCCACCTTCCAACACCATCTCATGGTAGAACGGCCGATCGCCGTCAGTAAGGCCTAACTTAAATAGCGGTAATAAGAGAAAGCTGGACTGCCCCACCAGCGCCAATCCAGCCGGAAACCATGACCACGTCTTGAATACCTGTTGAAAACCTAAAGCAAGATTGACCAGATAAAATAGCGCACTCAATGAACCTAGAATAAAAAACCATTTCAACATGATGATATGCAGGTGGTACACATTGAGTGGAAACAGGCCGATCCCTGCCAGCGTAAAGCAGGCAAATGCCATGGCTAAGTAACACAACGCTCCCGATACCGACTTGGTTAACGGCATGGAATACAGACAAAACAACACTAAGCACAAGCTACCGAAGAATAAACCACCATTTAACACCACCGCCAACGGTGAATGTCCATAGTTACCTAACTCACTCATGGTGTAATTCAACGGGGAAATAGCATACGAGGCAGACGCAGCCGCGCCCACCAGTGCAATAACTACACTAGCGACAATCCCGAAAACGCCCAATCCGCCAAATCCAACAGCAAGACGAGCTAGTCGCGTTTGTTTTTCCATGATTGTCGTTTCCTTAAAACAGACGCGCCTAGGAGTTAAAAACAATCAACAAAGGTCAACACCTTACGTTGCACGTAAGATTAATGTGTCACTGAGAAGAATGTTTGACCAGCATCAAAACCAAGGCTGATATGGATAAAAACTATCGAATAAATAATAACATTAGCCACTTTAGCTTTTCATATTATTTAACTTGGCTAAGTTCACTCTTTGAAGACATTGCGCCACTTTCGCACGTTTTCGTGATGTCGATAGCTCAGCAAATGGCTCCGTTTTCAGTCGGGTAAATTTACAAGCCATTAGCTAACAGGTAACCTTAGCGTTTTGCCGCTGTTATACAGTGAATTGGCGATCCCCCCAAATGATTACTCGCCGCTAAGCAACAATGGATAATTGATGTGACAACAATAAAAAAACATTCATTAAAACAATTACTGACCTTCATCGTGCCATCGCTTGTTGGCGTATTTCTGTTCATGACGCCAATCAGTTACCAAGACGCAGTGACTATTCCAGTCGCGTTGCTGGCAAAAGCATTGCAAGCGTTCATTGGCGACGCAATTACTGGGCTATTAACAGTGGTGGTGTTAGTGATGGCGGTCGTCAGTTTGGCGGTAAAGCTATTGCGACCGAAGTTTATCCGTAAAGATGGGTTTTTAAACAACTTACTGAACGTGAATCTTTTTTGGCTAAGCATGCGCTTATTGGGTGCCGTGTTTATCTTCCTTACCTATTTTAATCTCGGCACTGATGTTATCACCTCCTCAGAAACTGGCGGCCTAGTACTTAACGATTTATTACCTACACTATTTTGTGTGTTTTTCTTTGCCGGACTATTACTGCCGTTACTGCTCAACTTTGGCCTGTTGGAGCTGTTTGGTACCCTGCTTACCACGATTATGCGGCCGCTATTTAACCTGCCAGGCCGCAGTGCGATTGACTGTGTTGCATCTTGGTTAGGCGATGGTAGCGTCGGGATCTTGTTAACCAGTAAACAATATGAAGATAAATACTATACCCAGCGCGAAGCGGCGATTATCGGCACCACGTTTTCTGCGGTGTCTATCACCTTTAGCTTAGTGGTTATCGCTCAGGTGAAACTTGAAGCGATGTTTGTGCAGTTCTATTTAACCGTGTGTTTGGCTGGCTTAGTCGCTGCGGTCGTGGTGCCGCGTTTACCACCACTACGCTGGAAAAAAGATAACTACATTGATGGCTCACCACGCCAAGAGCATGACGAAGCGATACCAGAGCACCACCATGTGGTTTCGTGGGGCTTTCATCTAGCAATGGAAAAAGCCAGTAACTTTGGCGGCGTTAAGCAGCTTATTACTGAGGGCGGTAAAAACGTCATCGATATGATTTTTGGTATTATTCCTGTGGTTATGGCCATCGGGACTACGGCGTTGATTATCGCCGAACACACGCCGATTTTTAACTATCTTGGTATGCCATTTCGCCCACTTTTAGAGTTGCTGCAATTACCTGAAGCCATTGAAGCCTCTAAAACCATTGTGGTGGGATTTGCCGATATGTTTATCCCGTCGATTCTGGCCAATGATGCTATCCACGCCGACATCACCCGCTTTGTTATTGCTGCATTGTCGGTCACGCAGCTGATCTACATGAGTGAAGTCGGTGCGCTGCTAATAGGCAGCAAAATCCCAGTAAATGCAGGCGAGTTATTTGTGATTTTCTTGCTACGTACCTTAGTTACTCTGCCGGTGATTGCCGGTATGGCTCACCTGTTTTTCTAACGCGTTAATATCACTAATGCCCAACGACTAGCCCTATTCATTCGACAGGGCTGTCATCATTCTGCCATGCAAGCGTCATGGTGCAGTCAAACATGCTAGCTACAGTAAGTTCAAATCTGCCGCGACAAGGCTAAGCCTCTCGGCGACCGCCTGCGGCGTTGCCATCGATAAGGCTTAACATGATATTTACTGTCGATAAAGTGGTTGAAGATAACCTCCCTACCCTCAACAACAAACCTTGGCTAGCTAGGCCCACGAAAGCCATGCTGCGCTTTATGTTAAACGAGCAGCAGTGCAATGATATCGCGGCAGAATTTAGTCACCTACATGGACAAGATTTTGTCGAACAGGTATTACAACGCTTCAATATTGCTTATACAGTGCCCGATGTGGAACTGGAAAATCTGCCGCCCAGCGGCCGAGTAGTGATATTTGCCAACCATCCGATAGGTTCGCTTGATGCGCTGGTGCTGATAAAACTGATCAGCGAAGTGCGCAATGACCTTAAAGTGGTAGCCAATGAACTACTGATGCAGCTTACACCGCTGCACAATTTGCTATTGCCTGTGCGCAATATGACCGGCGGCACACCGAAACAGCAGTTAGAAAAAATTCATCAGCACCTGAATCAAGATGGCGCAGTGCTGATCTTTCCTGCGGGAGAAGTGTCGCGGCTGCGCCCCAATGGCGTCCGTGACACCCGCTGGCACTCAGGCTTTCTCAGGTTAGCCCAGAGCTGTAATGCGCCATTGCTGCCAATGTTTGTTAATGCGAAAAACTCAGCGGCATTTTATGGTGCATCGATGCTGTACAAGCCGCTAGCCACCTTGATGTTAGTCAAAGAGATGTTCAAACAGACTAACCGTACCATTCCGATACGCATCGGCGGCTTAATAGCCGCAGATGTGGTTAGCGGCAACGATTTCGCACTCAAAACCAAGGTAACCCTGCTAAAGAATCATCTCTATCGAATTGGTAAAAACCGCCCGGGCATTTTTACAACGCAAAGCGCTATTGCCCATCCAGAGGAGCGCCAAACACTACAACGCGCCTTAGCCGAATGTGAACTCCTCGGAGAAACCCAAGACGCAAAACAGATCTACCTGTATCAGCATCGTCAAAGCAGCCCGATCATGCGTGAAATTGGCCGCTTGCGTGAGTTATCATTCCGCGCGGTAGGCGAAGGCACAGGCAAACGGCGAGATACCGATCAATATGATCCGCATTATTGGCACTTAGTGTTGTGGGACAGAGATGAGCTAGAAATCGTTGGGGCTTACCGCTTTGCCAGCGCGCAGCAACTGCATCAACAGGGATTGTCACTGTATAGCGAGTCGTTATTTAGTTATCAGACCAATTTTGATGAGTTTTTCGCTAGAGGGTTAGAACTTGGCCGTAGCTTTGTTCAACCTAAATATTGGGGCAAGCGTAGTCTAGATTATCTATGGTTTGGTATTGGCGCGTTCTTGGCTAAGCATCCAGAGTATCGCTATCTGTTTGGCCCTGTGACCATTAGCAACCAGCTGCCCCCTGCCGCCAAAGAGATGTTAGTACATTTCTATCAGCACCAATTCCCCGCCGCACAAGATTACTGTCACTCCTTCCATCCGTTTGAACTCAGCGTTAACCGCCGTCAGCAGCTAGATCAACTGTATCAAGGACAGGACTACGATGACGCCTTTAAGCTGCTAAAACAAACTCTCGCGACTATGGGCGTGGCCGTACCCACTTTGTATAAACAGTATGGCGAACTGTGTCATCCTCAAGGGGTGAGTTTTTTGGATTTTGGTGTAGATGCCGATTTTGGTGATTGCATTGATGGTGTAGTGCTAGTGGATATTGAGGCGCTGAAACCAAAAAAACGCAAACGCTATATTGATGTCCATACGATGTAACAAAATCAAGCCGCTTACCAGCAGCTTGATTTTGTATTGTGCGAACCGAAAACGATTATCGTAACGTCTTTTTATCTAACTCATTCGCCTTGGCACGTTTAAATGGCTCGTTAAGCGGGACGCATTCAGTAACGCTCTTAATATAAACGTCTTGCCCACCGGAGGTGACTTTCTGCGCAACAAGCCCCGCCTGTTGCTTGAGTTTGTCGTCCTCATGCCATTTAAAAAACATCACCTTATCGCCAGCAGTAGATTCAAGATAACACTTAAAATCTTGCTTTTTAACGCCAGCAGCATAGCTCGGCAATCCCCACAACAGCCAACTCATACATACGGCGACGAATAATCGTTTGTTCATTACCAGCATCCTCCCGGAGCTTTCACGCCAGCATCGGTTATCGTGATTGTCCCGCAGCTCGTGTCTCGCGTTGCCTGTGCACCTAAGGCTTTAGCTGAAACAGTAAATTGCGAAGTCCCCGCCGAACTTACCTCATAGATTCCGTTGTCGGTGAGGAACGGTGACGCATTAAGCCCCAAATCAGTAAGATCTGTCGCATAAGTTTTGTTATCCAAATAGTACTGTTCTTGCAAATTCGCGACTTTCATCAATGCGGCATGCGCCTCAGCACGGTTACTTTTGGTGATGAAATTGATATATGACGGATAAGCGATCGACGCCAAAATGCCAATAATGACAACGACAATCATCAATTCTATCAATGCAAAGCCAGATAACCTCTTCATATCTCTTACTCATTTACATGGTAGTACAGACGGTAACGACTCAAAGGTGACGTTGATTTTGGTGTAATGGTGCCGGTGCAATTATCGCCCGATGCATCACATTCGCCGCTACCAAGAATAAACAACAACTCACCAGAAGTTTCCCCTTCGTCCGTAGGAGGAGTGATAGGTGGCAACTCCGGCGGAATACAGTCCTTACATATCTCTTCATACTCTGTCACCGCACTTCTATATCCTTTAGCTAAACCAAAGGAATACAACCGCCCGGTAGAGCTGATTAAACAGGTTTCAGTAGTGGCCGAGGTCTGAGCTGGCACAAACGAGGTAAAGTAAACGTAACCGTCATAAATAGTAGGACGTGACAGGCTTTTTTCACCGACAGCGGTAAAGTCATAGTGCCAGCCGCGTTTCTGACCAAACGCGAGGTTCTCAGAGTCAGTATCCACTATGGTTGAGGTGACATCGTAGAGGTCATCAACGGTTAATGCATCAGGCACGGCGGCATTGCCAGAACCACCAAAGGATTGGCTAATAATATTACGGTCTTGCAAGACGAAGAACATATCTTGAGACGTGGTACTGAGGGGGCCAGCACGGTTGCCGCTGCCAATCGCCAACGCATCAAGTGGGGTGTTCTCATAGGCGTTAGTGGTCTTTTCGGTACCATCAGCAGCGATATAAGTCACCGTGTTCAAGTTAGTCACATACGTCTGGGCAATCACAGGGGCATTGAAAAAGCGCCGAGTGGTACTTTCTGTGGCACCACTGAGTGCCGCAAATTTGAAGCCACTCCATAAGCTTGGATCAGCAGTTGGCATATCAAGTCGCCAAATATTGCCCCCCAAGTCAGCGGCATAGATGCGGTCAGTAACACCATTGCTGTCACTATCTAGTGTTGCCATCTGCGCCGCAATACCATTTTCAATGCCCGGCAGGGCAATATCGCCACCAACACCAAAGGTATGCTTTAAGACGCCAGTTTCCGCGTTGACCACAAACACCGCGCGACCATCAGAGTTGGTTCCAGTGTTAGCATCATAACCTAAGTTATAACCGCCGCCAAAAATGACGACAGGCTCATCAGAGTCGGGCAGTTTAGTCACCACCGGGGTTGACCATGATTGCGCCAATTCCGCAAATCCAGAGGTATTAGAATCAATATGCCACAGCAGTCGCGGCGCATTAGGGGTTGTCACGTCAAAGCCAAAATAGGAACTGCCACCACGGCGCATACCTACAAATAACCAAGCCTTAGACACGCTGCCCGATTCGCTACGCTCAATATAAGCGACTGGCGAACCATCAATACCGTACACACTATGACCATTGGAATAATTGTTTTCCCTTAGGGTTTGTACATTCGGCAACAGCTCATAAGGCATAAACGCCCAACTTTCAGATACATCCGTACCAGTGTCATGAAATGCGTGGAAGTAACCGTGGTTAGTCCCCATGTAGATCATGATATTGCTGCCACTACCACTACTGCCGTAATCAATGACCAATGGCCGTGAATGCAATGGATCGCCCATGATATCACCGCGTACACCGTTGTAATCGGTTGAGGTATAATCACCAGCTTCATCTCGGTCAACGTTGTACCCTTTAATCCAGCGAAACGCCTTATCAAGGGCTGTACTCGTAGAATCAACGGACATATCTAAGCCCATATAAGACGCAAGCTCAGTATCGCCCCCAGCAAAACTGCTAGCTGCAGACTGAGTTAATGGCACTAACCCCGCTCCCAAATCGCTCAAAAGATTACGCGTCTGTGGGTTGATCTTACGTGCGACCCCACCCTCTTCGACTTTGTTACCGTCAGGGGAGTTGCAATCACTCCACACCGAGCAAGCCGTATTGGCATCGCCATTATCTCGGTCTTTAATCCCCCCATCACTGTTGATAGCGTAGACATTATTCGCATCAACAATCGCACCTTCAGCACTGACTTTAAATTTCTTCAAATTGCCAGACCAACGTGGCCCTAACGAGGGTAAGAACACAGCATAGTAAGCAGAATCTAAAGTACGCGTTGGGTCGGCGTTGTTTACTGCCACCCCAGGCGCAGAAAAACGCTGACCAGTACGAGTAACTTCATCTAACACCGTGCTCAACGCAGACTGTAATGAGGCAACGCTGTTAGCCGCAAAATATTGACCGCCGCCGCGTCTGGCAGTTTCAATCAACAAGGGTTCAGCATTGGAGTCGTCATCGAGAGCAAAACCGATAGTATGAGTCACCACCCGTTGAAAACTGGTCGTCGCAGGTATTTGGTCATTGTGATACATGTAACTTGCCAGTGATGGCATATAACTTTGTAGTGCAGTGTAGCCATAACGACTGTACTCGTAACCATAGGTGTAAGCACCATACTCGCCATTTGAATCAGCACCGCTGACTAAACCGCGCACCAAGTCGTCGGCACTATGATCAAGAGTCGGCTCGCCATCGGTGATATAGATGATATAAGCGACATCGCTACAGACGCCCAGCGGTGAATCATAACGATTTTGATTTGGGACTTCTGCACTCGCATCATACGGCGGCGTGTTGCCATCACGATAGCCTACATCTCGGTGACCAAATTGCACTGCCCCCCCGCTAAAATAGCGGTAAGCCTCAAACAGCGTCTCACACAACGGGGTATTAGTTTCAGCATCAAGATTGTTAACAGAGGAGATTAGCGCTTCTTTCTCGGAGATAGTGCGAGGCTTTACCGAAGCAATGACGCGGCCACCGTCACGATCACCTTCATAGGGATAGTTTTTGTTAAACACCGCCACACCAAAGTTAACCGATGACATACTGCCGATGATGCCTTTAATGGCATCTTTAGCAATATCCAAACGGCTAACCGACGTAGTGCCCAATTGACCATTCTGGTACAAGGTATACCAGCGCAGGTAATTATCGGTATAAAGCGTTACCTGTTCCCCTTGCAGAAACTGATTGCCTACCGTCATATCAGCAGTATCGCCCCAAGGATCATAGTCTCCGCCAGTTCGCACACTATTCTGCGGGAAGCCCGCTTGATAACGATTGTTATTGTCCCCTAGCTCGGACTCGATATCTTCAAAACAGTCCACGGGATTATTAAGTTCCGCACCGCTATTTTCTTTCAGCGGTTGCCAAGTTCCCTTACCGTTGCCTTTGGTAATGTACTCTCTAATGTACCCAGTAAAGCGACCATAGCGATCCAGCGCGCTTTTTGCCGCTGTGCAGGCGTTAATTGCGTCATTAAAACGACGTGATTCCGACGGGCTATCTGGCACCGGCAAGGAGCTGTTATCCATACCACTACCGACAGTAAAGTAGATCATGCGGCCTTGATAGGAATTCGAAGAACCTACGGCATCATACTGCTGGTTAGGATCGTAGGAAGCCGCGACGCCGGTTTCTAAGGTGTCCATCGAGCCAGAGTTATCAAAGATAATAAGCACGTTCGGTTTTTCGGTGGCGTTAGCATTGACATACAACTCAGTATCATCAGCAGGTGCCTGACTCGCTAAAAGCACCAGCGCAAAAGACCATACACTGGCCAATAATTTATTGCTTCTCATGAGCCGCTCCCATTAAGCACTTGCTGCTCGACACCTTCAGTCACCATCAGTTGGCCGAGGTTATCGCGACCATAAACCACCGCACTGGATACCTCGACTCTCCGACACCTAATCAGCGTAGTGTCGCTTGCATTGGCACTACGTTTACAGGACACATCTTGTGGCAAAACTTTAAGCCCACCAGCGCCATCGTCAACTAATGGGATCGGGGTGAGTACTTGCTTACCGTTAAATAAGGTACGTTCGGTACGCTGCATTAGCGTAGCCAAATTCCCCCCCGACATACTATTCAGCACCGCCGCTAGGCCACCATCAGCCACCGCTTTTGCATCCACCCGCTCTGAACCCGCTCCAGCCATTCGCAGCGACTGACCAGAATTAAGCGCTAGCGCAACCCCAATAAAGGTCATAATCACTAGTAATATCAGTGCAAAAAATAAAACAACGCCACGTTGTCGCTGTATGCTTTTCATAAGTTAGCTATCTTCCAACTGAGCCAAGGGGTTTTCTAACACCACCATGGTGGATAACACGATACGGCGGTAATTATCGTTAAATGGCCCTAACTGTTTATCGCCAAGCGTATAAGTTTTGTCATTCTGATAACTACGATCGGCGTCGACAGCACGAACTAAAAAGAACACCTTAAATGCGACCACTCTATTGGTAGATGAGTTGTTCCACATGGTCTCAGCGACATCATTAGCCGCCAGAAACTTATCTGCGACATCATCACCATTCATATCAATACCATAAAGAATACGCATGTTTTCAACGCCTTCGACCAACTGCTCGATATTATTCATTCCAGAGGAGGATAACGCCCTGCGAGTGAGTACCGGTTCACCATTAACATCACTGATGTAGTAAATACGGTGCTGATACTGCCATGTACGATATTCAATATCGGTAGGTTTATTGGCCTCATTAGAGAAGAAAACGATATTGTCGCCTTTCGTTGCCGCACGATACCCTGAAGATGCTGCTGCGGGTCCCACCATGCGCTTTATTTGCACCACATCAGTATTAGCTTCGACACTCGACAAGCAGCCAATAGATTCGGCGCTATTACCATTTTCGTAGCCCCACAACAGCCTAAAATTGCCTGCAGAGGTAGGTAACGAGCGGTTATTAATTCCTGCGCCGATACAGTCATTGGCTATTGCGTCTCGCACCTCAACACCGGTGCCTAGGCGCAGAGATTGGCCAGTGGCATCACCCATAAAGCCAGTCTGCATCAAGTCTGGCGTAATAATGGCCAACGCCAGCCGACCATTTTCTTGTAGTTGGTTAAACTGTCCGGTGGTGATGATGTTAGTTGCCGACATAGAAAACATCGCAAATAGCCCGAGCGTGAGAAACAGGCTAATGAGCATTGCAACCATCAGTTCGATAAGGGAGAACCCTTTGGTCATTGTTATCTTTGTCATAGCCTAATTACGCTCAATCACACTTGCTAACTCAAACAATCGACGACGATTGCCTAAAGCGGAGCCGCAATCAGAGGTAGAGCTCACCTTGCCGGCCATCTCTCTAATTCCGCGCCAGGCGATGACAATATCGACATTACGATCGTTGACGACAATGCAGGCGGTAGTGGTATCTAATCCGCCGACACTCTTTCCATTCTCAACTTCAGCACCGCCAGAAAACGTCCAGCGCCACTGATACAGATCCCAAACACGCATGGCCGCGGAATTACAAGCGGCACCGACTAGGTCACATGAAGTTGGTGCCGTTTCGCCTGCGGCTAGCCCACCATAAGTGCCCGAGTAATCGGCTAATTCGGTGCGATTCGATTTCATCCGACTCAAAATATCACTGGCTAGATATGCCGCTTGAGTTTGCTGAAATGACTCGAAACTCGACCGTTTGGCCACAATGTGCAGATTAAAAATGCCAATAAGGCCGATCACTAGGATAACTAGCGCGACCATCACCTCAATGAGAGAGAAACCACCTCCCTTACTCTTCAACAATGTCAAATCTCCGGCACCCGCCAATTGTTCGGCCATAAAAAACAAAAATATTCTTTATTTTTCTGTCAGTTATACCGAATATACTCTTTGTATAATAGTTAAACATTAGTGTATTTACCAGTAACAAAGAAATACTAAAACGGACATTATTTATACATTTTTGCAATATTACCGTCAGGATCTTGTTTAGCAATTGCTGAATCAGCGTTTTTATTCACACCAACTCAATAAGTTGCAACCATTATTAAAACATTCATCTGTGGCGGATAGAGGCGGATAAGACGTATAAATAGAGGCGGATAAGACGCAAAAAAGCCGGATATCACCGACTTTTCTGGAGTTCATAAAAATTAATTTAACGAGATGGGCTCAACAGTTTGAATGTAACCACGCAACTCCTCGAATACGATGTCATCACCATTGGCAAACAACGGGTCGTCGACCAGCCTTTCTGAGCAGGTGGACTCAATTTTTTGCCAATCTTCTGCTGTCATGGTTTTTTCTAACAATGGAAAGATATGTTCCTCCTCATAACGCAGATGCTCTTCTTGCATAGTGACGTAGGACTTCAGATCGTCAATGAGTTTCTCTTTGGCTACCACTATGTCATTAAGAATCAAATTGAGGGTGGCTGCTAGCGTCGTCGATGCTTCCACCAACTTATGATGCTCCTGACTAAGTCGTTTGGTTGCGTCCTTACGTGCGAATCGCTCCAGATAGTAATCATAGATAATATCTTCAAGTGGATGGTGGCTATGCTCGGTATAGCTTTGCATATATTCAACAACATCCCGCACGAGGCCAAAATTGACCGACTCACCATCGGCCAGCTTCTGGTACTTTCCTTTAAGCAGATTGAGCAACACAGCAATGTGCTTATGATCATTTTGTAATCTAGGCAGCATAGGGCTCTCCAGGCTGGGGCCTTTATTGGTTAAAATTTAGTAAATAATTTTCAAATTACCCAATATTAGCGACTGCATAAGGATAAATACTTGATAGTGATCAAGGAAATTTATTGACCTTGTGGCAGATAAAGCGAACAAAATCACAGAAAATCACACCAACCACAATAAGAAAGTCGCGCACCCCAGTCCATGCTAATGCTTGAATACACAAAGTTGGAGATGGTAGCCTTGCGGCAATTTTTGACTAAAGAGCCAAACCGCTATGACTTCCCAACGCTGGGTTGGTGCCCACGTTAGCGCCCAAGGTGGCGTTGCCAACGCACCACTTAACGCCGCTAACATCGGCGCCACCGCATTCGCTTTATTCACCAAGAACCAGCGGCGTTGGCAAGCAGCACCACTGCAAACCGCAGATATTGAGGCGTTCCAACAAAATTGTCAGGTACATGGTTTTCTACCCGCCCAGATCCTGCCGCACGATAGCTATTTGATTAACCTTGGTCATCCCGAGCCAGAACTGCTTGCCAAGTCGCGTGAGGCATTTGTTGATGAGATGCTGCGCTGTGAACAATTGGGACTTACGTTGCTCAACTTTCATCCCGGCAGTCATCTGCGCAAAATATCCGAGACACTATGTTTGCGTAATATTAGTGATTCAATCAATGTCGCGTTGGAACAAACGCAAGGGGTCACCGCGGTGATTGAAAACACTGCTGGCCAAGGTTCCAATCTGGGGCATCAGTTTGAGCAATTGGCACAGATCATCCACCACGTGGAAGATAAAAGTCGTGTCGGTATTTGTTTAGATACCTGCCATATGTTTGCCGCAGGTTATGATCTCACCACTACCGAGGCCTGCCAGCAGAGTTTTGATCAATTTGGCGAAGTCGTCGGTTTTGAGTATCTCAAAGGGATGCATTTGAACGACTGTAAAACAGCTTTTGCCAGTCGTGTCGATCGTCACGATTCTTTAGGCTATGGCACTATTGGTAAAACTGCATTTGAATTCATTATGCAATATCCAGCCACCACCAAGATCCCGCTGGTGCTTGAAACAGTTCGGCCAGAGATTTGGCCCGATGAAATTGCTTGGCTGCAAAGTGTGAGCCGCTGAGCGTCAGGCATAAAAAAGGCTCCTCACGGAGCCTTATAATATCCAACGGCATTAACCCAACGTTTTAAGCATATGCGCTTTAAGGGCAGCAAAATCCGCTGGTAGCGTCGCAGCTAAGCTTGGCTTATGAGCCACATCGGCAAGCGCCTTCGGCAGCGGCAAATCAGTACCTAATTCACGGTCCACCACGTCTTTAAATTTAGCGGGGTGAGCCGTGGCTAAAAAGATACCGTGCTCATCCTCTTTCATGGTCATCTTGAGCGCTTCAGCAGCAATCGCCGCATGCGGCTCTGACTGATAGCCTAAGTCTTTCAAGGCTTTTAACGACTGATGGGTTTGCGATTCTGACAGCGCGACGCCTGTTAAGTCAGTAAGAGGCCATTTCATTTCAGCAAAAATGGCTTCAACTCGCGGCCAGTTAGATGGCTCGGAGACATCCATAGCATTCGACATTGTTGCCACAGTATGACGTGGTGCCCAATCGCCAAAGCTCAAATAACGCGGTACGGTGTCGTTGCTGTTAGTGGCTGCCACAAAGCGTTTCACTGGCAAGCCCATCGCCTTAGCAAATAGGCCGGCGGTTAAATTACCAAAGTTACCACTGGGTACACAGATCACAGGATCGTCTTGGTACTGCTGACGATAACGGGTTACCGCTTCGAAGTAGTAACAAATCTGCGCTAACAAGCGGCTGATGTTAATCGAGTTAGCTGAGTTCAAGTGCAAGCCATCGCGCACATCGCTATCTTCAAAGGATTGCTTAACTAAGGTTTGGCAATCATCAAAGTCAGACTCCACAGCCACGGTATGGATGTTGTCCCCTAAGGTGGTAAACATCTTTTCCTGCAGTTCACTGATCTTACCTTTGGGATACAGCACCATCACTTGAACTTTATCTAAGCCATAAAACGCATCGGCTACTGCGGCGCCAGTATCGCCCGAGGTGGCGGTAAGAATGGTGATTTTATCATCCCCACCCACGGCGTTAAGGCATTGAGCCATAAAACGTGCACCGAAATCTTTAAACGCAAGGGTTGGCCCATGAAACAGTTCTAAGCTGCTACGACGGTCATCAACTTCAACGAGTGGCAATGCAAAGTTGAATGCATTTTCAACAAGTTGGTCGACTAACGGCTGACCCAATTCATCCGCCAGCCAAGCGCCCAAAATCGCTTTGCTACGTTCAACAAATGGCAGAGCTAATAAAGCTTCAACATTAGATAAACGCGGAATTTTGGTTGGAAAAAACAAGCCGCGATCCATCCCCAGACCGAGCTTGACTGCCTCTGCAAAGTTTACCCGTTGTGCGGGGTGTTTCAGATTATAAAGTTCCATAATTCGTCATTGCCTTATAAGTTGTCATACATCATTCAACTGCCAAGACTCTTGCCCCCTGAGAGTCGAGTCGGCAAATATGCGAGAAGCCGCCCGCTTCTGTTAAATAGTGCGCTTGTAGCCATTCGTTAGCGGCATTGGCTTTAGTTAAATCATCCGTCACAGTAAACAATGTCGGCCCGCTGCCAGAGATCCCTGTGGCTAACATTCCTAATTCAGCCAACGCGTGCTTGGCTTGTTCAAAGCCGGGAATCGCTGCTGCGCGATAGGGTTCTGCTAACACATCTTTGAGCACCGTAATGGCTAATTGCGCATCTTGGCGATAGCTAGCATGCACAAATGCACTGAGGTTTTTACCAAATTCGATAGCCACACTCTTGTCATACTGTGCAGGCATCAAAGCGCGCATTTTGGCAGTAGATAGCGAAATACCTGGATAAGCCACCACCCAATACCACTGTTCAAAAGCTGGAATCGCTTCACAAATTCGCTGCGGTAAATCCAGCATGAGTTGCATTCCACCAAGGTAACAAGGCGCGACATTGTCATAATGAATCGCACCACTGATGCGCCCTTCAAACTCGCCCATCAACGCCAACAACTGCTGCGGGTTGCAGGGCTTACCAAAAAACTCATTCAACGCATAAAGCGCTGCCACGACGGAGCTGGCACTCGAGCCTAACCCACTGCCTACAGGTAAATTTTTGCTTAGGCGGAGTGACACACCACTATTAATGGCAAACTTAGCCAAAAAAAACTCAGCGCACTGATAAACAATATTGTCCTCTGGTGCGGGGGGCAACTTGGCCGCCCATTCACCAACTTGCGCCAGCTGGACACCTGATGCAGCAGCACTAATGGTGACGGTGTCGCCCAACAAGCTGCCATCTATCGGTGCCAGTGCCGCCCCGAGCAGATCAAACCCTACGCCGACATTGCCCATCGATGCAGGCGCATACACGGTTAACGCTGCTGAACTCATAAATCTACCTCTCTTGTCCAATTCAGCGTACGTAGCAAGTCAGCAAATACCCCTGCTGCAGTCACCTCGGTACCAGCACCGTAGCCGCGCAGTACAAACGGAATAGGTTGATAATATTGGCTATAAAATGCTAACGCATTTTCGCCGTCTTTCACTTTGAATAGTGGGTCATCTTCACCCACCGCACGAATCCCGACACTGCAGCCAGCCTCAGAAATCTCGCCGACATAGCGCAACGTTTTACCTTGTGCTTTGGCATTAGCAATTTGCTCTGCCATCCAAATATCTATGCTTGGTAAGCGCGCCATAAACTGTTCAACATCACCGTCACTATCGAAATCTGCAGGGAGTACCGATTCAACATGAATATCTTTCAGTTCCAATGGCATACCCGCTTCGCGAGCGATGATTAATACCTTACGCGCCACGTCCATACCATTCAAGTCGTCGCGCGGATCAGGTTCAGTGAAACACTTTTCACGCGCAATGAGGGTCGCTTCTGACAGACTCATGCCCTGCTCTAACATGCCAAAAATATAGGACAGAGAGCCTGAAAGAATCCCTTTGAATGACTTTAACTTATCGCCGGCATACATCAGTTTTTTCAAGTTATCGATAACAGGCAAACCTGCGCCAACGTTGGTTTCATACAAAAACTGACGACGTTGAGATAACGCAGTTTTACGTAATACACGATAGAAATCCATATCGGCGGTGTTAGCCTTTTTATTTGGCGTTACCACATGGAAGCCCGCATTCATGATGTCAGGGTAAGTGCTCGCTATCGCAGAAGATGAGGTGCAGTCTACCAATACAGGATTAAGTAGCTGCTGCTCTTTGCTCCAGTCGAGCATAGCTTGTAGTTCAAATGGTTGCTGGCACGCATTCAAACTGTCTTGCCAGCTATCTAGCGCAATCCCCCCCGCGTCGAGCAGCATGGTGTTCGAGTTAGCGATAGCACACACGCGAATAGTGATGTTCTGCTTTTTCAAAAACGCCGTCTGCTTGGCAATCTGCTCTAGCAGGCCAGCGCCAATGTTGCCGGAGCCGACCAAAAATAGATCGAGATACTGCTGCACATCAAAAAAGCCCTGATGGCAGGCGCCGATGGCGTTGGTGATCTTGCGTTGTTCGATGACGGCAGAGATAGAACGCTCTGATGACCCTTGAGCGATAGCGACGATGTTAACGCTCGCTTGCGCTAGCGCTTGGAAGAACTTAGCCGCAGCACCTTTATAGGTACGCATGCCATCGCCAATCAGTGAAATGATCGACAGTTGATGGCGCATCACTATTGGTTCAAGCAGTTCACTCTTGAGTTCAAGTTCAAACTCTTGCTCCAATACCCATTTGGCTTTCGCGGCATCTGCCGACGGCACACAAAAGCTGATGCTATATTCGCTAGAGCTTTGAGTAATCAAGGTCACCGACACGCCCGCCCGCGCAATAGCACCTAAAATGCGTGATGCCATGCCGACCATGCCTTTCATTCCTGGGCCGGAAACATCGACCATGGTTTGATTATCCAAGTTAGAGATGGCTTTCACTTGCAGACCCGTTTGATCTGGACTGCTAGACACTAAGGTGCCCGGTGCTTGCGGGTTAAAACTGTTTTTGATGTAGCAAGGAATTTGGAATTGAGCGATGGGGGCGATAGTTTTCGGGTGCAAAACTTTGGCACCAAAGTAAGAAAGTTCCATCGCCTCTTGGTAACTAAGCTGCGACAGTAACTTGGCATTTTTTACGATGCGTGGGTCGGTATTATATACCCCATCCACATCGGTCCAGATCTCACAGCTTGAGGCATCTAAACAGGCAGCCAATACTGCGGCAGAATAGTCTGAGCCATTGCGTCCAAGTGTCACGACTTTGCCTTCGGCGTTCGCGGCAGTAAATCCGGGCATAACCCATACACGCTTGTCGTCCAAACTGAGTAGCGAGAAACGTGGTTTACTGATGTTAATATCCACCACAGATTCTGCCGGAGTTCCATGAGCGAGGAACAATGCACGCGGGTCAAGCAACCCAGACGTTAGTCCTTTGGCTTCCATCACTTTAATCATCAATGCCGCCGATAGACGCTCCCCCGCCACGACCACTTCAGCACGCACAGTGTCAGGACACTCGCCCAACAAAACGATACCGTCTAACTTGGCTTTCCACTCTTTCAGCTGCCCATCTAACTTATGAGTCAACGATGCTTCTGCGGTTGGCTCATTAATCATGACGAATGCATCGGAATAAAGCTGACGAAAAACACTTTCAACCTTACTTAAGGCGACGGCAACATCGCCTTTCTCCAGTGCACACTCCACCATGGCAAGCAATCCATTGGTGACTGTAGCGGGAGCCGAAAGCACCACTGCAATGCTTTCCTCTTTCGCTGATTCCGTCACGATATCAGCGGCCATCTCAAAACGTTGCCAATTTGCCAACGATGTACCGCCAAACTTCATCACCTTCATCGTTTTTCTCCTAAAAACCGCCACCCAACAATAAAAAAACCCGCTTCTCTTTCGATAGGCGGGCTTTACTTAATTTTCTAAACTCAGGGTATATCAGCCCGCCCCCGCACCAGTAATGGTGGTGGTAATAATAATGGTAGTAGTGATATTGGCTGACAACGTCATGGATAGAACCATAAAATCTATACGACCCTGAATTTGTTAATGTTATGTACCAAGATTTGCTGGCAACAAGAATTGCTTTTTTTAGCATAGCTTGTCAAGGAGTTTCTCAAGCGATTTACTAACAAAATTCGACGTTCAGTGAAAATATCTCAGTAAGCTGTCCGAGTTATTCCATTTTATCTAACGCCTCAACAATCCCGCTGCTTTGATAGCGCTAACGCAAGTTCTCCCTATAAATGCTAAGGAAGGTGCAAACAAGACCTCGCGACACTCTGGATTGGTATGCAATAGCAGTTCAAGGCAGCTAACTGCGGACATGCTGGAGCATGGGAAAGTTGGCTAACGACGAAATGCGCTAGCTTACCCCCGCAGGGCGTGGCATACAGCTTCACCTGTCACGCTGCAGTTTTGCAAAGGGGTCACCATGCGCGGCAAACTGCGCCTTGCATCTGAAAGCTGCATTTCCATGCGGAGTACGCTCGGGACTTATTCGCACTATCCGAAATAGTGCAAACACTGTGCAGTAGTTAGCATAAGCAAAGGCCATTATTCGCCAGCAGCAAAAAAGCACGCTATCATGCCGCGACATCTTTAACGGGAGGCGATATGCAAATCACCCAACAAAGTGCGGTCACTATTCATTACCGTTTGACCGACACGCAAGGCAAATTAATTGAAAGTTCATTTGACGGCGAACCTATGGTTTACCTGCACGGAATGGGCAATCTGATCCCAGGGCTGGAAAAAGCACTTGAAGGTAAAACTCAGGGTGAGACTTTAGAAGTCACTATCGATTGCGAACAAGCCTATGGTCCATACCATGATGGCCTGCGCCAAGAAGTTCCGTTAGAAGCGTTCGGCGATATCCAAGACATCGTTCCCGGCATGCGTTTCATCGCTGAAACTGAAATGGGCCAACGTCCAGTTCAGGTAACTGAAGTACGTGATAACACTGTTATCGTCGATGGTAACCACCCATTGGCTGGCCAATCTTTGATATTCAATGTTGAAGTGATGGAAGTACGTGAAGCAACTGCAGAAGAAGTTGCTCATGGTCATATCCATGCACACGGTCACGATCATGGTCATGAAGGTGGCTGCTGTGGTGGTCATGACCATGGTGATGAAGGTTGTTGCGGCGGCCACGATCACGGTGAGAAAAAAGAGGGTTGTGACGGTAACGGCGGTTGTGGCTGCCACGGCTAACCACATCCTCGATAATCACACCGTAAAAAGAGCCTCAGGGCTCTTTTTTATTGGATTAACGTGCTGATGCGCTGCCGCAACGCCGGTGACATATTCTTGAGGTAATTTGAGCAACGAGTAATAGTGGCAATACTTACTTCATACTCAGCCGCAATTTGTCGCTGACTCAACTGTCCTTCAAGCAACAGCTGAAATACACGTAAACGCCCAGCAATCGCTTGCCGCTCATCTTCCGTCAACAGCAATTCAAATAAACAAATCAGGTTATCGCCGTTATCCATGGCGTTCACCTTTTCTAGCACTTGTTGCCAATCTGGCCGCATAACTACATCGTCTTCACGTAACAGTACATGAAGACAGTTTACTGAATTTCATTACGAAGTGAAGTGACTAAATAGTATGGCCTTATAAAAGGCAGATTAAAATGGGTAAGTAGTGCGCAATCCTGGCAAGATAGATAAGTGATTGATAGTTCAATAACCACCCAATAACTGAGCTATTCAGCCTTGTTATCCACTCAAATATGGCGGGTTATAGCAGCAGTTGCAAGCACTTTTACCTTACTTAATCAAAAGGTGTTTAACAGCTCAAAATTATGAACTAAACGTTCTTAGCAAACGCCTCAAGGTGATTTACATCACAAATTTAGTGTCCATAATTGATACTCTGAAGACGTGGAAACAACAGAGGATTGAACAATATGCTTAAAATCACCAGCAAAGAATTCAATGTCACCGACGCCATCCGCAACCGCATCGAAAGCCGCTTGGAGAAGCTGAATCGCCACGATGTCGACATGATAAATCCCCATATCATCATTATCACTGATGGGCCAATGTTTAAGGTAGAGTCTTCAATTAAGGTCAACAATGGTCAACTGTTTGCACAGGCCAAACATCAGAACTTGTACACGGCCATTAATGCCATGGGTCAGAAGCTGGAGAAACAACTCAATCGCTTGACCCACAAACCCGCTAAACGTACTCCAGTGGCCGTCGTCGCCCCTCCTGAAGATTATTCAGAAGAGTACGCAGCATAGAGCTGTTCGGGCGCATGAATATGCGCCCTTTTGATTTCTGGATAAAATATGATTGACACATTCCCCACTACGCTTTAGTTTGAATGCCCATGAATACCGTACTCTTCTCGTTTTTTACTTTCTTTTTTACACCTCATTGCGGAGGCGGCGGTATCGTGTAAAAACGAAAGTGAAAATTACCAAGCCTCCCAATCGGGAGGCTTTTTTGTATATTGAATAGCATTAGCCAGTACCACGAGGTCAGCATGAAGAAAGCACCACAACTGAACCAACTTAGAGAGCTCATTACCAGTTTAGATAATGAGCTGCTCACACTACTGGCCAAACGTCGTCATCTAAGTATTGAAGTTGCCCGCAGCAAAGAAGCTGATATCCGTCCAATCCGCGATACCCTGAGAGAAAAAGAGCTACTAGCACGTTTGGTTCAACAAGGTCGCGCACAAGGACTAGATGCCCATTACGTACTCAGTCTGTACCACACGATCATTGAAGATTCAGTGCTTAACCAACAGGCTTATCTGCAAGGGCAAGCCAATCCCAATAGTCAAAAGCAGCGGATGGCTGTGGCCTATCTTGGCGCGCGCGGCACTTATTCTTACTTAGCTGCATCACGTTACTGCCAACGTCGCCAAGTAGAAATGCATGACATTGGTTGTTCTAGTTTTGACGAAATTGCCCAAACCGTTGAATCTGGCCACGCCGACTATGGCTTTCTGCCAATTGAAAACACCTCCTCCGGCTCAATTAACGAAGTGTTTGACCTACTGCAACATACCAATCTTGCGATTGTTGGTGAAACCACTATTGATGTCGGCCATTGTTTGCTCGCCAAAGCAGATAGCTTAATGAGCGATATCCAAACGCTGTATGCTCATCCACAACCTATCAGCCAATGCAGCCAATATTTAGCGCGGCATGGCCACTTAAAACTGCAATATTGCTCATCAAGTGCCGAAGCGATGGAGAAAGTGCTGCAAGGTGACCGCTCAGTTGCGGCAATTGGCAGCGCAGAAGGTGGAGCCCTTTATGGGCTAGAAGCCCTAGAGTCAGGCTTAGCTAATCAAAAAGTGAATCGCACTCGGTTTATCGTCGTCGCACGCAAACCCATTGATGTACCAGAGCAAGTTCCAGCCAAAACTACATTAATTATGGCGACAGGCCAGAAACCCGGCGCGTTAGTCGATACGCTGTTGGTATTGAAAGCACACAACATCAATATGAGTAAATTGGAGTCTCGGCCTATCACAGGTACCCCATGGGAAGAGATGTTTTATCTTGATGTTGATGCCAATCTTGCGTCTAGCGGCATGCAGCAAGCGCTAAAAGAACTTGAACGCTCAGCGCGTTTCATCAAAGTGCTCGGCTGTTACGCCAGTGAAACTGTCAAGCCAACACAGCTTGAACATGGTCAACTATTGATTGAGCCGGAAAGCTCAAAATCCACTAAGCAAGCCCCACGTGACGCTCGCCATACCCGTCAGTTCAAACCCAGCAGTACCGAGGTACAGCTGGGTCAAACGCTGATTGGTGAGCAGCACTATGCTGCATTAGCGCAGATGCCGATTGAATGGTTCCACGAAAGTTTTGGCGCCCATGCTACCGCCTTAAAAGAAGCGGGCTTCCAAGCGATGATTGTTACCAATAATGAAGGACAACCCATTGATGAGGCCTTACTGGACAAACTGTGCCAACAGTTAGAACTAGCTGGACTTGAAGCGATTCTGGCTATTGAGCAACCACAAGATCTCAATATCTTGCAGAGTTACGCCAATGCGCTGCTGGTGCCAGGCAAGCAGATGTTTAATAAGATGCTACTCAGCGCGCTAGGTTCATCAAGCTTACCAGTGTTGCTGGAGCGCAATACTATGGCTACCGAAGCAGAATGGCTGGCGAGCGCTGAGACGTTCTTACAGGCAGGCAATCAGCAACTAGTGTTGTGCGAATCAGGTGTACGTAACTTTAATCACCCAGAGGCGTTAGAAGTGGATTTGACCTCGTTAGTCAACGTCCGTGCGACAAGCCATTTACCGGTGATAGTTAACCTGAGCTACGCCAAACATAATGCGGAAGCGATGGCGCTCGCCGCCAGCAAGCTAGGGGCCAGTGGTTTAGTGCTCAATGCATTGGAAGATATTGAAGTGAATCAAACATTGCTCACAGAGCTGTATCAGACAAACTAGTTGCGAGTTGCGAGTTGCGAGTTGCGAGTTGCGAGTTGCGAGTTGCGAGTTGCGAGTCAGCAATTTTAACCTAAAAAACCAGCCGAGGCTGGTTTTTTCTTAGCGATAAATAGACTTAAACCGCAATGCCATCCGCTAAACTGATCCAGCCCTTAAACACCCGATAACTAAACCAGATAACGCCGAGGGCAAATAACGCCATACTCAACCAAGCAATGCTTGTACCGTAACCGATAACAAATAACGCCAACAGACCTAAAATACTGTGCCGTTGCCAACGCAGATGTTGTCCCATCACCGAGTTAGCCTCAAATTGCTTTTGATTGAGATTAATTGCCAAACTGAGCAAAACAGGTAGAAGAAAAAGTGGAAAGGCACACATTAACGCATAAAGGAAATGTCCAATGGAGCGGTCTTCGGCATGAATAGCATGTGAAGTAGTTCCGGTCATTATCATCTCTCCAATCTACTGCAGGACGTAAGATAGTTTACTGCTTTTCTAAACATACGTTGAGAATGAGCGATGTGCAATCATACAATTGAAATAATCTTCAGCTATGAGCAGCCCACACAATGATGACAATCCGTAGCAACTGAGCTCATTAGACCATTTTTCATGCAGCAAGTTCCACTTATCAAAAGTCTATAGCGGGTAACAGGCGGCGGTGTTACGCCGATTGATGCCACACCACCATCTCCCTATTAATGCGATTTTAGATCATTTACCGACTGCAACATCGCCCGGCTTTCATTCCGGAATTGCGGCGCTAGCTCACCAAACCATTGAGATACTCGCTCAAACTCAGCAATAAATCCGGCACGGTCATGCTGCTCAATCAGGGTCAATGCCTTAGTAAAGTTTTCCAAGTAGTGGGAAATCACCCCAAAACTTTCCTTCTGGGCAAAGATGATATCGGCATATAACTCAGGGTTCTGGGCAAATAAACGCCCCACCATTGCCAGTTCTAAACGGTAGATAGGTGAGCTGAATTGCAGCAAGCTGTCCATATCCACACCTTCATTGCAGAGGTTAAAGCCATACACAAATGTACAAAAATGTCGCATCGCCTGCACAAATTGCATCGCTTTATCATGCTGTGGTGCTTCAGCTTCCACCACGCGCGCGCCCCAAATGGTGATCTGTTCTAGCAACCATTGGTAATGTTGTTGACCACGGCCATGACACACCACCACCACTTGCTTCGCTAAACTGCCCACATCAGGACCAAACATAGGATGTAGCCCAACTACAGGCCCTTTATGCGCCGCCATCATCGCCGCCAATGGCGCTGATTTAATTGAGGTCAAATCGGCTAAAATACAATGTTCCGGCAAGGAAGCGAGTTTATCGCGGATCACCTCACAGGTAACAGCAATAGGGACAGATACAATAACCATCCCTGCGCCATCTAGCAGCGCATCGGCTTGCTGCCAATCATCCTTATCTAACGACACCACTTGGTAACCAGACAAATTGAGCATCTGACCAAACAGCTTACCCAGTTGCCCTTCACCACCGATAATGACCACTTTGCCGAGATCTTCGCGCACTTGCTTGAAGCCAACATCCTTTTCATTGAGATAAGACTCGCGCATTAGCCGCCGCAGCACATCTTCGATCAATTGCGGCTGAATACCAATCGCACTAGCTTCAGCACGACGCTTCGCTAACATGGCGGCTTCTCGTTCTGGTGCATAAATGGGCAAGCCTGCACCATGTTTGACCGCACCAACTTGGGCAACCAGATCCAATCTTTTACGCAACAAATGCAATAATTGCTGGTCAACACCATCAATAAGATCACGCAGCTGTTCCAGCTCTTCAGTGGTCTTCTCTGCCATTAGCGATTCCTTTTTCATGCTGTTTTATTCTTATTATCAAAGCGTTGAGAAATAACTTCCGCTAACTGACTCGCTCCGCGGCGCAGTAGATTTTCTGTGGTTACCCAGTCAATACACGCGTCGGTCACCGATACGCCATAGCGCAACTCACTCAGCGGAAGGCTCACACTTTGATTGCCGTCAAACAGATGACTTTCCAACATTATGCCAATTATTGAAGTATTGCCTGAATTAATCTGCTCAAACACATCTTGGCACACCAGTGGCTGCCGATGATGGTCTTTACTCGAGTTACCGTGGCTGCAATCAATCACTAATCGCGCCGTTAATCCAGCGTTGTGTAGTTGCTCGGCGCTGAGCGCCACACTATCAGCATCGTAGTTAGGTGTAGCACCGCCACGCAAGATGACATGCCCATCAGGGTTGCCTAAGGTTTGCAGCAGAGCCACTTGGCCAGCTTGATTGATCCCCATAAAACGGTGTTGGCTCGCCGCTGACTTAAGGGCGTTGATAGCCACATTGATGCTGCCATCCGTGCCATTCTTGAAGCCCACTGGCATAGAGAGACCAGATGCCAACTCACGGTGAGTTTGCGATTCGGTGGTGCGTGCGCCAATAGCCGACCAGCTAATCAATTCGGCAATGTACTGGGGGCTAATCGGGTCGAGCGCTTCGGTGGCGACCGGCAGCTCAATTTCGGCGAGGAATAGCATCAGTTCGCGCGCCATAAGTAGCCCTTTCTCAAGGTCGAAAGATTCATCCATGTCAGGGTCGTTAATCAGCCCTTTCCAACCGACGGTGGTGCGTGGCTTTTCAAAGTAGACCCGCATAACGATATAAAACTGGTCTTGCAGCTCATCATGGAGCTTTTTCAGCTTCAGCGCATACTCTTTGGCCGACGCGATATCATGAATCGAACATGGCCCGGTAATCACCAGCAAGCGGTTATCTCGTTTATGCACAATATCGGAGATAGTCTGGCGCGCCTGTAAAATAAACTGGTGCCCACGTTCCGATAGTGGCAATTGTTGCTTAAGCGCCTCAGGGGTTACCAACACTTTTTCCGCATGAATACGAATGTCTTCTAGATGATTTTTCTGCATGACCCTTTCCAATACTGACTGATAAGCAATACGCGCCTTAATGTATTGCTGTAATGCTACACCATTACAATAAGGATCAGTTTGCCTAGGTTTGCAGGTAAGATCAAGACAATTTTCACACGGAAATGTGGCAACGCTAGAAAAACAAAAACCCGCCATAAAGGCGGGCTTTGTGCGAACACTGCGTCTAATGGATAGCGGCTTACTTAGTAGCCAGCTTTTCACGGATACGTGCAGATTTACCTGAACGTTCGCGCAGATAGTACAGCTTAGCGCGACGAACACGACCACGACGTTTAACTTCGATGCTAGAAACCAGAGGACTATGAGTCTGGAATACACGCTCTACACCTTCGCCGTTAGAAATCTTACGAACGGTGAATGCAGAGTGCAGACCACGGTTACGTTTAGCGATAACTACGCCTTCGAAAGCCTGCAGACGTTCTTTTTCGCCTTCTTTAACACGTACTTGCACAACAACGGTGTCACCAGCGCCGAATGCAGGTACATCTTGTTTCATTTGCTCGTCGTTGAGCATTTTAATGATGTTGTTCATGAATTTCTCCAACTAGAAATAACTGAGCTTGACTACGCTTCGGATTGCTTTTCAATCTGTTGCGCTAATAACGTCTTTTGTTCGTCAGTCAGAGCTAGATTTTCAAATAATTCTGGTCGTCGCTGCAAAGTTCTTAACAAACTCTGTTGCATACGCCAGCGTTCAATTTCTTTGTGGTTGCCACTAAGTAGCACCGCTGGAACATCTTTACCATCAAGTGATTCTGGTCGAGTGTAGTGCGGACAATCCAATAAGCCATCAGAGAAGGAATCCTGCTCTGCTGACGCTTGTTTCCCCAACACGCCTGGTACCAAACGCGATACCGCGTCAATCAGCGTCATCGCGGGTAATTCGCCTCCGGAGAGCACGTAATCACCAATGGACCATTCCTCGTCAATCTCGCTCTGAATAATGCGTTCATCGATACCCTCGTAGCGACCACACACTAGAATCAGTTTCGAGTTGCTTGCCAGTTCAGCGACACCTTGCTGTGTCAGCTTGCGTCCCTGAGGTGACAAGTAAATCACTTTTGCCTCATCGCCTGCGGCAGCTTTCGCTGCATGAATCGCATCGCGAAGGGGCTGAACCATCATCAACATTCCCGGACCACCGCCATAAGGACGATCATCTACGGTTTGGTGCCGATCATGGGTGAAGTCGCGTGGACTCCACGTATTCAATTCCAACAGGCCGTTTTTCACGGCGCGACCCGTTACCCCAAAGTCTGTAACCGCTCGAAACATCTCAGGAAACAGGGTAATTACCCCTAACCACATAGCTGTTCCTCGACTTAGAAGTCTGGATCCCAATCCACTTGGATCTGTTTTGCCGAAACATCCACCGATTTGATGAACTGTTCGGTGACAAAGGGAATTAAACGTTCCACTTTGCCAAAACTATCTCTGGCATTAGCTTTCACTTGCAGAACGTCGTTAGAACCGGTTTCAAGCACCTGCTCAACTACACCCATGTGATAGCCTTTTAAGTTAGTGACTTCGCAACCGATGAGATCACGCCAATAGAATTCATTCTCTGGCAACGCTTTCATTTGGTCAGGCGCAATACCGATTTCGCAATGCGTGAGTACTTGAGCCTGTTCGCGATTTTCTAAGCCATCGAGCAACGCAACCACAGATTTACCGTGCCAGCGCCACTTAACTAACTTAACTTCTACCCATTCCCCTTGACGATTTAATAGCCAAGGCGAATAGTCAAATATACCTTCAACAGATTCGGTATATGAGGTGATTTTCACCCATCCTTTGACACCATACGGTGCGCCAATCTTGCCCAATACTACGGGTTCTGGGTTACTGCTCATCATCTATACCTATTGACCAATTAAGCAGCTTTGTTAGCTTCTTTGATCAGTGACGCAACGCGGTCACTAGTAGTCGCACCAGTTGCGACCCAGTGTTGAACACGTTCCAGATCAACACGCAGAGTTTCTTCTTGACCACGAGCTTGTGGGTTGAAGAAACCTACACGTTCAATGAAACGACCGTTACGAGCGTTACGGCTGTCTGCAACAACGATGTTGTAAAATGGGCGCTTTTTAGAGCCGCCGCGAGATAAACGAATGGTAACCATGCGTTCTAGTTCCTCTATTGATTTGCTTACTAGCAAAATAAAAACTGGAACTCCGTGTTCGCGAAGAGTCCCAGATTGAAAGCCGAGGAATTTTACCTAAGTTTTGGCTGAATGCAACCCGATAGCCTAGGAAATTCCGAGTATTTAAGTATAAGCAACAGCCCGCAATGCGGGCTGTTTTTACGTTTTTAGCGGCCGGGGAATTTCATTCCCGGCGGCATCATGCCGCCTAAACCGCGCATCATCTTCGACATACCGCCTTTAGATGACATCTTTTTCATCATCTTTTGCATCTGAGTAAACTGCTTCAATAAGCGGTTTACATCTTGAATTTGTGTGCCTGAACCCGCGGCAATACGGCGTTTACGCGAGCCTTTAATCAGGTCTGGGTTACGGCGTTCCTTCTGCGTCATGGAGTTGATAATGGCTTCAAGTTGACCCGTCATCTTGCCACCTTGCAGCTGCGCCATGGCATCTGGTGGTAACTTACCGAGGCCTGGCATCTTCTCTATCATGCTCATCATGCCGCCCATGTTTTTCATCTGTTGTAACTGATCACGAAAATCTTCCAGATCAAAGTTACCGCCAGATTTCACCTTAGACGCCAGTTTTAACGCTTTGTCTTTATCGACACCGCGTTCAACTTGTTCAATCAGCGACAGTACGTCTCCCATTCCCAAAATACGTGAGGCAATACGGTCTGGATGGAATGGCTCAAGAGCATCGGTCTTCTCCCCCACACCCAAGAATTTAATCGGCTTGCCCGTAATATGACGGATAGACAGAGCCGCACCACCGCGCGCATCACCGTCCACTTTGGTGAGGATAACCCCCGTCAGTGGCAACGCGTCGTTAAATGCTTTCGCAGTATTTGCCGCATCTTGACCGGTCATGGCATCAACCACAAACAGCGTTTCAATCGGTTTAACTGCTGCATGCAACGCTTTGATTTCGTCCATCATCGCTTCGTCGACGTGCAGACGACCAGCGGTATCGACAATAACTACATCAATAAATCTGCGTTTTGCGTGGTCAATCGCTGCGTTAGCGATATCAACGGGCTTTTGACTCACATCAGATGGGAAGAAATCCACTTCCACTTCTTGCGCCAAAGTTTCCAACTGTTTAATCGCCGCGGGGCGATAAACGTCAGCGCTGACGACCAGTACCGACTTTTTGTCACGCTCACGCAGGAATTTAGCTAGCTTGGCAACACTGGTCGTTTTGCCCGCACCTTGCAGACCCGCCATCATTAATACGGCTGGCGGCTGAGCGGCGAGATTAAGCTGTTCGTTGGCCTCGCCCATCGCCTTTTCAAGTTCGCTTTGGACGATTTTGATAAACACCTGACCAGGCGTCAGACTTTTGGTGACTTCCTGTCCGACAGCGCGTTCTTTAACGCTGTTAACGAACTCTCTCACCACTGGTAATGCGACGTCGGCTTCCAGCAGTGCCATACGCACTTCTCTGAGCGTGTCTTTGACGTTGTCTTCAGTCAGTCGGCCTCGACCACTGATGTTTTTCAGTGTCCGCGATAAGCGGTCGGAGAGATTTTCAAACATACGGCGTTCTTCATGTTGATTCAGATACAGTTCTGGTCGCTATTATATAGAGGCGCGAGTAATATGCCACTATCGAGGCCACGAGTTTGTCCTCGGTGGAACTATTTACATCGTTTTACTATTAATAATGCAACCGACCGCTGATTTTGTTGTCTGTATCACTGCCCAATAGCGGTAAGCTCATGTTATTCTAAATAACGCAACATGTTTATGTCCGCACCAGCACCACTTACAATAAGGATAGGTTAACGTCTGATGGTCATATTTTCTGCCGTTGCTATGGTCTTCTACGGCATAGCGCTGATTTTGGTGACAAGCCGTCTTTTTCACCCAGAAGGTCCCAATCGCAAGGCTGTAGCACTACTCGCCGCGGTTGGCGTGATATTTCATGCAGTGGCCTTATATCAATCCATATTCACGGGTAACGGGCAAAACTTTAGTCTGACCATTGTGATTTCATTGGTATGTTGGATTATTGCGCTCACCTTCACTATTGTGATGCAGCACATCAAAGTGATTGTACTGGTTCCCGTGGTATATGCCTGTTCAATGATATCGGTAGCCTTATTGTGGTTAGTGCCACCGCAGTATATTCGTCACTTTGAACATAACCCTGAAGTGTTAGTGCACGTGGTGTTAGCCTTGATGGCCTACAGCACTATGGTGATTGCAACACTTTACGCGGTTCAACTGTGGTTTATTCAAAATCGTCTAAAAACCAAGCAACTGAAAGTCTCTTCTGTATTACCGCCATTAATGACAGTTGAGCGTCAACTGTATCACTTGGTGATTATCGGCGTGATTCTGCTGAGCTTATCGCTCGCTACGGGCTTTATCTTTATGGATGGTCTATTCACCGGCCCTCAAGGACACAAAGCCGTACTATCTAGCATCGCATGGTTTGTTTACATTGCCATGTTGTGGCAGCAATATACTAAAGGCGTACGTATTAGAACCGCCGTTATCTATACCATCAGTGGCGCATTTCTTCTGTCACTCTCCTACTTTGGAGCGCGTATCGTTAAGGAATTAATCCTCAATTAGTTCTTTAAAAGTGTCAAGGCAGTAGTTAACTGCCTTGACACCGTTTATCAATCTCGGTAATTACTAAACCTACTATTTCCTACGGAGCCATTTCTTGGACGACATATCGACCGGCGCGCTAGTTTTTTTCTTGCTGCTGCTTATTCTTATATCCGCTTACTTTTCTGGTTCAGAAACGGCCATGATGACCCTGAACCGCTACCGTTTACGCCATCTAGCCAGCAACGGCAACAAAGCAGCAGAACGCGCACAAAAACTGTTAGACCGTCCAGACAAACTCATCGGCGTCATTCTCATAGGCAACAACTTAGTCAATATTCTCGCAGCGCAGATTGCCACGATTATTGGCTTGCGTTTGTATGGTGACTTCGGCATCGCCATTGCCACTGGCGTACTAACACTGCTCGTATTAGTGTTTGCCGAAGTTACGCCAAAAACCTTAGCGGCACTTCACCCTGAACCGATCGCCTTTCCATCCAGCCTGCTGCTGAAATGGTTGCTGTTCATTCTCTCGCCAGTGGTTAAGGTGATGAACTTCTTCACCTCAAGCATTTTGCGCCTCATTGGCATTCGCTCAGTGAAAACGAGTGATGCGTTGAGCCAAGAAGAGCTACGCACCGTGGTGCACGAAGCTGGGGCGCTGATCCCTCGTCGCCACCAAGAGATGCTGTTATCAATTTTGGACTTGGGTAATGTCGCCGTTGAAGACATCATGGTGCCGCGCAATGAATTGTTCGCTATCAACGTCAATGACGATTTCAAGAGTATCAATAAGCAACTCATCAACAGCCCGTATACACGGGTATTGCTGTATCGCGATACCATTGATGATGCTGTGGGCTTCGTGCATATGCGTGATGCGCTGCGCTTACAATCGAAAGAACAATTTACCAAGTCTTCGCTGCTGCGTGCGGTCAAAGAGCTCTACTTTATACCTGAAGGCACTCCGCTGAACGTGCAACTGGCGAACTTCCAAAAGAACAAAGAACACATTGGTCTGGTCGTTGACGAGTACGGCGACATTCAAGGGTTGGTGACATTAGAAGATATTTTGGAAGAGATTGTTGGTGACTTCACCACCACCATGATTGATGCACCAAGCGATGACATTACGCCGCAAACTGACGGCACCTTAGTGATTGATGCGACCATCAACATTCGTGATCTCAACAAAGAGATGGGCTGGGATTTTCCTACCGATGGTCCTAAAACGCTCAATGGCTTAATTTTAGAGTATTTGGAAGATATTCCATCATCCAATACCTGCCTACGTTTAGCAGGCTATCCCATCGAAATTATTGAGGTGTCGGATAACATGGTGAAAAACGTGCGGGTGATGCCTGAATTTTATGATGCCAGCATCCGCTAGGGGATTGATGTAAAAAGAAGGCTTGCAATCGCAAGCCTTCTTTTTTGGTAGCGTCACCACTAAGACGCTTCAATAATGACAGTTGCCACCGCATAATGCTTCTCGTCACTGAGCGACACCCACAGTTTGCTGTTGGCTGGCAGCCGCGCTAACGCGGGTTCAAAAAGTTGCAGCTGTGGCGCGCCAAATTCATTATTGCTCACTTCAAAATGCTGGAACGACACGCCACGGCCGATGCCGGTGCCTAGCGCTTTAGAAGCCGCTTCTTTTACCGCGAAACGTTTGGCCAAGTAACGTGCCGGGAAGCCGTGCTCGGCAAACGTCTGCTGTTCTGCCTCGGTAAGCACTCGCTTTGCTAAGCGAGCTAGCGCGTTAGCCGCCATCTGCTCAAACCGCGCGAGTTCAACAATGTCGGTACCCAGCCCAATAATTGCCATGATTACTCGCCTCGGCGGCCTTCCAACATCAGTTGCTTCATATCAGCAACAGCTTTCGCCAAACCATCGATAGCGGCTCGGCCAATAATCGCATGCCCAATATTCAGTTCGTACAGTTCAGGAATAGCGGCAATAGGCTTAACGTTGTGATAATGCAGACCGTGCCCAGCGTTGACCACTAATCCTTGTTGATGCGCATAAGTTGCCATTGTGGCAATACGTTGCAGCTCTTTAGCGGCGTCTTTGTCATTGGTTGCATCGGCATAATGGCCGGTGTGGATCTCAATAACCGGTGCCCCGACTTTCACGGCGGCGTCAATTTGAGTTTTGTCAGCATCAATAAACAGCGACACTTTAATGCCAACGGCGGTGAGGCGCTTAACCGCATCGGTCATTTTATCCAACTGCCCTGCCACATCCAAACCGCCTTCGGTAGTCAACTCAGCGCGCTTTTCTGGCACCAAACAGCAATAGGCTGGTTTTACTTCGCAAGCGATATTGAGCATCTCTTCGGTCACGGCCATTTCAAGATTCATGCGCGTCTTGATGGTCTTTGCCAGCACATACACATCGCGGTCAGTGATATGACGGCGGTCTTCTCTTAAATGAAGAGTGATCCCTTCAGCGCCAGCATGTTCAGCCACAGCGGCTGCGTGCACTGGATCAGGATAGTTAGTGCCACGCGCTTGCCGCAAAGTGGCGATATGATCGATATTGACCCCAAGCAAAATCCGGCTCATTGTTTACGATTCCTCTTCTAATCATAGCGATACGGCCTATGCCCTATCTTCAATACAGTTAGTTTACCGCTTTCTGCCCGCAAAAAGCTGGCGGCTTAGTAACGGTTTATCCCCTAGCAGCGGCGCGAGTAAATTCCGGGTTAAGTGTTTAGCGGCGGCAAAGTCCTCAGCCACTAATGCTTCGGTAGCTAAGCGCTGCAACATGGCGCCTTGGTAGCGCCCCTCTCCGGGTAAAAAACCCGCCTCGGTAAGATAACGATATGAAATATCTGCCGACAGGGTGTCCCCAGTGGCATCGTGGCTCAGTGACGGCATGCAGCCCAGTTCGTGCATTAAGTTCACTTCAAAATAACGGAGACTGGCTTCATCAAAAGCCCTAGCAAGCTGTAACAGTGTGCGGTGATAAGGCAGAAACAAACTCTCGCCAGTTTGATGCACACTTAAGGTACGCATTAGCAATTCGTTCAGATACATGCCTGCATATAAAGCGTCCCCAGACAGTGGCACTGCTGGGGACGCGCTTTCAATTTGGTACATGCTACGCAGTTCGCTGCGTCCTGATAATTCGAACAGCAACGGCTGAAACGGTTGAAGGATACTCTTGAGTGAACGTTTACCTGAGCCCACTCTTGCGACGGCATCGACGCGGCCAATCTTGTCGACCAGTAAGCGCACTAACAAGCTACTTTCGCGATAGGCGCTGGTATGGAGCAGATAGCCGCGCTGCATAGGCTGTTAGTCTTCGCCGTATCCTAAGCTGCGCAGGGCACGCTCATCATCAGCCCAACCTGATTTCACTTTCACCCAGACTTCAAGGAACACTTTGTTATCAAACAAACGTTCCATATCCATACGAGCTTCAGTGGCAATGGTACGAATTCGCTCACCTTTCTTGCCAATAACCATACGCTTTTGGCCTTCACGTTCTACCAGAATCAAGGCGTTGATCTGGTATACGCCGTTTTCCATCATTTTAAACTGTTCGATTTCAACGGTAGCGTCATAAGGCAACTCATCACCCAGAAAGCGCATCAGCTTTTCACGGACAATTTCAGACGCCATAAAGCGTTGGGAACGGTCAGTGATGTAATCTTCAGGGAAGAAGTGCACGCTTTCAGGCAGACAATCTTTAGCCATTTCTAGCAGCTTGCTGACGTTGGTACCAGTTTTAGCAGAAATAGGTACGATGTCGTCAAAGGCAAATTTCTGTTGCAAGGTTTCCAGATGTGGAAACAGTGCTTCTTTGTCTTTGATGAAGTCAACTTTATTCACTGCCAATACGGTTTTACGCTCATCTGCACCACGGCGCAGCTTGTTGAGCACCATTTCATCGTCAGCAGTCCACGCTAAACCGTCAACCACAAAAATCACCATGCACACATCACCAATAGAGCTGGCGGCGGCACGGTTCATCAAACGGTTAATGGCGCGTTTTTCTTCCATATGCAAGCCGGGCGTGTCGATAAAGACGATTTGTGAAGCGCCGTCAGTGTGAATGCCCATAATACGGTGACGGGTAGTTTGTGGTTTACGCGAGGTAATACTCACCTTCTGCCCCAGCAAACGGTTGATCAACGTTGACTTGCCCACATTAGGACGGCCAACAATGGCCACCATACCGCAGTAGGTCACGTCGTATTTTGGGGCTTCATCGGATGAATTTAGCTTAGCTAACAGATCATCTAATGACGGCTCGTTTTCTGGCACGTCTGGGGTGCGACTCATTTTTTCAATAACTCCAGCGCTTGCGCGGCAGCTTGTTGTTCCGCTTTTCGACGAGAGCTGCCAACGCCAGTAACAGCGTCGTTGAGCCCTTCAATACGGCATTCTACGGTGAAACGTTGGTTATGCGCTTCACCTTCAATAGAAACCACTTCATATTCAGGCAGCGGCTTCTTATCCCCTTGCAGGTACTCCTGCAATTGGGTCTTAGCATCTTTCTGGCTCAAGCCAGGCTTAATCTCTTGCAGTCGTTGTTGATACCACCCCAGCAACAGGGCGCGGACAGTTTCCAACTCACTATCAAGATAGATAGCACCAATAATGGCTTCAACGGCATCAGCAAGAATCGATTCACGACGGAAACCACCACTTTTCAATTCGCCTGGGCCTAAGGTTAAATAATCGCCCAGTTGAAACTCTTTAGCGATTTTCGCCAAAGTATCACCACGAACCAAGGTCGCGCGCATACGGCTTAAATCGCCTTCGGTTACCTTGGGAAACTGATGGTACAACGCATCAGAGATGATGATAGATAAAATCGAATCACCTAGAAATTCTAGACGCTCGTTGTGATGATTGGCTGCGCTGCGATGAGTCAGCGCTTGCAACAGCAGTGACTCATCTTGAAAACTATAGCCTAACGTACGGCACAAACGACCGATGTTCTTAATCGGTTCCATTACTTCAAACCACCTATACGGTCAAATCTCACTCCACTCGGCACCCAATGTGGTAGGAAATCGTCCGGTTTACGATCAAATTCAAAACTAATCCAAATGCATACCGCGCGACCGACTAAGTTAGCTTCAGGTACAAAGCCCCAGAAACGACTATCGGTACTGTTATCGCGGTTATCACCCATGGCGAAATACATGCCGTCCGGCACAAGGTATTCGCCTTCAGCGGTACCAGGTTGCTGGTAATAATATGCGGTTGGTTCTGGGCGCAGAGGATTGATCAATATATCATGATTCACTTCGCCAAGCTGTTCATGATAACGCAACAATGGCACACCATCTTGCAGGAAGTCACCACGACTCACTTCAGTATGGCTAATCTGCTCAGGTTGTGGGCATGGGGTTTGCTCATGGCAAGCCTGTTGAATATACAACTGCTTGTTACGGTAAATAATCCTGTCACCCGGCAAACCGACCACACGCTTGATATAGTCGACGGTTTCATCCTTTGGATATTTGAAAACGAAGATATCACCACGTTGTGGTTCACCTGTATCGACTAACTTTGTACGCCATACAGGGTCTTTGATGCCGTACGCGAATTTCTCTACCAGAATAAAATCGCCCACTAATAACGTTGGCATCATTGAACCAGACGGGATCTGGAACGGTTCCCATAAAAATGAACGCAGAATGGTGACAAATGCAATCACTGGGAAGATCGACTTAGCCGTTTCTACAAAGCCAGGCTCTCGTAGAATCGTCGCTTGTGCTTCCTCGGTTAGCTGCTGCGTTTTGGCTTGTGCCACCGCTAAGCGCGCTTTACGCTTTGGCGCCCACAACCAAGCATCTAGTGCCCAGATAACACCAGAAATAAGCGTAACAATGACGAGGAACGTCGAAAAATAGGCTGCCATAAATTAAAAAGTCTCCTGCCTTAATGGGGCTCAGCCTTTTCATTCACTTTGGTTAATCGCTCGCGTAACCCATTGAGCAAACTAACCAAAGCGCCGCAGAAAGCGGCGCAATGAAAAGAAGTGAATATTACAACAAATCCATTACTCGTTAAGTTTTAGCACCGCCAGGAAGGCTTCCTGTGGTACTTCTACGTTGCCGAGTTGCTTCATGCGTTTCTTACCTTCTTTCTGCTTCTGCAACAGTTTCTTCTTACGCGATACGTCACCACCATAACATTTGGCGGTAACGTCTTTACGCAGTGCTTTCACTGTCGAGCGAGCAACAACCTGACTGCCGATGGCCGCTTGAATAGCAATATCAAACATCTGCCGAGGGATCAGCTCTTTCATTTTGTCAACCAATGCCAAACCACGGTAACGCACATTTTCACGGTGTAGAATCATGGCCAGCGCATCAACTCGATCACCGTTGATCAACACATCAAGACGCACCATATCCGCAGCTTGGAAGTAAACAAAGTTATATTCCAATGACGCGTAACCACGGCTGGTCGATTTCAAGCGGTCGAAGAAATCCATCACCACTTCTGCTGCTGGCAAGTGGTACGTCAACGCCACTTGGTTACCGTGATAAACCATGTTTTTCTGCACGCCGCGTTTTTCAACGCAAAGCGTAATCACGTTACCTAGGTAATCCTTCGGCACCAGAATGTTAGCTTCAACAATCGGTTCTCGGATCTCTTCAATATTGCTCAGCGGCGGCAACTCTGAAGGGTTATCCACGTAGACCACATCGCCGTTGGTGAGTTCCACTTCATACTCTACCGTTGGTGCGGTGGTGATCAGATCGAGATTATATTCACGCTCCAAGCGCTCTTGAATAATCTCCATGTGCAACAGGCCGAGGTAACCGATACGGAAACCGAAGCCCAGCGCAGAGGAAGTTTCTGGCTCAAACTGCAATGAAGCATCATTGAGACTCAGCTTGTTTAAGGCATCACGGAAGCTTTCATAATCATCAGTGCTGATAGTAAATACCCCGGCATACACCTGAGGTTTTACTTTTTTAAACCCTGGCAACGGTTTTTCTGCACCATTTTTTGCCAAGGTTAAGGTGTCACCCACAGGTGCCCCGTGAATCTCTTTAATCCCCGCGACCACAAAACCTACTTCACCGGTCTTCAATTCCGCTTTGTCGGTTTGTTTTGGTGAGAAAATACCAACGCGATCAGCGTTATGGGTTTGACCGGTCGACATCACTTTAAACTTGTCGCCTTTACGCAAAATGCCGTTTTTAATACGTACTAACGAGACAACACCAAGGTATGAGTCAAACCATGAGTCAATAATCAGTGCTTGCAAAGGTGCGTCAGGATCGCCCTTTGGTGGCGGAATTTGTGCCACGATAGTTTCCAGCACATCATCAACACCAAGACCCGTTTTAGCGGAACAACGCACCGCATTTTTTGCTTCAATGCCAACAATGTCTTCAATTTCGGCGATAACGCGTTCTGGTTCAGCTTGAGGTAAGTCGATTTTGTTAAGAACAGGTACTACGTCCATGTCCATATCCAACGCTGTGTAACAGTTGGCAAGCGTTTGCGCTTCTACCCCTTGTCCAGCATCGACCACTAGCAGTGCACCTTCACAGGCCGCTAAAGAGCGTGACACTTCATACGAAAAGTCCACGTGGCCAGGGGTATCAATGAAGTTCAACTGATAGGTTTCACCATCTTTGGCTTTATAATCCAAGGTCACACTTTGCGCTTTAATGGTAATACCACGTTCGCGCTCAAGATCCATAGAGTCAAGCACTTGAGCCGCCATTTCACGGTCGGTCAAGCCGCCGCAAACTTGGATCAGTCGATCTGACAAGGTCGATTTACCATGGTCAATGTGCGCAATAATTGAGAAGTTTCGAATATTTTTCATTATGCTTCTGGAAAAACTCTACTGAGACTGGGGTTCTAAAAGTGCGGAATTGTACCTGATTGCCGCACTTTTACCAATTAGATTAGTAGGAGAGGAAAAACTAGTTAGACTTAACACTGGCAATGAGAAGGCTCACTCACCAATGGGGTGCCAAGGTTGGCTAAAATCACAGGTTGGGCGTCATGCTCCATCGCGACAGCACGCGCTTTACCCAAGCGCCATGCGGCGAGCGCAGCTAACACGCCCCAGATGGCACTACTAGCGTCGGCATTGATGTCTAAAGCAGTGGCTAACATGCTGCCAACCATACCGCCAATGAACAAGCCCAACAATGGCAATAGATACACTAATGCGGCAGCTTTAAGCACTACACTTTCAGGTAGTCCCAGCTTTAACAATGTGCCGGGTGAATAGGCTTGAGTTGCAGGGAGGGAAAACTGCTGGACGCGCGCACTAAACGCTTTTGAGATCGCTGATGTGCCACATGATTCACTTTGTGAACAATGACTGCACGCGCTTTTCATCTCAACTTCAACGGTTACCCAACCATCGCTATCCGCTTTAATGACTTTACCGACCTGCTCCATCATAACGAAGCCCTCACTTTAACTTGATGCCTTCAGCGATACGTTCTAATGCAGCTTTAGGCACCTTACCAATGGCAACCACTTCAACTTGTTTGCCAACATCGCGCGTCACCATCGCAATACCGTTGCGAGTAATGAGTTCTTCAGGCAAGGAAGTATCACCTTTTCGAGCAACATACACCGATATATTGCTTAACCCATCAGTTAAGGCGACATATTCCACCGCTTGACTGCTATTAAACAACCTATGGTAGTCGCGTACAATCACTTTAAAGCCGGCGGGTAACCAATCAAACTGCCAATTTTGACCATCTTGGCGCTCAGATGGACTCATCGCCGCTGGCCAAGGTTGTTTATAGGCATCTTCAATCAATGATGGCGGTTCATCAAACGTAAACAGTTCAATAGCCAATACTTGCTCAAGCAGTTTATTGTCTTGGGTAACGACGTCATAACGCAGTGGTAAATAGGTCTCCATATCCACCCAAACTGCCGCTTCATAGCGATAATCATCCCGCGGCATAAAACGTATCATCTGCCCAACACGGCCTGCCAAACGGGTCCGACCACCTAAAACAAACTGGTATCCCGCTTCAAGCTCGTCAATATTGCCGGCCAGCGCCTCAGGTAATACGCCAGGGATGCGCTTGGCTCGAATGCTATAAGCTTGCTGCCCATGTTCTAGATAAGTCACCGTATTCGCTACGCGCACAGCGTTCTTTTTCGGGCCATTCAGGTGTTCGAGAAAAGCAACCTCAGTGTCATCAACTACGCCATGCATATAGATAATCGGCCGAATTTCATCAGCTTGTAGCTGAATCACTGAAAGTTTGAACTGTTTTTGATGCAAAGCCTGACTCATATTCTCGAGCCAGGCTTTTGCGGTAAGCTGATCCTGCGCAAGCGCAGGAAAAACTAAAAAGATAAAGGAGAGGATTACAGCACGCAAAAAGAATTCCTTACTGATTTGCCGGAGCTGGGGCTTCCTTCATATTGTTATCCACAACGGCACCTGCATTCAATCTTTGTTGCAGCAGATGATCTTGTAGATAACTATTAATACGTTGTTGTTGCTCACGCAGCTGCTCATTATTGTAACCTTGCTGCTGTGCGCCCGGGCCTTGATAGCTGACAGGTGAAGCACTACCAATCAATGGCCGAGTCACCAACGATGGTGCAGTAACATCGGTATCCCCTTCAGACTGGTTCATGTTTTGTACGCCCACAATCGCCATAACTGCGACCGTTGCTGCGATAGCATATTGACCAAGCTGTTTGTAGAACGGTACAACCCTCACTGAATCGCCTGAAACTTTCGCCGCAACATGTTGCTCTGTAGCTTCATCGCGTGATGGCGCTGGCGCCATAATGGTTGGCTCCTGCTCAATCGCATCAGCAATGCGAGCAGAGAGGTCCAAATTCAGGGCCTGAGGTAGCTCCCCTCTCATCGCATCACCAATCATATGATAGTTGCGCCACTTTTCATGAGAAGCTTTGTCGCTAGCAAGCTCAGCCAGTGCTTGTGAATCGGCTTCACCGTCCACCGCTGCAGAGACCCACTCTTGACCAAATTTTTCCATTACTTAACTCACCTGTTAGATTGATGATTATCGTTCCAGCAACGGCTGGAGCTTTTTGTCGATGGCTTCACGCGCCCTAAATATTCGGGACCTCACGGTTCCCACAGGACACTCCATCACATTGGCAATTTCTTCATAACTCATTCCATCAAGTTCACGAAGCGAAATGGCCATCTTTAATTCTTCTGGCAATGATTCCAATGTGTCGAAAATGACTTGTTTGATTTCGTCAGAAAGCATTAAACGTTCGGGCGAAGCAAACTCTTTCAACGCATCACTGCCCTCATAGAACTCAGCTTCATCAGCATCGACATCATTACTTGGCGCTCTACGCCCTTGCGATACTAGATGATTTTTTGCTGTGTTAACGGCAATGCGGTACAACCAAGTATAAAAAGCACTGTCTCCGCGAAAGTTAGGCAACGCGCGGTAAGCTTTAATGAACGCTTCTTGAGCGACATCAGCCACATCGGCTTGGTTGCGTACATAACGCGAAATTAAGTTAATTACCTTACTTTGGTACTTCTGCACCAACAGGTTAAATGCGTTTTTATCACCTCGTTGAACTCGTTCAACCAGTTGTTGATCACTTATCTGTCCACTCATTCGAGCCGACTTCTCCCAAATCTAAAATGCTGATTTCTCAGTCGCTCGAATCATATTCACATATGTAGACCAGCGCCTTTCTAAAAAGTTCTTAATGATCTTTTAATTTTTTGAAATCTGTTTTCAAAGACAAAAGTATTACCTAACAAGTATGAGTTGGTATAGGATTAACCCACCATCTTATCCATGCATAATACCCCATGAAACAAGCAGTTGAACACTCCACTGACGTGTTAATTATTGGTAGTGGTGCCGCAGGCTTAACCTTAGCGCTACATCTAGCAACTCGCTGTAAAGTCACCGTATTGTCCAAGGGACCACTGAATGAGGGTTCCACTTATTATGCGCAAGGAGGTATCGCCTCCGTTTTCGATGCAGAGGATACCATAGAATCCCACGTGGCCGACACTTTGGTGGCAGGCGCCGGATTGTGCGATGAAACCGCAGTAACCTTTACTGCCGAGAACGCCAAAGCAGCGATGCAATGGCTCATTGAATGCGGCGTCGCCTTTGATAAAGATGAATTACCCGATGGCAGTGTTGACGAAGAACACTATCACCTCACCCGTGAAGGTGGACATAGCCATCGCCGTATCTTACATGCGGCTGACGCTACTGGTAAGGAAGTACAAACCACACTGCAGCAGCTTGCGAAACAGCACCCCAACATTAATGTGTTAGAGCGTTATAACGCCGTGGATTTAATTACCACGCGTAAGCTAGGTCACTCAGGCAATCGCGTACTCGGTGCTTATGTGTGGAACCGAGCACAAGAGCGCGTCGAAACCATCCAAGCTCGTTTTGTGGCGTTATCCACGGGGGGCTCATCCAAAGTTTATCAATATACGTCAAACCCTGATGTCTCATCTGGCGATGGTATTGCTATGGCTTGGCGAGCGGGCTGCCGAGTGGCGAACATGGAATTTAACCAGTTTCATCCCACCTGCTTATATCATGCAGAAGCGCGCAACTTTTTGCTGACAGAAGCCCTACGAGGTGAAGGCGCATATTTATTGCGGCCAGACGGCACGCGCTTTATGCCAGAATATGATGAACGGGCAGAGCTTGCGCCGCGCGATATCGTAGCGCGAGCGATTGACCATCAAATGAAAAAGCTGGGCGCCGATTGCGTCTACTTAGATATTTCGCACAAAAATAGCGATTTCATTAAAAAGCACTTTCCGACTATCTATCAACGTTGCTTAACCTTAGGCATAGATATCACTCAGCAGCCAATCCCCGTGGTACCTGCCGCGCATTATACTTGCGGTGGCGTAATGACCGACCTACACGGCCAAACTGACCTTAACGGTTTATATGCCATTGGTGAGGTTGCCTATACTGGGCTGCATGGCGCCAATCGCTTAGCCAGTAACTCGTTGTTGGAATGCCTGGTATTCGCTCGAGCCGCCGCCGAAGATATTGACTCTCAACTGCCCAAAAAATTGTCCCTGGTTGAGATCCCAGCTTGGGACGAAAGCCAAGTGACTAATTCAGATGAAGAAGTGGTCATTGCCCATAACTGGCATGAGCTGAGACTGTTTATGTGGGACTACGTGGGTATCGTTCGTTCCAACAAACGGCTGGAGCGTGCATTACGCCGCGTAACCATGCTACAGCAAGAGATTGACGAGTATTACAGTAACTTCCGCGTAAGTAATAACTTACTTGAGTTACGCAACTTGGTGCAGGTGGCTGAGCTGATTATCCGCTGTGCCATGTCACGCCATGAAAGCCGTGGCTTACATTACAACATTGATTATCCGCAACAATTGCCGCACCCAAAACCTTCAATTCTTCAGCCAGATTGAGGTTGTGACCGCCGGTTGATTATCAACCGGCATAAGCTGCGATAGTCGTCATCCGCCAACATATCGGCAAAGCAAAATAGCGGTATATCGCGACCGTCTCGCTCAAGAAAGCACACGACTAGCCAAGGTGATACCCAGCTTCGTTCAGCTAATTGCCAGTGCTGTTCGTCTGCCGCTAGTACCCGCCCATATTCATCCAAAGTGAAACAGAACTGCCAACGACAAACGGTGAAATATTGCCGCACCAATAATACTGAACTAAGCGACAACAAGAGATATTTAAGGTAGGGATAAAACCAGAGGTCAATGTCAGGCCACAACGCAAACGTTGCGAGCAACATTGCAGCCAACGCCAAAAAACTTAGCCGCTGGCTGAAAGAACTTCTGAGGGAAAAACTATGGCGCTGCACGTCCACGAACTCGCGCAACCATGGCAGCAAGTTCAGCATCGGCACACTGCTTATGCCCCATAAACCATGCAAATAATTCAGGGTCTTCACACTCTAACAAGCGTACAAAGGTCGCTTTATCTTCGTTCGAGAGGGATTGGTATTGGTTTTCAACAAACGGCTGAAATAGGACATCCAGCTCTAACATACCGCGACGGCAAGCCCATTTAACACGAGCAAAGTTCATCGGTTCAGTCATTTAGCCACTCCATTTATAAATGCTGACCCAAGTTTACTCGTTGCGATAGACAGTGTCGATTAACCTAATGGCTCATGAGGCTGAATCGTGACCTTGGAACAATGAATCAAAATCGCTACTGAGCAGCAGCTTTACTGCCGGATGTTGAATCATCCGTTCAGCAAAGATGAGGTGATATTCCTCTAGCACATCGCGAGTAGTACCCAATAAGTGCATCCCTCTCGCTAAGATGCCATCGGCATAAACCGACGGCGCCACAATAATACCGCGGCCAGCAAAGCCAAACTCCCGCATCATCGCCGCATCATCAAATTCACCAGCAATCGACACAGTTAAGTCTAACTCAGCAAACCAGCGATACAGCTGTTGCCCTAAAGACGACTTTTTACTTGGTATTAGTAAAGGGGCTTCCGCCAAGCACGCGGGGAACGGTTGTTGTAGCGGGCCTAAATGAAAGAACGCGACTTCGCTTTCACCTAGCTTTTTGGAGAGAATTTCCGTGTACTTTAATGAATCGCCAGCGCAATCAGACAAGATCACGTCCAATTTATGCTCGCGTAATCGGGCCATGAGGTCCTCGTGAGTTGCTTCGTAACAGGCAATATGCGTGTTGCTCTCAGGCGCCATCACCGACATTAGCACTTTACCGGCCAGCGCTTTCGACAACGCATCAGCCACACCGACCTCAAACAACACGCGGTCATCTTTACGGTAATTGAGAACATCCAGCATCTCGTAGGACAAGGCAAACATCTTGTCGGCATAGCGAAAAATGAGCTCACCAAGTTCGGTGGGCTCAAGTTTACGGCCACTACGCTTAAATACCGCGCCATTGAGGCGTTCCTCAAAAGCGCGGATCTGCCCAGTAATCGTTTGCGGCGTAAGACATAAGGTTTCGGCGGCTTTGGTCACGGATCCCTTCTTATTCACCATCCAAAAATAATAGAGATGGTTATAATTCAAGTGCGACATGCCGACTCCTCTGCTAGTTCATACGTTGGCAGTTCAGCAAGGCAAATACGCCCTCCTGTAACTCTTCAGCGTTGCCGATATTACCCGATTCAAAACCTTCGACAAGCGCCAGCACCAAATTATCGCGATCAGGCAAGCGATCTAAGCAATACTGGCGATTCGCCTCTTGGTAACGCTTACCACCACGGAACTTCAATGCTCGCGAACTATAGTCATCGCTTTCTAAGCGAGCCCCCACGGCTCGAGGTTTGTACATTAAGGCGCCATCAACAATGCCTTCAAGATATGCGGTACACGCCTTAGCTTGGTGGTCAGCTTGACACTGTTCAACTTGTGAAGCGTTGACCGCTGGCACTATGGCAGCGACTAGTGACATTCCTATCAACCATCGTTTCATACTTGCTCTCCTGCTGCTGGTAAAGATTTAGATAACCAGAAATAACCCACAACTGCGGCAACCAACGACCCCATCAAAATACCTAAACGAGCTAGATCACCATAAATCACACCGCCATGTTCAAAGGCCAAAGAAGCAATAAACATCGACATGGTAAAACCGATACCGCACATCACCGCGACGGGGGCGATATGGCGCCAACCGATACCTTCTGGCAATTCGGCTAAACGCAACTTAACCGCGATAAAGCTAAATAACATCACACCCAGCGGCTTACCCAGTAATAGCCCCAAGGCAATACCCAAAGGTACAGGTGACAAAATGCTATCCACAGAGACGCCCGCCAAAGAGACCCCAGCATTAGCGAACGCGAATATCGGCAGAATAAGGAAATTACTCCACGGGTGTAAGCTGTGCTCCAAATGCTCGGACGGTGAGTCACCATTTTTGCCGCGCAGCGGAATAGCAAAGGCGATAATTACACCTGCCAAGGTTGCGTGTACGCCAGATTTGAGTACCGCCACCCACAAAATAAGTCCAACAAATCCGTAAGCACCTAGTGAGGTTACACCTTTACGGTTCAACACAACCAAGGCTACCACTGCAGCCACGGCCACGATCAAGCTAGTAACTGACAAGTCTGCGCTATAGAACAGTGCAATAATTACGATAACACCTAAGTCATCGATGATGGCGAGCGCCAACAAAAACACTTTCAACGCCACTGGAACACGGCTGCCGAGCAACGCCATGATTCCGAGGGCAAAGGCGATGTCGGTAGCAGCAGGAATCGCCCAGCCGCCAATGGTGACATCATCATTAAAGTTGAATGCCACATAGATTAACGCGGGAAGTAACATGCCACCTAACGCGGCAAACGTCGGCAGCGATGCTTTAGACACACTTGAAAGTGCCCCTTCTAATAACTCTCGCTTAACTTCCAGACCAATTAGAAGAAAAAACAGCGCCATGAGACCATCGTTAATCCACAGCAACAGTGGTTTATCGATATTTAATGCACCGATTCTGATTTGTAAGGGAGTATCTAAAAAGCCCTGATACAGGCCGAATAACGGGGTATTAGCAAAGATCATAGCCAAAGCAACGGCTACCAATAACAAAATACCCCCAGCCGATTCTTGGCTGAGAAAATTGCGAATCACTTTTTCCATTTTTATTTCGCTCCAATAACGACTTATCAAATAAGTATAGTTGCGAAACAGAAACAGTAAAAATCGAAAGAATCTGCAGATTAACTCGATTATTCCGAGTTAACCTGCATTTAGAAGCGAAAATTTAGATAGCTACAGGCGCTTTGATATGCGGATGAGGTTCATAACCGGACAATTCGAAATCTTCGAAACGATAGTCGAAGATAGTATCTGGTTTGCGCAGAATCTTCATCGTAGGTAACGCACGAGGCTCGCGGGTAAGCTGCAGTGCAGTTTGCTCCAGATGGTTCGAATAAAGGTGGGTATCGCCCCCAGTCCAAACAAACTCACCTAATTCCAAATTACATTGCTGCGCCACCATCATAGTTAACAAGGCATAGCTCGCGATATTAAAAGGTAAGCCAAGGAAAATATCGCAACTTCGCTGATACAGCTGACATGACAATTTGCCATCTGCGACATAAAACTGGAAAAATGCATGACACGGTGCCAATGCCATTTTATCCAACTCCGCCACGTTCCATGCCGACACAATCAACCGACGCGAATCCGGCTGTTGCTTAATCTGCTCTATCACTTGCGTGATTTGGTCGATATGTTGGCCATCAGGTGTTGGCCAGCTACGCCACTGCGCACCATAGACTGGGCCCAAATCGCCATTTTCGTCAGCCCATTCATCCCAAATGGAAACGTTGTTTTCTTTGAGATAGGCAATGTTGGTATCCCCCTGCAAGAACCACAGCAACTCGTGAATAATTGAACGAAGATGGCATTTTTTAGTGGTTACCAGTGGAAAGCCTTGGCTCAAGTCAAACCGCATTTGATGACCAAAAACTGAGCGAGTGCCAGTACCAGTGCGGTCGGACTTTTCCGTACCGTTATCGAGTACGTGCTGCATTAAATCAAGATACTGTCGCATTTATTGCTTTCCTTCCACCGCCGAAGCCGCGGTAGCCTGTTTACTGTGTCTAAAAATCAAATAAAGTCCGAATAATACCATAGGAATCGACAATAGCTGCCCCATGGTTAAGCCGCCCCAATAGAAGCCCATTTGCGCGTCAGGTTGGCGTACGGCCTCAGCTACACAGCGGAAAATACCATATCCAAGCAGGAACATCCCTGAAACAGCCCCCGGCTTTTGCGTACGCTTACTAAACCAATACAGCAGCAGAAACAGGGCCACGCCTTCCAACGCAAACTGATAAAGCTGCGATGGATGACGAGGCAATGGCCCCCCAGATGGGAATACCATTCCCCAAGGCACGTCAGTCACGCGCCCCCAAAGTTCACCATTGATAAAGTTGCCGATACGTCCTGCGCCCAATCCGATGGGTACCACCGGAGCAACAATGTCTGATACCGCCCAGAAACTACGCTTCTGCCGCACAGCAATAAAAATCATTGCCAAGATCACGCCCACAAGACCACCGTGGAACGACATACCGCCTTCGGTGATTTTAAACAGATACAGTGGGTCTGCGAGGAAATAGTCAAAGTGATAAACCAGTACATAGCCGATGCGGCCACCGAGGATCACCCCTAAGAAACTGTAGAACAGCAAATCGGAGACCTGCTCTCTTGACCAAACCCCATTACTGCGATCAGCTTTACGATTGAGTAGCACCATGGCGGCGACAAAACCGATCAGGTACATAAAACCATACCAACGCAGCGCTGGCTCAAACGAGTGTCCAAAGATCTCTAATGGACCGAATGACACCATAATTGGGTCGATTTCAGGAAACTGCAATGCCATAATCTATTGATATTCCGAAATAAAATAACTAACTTGTCAGCCAATGATAATTTTCAGGCCAACCACTAATAACAACGCGGCAAAAATTTTCTTCAACACAGCGGTTGGCCAAGTGCTGGCAGCTTTAGCGCCTAGCGGTGCAACCAACATTGATGTGGCAATAATGCCTGCAAGGGCAGGTAAATAGATATAACCGAAAGAGCCTGTAGGCATCCCCTGTACGTTCCAGCCGGCAATAACATACCCTAAACTGCCCCAGAGCGCGATCAGCATGCCGTTAGCTGATGAGAATCCAACCGCTTTTTTCATTTCTAACCCACATAAACACAAGAATGGCACCATCATTGCGCCACCACCGACGCCCATCAGCGCCGACAATACCGCAATCGCGGCTGATGCAATGAACAACACCGGAAACGGTGGCAACCGGCGAGGTTTCCCCGTTGGTTTATATGGATATGCCATGTTGATAGACATCAAGATAACAAATACCGCAAACCCTTTTTTGAGGTCTTCTCCGGCAATAAGTTCCGCGATAAAACCGGAGCACATCGCACCGACCATCGTCCCTGGCAGCATAGGTAAAAATAGCCGCCAATCGATATTTCCATGCTTATGGTGCGCCCTAGCTGACGCAAAAGAGGTAAGAATTATCGCCGCCAACGAAGTAGCTATAGCAACGTGAGGAATATTCTGCTGCGGCACACCAGCTATTGGCAGAATATACAGCAGTGCGGGAACGGCGATTAACCCGCCGCCGATCCCCAACAGCCCCGCCGAAAAACCGACAGCGGCCCCTAGGATGGCACAAACGGCTAATATTAATAATAATTCCATGTCAGCGCGCCCATAGGGATGGGCATCCTCTGTGGGTAAGGTTAATTTAAGACAGCAGCAAGATCTTTGTGGGCGAGATACTCACGCAAGAGTTCACGAACGTCTTGGCCACTACGCTTGGTCAAGGCTACATCCAACAATGCCTTTAGCTCGGTTAAACTTACCCGTCTGAGCAGGTAGTTGATACGCGCCAAACTGCCTTGGTTCATACTTAAATGACGGTATCCCATTGCTGTGAGTAACAAAGCACCAGCAGGTTCCCCAGCCATCTCGCCGCACACACTGGCCGCTAGCCCATAAGTCACGCATTGCTCGTGAGCACTTTTCAGCGAACGTAACACCCCAGGATGATAACTATCAAATAACGAGGTCACCCGAGGATTATTGCGATCCACCGCTAACAGATATTGGGTTAAGTCGTTACTCCCCACCGAGATAAAGTCAACGCGCTTTGCCACTTCCTCCAGTTGGAACAAAATAGCAGGAACCTCCAGCATAATGCCAACCCGTGGCCGGCTTAAATTGGGGTTCACATCCGCAGTTAACTCTTGGTAGGCTTGCTCAAAATATTCCAACGCATGATCGATCTCTTCGAGATTACTGACCATCGGCAACAGCACACTTAGCTGCTCACCGTCACCATTGGCTTGCAACATAGCGCGGATCTGCACCAAAAATAACTCTGGATGATCCAGCGACAAACGAATACCACGCCAGCCCAAAAATGGGTTTTCCTCTTTAATTGGGAAATAAGGTAACGGCTTATCGCCCCCCACATCCAAGGAACGCATGGTCACGGGCCGGCCATTGGCCGCTTTAAACACTTGCTTATAGACGGTGATCTGTTCCGACTCACTCGGAAAACGCTGCTGCAGCATAAACGGGATTTCAGTACGGTACAGACCAATTCCATCTGAACCATCAGCAATTTCAGACTCAAGGCCGCTAAGCAAACCTGCATTGAGATACAGTTTAATGCGCTGACCATCAAGTGTTTCGGCTGGGAGATGCAACTCCTGCACGTATTGACGTTGCAGCGCCTTTTCCGCGTTCATCAGTAAGCGGAACTCACTGATAACAGAAGGTGAAGGCGAAACCATCAAACTGCCGCGGGTGGCATTTAGCACTAACAACTTACGGTTAAGTTTAGCCGCAAGTACCTGTTGCACCCCAGTCAACGCCGGTATACCCATTGCCCGCGCCAAAATAGCGGCATGTGAGTTCACCCCACCCAACTCAGTGACAATCCCCACCAGCTTGCCACGCGGAAATTCCGCTAGCAGCGTAGTATCAGCCTCTTTTGTCACCAAAATAACTGGCCGCTCTGAATCTAACTCCAGTTGCTCAGGCTCCACCAACTGCCGTAAAACTTTAGTCCCCAGTTCACGGATGTCACTGGCGCGCTGCTTTATGTAGACATCTTGCATCGACTGGAACTGTTCGATGTAGCGTTTAGATACACGACTCACTGCAGACTCAGAGACCCAACCAACGGCCACCTCTCGCAGGTATTCACCGCCAAGGCTTTCATCTTCCAGCAGTGACTGCAGTGCAGCGAAGATAGCGACGACTTCTTGATCTTGTTCGCGGTCAAAACGCTGCGCTAAGTTAGCGAGATTATTACGGCAACGGTCAATCGCTTGGGTTAAGCGCTCGGTTTCGGCATTAACATCACGGCAGTGGATATCGGGTTGTTCTAATGAAATATCGCCACCCAAAACTAACGCGTTGGCAATAGCGATACCATTAGATGCAGGCGTACCGTTGAATAAGACTTGCTGACGGCGGTGCTGCACCACGGCCTTTTGCTTAAGACCTCTTACCGCCATGGCGAGCTGCGCCGCTAACGTCATCAAAAAGGCTTCTTCACCTTCACTGAACTGACGCGCACTGGCTTGCTGCACCACAATTACGCCGAGCAGCTGTTTTTGATAAATAATAGGCACTGCCAAAAAGGCACGATATTCCTCTTCGGCAGCTTCAGGGAACAGTTTGAACCGAGCATGCTGGCGCGCATCAGCCAAGTTAATTGCCTCTTCACGTTCAGCAACTAAACCGACCAAGCCTTCAGATAATGGCATTCTGACATGGCCAACTGATTCAGGTTTTAACCCATCAGTCGCTGACAATACCAATTCATCTTCATCAAGGATGTAGATAGAGCAGCATTCGGTTTGCATCGCGAGCTTTATCTGGCCAACGAGCAACTCCAATGCGGCATCGAGATCTTTGGCGCCAGCAACCGCCTGAGTGATATCCCTGAGTATGTTTAGCAACGGCTTCCCCCTGAAATCCTTTCCCGCTTAACGAGACGGACGACTACGATTACGTCGTCTTGGTTCACGTTGCTGCATAGCGAGCGCTGTTACAGCAAACTCTTTCATCACTTTACGGTAAACGTCCCGCTTGAAAGATACGACTTGCCGAACAGGATACCAATAACTGACCCAACGCCAATCATCAAATTCAGGATGACCACAGGCACTTAGGTTTACCGCATTATCATTTGACTTCAATTGCAGTAAGAACCATTTTTGTTTCTGACCGATACAAACAGGTTTACTGTCTTGTCTAACAAGGCGCTTTGGCAACTTATAGCGTAGCCAAGATCGAGTAGACGTTAAGATCTGCACATGCTCAGGTAACAAGCCCACCTCTTCGAACAACTCACGATACATGGCTTGTTCTGCGGTTTCGCCTTCGTCAACGCCCCCTTGGGGAAATTGCCATGAGTGCTGACCATAACGGCGTGCCCACATGACCTGACCAATCTTATTACAGATAATAATGCCCACATTAGCGCGAAAACCATCGCTATCAATCACATGGACTCCAAAAAACGAGCAAGATTAATAGCTTGATTGTTTCACAAACCTCGCGTGGCAGCAATTGCCATCTACATAGCAAATGCCAATAAAAAAGTTGAACAATTTCTCCAAAATATAAAAGTTATTCACTTTTTGTGGTCACTTTACTGCATCTATCCACAAAAACTGTGGATATCTATGTTTGCAACTGGCGAACAGCTGGGAAAAAGTACCAAAAACAGTGAAACATATAGCATCACCTCATCAAAAATAACCATTTAACACGATGAAATATAACAACTTTAATATCAATCCGCTTGTAGTTGTACAAAACAAGATAAACATTGCACACAAAACAACCAGAAAAAATAAAATCACGCTAATGAGACAGATGGCAGTGCATCAGCTCAACAAGCGCATCGATTTTAGCTATAACTATGAGACATTTTGATTACATTCATAGCAGTTAACCACAGTGACTACAGAGAATGGGCACACCTGTGGGTTATCCCAAAAATCTGTTGATAACTTTGTTGGCAAAGAGGGGGAATCCAGAGAGTAAAAAGGTAAAAATATTTTCACCGATATACAGAGATAGTATTTTTCTTTAAAATTCATGTAAGTAGACTGTAGATAACAGAGTTATTTATCTGATGATTTTTAGCGGTCATTATTTATACACTCACCTTTATATCCACATTTTGTCAGTTAATAGCGATTAAAATGATCATTACTACACCTCCGGCAACTATCGACGAACTGATGCAGCGCGCAGAAGCGCTAGCAGGACTCACACTAGCCGATGTGGCGCACGCATTGAATATTGCCGTGCCTGAAAATCTGAATCGTGATAAAGGCTGGATTGGTCAGTTACTTGAAACGGCACTCGGTGCCGAGGCTGGTTCAAAGCCTGAGCAAGACTTCTTACACTTGGGTGTTGAATTAAAAAGTATCCCCTTGAGCGCCAATGGCCTCCCACTGGAGACGACCTATGTTTGCGTCGCCCCGCTGCACAATGTGACTGGCTTAAGCTGGCAACAGAGTTTGGTATATCACAAGCTTCAGCGTGTATTGTGGATCCCAGTTGAAGGCGAGCGCAGCATACCGATAGCCGCACGCCACATCGGCATGCCTATTTTGTGGCAGCCGAATGCCGAGCAGCAGCGGCAACTACAGCAAGACTGGGAGGAGATCATGGAGCTAATAAGCCTTGGCAAAGTCAGCCAAATTACCGCACGCCATGGTGAAGTGCTGCAGTTACGCCCTAAAGCGGCTAACAGTAAAGTGCTTACTGAGAGTATCGCTGAAGACGGTAGCGTGCAGCTCACTAATCCGCGAGGCTTCTATTTAAAGACCCAGTTTACTGCCAAAATTTTGCGTCAATATTTTGGGTAAACCCCATATCAATTGACTTTGAGTTGATGCAGATCACATATATCACTGGAAACACTAAGGTTATATCGATAAACTAGCGCGTCTTGGGAATAGGGTGTTATTTATAGTGTCGGGCAAGTATTTTTCGTGAGAGCTCAAGTACAGGCTAAAAAGTTACTGTTTGCTATTCTGGCTTGGACCGGAGCAATGTCTGCATTTGTGTTTTTCAGGTATTCCCAAACCTTAGAAGTCCCGCAGTGGGCTGTCAGCTCAGGTGATTTTGCCACTCTCGCTATCTATTTAGGGGTGATTTTTGGCAGTCTGCACTGGATGTCCAACCTCATCGCCGACTTTAGCGCTATCAACCGCCTACCTTATATATTCTCGGTAGTATTTAAAGGCTTGTTCCTATTACTCGGGGCAACCACCCTCGCCTACATGACGCAATATCTCAATATGTGGGCGCTAGAAAACCACATTGCTACCCTAAGGCAGATGCTGACGGTGCATATTCTTTATAGCCCATCGTTCCAAGCGCTGATTATATATTTAGTGGTTGTCCGCGTTGGCTTAGCCTTTATTGAACAAATGGCGTTGCTGGTTGGGCCGCGAATTCTGTTGAACATCGGTATGGGTAAATACCATAAACCACGCTATGAACAACGCTTATTCCTCTACCTCGATATGGTAGCGTCCACTACCCACGCCGAATCGTTAGGCGACTATCGTTTTAGTCGTCTCATTCAAGATTGCTTTAGCCTGCTCACCGAAACGGTGAATAATAATGAGGCTGAGATCTATCGCTATATGGGCGATGCGGTACTCATTCACTGGCCGTTGGATAAGGGCATTAAAAATGACCGCTGCATGAATATCTATTTCGAGTTCAGCCAGCAGCTCAATTGGCAGCGACGTTATTTTGAAGAGCACTACGGATTTGTGCCTAAGTTTAAGGCAGCAGCACATTGTGGTCAGGTAGTGGCCGCCGTGGTAGGCGTGCAAAAACAGGAGATCAGCTTCTTTAGCGATGTGATCAATACTCTGGCTCGTCTGCAAGATCAGTGTAATCCGCTCGGGCAGCGCATGTTGTTATCTGGCGCGTTAGTCTCCCGTTTGGACAACAGTGATAGCGAGTATCAGTTAATGAATCTTGGTCCGGTCAAACTCAAAGGTAAACAGCACTCGATAGAGGTTTACGGGGTAAAACCCAAGTAGGTTAACTTCCCAACCATTCGCTCTCCCCAGCTTACACTGTTTAACAAAAAATTAACTAATAACGAGAAACGCGAACTGCCAGACTATTTTTCAAGCAACAGTGATTGCATTGATAGCACCTTCCGCTTGCGGACTATCAAATATGGATTTTACTGAGCACTTACAATTACTCTCAAAAAAGCAAATCAAATAGACCCCTCGCTCGAAACCGAGGAGGCAGCCAAACACGCTTTAGTCATGCCATTTCTTCACAGTGTCTTAGGCTATGACATTTTTGCCTCATCCGAAGTGGTACCGGAATTTACCGCTGCCAAAGCCACTAAAAAGGACGAAAAGAGCGAAAAGGTCGATTACGCTATTCTGAAAGAAGGTGCGGTACAGATTCTGATTGAGTGCAAATGCTTCGGTGAGAAGCTGACACTTAAACATACCGCTCAGCTGTTTAGGTATTTCTCGGTCACCAATGCCCGTATTGCTATCTTAACCAACGGCCACGAGTACCAGTAATTTACCGATCTTGATGCGCCAAACAAGATGGATGAGAAGCCATTTATGGTGCTGGATTTACTAGATATTGATGAGCACATTGTTCCTGGGTTCAAAAAGCTCACCAAGCAAGTATTTGATGTTGAATCGGTCGTCGATACCGCCGGTGAGTTAACGTACCGATCAGCGGTTAAGCGCTTACTGAACAAACAGTTTCAAAAACCAGAGGAAGAGCTAATTAAGCTCTTGACGTCCCACGTCTACGACGGTGTACTCTCTCCCAAAGTTAAATAGCAATCCGCCGTCATTGTCCGCAAAGCACTTAAGCAATTCTTGAGTGATAGCGTAAATGAGCGCCTTAAGAGTGCGCTGACCTCACCAAACAGAGACGAACCACCGACCACAACAGCGATTGATGAGATGGCGGAGGATTCGGTAAAAGAATCCAAGATTGAAACAACCCAAGAAGAGTTAGACGGCTATAACGTGGTACACGCTACTTTACGCGCTCAATTTGATGTTAAGCGGATTGTGGCTAGAGACACTCAAAGCTACTTTGGCATATTGCTCGATGATAATAACCGCAAACCACTCTGCCGACTGCATTTTTTGGTAAATCTACCAAGTATATCGGCGTGTTTGATGAGCAAAAAACTAAGACACGGCTACAAATTGAATCCGTCGACGGCATCTAGCGCATTGCACAGCTCGACAATACTAAACATTATCAGCAGCTAGCGGAAGCCTGATAAAAGATGTTCATATCTACCATCGCAAAAAAGCCGCCCTTCGGCGGCTTCTCTTGTAAATATACGCGGTTACTCTTGTGGCTGCAGTAACTTTTGGATCTCAAGCCCCAGCGTTCTAAAGGTCATAATGCGGCTGGTCGTTTGACGCCACACAATGCCAATTTCGCGGTAAGGAGCATCCCCAGGCGGCGTCATCACAGTTAAGTCGGTATCTTTTAAAATACCTGCATCAATGGCCATCTGCGGCAAGAACGTGGTGCCCAATTTGCTATTCACCATCTGCACCAGAGTGTGCAAACTAGTGGCGGCGAACGGATTAACCTTAGCACTGTCACCGAGTTGGCAAGCACTGATAGCGTGACCAGTAATACAATGCTCAGATTGCAGCAAAAAGATGCTTTCATCAGGCAATGTTTGATAATCGATCGGGTGATGAATATCAGCGGCCAAATCTTTGTGGATTACCATTTTGAACGGATCGAGCCCAACTTTCATGCTGTGGAAACCAGAGACATCCGCTGGCAACGCTAACAACAACAGATCTAGCTCGCCTTTTCCTAATGAAGCCAGCAAGCGTTCGGTCGTGTCTTCCTTCAGCAGCAAGCTCAGGGTCGGATAGCTTTGCTGGCACTGACGCACCACACGGCTCAATAGAAACGGTGCAATAGTCGGTATACAGCCAAGACGAATTTCACCTGTCATTGGCTCACCTTGGTTTTTCACCAGTTCCACCAGATCATCAACGTCAGTCAATATTTTTAATGCTCGCTGGACAACCTCTTCTCCAGTAGCAGTGAACATAAATGACTTATGGTCACGCTCGATCAACTGGTATCCCAGCTGCTCTTCTAAGTTCTGAATGCCACTTGAAAGCGTTGACTGGCTGACATGGCACAGCTTGGCCGCGCGGTTAAAGTTTTGTTCCTGGTGCAAATTTACCAGGTAATACAGATTTTTTAGGCTGGGCAAATGTTTCATTGTTTTAGACACCAATTGTCTACCTCAATTTGTAATACAATACCACAATACAAAAATCGCGCTGATAACGCTAGAGGCTCATCAAAAATATCTTTCAAAATGTCATAGCTAAACGAGCATAACGATAACAGAGTCGCGCAGAGACAACAAAATAAGGTGTACCAACGGAAGTTTACGAGGGCGCAAACGTCGCCCTCTTTGACGGTAGGATTAGGCTTTGGCTTCGAGAAAGGCTTTTAACTGCGCCAAATCACCTTCTACTAGGCTGAGAATATCGTTGAGCCATTGCGCATGATGTACTGGCCATTGTGGGTCTTCACCATGTTGTAGTGACTGCGCCAATAAATGCACTCGCTTTAAACCAACTGAGCCGGCAGCGCCTTTGAACTTATGAGCCTCAGAACAAAGCACATCTTTATTACCTTCATGATAGGCATTCTTCAAATTTGCCAAATACTCCGGTAACAGCTGCTCAAATAACACCACACTGCGCAATAGGGTGCCCGCACCAATTGCACTGCAGTATTGTTCCAGAGTATTAAGATCGAGCACTGAATCCAATTCGCCATTCGCCATCAAGGCACTCCTTGCAACATCAAAATTATGAACATAATACCTGCTTCGAACACAGGCGCAACTCGTACAGTAACTTCCTTATCGACTGAAGCGATAAATGCTTAATCCTTATAACAGCAATGACCCTTGCGCACCCATGCGTTCTAAGTTGTTGACCACAGCGGTAAGCCCTGTCCAACGGCCACAACACCACTGCGGCGCCAGCAAAATAGGCGGTTTAGCATAAGCGGTAACCCGATGGTAAACCACCGAGGCGGGCGTGCGACGAATAAGATTTGTCGCTGAGTCGGCGTACTCCTCTATCGTCAGTGGTTGCAAGCGCCCTGCTCGCCATGCTTTAGCCATGACACTGCCTTCAACAATATGTAGCGGATGTAATTTCAAACCGTCAACGCCCAACGTTAACACGCGTTCTAACGTTTGCTGATGCTCAACAGGTGTCTCACCTGGCAGACCTAAGATCAGATGGGTACAGACCTTTAACCCTAACGCTCTAGCACGCAATACCGCATCTTGATAAGCGGCAAAGTCATGGCCTCGGTTGATGCGGCGCAGCGTCTGATCATGTGCCGATTGCAGACCCAGCTCCAACCACACCTCAAACCCTTGCTGCTGATATTGTGCTAACAGTTGCAGCACTGAATCGGGAACACAGTCAGGGCGCGTTCCCACACAAAGCCCCACTAAGTCAGCGCATTTTAGCGCCTCATCATAGCGGCGCTTTAGTAAGGAGTACTCTTCATACGTGCTAGTGTAAGCCTGAAAGTAGGCTAAAAACTTCTCTGCTTTCTCGCGTAGCCGCTGTTTACCTCCGTGCAACTGCTCGGCAATGCTGAGTGTCGCGTCGGTATTCGCGGCATAGCTAAATGAGGCGACATTACAAAAAGTACAACCGCCGACGCCGAGTGTGCCATCTCGATTGGGGCAGGTAAATTTGGCGTCCAACGTGAGCTTTTGCACGCGCTGACCAAATTGTTGTTGGCAATAACGGCCAAAGGTATAGACAAACTTATCAAGTCCCATCAGGATACTCGTACGACAATCATCGCACGCATGTTACTGACTCGCTGTGAATATTGGCTTGTGCTAAGTCAATCTTCCGCTTATCTGGTCACTTCGCTCTGCTACATCCCGCTCTAACAACACCCAAAAAATGAATATTTAATCACAATGTTCGCGTAAAAATACAACCACCGTATGCTTAAAAAAACATCAAACAGAAGTTATAAATTATCTTTTAAATATTGTTAATTAAGCGTATTCATTATTTTAACCAATTTATAAAATCCCATTTATTCATAATGTTATACGTAACGCCTCTCAGTTTACGTTAACGGCATGTTTTTCTGTTTTATGCAAAAAACCGCGTAAATTGTCTTGAATATATGCAATCTTTTGGTTTGACCTTTGCAAACTCTCGGGATAATTTGATTGGTTCGGGTGCATATCTATAGACAGCCATCTATTCAGATTCAAGTTGTCGACGTTTTTGGGGGGTTTGTATGAGTTTGTATCATCCCAGTTTCGAGCGGGAAAACTGTGGATTTGGTCTGATCGCACAGATGGACGGTGAAGCAAGTCACCGTATTGTGCGAACAGCGATTCACGGATTAGACCGGATGAAACATCGCGGTGGGATTGCTTCAGACGGTCGCACAGGTGATGGCTGTGGTTTGCTTATGCAAATGCCACGCAGCTTTTTTGAGTCCATTGCTGAAGAGGAAGGCTGGCACTTAAGCCGCCAATTTGCCGTGGGCATGTTGTTCCTTAGCCAAAATCAAGAGCGCGCAGAAGCCGCCAAACAGCTAGTGGAACAAGAGTTAGAAAAAGAGATCCTCAGTGTTGCCGGTTGGCGTAAAGTCCCAGTTAATCCAGACGTACTGGGCGAAATAGGTAAAGCGAGCTTGCCGGATATTTGGCAAGTACTGGTCAACGCGCCTGTCGGTTGGCGTGAACGCGATGTGGAACGTCGCCTCTACATGGCCAGACGCCGCATTGAACAGCAGTTGGTAAGCGACGCTGACTTTTATGTCGCGAGTTTGTCTGGTCAAGTCATTGTCTATAAAGGCTTGATGATGCCAGCCGATCTGCCAGCGTTTTATAGTGATCTGGCGGACATGCGTTTGCAAAGTGCCATCTGCTTATTCCACCAGCGCTTTTCTACCAATACCTCACCGAAATGGCCATTAGCACAGCCGTTTCGTTTCCTCGCGCACAACGGCGAGATCAATACAATTACGGGTAACCGCCAGTGGGCGCGCGCTCGTGCCTACAAGTTTACCTCACCGCTGCTGCCCGATTTACAGCAAGCAGCGCCATTTGTAAACGAAACAGGCTCAGATTCATCATCGCTCGATAACATGTTAGAGATGCTGCTCGCTGGCGGCATGGACTTGTATCGAGCGATGCGTTTGCTGATTCCACCAGCGTGGCAAAGTAATCCAGAAATGGATGAAGAGCTAAAAGCGTTCTACGACTTTAACTCCATGCATATGGAACCATGGGACGGCCCAGCGGGTATCGTTATGACCAACGGCCGTTACGCAGCCTGTGCGGTTGACCGTAACGGTTTGCGCCCTTCTCGTTATGTGGTGACTAAAGATCGGATCATCACCCTAGCTTCAGAAGTGGGCATTTGGGACTACGCACCAGATGAAGTGGTTGAAAAAGGTCGTGTTGGCCCAGGCGAGCTTTTGGTGTTAGATACCTTAAGCGGTCGCTTATTCCAATCGTTTGAAATCGATAATGATTTGAAACGTCGTCACCCATACAAAGAGTGGATGGCAAAGAACAGCCGCACCTTGACGCCAGCGGAGCAACTGCCCGAAGAGCAATTGGGTGTTAGTGAGTTTCCGGCAGACAAACTGCTGCAATATCAGAAATATTTTGGCTATACCCGTGAAGAGTTGGACCAAGTGATCTGGGCGATGGCAGCGAATGGAGAAGAAGCGATCGGCTCCATGGGTGATGATACGCCAATGGCCGTGTTGTCACGCAAGCAACGCACGTTGTATGACTACTTCCGCCAGAAGTTTGCTCAGGTGACCAACCCACCTATCGATCCACTGCGTGAAAAACACGTCATGTCGTTGGCCACCTGTATCGGTAAAGAACAGAACATGTTCAACGAAACAACCGGTCATGCCTATCGAGTCATGTTTAACTCGCCAGTACTGCTGTATAGCGACTTCAATCAGTTATTACAGCTCGACAGCACCAACTACAAGGCCAGCATCGTCGACCTGAGTTATAACGTTGAGGAAGGCCTTGAGGCTGCAGTTAAGCGCATTACTGCTGAAGCGGAACGCTATGCTAGCACTGGCACCACCCTTGTGGTGTTGTCCGACCGTAATATTGAAAAAGGAAAGTTGGTCATACCGATGGTGATGGCCGTAGGTTCAGTGCAACAAATGCTGGTAAACCAACACCTGCGCTGTGATACCAATATCATTGTCGAAACAGGTTCGGTGCGCGACCCACACCACTTTGCCGTACTGCTTGGCTTTGGTGCCACAGCGATCTATCCATACTTAGTGTATGAAACTATCTCGGGCATGGCACCAAACTATGGCCAAACAGATATGGTAGGCTTAATGCTCAACTATCGCCAAGGTATTGAGAAAGGTCTGCGTAAGATCATGTCTAAAATGGGCATCTCCACCGTGGCCTCGTATCGCTGCAGCCAGCTGTTTGAAGCCATCGGTCTTGCCGATAATGTGATCAAGCAATGCTTTAATGGTGTGGTAAGCCGTGTGCAGGGCGTCAGCTATGCAGGCATCGAAGCCGACCAGCAAAAACTGGCCACTGCAGCATTCCGCTCCCATATTCCGATGACCCAAGGTGGATTACTCAAATATGTTGAAGGTGGTGAATACCATGCCTTTAACCCCGATGTCGTCAACACCTTACAAGCATCGCTAGCCTCCGGCAGTTATGAAGATTACCTGAAGTTTGCCGACCATGTAGACAAACGTCCGGTAGCTACTTTCCGTGATTTGATGGCGATTAAGAGCGAATTGCCTGCTATCAGCGTGGATAACGTAGAGGCAGATACCAACCTCTATTCTCGTTTTGATACCGCCGCCATGAGTATTGGTGCATTAAGCCCAGAAGCGCACGAAGCGCTGGCTATTGCGATGAACCGCTTAGGTGGCCGCTCCAACTCAGGTGAAGGTGGTGAAGATGCACGCCGCTTCAACACTGAACGTAACTCCGCCATTAAGCAGATTGCGTCCGGCCGTTTTGGCGTTACCGCACACTACTTAGTTAACGCCGATGTATTGCAGATTAAAGTAGCGCAAGGGGCTAAACCGGGCGAAGGTGGTCAGCTACCGGGCCACAAAGTGAGCGTCGAAATCGCATCACTGCGTTATGCACGCCCAGGGGTGACGTTAATTTCACCGCCGCCACATCACGACATCTACTCGATTGAAGATTTGGCGCAGCTGATTTTCGACCTGAAACAGATCAACCCGAAAGCTATGGTGTCAGTCAAACTGGTATCAGAGCCCGGCATCGGCACCATTGCTACCGGTGTAGCGAAAGCGTATGCCGATATGATTACCGTTGCGGGTAACGACGGTGGTACAGGCGCGAGTCCGTTAACCTCAGTTAAATATGCCGGTAGCCCATGGGAATTAGGCTTAGCCGAAGTGCATCAAGCACTGGTGGCAAACGGCCTGCGCCACAAAATCCGCTTACAAGTGGATGGTGGTCTGAAAACTGGTACTGACGTCATTAAAGCCGCGCTGCTCGGCGCTGAAAGCTTTGGTTTCGGTACAGTACCAATGATTGCCTTGGGTTGTCGTTATCTGCGTATTTGCCACTTAAACAACTGTGCAACCGGCGTAGCTACCCAGAATGAAACGCTGCGTAACAAGCATTATCATGGCTTACCTGAGCGCGTGATGACCTACTTCCAATTCGTCGCACGCGATGTGCGTGAATGGATGGCGAAACTCGGCGTCAGCCGTTTTGAAGACCTCGTTGGTCACAGCGAATGGTTGCAACTATTGGAAGGCCAAACCGACAAGCAGCAAGGTTTGGACTTATCACCAATTCTGTTCCGTCCAGAAGTGAAAGCCTCAACAGCATTGACTTGGAAAGAAACCAACGTGACCGCAGATAAAGGCGAACTTAACCAAGAGTTAGTTGCTAAGTGCGCCGATGCAGTGAACAAAGGTGAAGGCTTTAACGTTTGCTACAGCATCAACAACACTGATCGCTCAGTCGGTGCCACACTATCAGGTTACATAGCGAGCAAGTGGGGCGTTAAAGGCTGTCCAGAAACCATTAAGCTGCAGTTTAATGGCAGTGCGGGGCAAAGCTTCGGTGTATGGAATAACGCTGGCTTAGAGATGACCCTGTGCGGCGATGCCAACGACTATGTTGGCAAAGGCATGTCTGGCGGTAAGCTCACCATCCATCCGCCACACGGTAGCCCATTTAAAACAGAACGAAGCTCTATTATTGGTAACACCTGCCTATACGGCGCAACTGGCGGCAAACTATTTGCAGCTGGCCGCGCTGGTGAACGCTTTGGTGTGCGCAACTCTGGCGCTCTGGCAGTAGTGGAAGGCCTCGGCGATAACGGCTGTGAATATATGACCAGCGGTATCGTGGTGGTGCTGGGTACAACTGGGGTGAACTTCGGTGCGGGTATGACGGGCGGCTTTGCCTACGTGTTTGACCAATTCGGCAAGTTTGGTCGTCGCGTCAATCAGGAGATGGTAGAAGTGTTGAAAGTGGATGCACCAATCCATCAACAGCATCTGCGCGGCCTGATTGAGGAACACGTTGCCGAAACTGGCAGTGAGCACGCCAAGGCCATTTTGCATGATTTTGAAAATTGGCTGGATTGTTTTGTACTGGTTAAGCCGAAGAATATTGCGGCAGCGGATCTGCTAAAAGTGCAGACACCAGCTCCAGAGTTAGCGGTAAAAACGGGGTAAGTTTACCATGAGTAACAATTTTCAATTTATCGAGGTTGATCGCGTCGATCCAGATAAGCAGGCAATTGAGAAACGCAAAAGCCAGTTTATCGAGATCTATCAACCGTTCTCGCAACCGCAGGTGAACGAACAAGCTGACCGTTGTCTTGATTGTGGTAACCCTTACTGCGAATGGCGCTGCCCACTGCATAACTACATTCCTAACTGGCTCAATCTAGCCAAGCAAGGACGTATTATGGAAGCCGCAGATCTGGTACACGAAACCAACACGCTGCCAGAGGTCTGTGGTCGAGTATGCCCACAAGATCGCTTATGCGAAGGCGCCTGTACGTTAAACGACGAGTTTGGAGCAGTCACTATCGGTAACGTAGAGAAATACATTACCGATACGGCTATCGCTCAGGGTTGGCGCCCTAACCTTGCCAATGTCACACCGCGCAAAGAAAAAGTTGCCATTATCGGTGCTGGTCCAGCTGGGCTGGGTTGTGCGGATATTCTGGCTCGCAACGGCGTGACAGCGGTAGTGTTTGACCGTAACCAACAGATTGGTGGTCTGCTCACTTACGGCATTCCCTCATTCAAGCTGGATAAGGCAGTGATGCAAACTCGCCGCACGGTGATGGAAGGCATGGGCGTGCAGTTCCGTTTAGGTACTGAGATTGGCAAGGACATCGCCTTTGAAACGCTGCTAGCTGAGTATGATGCGGTATTCCTCGGCATGGGCACTTACACCGCCATGAAAGCCAACCTTGAGGGCGAAGATGCCGATGGCGTCATTCAAGCGTTGCCTTACTTGATTGGTAACACCCAATCACTGCTCGGTGAGCAAGATGCCAGCACGCCTTACATCAATCTGCAAGGTAAACGAGTGGTGGTGCTCGGCGGTGGTGATACGGCAATGGACTGTGTACGCACAGCTGTTCGCCAAGGCGCTGCTTCAGTTACTTGTGCCTATCGTCGTGACGAAGAAAACATGCCAGGCTCACGCCGCGAAGTGAAAAACGCGCGCGAAGAAGGCGTAGAGTTTCTGTTTAACCGTCAACCGACGGCAATTAAAACTGAAAACGGTAAAGTAGTGGCCATTGAATGTGTAGAAACCTGTATGGGTGAAGCCGATGCCAGTGGCCGTCGCCGTGCCGAAGCCATTGCTGGCAGCGAGCAGCTGTTAGATGCCGATGCCATTATCATCGCCTTTGGTTTCCAGCCTAGCCCAGCTAGCTGGTTTGCCGATTTTGATATCAAACTCGACCAATGGAACCGCGTGGTCGCGCCCAAGGCGAGTGATAACCCATTCCAAACCAGCAACCCGAAAGTGTTTGCGGGTGGGGATATGGTCAGAGGCTCAGACTTAGTCGTAACTGCCATCGCCGAAGGGCGTGACGCAGCACTCGGCATTCTGAATTACCTCGACGACTAGACTGGTTTTAACTTCCCTCAAAATCAGTCACATTTGATGCGCACCCTGAGTTTCAGGCGTGCGCTTTTTTGTGAATGTGCGGTTTGTTAGTGGCTGATAGAACTGTGTTATAGTTGGCGCCCAAAAGCAGCACCCATTTATTGAAAAGGTTTATTGATGAAAATTGGCATTATTGGCGCGATGGAGCCGGAAGTTGTACAACTGATTGCAGCGGTCACCGACGCCACCACTACCACTATCGGCGGCATTGAATTTACTGAAGGCCGTCTGGCAGATAAGCAAGTGGTTATTACCCGTTCTGGTATCGGTAAAGTAGCGGCAGCCATGGCAACCACCATGGTGATTGAGCACTTCCACGTCAATGCCGTCATTAACACTGGCTCAGCCGGTGGTTTTGTCGATAGCCTCAACATTGGTGATATTGTGATTTCAAGTGAAGTCCGTTACCACGACGTCGATGTAACCGCTTTCGGTTACGAAATCGGCCAAATGGCGCAACAACCGGCCGCATTTATTGCCGATGAAGCATTAAAACAAGCCGCGCGTGATGCTATTTCTGGCTTAGGTGAAGTACAGACTATCGAAGGATTAATCTGCACTGGCGATAGTTTTATCTGCGATCCACAGCGCACCGCTGTAATGCGTCAGCATTTCCCAACCATGGCCGCTTGTGAGATGGAAGGCGCCGCGATTGCGCAAGTATGTCACCAATTTGCCGTGCCATTTGTGGTTATCCGTTCACTGTCAGACAACGCAAACAATGACTCACCTGTGGACTTTGACAGCTACATCATCAAAGCTGGCGCTCACTCAGCGCAGATGGTGATGGGCATGCTCACCCACCTGTAATATCGCCATGATGCTGCAACAGTTCGTTTCTCAGGATGGTCCATTACTGCTGCGATTTGGCATCATAGCGCTCGCGCTGTCGTTCGCCTTGCTTCTGCCTCTACCGCAGCGGTTTAACCCGCTGTATTGGTTTGCTGAGCTAGGCGGACGCATGGCACAGAAAGTCTGCCGGCCTAATCGCAGTTCCAGCCAGCAACGCATCGCGGGAGGGATGGCTATGCTACTGCTGGTCGTGCCGTTCTGGCTCATTGTGCTGTTTCTGTTAGAACTGGCGGCGTATCCCAGTTTCTTTGAACTCGCCCTACTCTACTGCTGCATGCGTGATTTGCACGCCAGACGAGACTTAGCCCACGTGAGCCGCGCTTTGCTGGTTGCCGACAAAACTCAAGCACGACAGTTGCTAAGTCAATGGGCCAGCCGTGATACGGCCATCTTATCCGAAACGGGTATTGCCAAAACGGCGATTGAGCTGGCTATGACCTCGGCCGCGTATGGCAGTATTGCCGTTGTGTTATTTTATTGGCTAGGTGGTGTGCCGTTAGTGCTACTAGCGCTTATGCTAAAAGCCCTGGAACAACGTTGGTCACCCGCTAATCCGCGCTACCAATACTTTAGCTGCGGCGTAATGTGGCTTAACCATTGGTTGTTTTGGCTGCCAGTGCAAGCGTGCCGCTTGTCGTTAGCAATCCAAGGTGGCCCAGCAGCACTCAAGCAGCTGCTGCGTTTGCCATCATTTGCAATTGCCCAACGAGGTTATCTACAAATTTGCCAATTGGCCGCCACGGTTTTGGCGATAGAACTGGGTGGCGCCCGCAAATATCAAGGTGAACGGATGGCGGTAGCAAAAGTAGGAGTGCCACGTCTACCCCATAACCGTGATATCCAACGCGCGCTAAGCTTAGCCAATACCAGCCGTTGGTTCTGGCTAGGTTTCAGTTTGATTATGCCGGCACTGTGGGTGTTATTACGCTTGCGTTAGCACCGCGGCTTATCGGTCAATATCGCGGCGAGTTGTCGTTGACTGATCAGATAATGCCATTGGGTTTAATGCTCCGCGCAGCCAAGCACTTTATCTTTAACACTTAACTAAACGTAGGTAACCTTGTGTTAGAAAGTACTCATATTTCGCTGACCACGCCAGCGTTGCTGTTTCCAGCAATCTCACTGTTGCTGCTCGCCTATACCAATCGTTTCTTTTCACTGGCAGCGCTGATCCGCAGTTTAAGTGATGCCGAAAAGCCCGTATCCCACCTGCAATTGAAGAATCTACGAAGACGCATCGTGATTATCCGCCGCATGCAGGAAGCTGGCGTGACCAGCTTTGCCCTGTGTGTATTGTGCATGATTTTGATCTACCTCGGTTTTAACCAAAGTGGCTCAGTGGTGTTTGGTGCCAGCTTGTTATTGCTGTTGTACTCGCTGGTGTTATCTGTGCTAGAAATCCGTATTTCAGTCGATGCGCTTAACATCCATCTCAAAGGATTGGACGGTTTGTAATCAGCCCGCAACACAGTGGTGGTTAACATGGCTATCGTGCCCAATAAACCAGCGGTTTAGGGTTGATTCATCCGCCCGCTAAAGGCATTATTCGGAAGTGTTCTTTCACTACGCCGAAGCAGACGATGATGTTCGATCGGGACTAATAAGAGATATTCACTTTGCGCTTTTTGTTGTTATTACTGCTGCTGTTGTTTTCCTCTCTATCATTTGCCGCTGACAATGGCCAGATGCCGGAAGAGCAACAACTCGCAATTAACTACATCAAAGCACTGACAGAGCACGACTACGATACCTTAGATACCTTCTATAGCCGCGAATCGGTATTTACCGATGCCACCGCAGGCCGCACTTATGTCGGCGGCCGTCATATCATCGAGTTTTTCGAGCGTGCCCACCGCGGCGTGTTGGAATATGACTTTAACGTCGAACATATGTTCAACACTGGCTCGCTAGTGGTCATGATTGGTAACTACCACTTCAAAGGGCCGGGTGAGCAATTTGGTAAACCGGGTAAGGTGATTGATATTGCCATACCGGGCGTCACCACGCTTAATGTTGACGTTGGCCGTCATCGCATCAACCAGCACCTCGATTATATCGACTATCAAACCATGTCTGACCAATTAGCCGCGCAATAATTACTCTACTCGGAAACTTCACTGGTTCATGCTTGTCGAATATTGCAGTAGCGACGCATTCAGCGTGATTGCATCGATAAGAGGTACCCATGATACACAGCTATTTAGCGTTGCTGGCCAGTGGCGGTATGTGGTTGATGACCAACGCGCAAGCCGCTGTTAATCCCAGCGTGACGGGGGATATTCCCATGGTTTTGTCCTATGCAGTACAACCCGTCCATCATTTCAACCAACAGCTACAGCAAGCCACTCGCGCCAAAGCCAGCTGGACGACCAGTCCGGAAAGTATCAGTCAGCATTTTGTTGGCAAAGACTATGAGTTGATTAAAGCGCAGGAACACAATGGCAATGTGATTACCTACAATCTGCGGCCATCCACTGACCAGCACCCGCAGCTGCTACTCATTCTCTCCTTAGATAAACATCGACAAGGCTGGAAAGTAAGTAAAGCGGGGCTGAGTTGGCGCTGCCAGAATGACAATTTTTATGGCACCAACAACTGCCAGTTAACTAAGCCACAACCATAACTAGCCTGCTGGGCATTAAAAAAGGAAGCACATTGGCTTCCTTTTTTTGATGGCGAACAACAGGCTTAACTCAAGGTCACTTTAGCAAACTTACGCTTGCCTACTTGGAAGATAGCGGTAGTGCCCGCAGCAAAGCTTTGTTTACTGTCTTCGGCTTTTTCGCCATCAATCTTGACCGCACCTTGCTTAACCATGCGCATGGCATCTGAGGTTGAGCCAACCAAACTCGCTTCTTTCAGCAGATTGGCTAATGGCATACCTTCAGCGCCCGCAACCAGCGTCACTTCAGGGATATCATCTGGCATCGCCCCTTTTTGGAAACGATTGATAAAGTTCTGCTCAGCGCCATCGGCGGCCGCTGCATCATGGAAGCGAGCAATAATCTCTTTCGCTAACAGGATCTTGATATCACGTGGGTTAGCACCATCGGCAACTTGCTGTTTAAAGTCAGCAATTTCAGTCAATGGACGGAAAGATAATAGCTCAAAGTAACGCCACATCAGCTCATCAGAGATCGACATCAGCTTACCGAACATCTCATCCGGCGCTTCGCTCACACCGATGTAGTTGCCTGAAGATTTTGACATCTTCTTCACGCCATCCAAACCTTCCAGCAGCGGCATCATGATCACGGTTTGTGGCTTTTGGCCTTCCGCTTTTTGCAGTTCACGCCCCATCAGCAGGTTGAATTTCTGGTCAGTGCCGCCCAGTTCAACATCCGCATGCAACGCCACCGAATCCCAACCTTGCAACAGCGGGTACATAAATTCGTGAATCGCGATAGATTGACCCGCAGCATAGCGTTTCTTAAAGTCATCACGTTCCATCATCCGCGCCACCGTTTGATGTGAAGCCAAACGGATCATGCCTGCAGCCCCTAACGCTTCTAACCAAGAAGAGTTGAACTCGATACGGGTCTTGGCTGGATCAAGAATTTTATACACTTGCTGCTTGTATGTTTCCGCGTTAGCTGTCACTTGCTCACGAGTCAGCGGTGGACGCGTGGTATTCTTACCACTCGGGTCCCCCACCATGCCAGTGAAGTCACCAATCAAGAAAATCACTTCATGGCCGAGCTCTTGGAACAAACGCAGTTTGTTCAAAATCACGGTGTGGCCTAAATGGATATCAGGCGCAGTCGGATCAGCGCCAAGCTTGATCTTCAGCGGACGACCTTCTTTCAGCTTCTCCAGCAAATCGGATTCCAGCAGAATTTCTTCTGTACCACGTTTAATTTCTGCTAATACTTGTGCTAAATCAGTCATCTTGCCTAGAACTCCCCCAAGGCACAAAAATAAAGAGGCTTATGGTACTTGTTAGCCAGCCTAATTGAAAGCGTGTAAACTAACGGCTTATATCTAGTCACTGTTTTTTCGTGGTATTCAGGCTCAATGGCAAAATTCATTACTCTATTTACATTGCTACCGAAAAAGCACCAAGTCATTCTTGCTGTGCTGGTCATGACCACTCTCTTGCTGATATTCATTCCACAGGAACGTGCCGAAGCCTCTAAACAAACACCAACATCGTCAAGCAAGATACGCTATGACGTGCCATTGGCGTTTCGCACACCTGATAATCCTAGCGTACAAAACGTTGATGAAAGCGGCGAAATCGAAGCCTCCGAACAAGCAGCTGAAGCCATTACAGCCGATCTCGCAGAGAAAACCAGCGAAGCACTGGAGCCTCAGGTCGATAAGCAAACACCCAATATGGCAGAGATGGAGCATTTTGAGGTAAAAAGTGGCGATACGCTCGCGGCGCTATTCCAACGTGCGTCACTCACCGCTCGCGAAGTGTATGACATCACTCAACTGCCGTTGGCCAAAAAACACCTGATTAAGATCATGCCGGGCGAAGAGATTACCATCGGCAAAGACAGTAGCGGTGCATTAGAAATGCTACAGTACCGCATTGATGCCATTTCCACACTCACCATTAAGCATGATGGCGACGGCTTTAAAGAGTCCGTGACAGCCAAACAAGTTGAAAATCGCCAAGCCTTCGTTAATGCCAATATCAAAAGCAACTTCTGGAATGCGGGGGTTGATGCTGGGCTAAATCCGGCGCAGATTATGCAGTTGGCAACCATCTTTGGCTGGGATGTCGACTTTGCTCTCGACATTCGTAACGGCGATAGCTTCTCGCTGATCTACCAACAAGAGTACGCAGATGGTGAATTTTTGCGTAACGGCAACATCCTTGCCGCTGAGTTTATTAACCAAGGTAAGCGCTTTACCGCCGTGCGTTATAGCGACGGCCAGTATTATTCAGAAGACGGCCGCAGTATGCGTAAAGCGTTCTTAAGCTCGCCGGTAGACTTCAAGTACGTCAGTTCAAACTTCAACCCTAAGCGTTTACACCCCGTCACCGGGTTAGTTCGACCGCACCGCGGCGTAGATTACGTTGCCGCCATCGGTACCCCAATCAAAGCGGCTGGCGCCGGTAAGGTTGTCGAAGCCAGCTATAACCGCTTTAATGGTAACTACGTGTTTATTCGCCATAGTGCGACGTACACCACCAAATACCTGCACCTCAATAAGCGTAAAGTAAAACTTGGGGACAATGTGAAGCAGGGACAGATCATCGGCACGCTAGGTAAAACCGGACGCGTTACTGGTGCTCACCTCCACTACGAGTTTATTGTGAACGGTGTGCACCGCAACCCAAGAACGGTTGAGTTGCCGAAGGCCGACCCTATCGCCAGCCAAGAGCGCTCCGCGTTTATGGCACTCAGCAAGAAGTTGATGGCATCGCTTAATCAGCAGAAACAAGTTCAAGTCGCAATGCAACAGTGAAGGGATTATGGATATCACAACAGGTTATTATATCGGCTTAATGTCGGGCACCAGTATGGATGGCGTGGATGCTGCGCTGGTTAAATTTGACCAAGGTCAGCCGACACTCATTGCTCATCACACCGAAGATTACCCCGACCATTTATATAAAGGGCTGCAACGTTTGTGTCAGCCGGGCAACGATGAAATTAATCGCTTAGGTCGTCTAGACCGTACCGTTGGCAAAATCTTCGCTAAAGCAGTTAACACGCTGCTGGCTAAATCGAATGTCGACAAATCAGAGATTATTGCCATTGGCAGCCACGGCCAGACCGTGCGCCATATGCCCAATTTAGAAATCGGTTTTACCCTGCAAATTGGTGACCCTAACACGATCGCCGCAGAAACCGGCATTGATGTCATCGCTGATTTTCGTCGCAAAGACATCGCACTTGGCGGTCAGGGGGCACCATTAGTCCCTGCATTCCACCAGCAAGTATTTGCCAAAGCTGACGTTAACCGCGTCATTCTCAATATTGGTGGTATTGGCAATGTGACCTGGCTACCGGGCGATGCTAAGCAAGTGCTTGGTTACGATACAGGTCCAGGCAACACACTGATCGATGCGTGGACACAGCAAGTGAAACAAGAGCCGTTTGATAAAGATGGCGCCTGGGCAGCCACGGGAATAACCTCTATACCTTTACTCACACAGCTGTTATCGCACCCCTATTTTCAACAGCCGGCGCCCAAAAGTACTGGCCGCGAGCTGTTTAACCAAGCTTGGTTAGAGCAACAGTTGTCTGAATTTTCGCAACTTAGTGAAGAGGATATTCAGTCAACACTAATGGACCTCACCTGCCATAGTATCGCCGGAGAGATCACTCGTTTATGCGACAGTGGCGAGGTGTATGTTTGTGGCGGTGGCGCTCTCAACGGTGAGCTAATGCGCCGTTTGACGGAATTACTGTCAAGCCATCACATAGCCACTACCGATGCGCTAGGCGTTGCCCCTAAATGGGTTGAAGGTATCGCCTTCGCGTGGCTAGCAATGCGCTTTAAAGCCAACTTGTACGCCAACCTGCCCGCAGTAACGGGGGCATCACGCAGTGCGGTATTAGGTGCACTATTCCCGGCGGATTAACCGCTTTATCGGCGCATTGACTGGTGATAGTATGCGCCGCTGAATCATCGTCCGAATCTGTAGGAACCACATGAAAAACAGTAACACCAATTTTGCTAACTACACCCCAGAGCAACGCTATCAATATCTTGTTGAACAAGCGAAAGAACACAAAGAACTGTGGGTTATTCAGGATGATGATGGCTGTGTAATGCTTACCACTGATGATGAAGATTGCATTCCAGTATGGCCAACAGAAGCGGCGGCTATCGCATGGATTAAAGATGAATGGCAAGACTGCCGTCCACTGTCTATCCCGTTGGTCGACTGGCTAGAACGTTGGGTTCCTGGCATGGAAGACGATGAGCTGTTCGTCGCGGTATTCCCAATGGAAGATGATTTAGGTGTCGTGGTGCCACCTTACGAGTTGGAAAGCCAATTAAAGCCAAAAACCAAGCACTAACAGATAGCGAGACATTGCTGTGCCGATAAAATTCACTATGCCCAACCGCTTGATCTTACTGTGCATTGTTTACAGTGTGCTGGCGCTAACCGCCTTAGTGAACGGGGTGGCGGTCGTCCCTGCGCTACTCCTATTGATGGTGGTACTGTCTATATTCGCGAAACAACAAGCCACAGGTTGGATTTTACGCGGTTTAGCGGTGTTTATTCTGCTGAGTGTGTCGATGGCGCCTTACCTGCTACAACAGAATCCACAACTCGCGCAAGCATGGCAAACGTGGTGGAGCAACAGTGTACTGGCCACCGTGCCTCAATGGGCTATATTTGCTGCCGCGCTGCTACTCAGTATGTTGCACTTATGGCTACTGTTTACCGCGAAAGTCACTCAATGGTTCCAACGAAAAAACAGCTTTAACATTATGAGCTAGAAAAAATGCCGCTAACATTAGCGGCATTTTTGTGTCAGCTACCTGACAAATTAGACAGAGAAACTCGCCCCACAACCACAGGTTGTTTTAGCATTCGGGTTTTTCACGAAGAAACGTGAACCTTCCAAACCTGAGGTGTAATCCACTTCGCCGCCCACTAAATATTGCAGGCTCATCGGATCAACCACTAGCAGTACACCTTGCTTCTCAATGGTAAAGTCACCTTCATTAACTTTTTCATCGAAGGTAAAACCGTATTGGAAACCTGAACATCCGCCACCTGTGACATAAACACGCAGTTTAAGTTCGTTATTTTGCTCTTCGTCCAGCAAAGCCTTTACTTTGGCTGCTGCCGCATCTGTAAATGAAATCGGCATTGCTGCATCTGCTTGCTCAGTCATTATTACCCCTTGACGTCTTCTTGCTGCGGCGGATTATCTATTACCTGACTGTTTTGTTCAAGTATTATGCTGGTGTCTTTCTCACCGTTGAGCAATTCTGGCACACTGAAGCTTTGCTCCGTTTCACCACCTTTGCTCCAACGACTTCTCGGTACGACCACCTTGACCGCAATCTGTTGTAACTCAAATGCCTCAGGTAACGAGATATCGGTCTCTATCACCTGAAAATAGCGGAAACTGAACTGGAGTTTAGCGCCATTGTTGATCGATGCCAACGGGATCTCAACGTCTTTGCCGTCTTTAATTCCCTTCAATGTGAGCTCGGCATAACCCGATAACTGCTGCTTGCGTTTTTTCAGCTGCGTTAAGATCAACTTAGCGTGATACTGCTGCGGTAATGGCCGAGGTTGCAGCTCTAAACTGTTAATCGCCACACCATCAACGTTATTTTCTGGCGCCATCACACTGCGATAAAAACTCAGTTCGCGTTCCAACTCTTGCTGCCGTTGGTGCTGTTTAGTAAACAGATCTTGCATCTCTTTATTGGTGTTTTGCGCCAGCGCTAACTCCAAATTACGATTCGCCAGCGCGTTGGCTTGCGCTTCTAATTCCTGCTGATACTTAACAAGTTGCTTACGGGCATGACCATTCCCTGTTGGCGAATTATCTGAATATAAATAGTAACTTAAAGCGCCGATACAAAAGGCTACGAAAACTAATGCTAACAAGTAGTTGGATGAGGGCCGAAGCTGGCGCTCGCGCAATTGGGTTCGAAACCACCAGCGACGAAATGAAGCCATGAAAATACTACCTTACATGTCTAAAAGCGAAGTAACTTGCCATCATATCGCAACAAGGCACTGTGAAAAAAGCACCACAGTCAATGTCTATTGCTTAAGCGGTGCTCTAATGAGTACGGAAGGCGCTTATTCCGTTTTGGTTGGCGCGCTGGCAACGGGAATGTTGTTGTCCGCTGTCTCAGCAGCCGCACTTGCTGTAGTTGGTGTCGGCGCAGCTGGTGGCGCATTGGTAGAAAGCGACTGAGTCAACAAGGCAGAATACAACGGGCTGCCCCCTAAAGCTTGCGCAATAAACGTTGCGCCAAGACAGGTCATCAACAATGGCATAATCAACTGATAGTTGTCAGTCATCTCAACCACCAGAATAATGCCAGTCACCGGTGCACGAACCGTTGCCGCAAATAATGCGCCCATTCCTGCAACCGCATATACCCCAGGCTCTGCCACCAAAGAGGGGAACAAACCTGCCGCCACGGTGCCGTAAGCCAAACCCAGCAAGGTTCCCAGTGCTAGCATCGGCGCAAATACCCCGCCGGGTGCCCCGGAGGAGAAGCAACCTAAGGTTGCCACTAAACGCACCACAAAAATTAATACCATGATGCCCCACGCCATTGGCTCACGCACAAATTCGGTGATCAGCGCTACACCACCACCAGAAATCGAAGGTAGATAGAGTTGGAACAAGGCGAATAGACCACCCAATGCTGCGCCAGTGCTGGCTACGCGTAATATGTTGTTGCGGTGATACCGTTTGAAAAAGGCAGTGCAGTGCAGCACCCATAAATTAAAGTAAGTACCGATAACCCCAAAAATAATCCCGAGTAATAGAAACAACCACAGTGAACCTAACGGCGGCACCTGAAAGGTGGGAATGTCCATTACGGCGTCTTGGCCATGGAAATAACGCAGCACGATAGTCGCCATCAACGACGCTAATGTGACGCATTTGAATGAGGTGAAGTTGTAGCGAAACTGTGGCCGCATCTCTTCGATGATAAACAGAATACCCGCCAGAGGCGCGTTAAACGCGGCCGCTAACCCCGCTGCGGCACCAGAGGCGGTAAGCACGTGTGGTGCATAGGGATATTTACTGATAAGCGCGGCGCACATTCGGCCGACAGCACCGCCGATTTGCACTGATGGCCCTTCTCGCCCTAGTACCATGCCAGAGCTTAACGTCAGCACACCGGCGACAAATTTTACTGGCAACACACGCCACCAGCGTATGTCATGCAACCCGTCCAAAGCGCCTTCAACGTGCGGAATACCACTGCCACTGGTTTCTGGTGCCAGTTTGGCGGTTAACACAAAGCCGACTGCGGCGACTAAGGCCCCGGCCAAAATCACTAACAGCGCAGTAATCCCTACTGGCAGTTGCCAACTATCAAAAAAATGTAACCGCTGATCGGTCATTAAATGGATAGCAGCTTCAAACATCGACACAATTAGCCCTGCGAGAGCGCCGACCACGGCCGACAGCGACAACAAAACGAGATAATCGGGTTGAGAAGTGAAAAAGCCAGGCGTCAGTCGATGTTTGAGCAATCCCTTCAACGGGAAATGCATATTAGCAAATCTGGGCATACTTCTTAGTACTTAAAGTTGGCGGCTAAGTAAGAAACGGCGTGCTGCAATAGCTTATTGATCCAGCGAGATAATGCTATGACAAACATCAACAATTCACCAATTATTATTTGATAATTTACCGATTTCTCAATAGTTTTCTCCATCTACTACCGGCGTAAACCGCCTTCATATTAGCAACTGATGCAACAACTAGCGCTCGTTAGCGGCAAATACATTAGCGATTGGTTCACAAAATTCAAAAGCCGAGCGTTTTATTGAAGTGACGCATCTGCTATAGTCTGCTCTCAGCCAAATATCATAAAACCTTGTGCAGCTTTGGCGTGGCCTGCACACCCTACATTGGAAACTAGGCTGATGAACCAATTCCAGGGATCCCATATCCTCTCTGTGAACCAGTTAAATCTGGACTCGATTCAAACCATCTTTGATGTTGCTCAGAAAATGACTCCCTATGCACTGCGTGAGAAGCGTACTCGTGTGTTAGACGGTGCAATTCTTGGCAACCTGTTTTTTGAGCCTAGCACGCGTACTCGTGTCAGCTTTAGCTGCGCCTTCGACCTGCTTGGCGGCCGCGTCTCAGAAACCGTCGGCATGGCCAACTCATCACTCTCTAAAGGTGAATCGCTGTATGACACCGCGCGAGTGCTGTCCAGCTACTCTGATGTGATTGCCATGCGTCATCCGCAATCCCATTCAGTGGCTGAGTTTGCCCAAGGCTCACGCGTGCCGGTCATCAACGGTGGTGACGGCGCCAACGAACACCCAACGCAAGCGCTGCTGGATCTGTTCACCATCAAAAAAGAGTTGAACAGCAACGGCATGACCATCAACGGTATGCACATTGCCATGGTGGGTGATTTAAAATACGGCCGTACCGTGCACTCGTTGTCGCGCTTGTTGTGTATGTATAAGAACATCACTTTCACACTGATTTCGCCAAAAGAATTAGCGATGCCAGACTATGTGATCGCCGACATTGAAAACGCTGGCCACCGCGTCACAATTACCGACCAATTGGAAGGTAATCTGCATCAGGCTGATATTTTGTATCTGACCCGTATTCAGGAAGAGCGTTTCCCATCGCAAGACGAAGCAGATAAATATCGCGGTAAGTTTCGACTCAACAGCGCTATCTACACTAAAAACTGTAAATCTAACACAGTGATCATGCATCCGCTGCCGCGCGACTCACGTTCGCAGGCAAACGAGCTGGATAACGATTTGAACAACAACCCAAGCTTGGCCATTTTCCGTCAAGCAGATAATGGCTTGTTGATCCGTATGGCACTGTTTGCACTAACGCTCGGCGTAGCTGACCAACTGGAACAATATGAATGTCCAGTGAACTGGTTCTCAAGCAAAACCGTACGTTAATTGAACGTTTAAAAAGGATGAAATATGACCCGTTCTGAAGACCTGTTTACTCAGGCCAAAAAGACCATTCCTGGTGGCGTAAACTCACCAGTTCGTGCTTTTAATGGTGTCGGCGGAACACCAAGATTTATCGACAAGGCTGATGGCGCTTACATTTATGACGCCGACGGCAAAGCCTATGTCGACTACGTTGGTTCATGGGGACCAATGATTTTAGGTCATAACAATCCAGTGATCCGCGAAGCGGTATTAAAAGCCGTAGCGAATGGTTTGTCATTTGGCGCACCGACCGAACTTGAAGTCATCATGGCGGAAAAAGTGCGCGAAATGGTGCCCTCCATCGAACAAGTGCGCATGGTAAGTTCAGGCACTGAAGCTACCATGAGCGCCATCCGTTTAGCGCGTGGTTACACCAACCGCGACAAGATCATGAAGTTTGAAGGCTGCTACCATGGCCACGCTGACTGCCTGCTGGTAAAAGCGGGGTCAGGCGCACTGACCATGGGCCAACCAAGCTCACCGGGTATTCCGGCGGATTTTGCCAAACACACCCTAACCGCCACCTATAACGACTTGGCATCCACTCGTGCGCTTTTTGAGCAATATCCTGAAGATATTGCGTGTATTATCGTTGAGCCAGTGGCAGGCAATATGAACTGCATTCCACCAGTTGACGGTTTCCTGCAAGGTCTGCGGGCTTTGTGTGATGAGTTTGGCGCATTGCTGATCATCGATGAAGTGATGACTGGTTTCCGTGTGGCTCGTGGTGGTGCTCAAGGTCACTACGGGGTGAAGCCCGATCTTACCGCGTTGGGTAAAGTGATTGGTGGCGGTATGCCAGTAGGTGCCTTCGGTGGTCGTAAAGAAGTGATGGAATATATCGCACCAACGGGTCCAGTTTACCAAGCAGGTACTTTGTCTGGTAACCCAATCGCGATGAGTGCTGGTCTGGCACAGCTGAACGAACTGTGTAAAGACGGCGCATATGAAGCGCTGGCAGACAAAACCAAACAAGTCGCTGAAGGTTTAAAAGCCACCGCGGCCAAACATGGCATCAACATGGCAGTTAACTATGTTGGCGGTATGTTCGGTATCTTCTTCACCGATGCAGAAAAAGTGACTCACTTTGAACAAGTGACCAAATGTGATTTAGAGCTATTTAAAGCCTTCTATCACGGCATGCTGGATGAAGGTGTTTACTTAGCACCGAGCGCGTTTGAAGCTGGCTTCTTGTCACTGTCTCATGGCGACAAAGAGATTAACGCGACCTTGAACGCTGCTGACCGCGTGTTTGCCCGTATTAAAGGCTAATCACGAGTCATTACATAAAAGGCCCATCATGGGCCTTTTATGTTACTCAAACAAAACAATTTAACTCAATAGATTATCTGGCGCGGACACCAATATTAAGCTTAATTTAAGACTTAAGTAATATTGCGTATACCCGTTGCTACATGTTCCAATTCGTGCGCTTCGTCACACTAGGTGCTGCGGTTGCTCGCAGCGATATCAATCTCGCTTACCACCAGCATCGTGACCAACCGGCCCTTTGACACTCCGCAATTACGGATGGAACCACCATGCTCAATACGTTTCTGCTACTGCTCGCAGTATTGGCGCTGCTTAGTATTATCTTTGAAGAAGTGACGCATATTAACAAAGCCAAAACCACGCTATTTCTCGGCTGTATCTCATGGATTACGCTGTTTGTTGCCGCCCCTTCAGCCAACGATACCAGCGCGGTTAATCAACAACTCGAAGATAACTTATTAGAAATTGCCACCTTGTGGCTGTTTTTAATGTCGACCATGACATTTGTTGCCTACCTTAACGCCAAAGGGATGATCCAAATTGTGGTGAGCAAGCTGTTTCCACAAAGTATCAATGTGCGGCTTTTAATGATTCAGGTGGCGATATTTTCCCTACTTCTCTCCGCCATCTGCGATAACGTCACCGCCACCTTGGTTTCACTTGGATTACTGACCACCTTCAAACTCGATAGTAATATTCGCCGGCGCATGGCGGTGCTAATCATCTTTGCGGTCAACTCCGGCGGTGTATCACTGATTACTGGTGATGTGACCACCCTGATGATCTTCTTAGATGGTCACGTCAACATGGCTGACTTGCTCGTGCTAGTCATTCCCGCAGCAGCCAGCGTTGTATTGCTGGCGGTGCTGTTTTCCTTTAAGGCCAGCGGCCGAGTTTATGCCAACACCGTCACGCAATCGATTGAAACCGTAGATGTAATTATCGCGCTGATTTTTGTCAGTACCATCGTACTCACTATGGTGCTCAATATCCTGTGGGCGATTCCGCCAGTGCTCACCTTCTTAACAGGTTTGTCGGTGATGTTCTTAGTCGGTAAGACAGTGCATACCGATACCGAGGAGATCCGCATCCTTGAGTATATTCGCCAAGTGGAGTTCGATACTTTACTGTTCTTTTTAGGTATTTTGTTGTTAGTTGGCATGCTTAAACAGATTGGTGTGTTGGAACAACTCGCCGCAGTATATGCCTCCCATAATCCTGCAATTGCCAACTACGTCACCGGTATGGGCTCGGCGTTACTAGATAACGTGCCGCTCACCGCTGCGCTATTGAAAGCATCACCTGAGTTATCGTTAGCGGGCTGGTTAGGGCTTACTTATGCCGTGGGCGTCGGCGGTTCACTATTAGTGATTGGTTCGGCATCGGGGATTATCGCCATGAGTAAAATTGAGGAGCTGACATTTGTATCTTATCTCAAGTATGTCCCCGCACTACTGCTGTGCTACAGCGGAGGTTATGCGCTGACCTTATTTCTCGGCCATTGGATAGCCTAAGCGGCCCTGATAATACGCATTAAAAAAGCGCCTGATGGCGCTTTTTTATTAATTGATGCTCGACTAAATGGCGGGGACGCGGAAATCTTGCCCTTGGATTTCCAATACCACATCGTTGGCGCGGATCTCTTTAATCGTCAGCTTCTGCTTAATCTTATCGCCCTCTTGCAACTCTTGGCCATCCACATTGAGCCAGCGCTTGCTTGGGTCGGTAGCATACATATGTGCAATAATGTTGAATTCCGGCACTTGCAACTGCAAGCCTGCGGGTAATTCACCGTAGGATGGATATTGGGCTGGCGATGTGGGTTTGGCCGCCGCGTTATCCGCTAATGGCGCATTTGATTGCGTCAACGCATTACGCCGCTCAACTTCACTTAACGCCGCTTGAAATCGACTGACTAGCTCGTCATCAACTTCCCGCTGAGTAGATTCTGCGCTGCGGGAATTATTGTCAGCACGGGGCGTATCGTTAGCCATCTGACCATCACGCAGGCGCTGCAACATTGCCATCCCTTTGTCGTTCGCTTGCGCACCTAATATGATCGGTTCAACCTCCTCAACAGCAGGAGTATCATCCACCACCGACTCAGTTGTGGTGACCTCTGTTGATGACACAGTGTTGGCTGCTGTCACTGCAGGCTGCAGTGCTGGCAAAGCCTTCGCCATTGGTAAACTCACTTTGCCCGCTAGCGCAATTTCAGGTTGCGGTGCTACAACTGGTTGCACTACCGCAGAAGGTGTAGCCACTATCGTTGGCACCGCTTGAGGTTGCGCCACTAAACGCCACACCACCGCCAATACCAGAATAGTGAGTAGCACCAGTAACACCGCATAAATCCAACGTTTATCACTGGGTTGAACGTGATTCATCGGCAAACGAGGTGATAGCACAGGATCGATCTGCTCGCCTTGCTGTTCCTGTTTAGCACGCGACACCGCATCTAATAGAATTGACATTAGCTACGGTCTCCAGCTACCAACTGTGGCCCATCATGGGCGGCATACAAAGCCAATACTGCGATAGTGTCGGACGCAGCGCGTCCATCAACAGGCAGTTGATGCGCCGATTGGAACTGCTGCAGCGATTGAGCCAACTCACTATCAAAATAACTCATTGAACGCGCTGGACGTTGCTGCGCTTTGGCTAAGCTATTTTCCAGCCACTGCACTTGCGCAAGGTTGGCACTTGGGGTGACTTGGTTCGGCGTATCTGCCGCTCTTTTTGCCAGCACCTCATAGGTGCCAATGTAGTGTTGTTCGAACCAACTTTGAGACACCCAAAATTGCTGTTCGTTAAGCTGTAATAAAAGTTGTTGTTGCTGTTTTTTAACCAGCACACCATAAAAGAGCTGCTCGCCAGATTTAAGGTAAACCACAGCAGGATAATTAATCGCGATCAGTTGTTGCAGCGTACCTTGTTGCTGGGCACACACCATACCTAGCTGTTGCGCCGACTGGCAGGCCGACACACCTGCAAATGGCGCTTCATCCCATAAAGCAAACAAGCCGGCATAAGCGGTATCTATCGCTTGGCTTTGTGACATGGCATTACTCAGCAATTGGTTGGCTACGTTTGTCTGCGGTTGTACCGCAGGCAGAGCGGTGACATTAGCAACAGTGTCAGCATGAGGTGTAGCTAAGTGCTCGGCACTGCTCCACCACCAAATGCCAGTCCCCATCGCAGCTAATAACACCACAGCGGCACTGCCCCATGCCCACGGAGCTTTGCCCTTGCCCACAGGCTCACCCAGTACCTCTTCAGCCGCAGCATCAACCATCTGCTTATTTATCGGCGTGCGGTTCTGCCCATAAGCCGCCATTAATGCCCGTTCACACAGCAAGTTAATCACACGCGGAATACCGCCACTGTAGCGATGCAGTGCTTTAATCGCGCCATGATTGAACAGGGGTTCGCTGCGTCCAGCGACACGTAAACGGTGCTGCACGTAAAGGCTGACTTCTTGCTCGGTCAGCGGTAACAGGTGATAGCGCGCGGTAATGCGCTGAGCCAACTGGCGCAACTCTTGACGCTTTAGCAAATGTTGCAACTCAGGCTGACCAATCAAAATCACCTGTAGCAATTTCTTCGTGTCCGTTTCCAAGTTAGTCAGCAAACGCAGCTGTTCCAATACTTCGGCTCGCAGGTGCTGCGCTTCATCAATGATCATTACCGTGTTACGGCCTGCTTGATGATTATTCAGCAGGAATTGACTAATCAGATCGGTCAGTTGCTTCAACGTTGGCTGCTCACCATATTTAATGCCAAGCTCATCGCACAAGGTTGCCAGCAGTTCTAATTCGGTCAGTGAGGGGTTAAGAATAAATGCGGTATCGGTGTTTTCTGGCAACTGCCGCAGTAAACAACGGGATACCGTCGTTTTTCCCGTACCCACTTCACCAGTGAGCAGCACAAATCCGCCAGTTTCACCTAATCCATAGGTCAAATGCGCTAGCGCTTCGCGGTGGCGATCACTTAAAAAGAGATAACTAGGGTTAGGAGCAATCGAAAACGGGTTGTCTGAGAGTCCAAAAAACGCCTTATACATGGGGCTGGGCAGTCCTTATGTCCTGAATTGCCGACCAGTTTAAGACATGGCTAAAGATTGTCAAAACCCTGGCTCATTAAATGTGCCGTGCTTAAAAAAGTGCCGTCGCTAGCATGCTGATGATATGCTGCTCACGCTCGAAGACTGTTGGCCTTTTGTGTTAGATTTCCGTTCAAATTAAACGCGTTATAAACCAGACTCGCTCCGTAATGCCTAACGCTAGGTGCAACAAGGTACAGAATACGTTTTAATTAAACCGTTCAGGCAGCAACCACTGCAACAGAAAACAACAGCCACCAAGGAATAAGGAGTTATTGTGCAAATTTATCTTGTTGGCGGCGCCGTCAGAGACCAATTATTAGGTTTGACAATTAAAGACCGTGACCACTTGGTTGTAGGGGCAACGGTGGAGCAGATGCTCGCCAAAGGTTATCGGCAAGTCGGTAAAGACTTTCCCGTCTTTCTGCATCCCAAAACTCAAGAGGAATATGCCCTCGCCCGCACTGAACGCAAAACGGGCCGAGGCTATGGCGGTTTTACGGTAGATGCCAGCCCAGAAGTAACACTCGAAGAAGATCTACTACGGCGCGACTTAACCATCAATGCCATTGCTAAAGATGAGCGGGGGCAGTTGTTTGATCCCTATGGTGGTCAACAAGACCTAGAACAGCGTGTATTACGCCATGTCTCGCCTGCTTTTATTGAAGACCCACTGCGCGTGCTGCGTGTTGCCCGCTTCGCCGCACGATACGCTGACTTAGGTTTTACCGTCGCACCCGAAACCATGGCATTAATGCGCGAGATTGCCGCAAGTAATGAGCTAGAAGCGTTGAGTGCCGAGCGCATTTGGCAAGAGCTAGCGCGCGCGCTCAATACGCAGTCGCCTTGGGTATTTATTGAAGTGCTACGAGATTGCGGAGCGTTAGCCCATGTCATGCCGGAAATAGATGCACTATTCGGCGTGCCACAACCTACGCAATGGCATCCAGAAATCGATACGGGTCTGCATACGTTACTGTCTCTAAAACAAGCAACTGAGCTCAGTGATGACACGCAAGTACGTTTTGCGACACTTTTGCATGATTTAGGCAAGGCATTAACCCCAGCGGAGGAATTACCAAAACACCACGGTCACGGTCACGCTGGGATAGCCCCAATAACGGCGCTGTGCACGCGGTTACGGATACCGAATGAATACCGGATACTGGCATCACTTGCGAGTGAACTACACCAAGATATTCATAACTTACCGCAACTCAAACCAAGTACGGTTTTACGCAAACTTGACCAGATGGATGCATGGCGAAAACCGCAGCGCGTTTCCCAGCTAGTGAGTGTGTGCCAAGCGGATGCTCAAGGACGTGCCGGTTTCGAGCAGCAGCCCTACCAACAAGGGCGGTTACTGCAGCAACTATTTGACCAAGCAGCAGCCGTGGATATCAAACCGATTCTCGCCGCAGGGTATAAAGGCGCCGAGATCAAAGAGCAGGTTGCTAAAATTCGGACTACAATAATCAAAACGCTGTTAACAGAGTTCAATCAGAATGTTTAAAAACGGCGAGATTAACGAAATATTCCAGAAAAATCCGCAAATTGCTCGTAAAGGTTGCAATTATTGACGCATTCGATATCGTAGTTCTTACTTTATTTTTAGACCCCCATAGCCAAATGAATTTTGGCTATGAGATAATGCACGGGATCGATCTTTCGGGGTCGAACCACTAAAACCAAAACTCTTTTAAAAGGGATTTATCCATGAACAAAAAAGTACTGTTGATTGCTGGCGTAGCTATGACTGCTTTGCTGGGTGGTTGTGCAAACACTGACGCTATCAATGAAAGTGTTGCAAACTTAGGTTCAAAAGTTGATCAACTGTCTGCTAAAGTTGACTCACTGCAATCTGAGCAAACCAAACTGGCTGCTGACGTAAGAGATGCAAAATCTGCTGCTGCTGACGCTCAAGCAGAAGCAAAACGCGCTAACGATCGTTTGGACAACGTTGCTTCTCGTTACAAAAAGTAGTAGAGACAACGTCTACAGCACGAATCGGCAACACAGACGTGTTGCCGATTTTGTTTTTAGTGTCGGTATTTGATACAGCAGATAAGTCGTGTAAGAGCGACCGATGAATCTTAAAACACAGTTACACGCCTACTGCCTAGCTGAGATAAAATCGGCTACATATCAATAGCAGACGCCACATCAGCACATCAGCACATCAGCACATCAGCATCGTACCGAATGGTGGCAATATAAAAGCAATGGTTTGCACTATTGCTTAAGGTTGACTCTACCAACCTACCGCAAACAACAGCCCACCATTGCCTTCAAAGCCAAATGTATCGAGCAGTTTAAGTATCGCTAGACAACTAATAGAAAGCCGACCAAAAACAATCCCAGCGCGAGGCGATAAATCACAAATGGCAACATGCCCATCTTGCTGATGATTTTCAAAAAGTAGTGGATACAAGCGTAGGCCGATATGAAAGACAACACCGTGCCCAGTATCAGCGCATGGGTATCAATCGCTGCCGGATTCTCCAGTAAATCCTTAGTTACCAAAATGGCAGCGCCTAGGCTTACCGGTACCGACATTAAAAACGAGAAACGTGCAGCAGCTTCACGCGTTAACCCTAACATTAACCCTGCCGTCATGGTCGCGCCAGAGCGCGAAGTTCCCGGGATCAATGCCAATGCTTGCGCGACGCCAATAAACAACGCTTTACGCCAACCAGTTTGATACTCAGATAGTTGCCGTTTACCAGCGTAGTCAGCCCACCACAGCAGTAAACCGAATACAATAGTCGTGGTGGCAATCACCGCTGAACTGCGTAAATTGGTCGAGATAAAATCTTTAAAAGCGAAGCCACAAATAATAGCTGGAATGGTGGCCAAAATAATCCACCACGCCAGTTTACTCTCGGCACTGGACTCACGCTTAACGATACTGACACTCCATGCCCCTGCCATCGTCCACAGTTCGCGCCGAAAATAGATAACTACCGCCAATAGCGAGCCCGTATTGACAGCAACGTCAAACGACAATCCTTGATCAGGCCAACCCAGTAATTGGGCGGGTAAAATCAGGTGTGCAGAACTAGAAATGGGTAAAAACTCAGTCAATCCCTGAATTAACGCCAAAACCACTACTTGAAACGTTTCCATTATTATCCTCAAAAAACAGGCGTCACGGCTGCCATTCAAACGTGATAGGCCACAAGCGTTGTTGTGACTTATCGTACTGTTGCCAAAGAGCTTGGTAACTCATAGCTGTGGTTGGATGCTGTAATTGGGGTGCAAGTTCCGCTAGCGGCCATAAAACAAATGCATTGGTGAGAATTTCTGCACGCGGTAACACAACTGGCGAACTAATAACCTGATTGTCATAGAGTAATAAGTCAAGATCTAACGTGCGCGGGGCGAACTTTTGCGCATTAGCCGCACGACCATTACGACGTTCAATCTGCTTAAATTGCTGTACCAATTCAGCAACGGAAAGCGCCGTCGTCGCCCCGACAACCATATTCAGGAAATTATCACCATTGAAGCCGACGGCTTCACTTTCATACACGGAAGAAAGCTCAAGCGAGCCAAGGAGTTGTTGTAGTTCGTTGATAGCAACTCGAATGTAACGCTGCGGCTCAATGTTACTACCAACACTGATATAGATATTTGCCATGCGCTCGATTACCTGCTGCGCTCAATTTCAACGCCGACGTTATCAGCAATGTCCACCGCACCCGGTTTCATTACTCGCACACGTACCCAATTGCTTTGAAACTCGGCCAGCAAACACTGCGCAATTCTCTCTGCCACGGTTTCAATCAACTCAATCGGCTTTTCAGTAATAAGCGCCACAATCCGTTTGCTCACTGTGTCGTAGCACAACGCCTTACTGTAATCGTCATGTTCTGCGGCCGAGCGGTTATCCCACGCGATGTCTAAGTCGATCTGCAGCTGCTGATGCAGTTGCTTTTCCCATTCATAAATACCGATGACTGTATCGACGCGCAGCCCTCTAATTAACACTTTATCCATTAAATTCCCGCTTAACCTTGGAGGTCAGATAAGCAAAATACAACATTACCGTTATAATCGCGCGCTCAGAACAAGATTTCCCACGATTAGGCTTTCGGGTCAGCATAACTTTGAGTAGGATAAGACTTTGAGATTAAAGCCTTATAGCCGGCGTCGTGATAGCCTATTCGCGCAGCGAAAAATCCCATCGTGTATTCGCGTAGTGGCGGCGATAATACCTTAAGACGATAAGGACACCAAATTGAGCTCAGCACTGTTAATCATCGCTATGATCATTGTCGCCTATTTGCTCGGTTCAATATCAAGTGCCATCTTAGTCTGTCGTTTAAAAGGTCTGCCCGATCCACGTAGCCAAGGTTCAAAAAACCCCGGCGCTACCAACGTACTGCGCATTGGCGGGGTGTGGGCTGCTGGGTTAGTGTTTTTCTTTGATATGTTGAAAGGCGCACTGCCCGCTTACGTTGCCTATATCATGGGGATCCATGGTTTTTGGCTGGGGATTATTGCCATTTCTGCCTGTATTGGTCACATGTATCCCATTTTCTTCCAATTTAAAGGTGGCAAAGGTGTGGCAACGGCGCTTGGTGCCATGGCACCAATCAGTTATATGGCCGTCAGTTTGATGGGCACTTGGCTATTGGTAGTGTTGGTGAGCCGCTATTCGTCATTAGCAGCAATTATCACTTCGTTACTTGCCCCATTTTATACCTTGTGGTTTGATGACCGCTTTATTCTGCCAGTAAGCATGTTGTCGGCACTGATCATTTTGCGCCATAAAGATAATATTTTGCGGCTGTATAGACGTGAAGAACCTAAGATGTTCGGCAATAAAAAACGGCGACATTAAGTCACCGTTTTATGATGCATTGTAGCTACGCGTCATACTGGCGCTAGCGTATCTAACGGCCAACGAGGTTGCCCTTTCACGGCTAAGTCTTCCAACTCACCCGCTTTCAACCGTTGCAGACCTGCATAAGCAATCATCGCACCGTTATCGGTACAGAATTCGCCACGCGGGTAATACACTCTGCCACCACGTTTTTGCATCATCTCCCCCAGTTGCGCGCGTAAACGTTGGTTAGCACTCACGCCACCGGCAATCACCAACCGCTTATAACCCGTTTGCTCTAAGGCGCGGCGGCACTTAATCATTAAGGTATCAACCACCGCTTCTTCAAACGCACGGGCGATATCGGCACGAGTTTGCTCGTCATCGGGCTGCGCCGCAATAGTATTAGCCGCAAAGGTTTTTAAACCAGAGAAACTGAAATCCAGCCCAGGGCGGTCAGTCATTGGCCGTGGAAATTTGTAATTCACTTCGCGACCTTGAGCAGCCAGCTTTGACAGACGTGGGCCGCCGGGATAATCCAAGCCCATCAACTTAGCGGTTTTATCAAACGCTTCACCAGCGGCATCATCAATTGACTCGCCCAACACCTGATACCGACCAATGCCTTTGACATCTACCAGCATTGAGTGACCACCCGAAACCAACAATGCTATAAATGGAAACTCAGGTGCATCAGCTTCTAACATCGGTGCAAGCAAGTGCCCTTCCATGTGGTGCACACCCACAGCGGGTTTATCCCAAGCAAAAGCCAGTGAGCGCCCAACGCAGGCGCCAACCAACAATGCACCAATCAACCCGGGGCCCTTGGTGTAGGCAATACCATCTAATTGTTCAATGGTAGTATCGGCATTAGCCAGCGCTTCGCGGATCAACGGTACAATTTTGCGCACATGATCGCGTGACGCCAACTCTGGCACCACACCACCGTAATCGGCATGTAATTTTACCTGACTATATAAAGCATGGGATAACAACCCGTGCTGCTCGTCATAAACCGCAATCCCTGTTTCATCACAGGATGATTCGATGCCGAGTACTCGCATTCTGACTACCAACAACATAAAAAGTGGGCGCTAATTCTACAGCCATTAGCGGGTTAGATTCAATTGTTGCAGTATGACTAGATTAACAAGCAGCACTTTACAAACGGGGGCAACTCGGTTTAGAATTTCGCACCATTTTAAAACCCATTGACTCAATCTTGGGTCAATACAAACTTAACACCTAAGGGGTGATGGCGTATGCCAATTATTAAAGTACGTGAAAATGAACCATTCGACGTTGCTCTGCGTCGTTTCAAGCGCTCTTGCGAAAAAGCTGGCATCTTAGCTGATGTTCGCGCCCGTGAGTTTTACGAAAAGCCAACTACTGCTCGTAAACGTGCAAAAGCTGCTGCTGTAAAACGTCTGGCTAAAAAGCTGTCTCGCGAAAACGCACGTCGCGTACGTTTATACTAATCCCGTTATGACTACTCTGACAGAACAGCTTAAAGGCTCTGTGAAGCAAGCCATGCTCGCCAAAGATAAGGTGAGATTAGGTACGGTTCGCATGGCATTAGCCGCTATCAAACAGATTGAAGTGGATACCCGCGAAACTCTCGATGATACGCAAGTTCTGGCTGTGCTCACCAAAATGGTGAAGCAGCGTCGTGATGCTATAGAGCAATATACAGCAGCAGGGCGTGATGAGCTGGCACAAGCAGAAGCTGCGGAAGTAGAAGTGATTGAATCATTTCTCCCTCAACCGCTTACGGATGCTGAAATCACTACGTTGATTGACGAAGCTATCGCCACAACTGGCGCTTCATCCATGGCGGATATGGGCAAAGTAATGGGAGCGTTGAAGCCTAAAGTGCAAGGTAAAGCAGATATGGGTGCGGTAAGCGCACTGATAAAAGCTAAACTGCAATGATAGTGCTTTAACGTATGAACAAGCCGTGCGACAGCGCGGCTTGTTTGTTTACATCGGTTCAACTTTAACCGGTAGATAAATGGCCATACCTCGTGATTTTATCAATGAGCTAGTTGCTCGCACTGACATCGTTGACTTGATAGAACGCAAGGTTCCCTTGAAAAAGGCGGGCAAAAATTATGCTGCCTGCTGTCCGTTCCACAGTGAAAAATCCCCATCATTTACCGTCAGCCGAGATAAGCAGTTCTACCACTGTTTTGGCTGTGGCGCCCATGGCAATGCTATCGATTTTGTCATGGAATATGATCGGTTGGACTTTCCTGATGCTATTGAAGAACTTGCTGGCCAACTGGGATTAGAAGTCCCACGTGAGCACGGTAACGGCCCCCGCCGGGACGAAGGATTAAGTCGCGATCTCTATCAACTCATGGAAGCTGCGGCCAACTATTTTCAGTCGCAACTTAAGCATCACCCACAGCAACAACAAGTCAATGACTATGTTGCTAAACGTGGCCTCTCTGCTGAAATTGTCGAACAATTTGGTATAGGTTACGCGCCCGACGGTTGGGACAACATTCTCAACACGCTTGGGAAAAGCAGTGACGCACAAGAGAAACTACTCGCGGCAGGCATGTTAATTGCCAACGACCAAGGCCGCAGATACGACCGCTTCCGTGATCGATTGATGTTTCCCATCCGCGACCGTCGTGGCCGTGTGGTGGCATTTGGTGGCCGAGTACTTGGCGATGGCACACCAAAATATTTGAATTCTCCGGAAACGCCCATATTTCATAAAGGCAACGAACTTTATGGCCTGTATGAACTGCGGCAGAAACACCGCGACCCACAGCGGGTAATGATCGTCGAAGGCTATATGGACGTAGTAGCTTTAGCACAGTTTGGCATTGATTACGCCGTAGCGTCCCTTGGAACGTCTACCACCAGTGAACAATTCCAAATGTTGCTACGCAGCGCCAAAGAGGTGGTGTGTTGCTACGACGGCGACAACGCCGGTAAAGAAGCTGCATGGCGCGCAATGGAAACCGCCCTGCCATTGATGAAACCGGGTGACACCGTGCGCTTTATGTTCTTAGCGCAAGGTGAAGACCCCGATTCAACGGTGCGCAAAGTCGGTAAGGCGGAATTTGAGCAGCTTATTGACCGCGCAATCACCATTGAAGAGCTACTCTTTAATGGACTTACGGAACAGCACGGTGCCGACAAAGCCAGCTTGGCCAAACACGCCAGCAGCTTGATTGAAAAAATTCAGGATGAAGTGCTGCAAAATATGATGCTGGAGCAGTTAGCCAGCCGTTTGCGCATGGATAATGCCGAGCAGATGAAGCGGATGTTGGGGTTAAAATCCCGCCAACAAAAACGTCTATCATCGCCGTCATTAAAAGGACGCGGAACACCGCTGAGATTAGCGATAGCCCTGTTGGTGCAACAACCCAACTTAGGCTATCAAATGCCGCCACAGCCGGCACTAAAACACCTAAAAATGCCAGGTGTAGCGCTGTTGATTGAATTACTGGATTTAACCCGCGCGAGTACGATGACCAGCGCACAACTACTTGAACATTATCGGGATACCGAACAGTTTTCGACCCTGAAAAAAGTTGCTCAATGGGAGCATCAAGTGGCGGATGAGCATCTGCAGCAAGGGTTCAAGGAAAGCTTGGTATGGCTTAATAATCAATATATTGAGCAGCGTTACCAAGCACTCAGCATGAAACAAGATCTGACCCGAGAAGAAAAGGTCCAGCTACAAAAGCTGATAAGCGCCATGAAGGCGCAACATTAGAGTTTTTCGAGCGTCAGAGCACAATTTCAAGCTGGCACAGATTGGTGTAAAAGTATATAATTGATGGTTTGCGCGGCAGCCTTAACTGCCGTAAACCGTTGTAACCGTTACCTAGTTTTGGATGATATCTATGGATCATACTCCGCAGTCGCAACTCAAGCTGTTGCTCGCTAAAGGTAAAGAGCAGGGCTATTTAACATATGCCGAGGTCAACGACCATCTGCCTGCTGACATGGTCGATTCTGACCAGATCGAAGATATTATCCAGATGATAAATGACATGGGTATTCGCGTGTTTGAAGAAGCACCGGACGCCGATGACATTATGATGTCAGAAGACAACACCGACGATGATGCCGCAGAAGAAGCTGCAGCAGCATTAGCCTCGGTAGAAAACGAACTGGGCCGTACCACTGACCCAGTCCGCATGTACATGCGCGAGATGGGTACAGTAGAACTGCTGACCCGTGAAGGTGAAATCCTGATCGCCAAGCGTATCGAAGAAGGTATCAACGAAGTACAAAGCTCTGTGGCTGAATATCCACAAGCGATTTCAATGATTCTGGAACAATACGACCAGTACGAAGCGGATCAAATTCGTTTGTCTGACATTATCTCTGGATTTGTCAATCCCGATGACGACAACGTTGGGCCAAGTGCCACCCATGTAGGCTCTGAATTATCCGATGATGATCTTGATGATGAAGACGACGTGGATGATGACGATGACGACGATGATGATGACGACAGTGAAGATGAAGGCAACAAAGGTCCAGATCCTGAAGAAGCACGCGAACGCTTCACTCAGCTGCGCACTGCTTTTGAAAACACACTGAAAGTTATCGAAGAAAAAGGTCGTAACCACCCTATGGCGGTGGGCGCACTGTTTGAAATCGGCGAAATCTTTAAAGAATTCCGTCTGGTACCAAAACAGTTCGATCGTCTTGTGAAAAACATGCGCAACATGATGGATAAAGTGCGTGTACAAGAACGCCTGATCATGAAGCTGTGTGTTGAACACTCAAAAATGCCTAAGAAAAACTTCGTTAAGCTATTTAGCGGTAACGAAGCGAACCCACAATGGTTCTTAGACGAAATTGCCGCTGGCAAACCATACTCTGAAGCACTGAAAAACGTGCAAGAAGACGTACTGCGCTGCCACACCAAGCTACAAGCCGTAGAAGTTGAAACTGGCCTGAACATTATGGCCATTAAAGATATCAGCCGTCGCATGAGCATCGGTGAAGCGAAAGCTCGCCGTGCGAAGAAAGAGATGGTTGAAGCCAACTTACGTCTGGTTATTTCTATCGCGAAGAAATACACCAACCGTGGTCTACAATTCTTGGACTTGATCCAAGAAGGTAACATCGGCTTGATGAAAGCGGTTGATAAGTTTGAATACCGTCGTGGTTACAAATTCTCGACCTACGCAACTTGGTGGATCCGTCAGGCAATCACCCGTTCAATCGCTGACCAAGCACGTACCATCCGTATTCCGGTACACATGATTGAAACCATCAACAAGCTGAACCGTATCTCACGTCAGATGCTGCAAGAGATGGGTCGTGAACCATCACCAGAAGAGCTGGCAGAACGCATGCTGATGCCTGAGGATAAAATCCGTAAGGTATTAAAAATTGCCAAAGAGCCAATCTCAATGGAAACGCCAATTGGTGATGATGAAGATTCACATCTGGGTGACTTTATCGAGGATACTACCCTCGAATTGCCACTGGATAGCGCAACAAGCGAGAGCCTGAAAAACGCCACTCACGAAGTGTTGGCAGGCTTGACCGCACGTGAAGCGAAAGTCCTGCGTATGCGTTTTGGTATCGACATGAACACTGACCACACTTTGGAAGAAGTGGGTAAACAGTTCGACGTTACCCGTGAACGTATTCGTCAGATCGAAGCTAAAGCGTTGCGCAAACTGCGTCATCCTAGCCGTTCAGAGATTTTGAAATCGTTCCTCGATGAATAGTCACTAACGTATTAATAAAAGAGCCCCGCATCGCGGGGTTTTTTATTTAGCAAAATATAGAAGTGTCTATAGCTTAACCAATTGAAAGCGTTACAGAACAATTCAAACAAAAGCGGGATGACAACCCAGTTGAAACTTCGTATACTCGAACGCGTTTAATACGTTAAGTATTACTTGGCCCCTTAGCTCAGTTGGTTAGAGCACACGACTCATAATCGTTAGGTCCACGGTTCAAGTCCGTGAGGGGCCACCATCAAATTCCTCAAAAGAGCCTGTTTTTACAGGCTTTTTTGTTTTTTGGCCCGAGTATCAAAAATGCAAAAAAATTAGCATTTTTTGCTGGTGCTACCTCTGTGCTACCGAAGAAACTAACACAGCGTCTCTTGGTACGCACTAAATTCAGTAAACTCAATACTCACCACAAAGCAACCTCCCCTCCTCTGCATTACTGGCATAGCAATGCCCTTGCGCAAAATCCAAAGCTGCCAGCAACGGCCAGAACGTACACGAAAAAGCTGATCAGTAGCGATTAACTCTTTTAGTGTTATTTCGTTATGCTTTGTCTTAGCTTTAGGCAAGAGGCTGTACTCAATCTCTGCTGCTTTATCAAAATACTGTTTGATGTTTTGTTCGCGTGTTGATGAAGTTTTCATTTTAGTGTCCTCGTTCAGTGGTAAAGCCAGAAACTCAGGCGCTATGCCTGAGGTGGTGTGCTTTACCGCTAACGACAGCGGCTCTACGAATGAACAATATGGTCAAGATGCTAAATCGCCCCGCTGTTTGGGGCGCAAAGCGGGGGGCCCCTTTGGGGTTCCGATTTAGCATTTGACGATATTGGAATGAGTGGAAATCAGTAATGTTAGGTTGGCAGCGCATACCAGTTCAGATAGACGGAGTCATCTACGGCTCCGCGCGTATAGGAACTACACGACTATCCTCTGAGGCTTCTGACGGTAAACCCAAAACGTCAGATGGATTACGTGCCTCTCGGGGCATCCCCGAATGCACCGTAGCTCGATGGCGCCCAGGTGTGGACCATTACTATCGATAATGAATCGCGGCATGCGCTGCCAGATTTGAATATCTCACAGAATGCAATAACTAAATGCTGAAAAGTCCCCCCGAATTTTCGGGAGGTTTTTTCTGAGCTGTTTTTGTTCGAGTCGTCCCTACCAGAATGGTGTAGGGACGACTCGCAGAGTCGCCGACACAGGCTATTGCTCGTGATGCCTGTGTACAGACCAGCACAGAAAAAATCTAAGGGACAGTAAAGGGACGGCTATTTTTCAAGCAATAACATGCGCAAGAAAAATATTTTAGATAAGAGGGGGAAAACGCATCGTTTTTAGCTACTTGTTATGCCAATACCTACCCTTTTGATTCGTACGACGCGAGATCCTGTTGACGGGATCATGACAATGTATCATGGTGGATTACAGTATCAGGCCGCGCTAGGAACAGAATGAAACTTTACGAAGAACAGCTAATTAGTATCGTTGTGGATCGAGTATGTGACGTCTGCGGTAGCAGTGTCATGATTGAGGTAAACGGTCAAAAGTATGAAGAAGTTGGTGAACTAAAAGCCCAATGGGGCTACGGCTCGAAGACTGACGGCACTGCATACCACTTAGATTTATGTGAAGATTGTTTCAGACACGCCATATCTTCACTACGGGAGCTTAGACGAAGCACCATTATGTTCGATAAAGATCAGGAATTCCCGCCCGAAGATTTCGGTATCGATAAATCTCGAACGTTATGATGATAGCAACGCATTTGTAAAACAGTTATGCCCCATTGTGAGTTACGCTCGCCCAAAAGCACTTAGCCATTAGAAATGATGTTGACCTAATTTGGCTAATGTCGTAAATGAGTGTTCTGCTCATGCTTCATATCGAAGCATATCTAATAAGGTGGTCTGCTCTAGTTGAGGAAAAGCATCAAGAAATCGCGGGTAATAGACCGACTGCTGGCGCGAGATATGATGAGAGCTTGCCAGTAGGAAACCACAAACTCCAACTCTATTCTCTAGCAACACCCAACGGGCAGAAAGTGGCCATCATGCTGGAAGAGTTGCTGGCATTAGGCGTGCGAGAAGCTGAATATGATGCCTTTCTAATCAAAATCATCAAGCGTGTTGGTGCTGCAATCAATGAACCTGATATCATGGCCGTAATGATGAACCCAGGTTCTTCATACCCATTGCCAGCGCGTTGGGTGAGATACGGCCGCCAGTTCGTGAGCAATTCGCCAGATTTAACGCGGCACTCGCCGGCTCGGACTGCTTCAACAGTACCCAAGCGCAGCAGGTTATCAATGCGCCGACGTAGGTCAGCAATAAGCGTGATGGCGTTCATGGTCAGGGCTGTAAATCAGTGAGGCAAGCAGTTAAGGGGGTGACTGGTTAGTTAAGAGGACTAATTGGATATAAAAAATCAGCGGACTTTTGCCGCTGATTTGTTTAGGTAAATTATCTATTGACCACCTTCACATGGTGGCAACGTTTCTGGAGATGTTTGTCCCGGTGGTCGGCAATCACGAATTACAACAGAACCGCCGGGAACGCCGGGAACATTGACCATATGAAGGCCATATTTCCATAAAAAGCGATCCATTTCTTGGTAGTAATGATTCCACTCGCCTTTAAGACCTATAGCTTCTGACTGCGAACGAGTAGGTGGAACTGTGTTATTCATCTTATCAATGACTTCAATGATTTTAATTCTGACGGTTTTTTCTGCATCATCAGCACCATTGATTAATTGAATTTCTATAACAATCTTACCACCATCAGCCAATGGTATAGTGTAAGGACCATTGATATCGCCACTTATTACATTGATCCAGCGAAGAATATTTTTTACTTCCATCGTAGTGGTTTTAAAGTTGCCAGTACGATTCAAATAATCTTCAATATCATTTTCACAATATGAACAGCCAACCCATTCCCATGAGCCCCCCATAACTTCAGTAGGGATAGTTATAGAAGCAGCTTCTTGGGATAACTGTCTATATTTATTGAATAGTGATACAGCCTTCTCGTTAAATTCACTACTAGTGTTGATTGGGTAGTACCGAGGGACATAATCATAAGTAGGAGGGTTTAAGTAAGGTAAATAGATCATTTGCTTAGCCATGCTATATGACGTAACAGTACTTCGATCCATATCAATAATATGTAATATCTTAGTGATATTGTGCTTGCTGTCATTAGGGCTTACATATTGTGTAGTCATGCTGGCTGCAAGTAAATTCATATCCTTAGGTGAACAACTATTACATATTGCAGAGTATTCATTGGTGTCATCTACTGCAGAATAACCAATGTTGGGGATTAAAATTAATACCCCTAATGTTAATAATCGATTAACTTTGATCATAAAAAATCCATTTATATTGAATAGTCGTTATCGACGAGGAGAACTATATATGCTTTTTTATTATATAAAAACTAGACTTAGTATTAATTTAAATTAGTGTAATTTACTAATTTTTGTATTTTATGGGCTTTGATGTGATGGACGCACCTCCTTTCTAGCGTCGCTGTACCAAACTTTAGGTACAAGTCAGAGCAGGAGTAAGTAACATGTCTATCAAGGTTGTTGGTATTGATTTAGCCAAAAATTCTTTTCAAGTATGCGTATTAAGTATCTCTGGGGCGATTTTATCCAATCGGAAAGTCTCTACTTGATACCATCCGTCAATTGCCTGAAAAGACGACTATTGCCATGGAGTCGTGTGCAACATCGCATCACTGGGGAAGAATCTTCCAAGAACTGGGGTTTAAGGTTGCCCTCATCCCCACACAACATGTTAAACCATTCGTTGGAAGGCAAAAGAATGATGCAAACGATGCGAGCAGGGGTATCCGTTGGTGAAAATGCAATAGAAGATGATGGCTCAATTGATAGTGGCTATTCTATCATGGGGATCTATGTTTTGGTGGGTATGTATAGTAAGTTTCAAATAAGTGACAAAATTTGGCTAAATTACAACCCATTCTGGTTGACCACTATTTCTGGTTCAGAAACTTATAAAGACAATTATTATGGTTTAGGGCATAGTCATATTCTCACGCACGAACTTGCTCTTAGTTATCAGATCAGTCCAAGACTTAACGTGCGATACTTTGCGAACTTTAACGAACATGTAGATTTTATGGATGGAGATCAACGTGTTGAGTTTAATTACCAATTTTGAGATTCATCGTGCTAGATGTGCAGGAAACTGTGAGATCAGGTTACAGTTAAGCCAATACATATGGAACCTCGTTAGCTTCATCTAGGCAATAGTGATTAATGCAGCCCCAACCGATGAGCAGATGCAGGCTGCATTTCTTTTTTACAGTTTAAATCGCCTCACTTCACTTTGTAGTGCATTCGCCAGTTCTGATAACTGTTGAGCTTTAGCTGTTGCCACTTCAGCTTCATTAGACAGTCCAGTTGATACTTCCCGAATAGCTTCAGTGTTACGGTTGATTTCGCTTGTGACTGAGGTTTGCTCTTCAGCCGCAGTTGCTATTTGCGTCGCCATCTCGGAAATTTGGGTAATAGCACTATTAATTTGTTGCAGACTAGCGCTTGCGATTTCAACGTCATCAACACTGGTTTCAGCCATTTTATGGCTGTACTCCATTGATGAAACGGCTTTAGCCGCAGTGTGCTGAAGCGTTTCTATCATCACCTGAATCTCTTGAGTCGAGGCATGAGTACGCTGTGATAGCACTCGGACTTCATCCGCAACAACAGCAAATCCACGGCCTTGTTCTCCGGCGCGTGCAGCTTCAATTGCTGCATTCAATGCTAACAGGTTGGTTTGTTCCGCGATGCCGCTAATGGCCAGCAAAATACCATTAATTTTCTGCGAATGGTCGTTGAGCTCACCAATGATATGTCCAGCATTTTCCACTTCAGTGGCTAAGTTGCGAATAGATGATTGGCTTTTTTCCACCTGCTGATGACCACCTATTGCTAGTTTTACCGCTTCTTGTGAAGTTTGCGCGGTAAGCTCCGCATTACTAGCAATTTCTTCTGTGGCACTCGCCATTTCGGTTACAGCTGTGGCTACCATAGTAATTTCATCTTGCTGTATCGCAATATGTTGCTGGTTTTGCTCGGCTGCTCGCTGGGTATCATCCGACTGTCTACCGAGTTTGTCCGCGATATCTCCCATACGGCTAATAAGTCCATGGAGGTTAGTAACGAATTGGTTAAACCCTCCGGCGAGCACACCAATTTCATCATGAGAATTTTTAGTTTGGATACGAACGGTAAGGTCACCTTCACCTTTAGAAATATCATTGAGAGCTTGTGACACGCGCTCTAAGTCTGCAAATTGCATCTTAAAAACGGCTAAAAGCATTAACGCAAATAGTATTAAGAACCCAACACCTGAAATCGACATCCACCATGCTAGGGATGTCGCTTCTGACATTATGCTCGCTTTATCCAATACGAAAAGTAACCGCCAGTCAGAATTCGGAACACTAGCAACGTAGAATAATTTAGGGCTTCCTTCAAAGTTAAACTCTGTCAACGTCGTTGCCGCAGCTCGCTCTCGCAACCAGCCATCCGTAAACTGACTAGCTAAGCTGGATACGGACTTATCGTTCATCTGGCTATTAGGATGGCTGATAATAACGCCATTGGTTTGCAGTAAAATTCCGTAACCATCCCCGGGTAAAATGAGCTTTCTGACTGAGCTTGTCAGGGTATCAATTGCCACATTGGCTGCCGCAGCACCAGCAAACTGTCCATTTTTCTGCACGGGTTGAGATAGTGTAATCACCAGCTTTTTCATCGTTGCGCTAACATATGGCGCAGAAACAAAAAATTGCCCAGTTTCTTTGGCGCCTTTATACCAGCTTCTAACTCGAGGGTCATACCCATCAACGTGTAGAGATGGGTCCTGCCTATACATATTGCCTTGCTCATCACCGTAATAAGTTAGCCCAAAGCCCATCGCGTTATGCAATTCGAGTAAATATGGCGTGACCTCTACATCCGGATTCGACTGAATGGTTGCACCTAATGAGGCAACTGCATTTTGCCTATCTTGCAGCCATGTCCCCATGCCATTAGCAAAGGTATCGATAAGCGTTCTAACTTCCCGCTCAGTACTATGCATAGCGTTAGTTCGAATGAAATACGAAGACATAGCAACCAGCAGAACAATCGTCAAAAAAACCGACAACATACTTGCTGCTAACAATCGCATTTTAAGGGTGGTTTTCATGTTCTAGTCCTTACGTTGACGAAGTTTATTTACTGAAATGAGTGTTCTGATGCTGCAATTAACGATTGTAGGTACATTTTCTGAATAGCATTCATCGAGGTCGGAGCGATGTATTTTTCAATGAATTCTTCTATTGGTAGTGGCTTATCAAAAAAGTATCCTTGATAGCGTTCAATCTTCATGTTTTTCAAATAGGTGAATTGAACGTCATTTTCGACACCTTCAGCCAGCAGTGGCACATCAAGGCTACGAGCAAGGTTGATGATATTGTCCAGTATTTTGGTTTTACCACTGTCAATAGTCGCCACATACATCATATCGATTTTAATCATATCCACTTGAGTGTTAAGCAGATACTTTAATGAGCAATGACCAGTCCCGTAGTCGTCAAGAGCGACGAGTACATCTTGTTCTCTCAGTGAACGAATGGCAGCTATGTATTTCTCATTACAGGAAAATTCTTGACGCTCAGTCAATTCAATAACTAATTTAACAGGATTCTTTGCAACTTTTTTTTGAAAGTTTTGAATATCGGAGACAAGCACTTCCGTATCAAACTGTATGGGGCATACGTTAAAACCGAGCCGAAAATCCCGTGCCCTTGCAGGCATATCAACTTTCGCGAATGCGGTTGCGCATTTATCCATGAGTACGGAAGTAATGCCCACGATTTGACCGTTTTCTTCTACTCGGTTAATAAAATGGAGCGGTGAAATAACGCCTCTTTTAGGATGGTGCCACCTCACTAATACTTCGCCACCAGTCACTTCGCCTGACTTATTAACAACAGGCTGAATATAAGGATGAAACTGCTTGAGTTTGATGGCACGTCTTACACGCCAATAGTTGAGATTAAATTGGTACATATGGTGCACTAGACTTTTTGCACTAACGAATATGATAAAGGTCCAAATGAGTGAAATAACACCATAGTGTTCAACTGAATATTTTAAAACATCTTCAATCCGATAGTTACTGCCAACAGCAAATAATTCACCTTCACCTAAATTATTATTCTCTTGGGTTACATTCCCATTTGAATAAAGGGTGGCATTTCCAAACTTGACAAATGTTGTTGCAAACTCGGCGCTGCCTAGAATTTTGTACAGTGATTCAGGATAAATGGCGACATAAAGACCATAGTAATTGTCCAGTTCAAAATGTAATGCTAAAACACTTTGGCGATTTTTAGGAAATAAGTCAGAAAATGGCGTTTTTTCAACATATTTTAGTTCGATATACCTACCTGAAGGCTGCCAATTATCAATCTGTTTGAGAACCGGTCCCATGATCGAACTGCACATGATCACCCCTCCGTGCGTGGCACTGACAGCACGAATATAAGGTGATGCAAGTAAAAGTGGTTGGGATTCGTACAAGAAACGTTCACAATTTTTCATTGGGAGATAACGAACGAACTTTCTGTCATAAAAATCGGTAATTTCGGCAATTCCCATATGGATTTGGTCATAAATCCATGTAATGCGTGATTCTGTCGTTTGTTGCAGACGAGAATAACCGTAGAGAATTTGACCTGCCAAGCCGAACAAGTAAATCAATAATATCAGTGAGTAGCGAAGCAGTTTATCTTTTTGGGTCATAAGGTCATCCGAAAGATATCGACATAAATAAGTATAGAAAATCCACAGGCACATGCATTTTATTATCAATTTAACGATTGGCGGATATTAGAATGTTATCGGCAGCTTTCTACCATTTGATGTTTCCCCTTAGAGGTTTTAAGTAAGGTCGTAGGGCGCAGATTCTGTGTCACGGTAATCCTCCCATTTTTAACCGTAGTTAAAAGTAGAGATTAAGCAGCCATCAAAGGTGGCTTTCCTCCATTGGCTTTGTGTGGCCGTTCATGATTATAGAACCATAGCCATTTAGTGGCGTAGTCCTGAACGTCTTCAAGCGTATCAAATAAATGTTTACTGACCCAACTGTATCTCATCGTTCGGTTATGTCGTTCGATGTAAGCATTTTGCTGAGGCTTGCCAGGTTGAATGTAATCAATTCTGATCCCATGCTTTTTCGCCCATTCTGTAAATTCGTGACTGATGAACTCTGGCCCATTGTCACAACGGATCGCCTTCGGTGTTGTTCGCCATTCAAGGAGTTGGTTGAGCGTCCGAATTACCCGCACCGCGGGTAGCGAGAACCCGGCTTCTATCGCAAGACCTTCTCGTTTAAAGTCATCAATGACATTAAATAACCGATAGCTTCGACCATCTGCTAACTGGTCATGCATAAAATCTATCGACCAAACTTGGTTCGGTTTAGTTGGCTCTTTCAGTGGCTCTGGTGCGTTTCGTTTTAATCTTCTGCGGGGCTTTATCCGCAGATTTAACGCCAAATCGCAGTAAATTCGATATACACGCTTGTGATTCCAACCAAAACCTTTGACGTTGCGGAGGTAATGAAAGCACTGCCCAAAGCCCCAATCGGTTTCTTTCTCGGTTAACTCAACAAGTAAATCCGCGATCTGCGCATTTTCATCATCGTTAACCGGTTGATATCAGTAACAGGTTTCACTGATAAAAAATGCAGCACAGGCCAAGCGAATAGTCACTTGACGATTGGCAACTGCATGTTGCGCCATCGCTTTACGTTGCGACGGCTTTACCACTTTTTTGCCATCGCTTCCTGAATGATTTCGGCTTTTAAACGCTCTTCGGCATACATTTTTTTAAGACGAGCATTTTCAGCTTCAAGCTCTCTTAGTCGGGCCATGAGTGATGCGTCCATGCCTCCGAATTTAGCCCGCCATTTGTAAAACGTCGCAGAGCTCATGCCATGTTCGCGACACAGTTCTGGAACTGGTGCTCCGGCTTCAGCTTGTTTAAGGATCGACATGATTTGGCTGTCGGTGAATTTTGATGTTTTCATAAAGAATCTCCTGCGCATATCGTACGAGAAAATTCTACTGTTGACGTCAGTTAATTTAAGGGGGGATTACCTCACAGCGCAAGAAGTAACAGCAGTTTTCATTAGCTCTAGTTGACCAAGTATCAGTAATCATACAGAGTGTTGGCAATTAGAGTCGGCCACAGGGAGTGATGCCAATGTATCGGCAATGTTTTCAATGCCATCAGAGTCTACCTTTTCAGATTACAAATGAAGAAATCCAATGCCCTTTGTGTGGCGCAGTAAATGAGAAAGAAATGCTGAAACATCTTGTCGGCAATAGTTGGTCAGTAAAACGTGAAGCGGATGCTGGCGGCGTTGGAGTAAGTTTTTGCGATGGTGGAAGCGGTGATGGCGGCACTGGCTGCTAGTAGTTTAATATACCATATTGTGCGTTACAGAGCTGTCGCACAGACAGGCTAAGTAATACCCGCTAGTCAAATTTTAGTAATGCGGCGAAAAGGGGACTGTGCCAGTGACAGCACTCGTATTCGCGAGTTGACCTTACCAAAATAATCCTAAACTTGATTGACTCGTTTTTTGGCACATTATAGATTTAGTCCTGCAAAGGGGAGTAACTTCATTGTCGGTAGATCGTCATCACGATGCTTAAAGCATCCGGTCTCCGAGCAGCCTGTTTAGTTAGGTTGTAAGTGAGACCTTGCCGGAAGGCGAGGTCTATTGCTGCTCAAAAATCAATGGCTGACACTTTCTGTGTTGGCCATTTTGTTTTTAAGGAGTAGCTATTTTATGACGACAATCGGAACACCAATGCTCTGGGGCTTTTTTGCGCTCATAGTTTTTACGATGCTTGCTATTGATTTGATGATTCAAGGCCGCAGAGACGAATATGGCATGTCTGTTAAACAGGCTGCTGCCTGGTCGATCATTTGGGTATCAATATCATTAACGTTCAACGCCGGTCTTTGGTGGTATTTAGCTAATACTACTGGGCGTGAAGTAGCGACAGAGCAGTCTGTCGCATTTTTAACCGGGTATTTGATTGAAAAGGCCTTGGCCGTGGATAACCTGTTTGTCTGGCTAATGCTGTTTAACTATTTTGCAGTTCCACCGTCCTTACAGCGCCGAGTGTTAGTTTATGGCGTGTTAGGCGCTATTATATTACGGACATTAATGATCTTCGGGGGCAGTTGGTTAATTGCCCAATTTGACTGGCTATTGTATGTATTCGGTGCCTTTTTAGTTTTTACCGGGATCAAAATGTTTTTCGGTGGTGATGAACAAGCCAATACCGCTGATAATCCACTAATCAAATGGTTACAACGACGCCTACGGGTCACTAACACACTAGAAAATGAACATTTCTTAGTGAAACATAATGGTCTTTGGTACGCCACACCGTTGTTTTTGACTTTGGTGATGGTTGAACTGAGTGATGTCATTTTTGCCCTTGATAGCATTCCAGCGATTTTTGCTGTCACAACAGATCCTTTTATTGTACTAACCTCCAACTTATTCGCGATTCTAGGTCTGAGGGCGATGTATTTCTTGTTAGTCGGTATGGCAGAAAAGTTCGCGTTGCTTAAATATGGGCTTGCTGCCATTTTACTGTTCATCGGGCTAAAGATGACAATGGTTGATTTCATTCATATACCCGTTGCGATTTCGCTTGGTGTCGTTGCACTGATCCTTGTCACAACGTTGGTTGCTAGTGTATGGATTAATCGCAAAAATCATTAACTACTGTGATGCAACCGGGGCAAAAATTAAGTCGATATACTTTTGCCCCATTCCTTGTTTCGGCGTCGTTCGCTGATAGCTATCGAGTCATGGTTGATGACCAAATTTTTGTAATGCTACAGAGGTGGCTACTTTGACTGTGGCAATTCAGTCGCTAGCAGAGTGTGAGGAGCTGTATTTTGAGGATTTCGAAAGTATCTAATTTTCTCGGGCCTTACCAGATTGACCGAATTTTAGTAATGCTACAAAGTGACTAGTTGATAAATGGCGATTCACCGTGGCAAGCCCGTTCGACTCGAATACAAAAAGACGCCCAACTAATTTAGTTAAGCGTCTTGTTATGTTTGAGCTGCTTTATAATGTTAAAAAGGGACTGCTCATGCTCCCTTTGGCTAAATGGTTTATACGCCGCCAGAACCAAAAGCTTCCGCGAAAATTTGCGTTTCTGGTACACCGTGGGCTTTTAACTCTGAAAGATAATGACGCATAAACGCAGCAGGACCGCACAGGTAATACTCTGCATCATGTGGTGCTTCAGGTAGGACATCGGTTAACGCAAATGGTGCGGGGCGGGCATGTTGATCCTGTGCGTCAGTTTGATCATAGAAGTAATGTACTTTTGCCCCGTTTTCGGCCAATGAATCGCTGACGTCTCTAAACGCATGTACATGACGGTTACGCGCTGAATGTACGAAATGGATATCACGCTTACCTTGTTGTGCCAACGTACGACTAATAGCAATCATTGGTGTAATACCGACACCTCCGCTGAGCAATACTACCGGACGTTCGGAAGATTGTTGTAGGACGAATTCGCCTGCTGGCGCAGATAACTCAACAATCTGCCCCACATCATATTGGCTGTGCAGCAGATTGGAAACTTTGCCTTCGGGTGAGGTTTCTCCGGCACCTTGGCGTTTAACTGAAATACGCAGTGCACTACCACCGGCAATGTCTGACAAGCTGTATTGGCGAGGTTGGAAAATCCCTAACTCTTCAACATATACTCGGACGCTAATATACTGGCCGGGTTGATAGTTCGGCAGACGGCCTCCATCAATAGGTTGCAGATAGAAAGATGTTATTTCGTCACTTTCAGGCTGTTTGCGCACGATACGGAAGGGTTTCCAGCCACTCCAACCACCAGTGTTATCAACACTTTGCTGATAAAGCGTATTTTCCAACCCAATAAACAATTGTGCTAATTCGCCATAGGCTGCCGCCCAAGCATCAATCAATTCGGCGGAGGCCGCGTCGCCGAGGACTTCTTGAATACTGGCCAATAAATGTTTGCCAACAATCGCATAGTGCTCAGCGCGAATACCTAAGCTCACATGTTTATGGGCAATACGTTCGACCACAGGGAGTAATACTGAGGGATCATCGATATGTTGAGCGTAGGCTAGCACGGCACCTGCCAGTGCTTGTTGTTGACGACCGGCGCTCTGATGCCCCTGATTGAAGATGTGTTTTAGTTCGGGATTATGGCTTAGCATCCGTTGATAGAAATGGCTTGTTAAGGCGACACCGCTGCTTTGTAATACTGGTATTGTCGCGCGAACCAAAGCTTTTTGCTGTTCATTCATAAACTTCAACTCCTGAAAATGAAAATGCAATCACCGAGATGTGATGCCAAAGCAGTGACGTCGTTACGGGGTAATTCATACTGAGGCGTTCACTGTTCTGCTTGGTCTATATCAAACGACGTGCCAAGTGTTAATTAGTTGAAATATATAGAAATGAATATTTTTATATGGTGAATTTTACCCTATAATTACGGGTATAATTTACCATTGGGGTAAAATAAACCATGTTATTCCCATTAGATTTTGGTGACTTAAAGCACGAGTTGTCACCGCCGGTTCGCTTACAGCGTTTCGTTGATCAGGTTCAACAGTTGTTAGACTGTAACGCGGTCGGACTGCTACAACTTGATGGCGACATTCTGAAACCTGTGGCGCTCGCAGGTTTAGTGACTACAACCAGTGGACGCCGTTTTGCAGTGGCTCATCATCCACGGTTGTCGGCCATTTTATCGCAACGCAAACTAGTACATTTTGCTCCCGACAGTGCTTTACCAGATCCCTATGATGGATTGTTAGCTACGCAGCAAGGAGTGCCGCTGCCGGTACATGACTGTATGGGCATTAGTTTATGGCCCGATGGTAAATGTTGGGGGGTGTTAACGCTTGACTCCCTGTATAAAGGCCATTTTAGCGCCGAGCAGATAGCGTTCATACCGCAACTTGCGGTGTATTGTGAAACCATCCTAAGAGTTAATCGACTTGAAAGTGAAATGCGGGCATTACGACAGTTTGATGAGCAACTGAAACAGGACAATGGTAGCATTTCCGCTAGTCAAGAGCTGATTGGGCAGCATCCACAGGTACAAAACTTATTGAAAGAGCTAGATGTTGTGGCGACTTCAGATCTACCTGTATTACTCCAAGGGGAAACGGGCGTTGGTAAAGAGCTATTTGCCTGGCGCTTACATCAGCGTTCCCAGCGTAAAGTTGCTCCAATGATCCACGTCAATTGTGCTGCTCTGCCGGAAACATTGGTTGAAAGTGAGTTGTTCGGCCATGTCAAAGGTGCATTTTCTGGGGCCGCATCAGAACGTGCTGGTCGCGTGGAATCTGCCGATGGTGGCACGTTGTTTCTTGATGAAATAGGTGAGCTGCCGTTGACCGTTCAAGCCAAGCTATTGAGAACACTACAAAACGGTGAAATCCAGCGCTTAGGCGCAGATAAACCAATAAAAGTAGATGTGCGTATTGTTGCCGCCACGAACCGGGACTTGGCAGAGATGGTCAAACGAGGAGATTTTCGTGCCGATTTATACCATCGCCTGTCCGTGTATCCGGTGGTCATTCCGCCACTAAGAGAACGCGGAGATGATATCCTGTTGTTAGCGGGTTATTTTGTGGAATTGAATCGTAGTCGCTTCAGTTTTCGCAGTTTACGTTTGGCACCTGCGACGGAGCAGTTGTTGCAGCGCTATCCATGGCCTGGGAATGTACGTGAGCTAGAACATGTTATCAGTCGAGCAGCTTTGCGTACTGTAAGTCAAGGTGCCAATAAGACCGAAATTGTGACCATTGAACCGCGTCATTTGGATCAAGAATTGCTTACGTATCCTCGTGATTTTAGTCAAGCTCTCGATAGCACGTCGCCTGAACCGTCAGTGCTCTCTGGACGTTCATTAAAGGACAGTATCGAAGATTTCCAACGTCAGTTTATCCAACAGACTTTGGCTGCAACACAAGATAATTGGGCGGAAGCAGCCCGTTTATTAAAGCTTGACCCTAGCAATTTACATAAGCTCGCGAGGCGGCTTGGACTGAAATGACATTTTTAAACATAATCAGTGTTAAAAAGTTGCAGAGGCATGAAGAAAATCCAGCTTATTCCCCATCCCTAAATATCAGGATGGGGAATATCATGCAGTTAGTTAGTAACCGCGCTGGGCAACCGGATCCCAGTGCTTATTGATTTCTTCCTCAATGAACGCCTTTTTCTCACGGACTAATTCTGCTTCATCTATCCCCACGGCTTGTTGGGCTTTGGCTTTGCTACTGATGTCGGGATAATAGACATGCTCGACTTTGAGTTGCTTCAATATTTTTGACAAAGAGCTACGTGCGCTCTTTGCCTGTTCGATAGCTTTATTGAGCAGCTGTCTACCTTCCTCTGGGTTATGAGCGTAAATTCCGTGTGATGACATGGCAAAATCCCAGCGCCATTGGCTGTGACGAATGTCCATTATGGCGTCATTCATCTGTTCCCAATTCGCGCCGGCGACCCATGCGGCTTTGGCCTCATAGTGCGCCTTAACCAGTAGTTCTTCTACGTCTTTTGCCATAGCATTTATCTCGTGCTTCAAGTTCGTAAGGCGTTGCTTCATTTTTTCTTGGCTGCTATGACAGCCTTTGCAACTGCTCTTAAAGTAGGGCATGGCCTTATCAACTTTATGGTTAGTAAATGCTTTACCATTTTCATCGATTGCTTCAGGCATGTGACAGGTGACGCAGGTTACACCAAGTTCCGCATGTTTACTGCGATTCCAGTGTTCATACTCTGGATGACGAGCTTTAAGCATTGGCGTTTTTGAAATCGGATGGATCCACTCATAGAATCGACGAGTGTCGTAATATTTTTCTATGTCATCAGCGGAATTACCAAAGATCCAAGGGATGTTAACAACATTGCTCTTTTCTGGGCGAAAATAATAAGTAACGTGGCATTGCCCGCAGACTTGAGCACCTTGAACTGTGGCACTTTGCTGTTCAAAGGGTTGATGGATTTTGGCCATCGCGTCACGGGCGTGAGGGCGCGGCAACGTTAGCTTTTCTGAGCCAGATTCATGACAGTCACTGCAATACACCACATTTTTTATTTCAGAGCCTAAATCGGTAAAGTTTTTCGCTGCATAACCTTCAAAGCCAAGTTCGCCTATCAGGCGTGGCGCATCCGGAGTTTTACATGTCCAGCAACTCGCAGATAGCCCTTTCTCTCCTGCCTTTGGCGCAACGCCGGTTCGGAGTGTATGACTCACGTCGGCTACAGCAAATTGATGGCCACGAGGTGTGTGGTATTCCTTGGCGTACGAAGACCCTGCCCAAAGAATGACATTTCGCGGGTTGTTTGCTAGTACATCTTCTCGCTCTGATTGCTCCTGCGTTGCTTCCCACGTTTTGTACTGCTTTGGGTAGGATTTAGCTATATCAGTTGTTCCATCGGTTGCAACAGCATTGCCGGAGGCACCAAGCAAAATGAATAACCACAGTTTTAGGTTCAGAGGCGACATTATTTTCATAGATGGTCTCACGTTCAATTTATCCAAAGTGTTTTGCATCATCCTGGACGTCCATCAACTCTTGGACGCGTTAAAATCTTGGTGTAGTAGTACACAAAAATGGCAAATGAACCAAACCAGAACACTGCTGCAAACCATAGCCAAAGGTGGGTTTGGCTGGGAAAGTAAATCGGCATGATGGCTCTAAAAATTGCAGCCAAAGGCAGACAGATAAATGCGATTCGCATGTTGGGTCCTTGGTAGATATTGCGCCCAGTGTGGCCGAGTGAAACTCGCGAAATCATTGATAGGCAAAGCATTGCCATGCCGCCAATTGCGAATAAGTGTAGCAGACAGCGATAAGCAAATTCGTCGTTAAAATACCAGCTCATCATCAGTAAGCTTATTGGCAACGTAAAATAAGCAATGTGTAAGGACCAAAGCAGTGGTTCCCTGAAAGATTTTAGCGGCATCCAGCGAGAAGCTCTGATCAGGTGGAGTACACCCGCAATGAATAGCAGCACTTGGATAAATGCACTTGGTAATAGCTCGAATAATGCTTGTAAAACCAGCGTGAGCATGATCAGTAATAACGGATATTCTACCCAAGGTAATGCGGGTTGCTTGATTGCATTCAATCTCATTGCAGTAAAGAAGCCAATCACTCGACCGCCAACAATCGTGATCAGTAACGAAAGCCACCAAAGCATCGACTGCCAAATTTGGTGTGCCAGAATAAAATCACGGACATACAATGAATAGTAACTGAGAATATTGATACATAATGCGACAATAATCATCAGTGGAAATCCAATATTGCGCCACTGTTTTACCTTATAAATACTCCTCCATAAGGTGGAGCCAACTATTCCTAAAAATAGTATGTCGAATACGGCGGGCAGAATAATGGGGAGCGGTGTAGGGATGAGCAAGCTCAAGCGTGCCAACGCCCAACAAGAAAATGTTAGCGCTAATGGCCAATTTTTAAGAGATGGCTGATTTGTCCAGTTTTGTGCTGCTGTCAGCAAAAATCCTGACACAATTGCCATGGCAAATCCGAATAGCAATTCGTGAGGGTGCCACCACAACGGTAGGATTGGCGACCAGAATGTATCTTCAAATAAGGAGTATGCTGGTAGGAGCCAAGTTAACACCCACAAAGGGATGTAGAGAGCAGCAATAATCGCCCCACCAAGAAAAAAGGGCCGAAAACCTAAGCGCCAAATGGCCGGTGTTTTAGCAACTTTGCTTGGATCATCAATATTCAACATGTTCAGTTACTGCCAAAGCCATAAGGTGTATATATTATGCAGTTTATCGCTTTGGCATCACCATACCAAATCTAGGCTCCAATTTTGGTATCAACATCTCACTTTGATACATCCATTGAGATTTGGGTTATTTCTATTGATCCTGCGAATACTCCAGATGACCTTTGGCTCCTAGGGAACAATTTGTACTACTCAAAATACTCTCGTCAATTAATTATGTTTGTGTTTAGCCAAGGAAAATGTTCGCGAAATATCATTAGCTCGCTTTGGATAATTTCTTTTTCAACTTTGATTTCAAGTTGTCCAAGTTCATAAACGTAGCTGTTGGAGTGCCATGTGCGGACGTAGTCGAAAAGTGCATCCATACAAACTGGTGCTTCCTGCGGAATAGTTAACGCTAATGTCTTCATAACGTTTTCTCCGTCACGGAAATATCACAAAATTTTAAATTCTTGTATCATAAATGTAAGGATTGTGTGTTTTTGATACAAGGTTTTTTGGCTTTAATAAGTAAATTTATCTCTTTGTGGGTACAGCGTGAGGACTACAAAGTGGTGTGTTTTAAACAGCATAATTTCAGTAGTTACAAGTCGCCACTTGATATGAGACGGCCCTTACTCATTTTCCTAATGCTACAAGTGACTTAATGTAGAGGGAGTAATGCAAAGTACCAGTTTAACCGGGTGTTAATCCATAGAAATTTTTATCCGAAACAGATGCGTTAGAGTTAAGGACCTAACACGAAAATGTCCAAAAATGAGTTTCAAGTAATGTTTGGGGGCGTTCAAAAAGACTTGTAATAACTGATCAGTTTGATAACATAAATCCTGTCAATAGCTCTTAGAGAGCAATCAAAACAGGTGTCATCCGACTGCCTACAACACGTAAAGAGGGCTGCATTAGCAGCTACCATGAATCTCCCCATTATTAGTCTTCGGGTCATCTCAGACCGATAAATAAGCATCGTAGACCCATTGTGATTTCCAACAGGAACACTTGGCTCAGCTTATTCGCTTTAGATCAGTTTAGCCCCTGCGTTTGTATTTCAAACGGCAATCATAGCCAAGGCTGTGATTCGCGGCTTTAAAACTCACCAAATTTCGGCTTCTAGCCCTCTGATCTTTGCTTATTTATTCATGTTATGACCCCAGGCTTTTCTCATATTTCTTTTCATTCTTTTTACGTGTGAGAAAACAGCTATGAGTCAACTTGGCATGGAAGTCAGAAGGCATTGCTGACAAAACGTTAAAAAATCGCCTTTCGGAATTGCGGTGGTGGTCACGCGCGATTGGTAAACCTAATGTCGTCTCGCGCGAAAATTCTGACTACGGCATTGGTACGGTGAAATCTAGTCCAATCGGAAAATCAAAAGAGCTAGACCTAAAGAAGCTAAGTAAAATCGGCTGCCCTTTCGTGCAACATTCATTGAGACTGCAGCAAGCTTTTGGCTTACGACGAGAAGAAGCTATCAAGTTCAATGTAGCCTACGCAGATCAAGGCGTTCATATTCGCCTTAAGGGCTCTTGGACCAAAGGCGGTAAATACCGTGAAGTTCCCGTTACCACAGCTGCACAACGCCAGCTATTAAATGAAATAAAAGCTTTTGCCAAAGGCGGTTCGCTCATTCCTGCCCCAAATAACTATAAGCAACAACTGCGCAAATATGAACGTGAAACAGCCGAAGCTGGTTTAAACAAGAACCACGGTTTGCGTCATCACTATGCAAGAGCCCGATATTTAGAACTGACCGGATGGAAATGCCCTGCTGACGGTGGACCAAGCAGAAAATCACTTTCAGAAGCGGACTTAGCGCACGATACGATAGTGCGTTTACAGATCAGTGAAGAGCTGGGACACGGTCGCTTTAGCGTTACTTACACCTACCTTGGCAGCTAAAATTTTTGGCATGCCAAAAAAATTAGCGCTTTCTGCCCCATTCAAGGATCTGTTCTGCGAGTTCATCTTCAACGCAAAATAGATATGCGGTAGGGACACTTAGTACAGTCGCTATACCGTACACAGTAGCAAAGTTTGGTATGTGAACCCCTTTCTCATACTGGTTCATGCGCGCTGATGCGACAAACTGATCCAGTCCCGCTCGAATGCCTAATTGCTTTTGCGATAGACCACGCATAAGACGTGCTTGCTTAAGACGTTTAGCAAACGGATTTATCTCTTTAGCTTTCATTCAAACCCAAGTTTTTCTTGAAAACTAAGATTTTCTTAGGTTAAATAAAATCCAGATACTAAGTATAACTTAGCACACATTAACTGGAGGATATTATGCTACTCAAAGCACTTAAAGTTGTTGGATGGATTGCCGTTGAAATTCTGTTACCTGATGAGGAGCAAAACCCCGAGAAGAAGCGCTTTATGGAAGAACACGGTGATGGTTTAGGTGGTGTTAATTATTATGGCAAGAGCTATACCGGCAGCGAAGCAAGCGAGGCTTATGACCGTGGAGATTTCTACTGGTAATGCTAAATCTTCACTCGTTCGTCCAAACTAATCAGGCGTTTCCTGCGGAAGTCCGCCCTTTTCTTCCAGCATTGGAAGTATTGTTATCAAGGCTAAACGGCTTAATTGATATCAATGAACCCGATGTGGCGTTTCTGAGTGATTTGGTAGCGCTAAGAGAAGAGGAAATCATGCTGCACCTGCTCAGCATGCAGCTTTGGCAGTATCGTTATGAAGCGCCCAATGGTGAGCGTTGGGATATCACTCAAGAAGCCTACAGCGATTTTATCTCGCGCCATAACGACGTTACTCGCTCTCACTACATCGATAACGCCGAGTATCTCACTCTAATCAGCACGTGGATTATTAGCTTGTGTGATTGGGAAATCAATGGCAGTTACAGCGGTGTGCAACTGCAATAATTTTTGGCATGCCAAAAAAATGGAGTATGACATGAGCCCCTTTGTAATTTTCTCGATGTGCGTTATTGGCTGGCTTATCACCAACATCGCTATTCGGTTACATCATTTTTTCAAAGCGATTGGCTTTTATGACTGATTATTTTTGGCATGCCAAAAAAATTTATACCCAACTGAGTTAAATCATTCGCAAGCTTGATGCTTTGCGTATCTATTTTATTGCCTGATGTACGGCAGTCTAACTATCGCAAATGCTGCCGGATAGGAGACTGACCACACATGAAGCGATTAACCCTACCACTGTTGCTATTAGCAACGACCGCGCAAGCCAGTGATATCCGCCCTCTTTCCAACAACGAAATGTCAGCTGAATTCCTCGCTGCAGCCGCTGCAAATAGTAGCGAAGAAACGGTTGTTGATATTGCCGTGTTTTATCAGCCATCATTTATGGCTACCTACGGTGAATATGAAGGCTATCGCCGTATTGAAGCAATGGTGAACGTCGCTAATGCCAGCTATCAAGCACATGGCTTGAATTACCGCTTATCAATTGCCGATGTACTGCCTGTTGAATCAATTCCTGACGATACGCCATTTCAAGACGTACTCGATGAAAACGGTAACATTATCCAAGATGGTGCGGAATATCTCTTCTCAATCGCAGCATTGAACACTGGTAGTCCTGAATACACCGCGTACCAAGAGCGGCTAAAGGCCGATATCGTGGTGTATATCCGTGAACAGCGCGATGCAGATACGGTATTGGGACTTGGTGGCATTGGCGGTGAATACGCCAGCGTATTGGATGATGGCTCCGACCCTGAGCGAAACAGCACACTCGCCCATGAAATCGGTCATAACATTGGTATGAATCACGAAGCGGCCAATGCCTTTGTCGGGCCTGAATATGCACGGGCATGGACCTGTGGAGGCATGAAAACCATCATGTATTCTGCCACCACTCACGCCGATACACTTAACCACTACTCAACGCCGGATATGACCTATAACGGCGAAGCATGCGGTGATGCCGAGACTGCTGACAATGCCCGAGTGCTGGTTGAGAACTTCCCCAGAGTCAGTCAACGCCGTGAAGGTGTCGCAGCACTTGGCGTAGTGTCTTTCACCGACACCGTGTATTCAGGTAATGAGCAAGATGGTGTCAATATCACACTACAACGCACTGGCGATATTAGCCAAGCGGCATCCGTAAAAGTGTTTGCTGAGAATGGTAGTGCAGTATGGGGCGAAGATTTTCTGGATGCTTATATCACCGCAAATTTTGCTGCAGGTGAAGATAGCGCAACGATAACCTACCCTATGGTGAGCGATGGTAGCGCCGAGGGCATTGAAGATTTCACTCTGTCACTTAAATACCCGTATAAGCTGTCTGTTACAGAGGCCACCGCACAAGCGAAAGTACAGGATGGTAATCAAACGGGCTATGTCGGTGTGTTTTCAATTAGCGGTGCAACGTCCATAACCGAAGGCGACAATGCTGAATTTGTCATTAGCCGCGCCGGTGGCACTGGTGAAGTAGCGGTAAACGTTAAAGCCGTTAGTGGCACCGCTATGGCTGGTAGTGACTATGTAGAGCTAAATCAAAACGTGTTGTTTGCCGAGGGCCAAACCAGCGCAACGGTGACGTTTAACACCATTGATGATACGGAATACAAATCATCCAAGGCCTTAACGCTCGTTATCTCTGTTGCTAACGACAGTGCCGAGTACGATGTTCAAGAGCTACCTATCACTATAATTGATAATGACCCTACTCCCGCAGCTCAAGGCACATTTGCGCTAACAGCCAGTGCATCATCCGTTTCAGAATCTGCTGGCAGTGTCACACTGACCATCACACGAACTGATGGTTCTGCTGATGCAGTTTCAATGAACGTTGCGACACAAGACGGTACAGCAAAGGCTGGCACCGACTATCAAGCAATAGATCAGGATGTGACTTTTGCAGAGGGTGAAACCACTAAAACACTATCGGTCGGCATTATGGGCAATTCATCCGTAGATGGTAGTCGTACATTTACTGTTAATCTGTCAGGTGAAGCGACCATTTCAGCGTCTTCTGTCATCCTGACTATCACCGACGATGATTCAGCGAACAACGGTCAAACTGGCAATGAGTCTAATGAAAGCAGAGGTGGTGGCAGCCTTGGTGGCTTAGGAATGTTTTTACTCGGGATCACCGCCCTACTCCGTAGAAAACGAATGATGAAATAGTCACCTAAAATCCTTATAACGGGCATTATTTTTTTTGGCATGCCAAAAATTTAATGCCTTTTTCTTTACCTCAAAAAAATATTTAAGCGAAATTCATCCGCATTTATACAATTCTCCTTCATATCAAACATAACAACAAAAAACTTTAAATTCATATAGATATAAATTACCAACCTAGCTTTACTGTTTAAGATATAGCCAACAAACAGTATGTTTAACTGATTTGAGAAAAACCCCCTGAAAATTGACCCGGGGTTTTCGACATCGTTCGTTATTGCTTTATGTATAAATAGTAACTGTTCAATTCAAACAGTAGAACAAGGAGTACTATATGCGTAAAGCAAAATTCTTTTATACCGCAGTTGAAGTTGCAGATTTTTTATTAATATCAAAACAAACGTTGTATAACAAAATTACTGAAAACAGAAAACACGGTGCGAAACACAAAATACCGCCCTACGTTAAACATGGCGGAAAAACGCTGTTCCCTGTCAAAGATTTTCAGCAATGGATGAACACTCAAGACTTAGTATTCTCAAATAAAGAGGATATCTAATCATGAAAAACAATGATGTTTTATTGGGAAAAATAAAAACCAAAACAGCATTAAAAGCTAAAACGTTAAAGTTATACCCAGCCCCATTGATTGATCCTTTTATTCTGCCAATGAATGAAACGAGTAAAACATACTCATGCTGCGAACACAAATTCAACATGAACATTATCGTATGTCCATTGGGATTGCCTTTTGGTATTTATGCAAGGTTGATAATTTCACACTTTTCACATATCGAAAAATTCAAATATCATCAAGAAAATATTTTTGAGTTTAGAGTCGCTCGTTCAACGAGAGAACTATTTAAAAAGATAACTGGTGGCAACATCACAACTGACATGCAGAAAGTCTTTGAAGAGCAGTTATCCAAGGTTAATAACACTTATTTTTCAAACAAATACAACCAAGAATTAGGCTGTTTCACTAAACTTATCGGTCATTTGCAAAAACGCGGGCGAGAGTACTACTACACCCCTACAGGCATTTATGAAGATAAATTAGCTAAGTTTACACCAATCGATATTCGAGTGTTGCAACTATGCCGACTTGAAAGACAAAGTTTTGCTCCAGATCTCTACATATATTTAACAAAAAAGCTTAAGTATCTAAAAACTGGAGATATAGAGTTAAATTTACACACTATGAAAGATAAAATATTCAATCTTCATAGCGATAAAAGTGTAGGAGAATTCAAAATCGAGTTAAAGAATTCTCTTAATTTCCTAAAAAAAATCTTCCAACAGTTAGAATTCGAGGTGAGAAATGAAACGATAATATTCAAAAAATGTGAACTTTTACCCGCAAAATAGTTTGTGGATAAAGTAGTTAAACATTGTGATTAATGTGCACAAATAAAACATAAGAACAAACTAATATTTGTCTTAAATATGCGTATTACATGTCTGAAAACATAAAAGATACGCCGTAACATATTGTTTTTAAAAGGTATGACATTGACTTATAAGCTAGTACTCAGATCTTTAAGATAAAAAGAAAAAGATCTTATAATTGGTCGTCAATAATATTTTATTTTTTAGTCGCTGCAGCACTAAAATTTATCCGTTAAAAACTAAGCTATGTGCATTGCCAGAAATCGATTGACAATGCCAAGCTTACGAATGTTTTAGACGTTAAATGCGAGGAGTAAAACAATCTCTGAGTAAGTCACGTTCGCCTTTGCTAATACCAGATTGCTTCGCCAGTTCTTCCCAACGCGAAACAGCATTAGCTACGCGCTGGTAAATGGCATCAGCCTGCTTTTTGCCTAGTTGAAAGTATTCAGCCACTTCAAAGGCAAGTTCAACATCAAGGGCATTGCTGACGTCATCGATATTGAGGTGTAAGCCCACAGAATTCGGCGTAGGGTTGATATCGTATGCAGGAGATAAGCGCCAGCCTGCCATATCAAAAATGAACCCGTGATTGCGTAAGTGATCATCGCTGTTGGACACCATGATATTGAATAACATTCGAGTCCAAAGCTGTTCGAGATCTTCCTGAGTATTCGAACCGTGCTGGATAAGAAACTCTGCTAGCTCAAGATAGCTCGCCCCATCGTCATTTCCGTCAAAATACTCCAACTGAGTCATTGCTGAAGTGAAATGTAGTCGGCGTCCATTATCGGTACGGTCAAACCGTTTAGTAAGAAAGATATGATGTTCTGAACCAATAGCTTGCACTTTAGACTCAGCCATTTGAATCCCCGCATCTAGCGCCATTTGGTAAACAACAAACTCCCACAGTCCGATGTCATATGAATCGTGGCGGCTTGGGAACTTAGCTAACCAAAGCGTGTTATCAGTATCTCTCACAGATGCTTTTGGACGAGCACCACCGAGCGATGAACCTGGTGAAATAAGCATGTTCAGCCATTTAAGATAATCAGGATTATCAAAATCAGGTTTATCCTCCACACCATTAGCCGCTTGTTGCAGCTCAGGAAGCGAAGTCATCGCTGGCGCGGCTAAAGCTTCATTGTTATCAAGAAAAGGGCCTCCTCGTTCGATACAGAAGCGTAGAGCACCCATTCGAAACGAATCATGCACTCCAAGTAAGTAATCTGTCTCAAATAGAGTTTTAGCCTTACGCTTTTCTTGTCGAGCAATGACAGCTTCTCGACGCTGCATCAACAGCCGTCCCCAACGGTCAGGGCATGAGTCCAGAAAAATCTTAAAGTTTCTATCATCCTCTGCGTGTTGCTCACCTGTGTACAACTGCAGAGTTGGATCAATCTGATGAACGAACTTCGAAGCAAGCCAAGTTTCATCGTATTTAAAGCTGAAATGTTCTTTGCCCCGAATTATCGATGAACGCAAAATGCCAACGGATAAGGGCATGTCTGCATCATCGATCCAGTCAGCATAGACATAAATTTCCATTGTAGCCGTCCCCTACCGTTTACCGTGTAATAACTCGATGTCTTGGAGCTTCCTGCCAAGTTCATCATCTAATGCCACCTTACCTAGATCAGCTTGCAAACCAAGCACAGCAAGTACATTGATGTAATGCCCAATCGATACGGTTGGATCGCCGCTTACGATTTTTCTTAAGGTCGGCTTAGAAATGCCTGTTCGTTTGTGCATTAGCTCTTGGCTTATCCTGCGGCGCTTCATGGCTAGCATGATGTTTTCCCCCATAATCTGTAAGATTTTCTGATTTTTGGGAAATACCACCGCACCACGCTTAGTTTGAGATTCACTGCCTTTCATAATGAAACTATATTTTCACTTATAGAGAATAAATGAAATTATAGTTTCACACTGGATTAGTAGTCAATGATTGCAATATGTCTTAAATAGAAAAGTGAAACTATAGATTCATAAATCTTGATTTAATGAAAATATAGTTTCACTTTAAACGGAGGGGATCAGCTTAACAAGCTGCTCATGAGTTCGAGCTTTTGTTCTTTTGTCAGCTCGCTGAGTAAGGATTTCATCGAATCAAGCTCAGATTTCACTTTCGGCTGTCGAAGACCGGCGCATTCTTCCAATTTTTTCGCAACGCGATCTGCTGGCTCACGCAGCTCTTCCGCAGTGAGAATGGTATAACCACCGGTGACATCATCACGTGAGGTTCGGTGGTTTAGCAGCCGTTTCAGCGTATAGCTCCCAACTCCTTGGCTTTCTGCAATCGAGATGTATGTTCGCCGCAGATCATGTAACGCGAATTTGATTTCAGAAAGTTCGTTGATTTTGGCAACCGTCTTTTTGGGCTCAATAATCCGCCCATGTTTATTATCAGAGCCAAATACATAATTGGACACTCGATACAGCTTGCGGCGCTCTAGAATTTCGGCCAAGCGGTCAGTAATGGGCAGTTCAACGCCGTCACCGTTTTTTGTATTCCCGATCCAAAATAATCGGTCTTCCATAAAAACATCTTTCCATTCCAGCTCAAGCAGCTCTGTTTTACGTAGTCCTGTGAACGCAATGAACTCAACATAATCGCAGATAGCGACCTGACTATCTTGGCGATATTTCATCGCATCATTCCGCACTTGGTTAATCGCTTTAATGAATGGCTCAAGCTGTGACTGTCGTAAGCGTGTCTGTTTGCGCTTCACGTTATTCCACACACGCTTTTCAGACAGAATACTTACAGGATTCAGCGGGAAGAGTGAGCGCCCTTCAGACGACTTGTATTCAGCTTTGGCAAAATTAAATATTGCCCTAACAGTTCGCATAGCTAGATCAGCCTGTGCCTTACTGCGTTTGGTTAAGTCGCTATGGCGTTTAAAAATCAGTGTTTCTGTAATATCTGATAAGCGCTTTTTATGCCAGTCGCGCAAATAGCAGTTCATGATTTGATGATAACCACGGGCTGTAATAGGCTTATGGGGTCTTGCTTCCATGAAAGCATTGAATGCTTCTATAAGCGTAACCGAGGCCGCTCGAAACTGACGTTTGCTATCATTGGGGTTTATCCCCTCCACGATGTCAGCCAACGCCTTACGAGCCATTTTACGGGCTGTATCAACACTAACGGCTGGATAAACGCCTAAAGTCACGGAAATGGGATTTGAACGGCCAGGAATTTTCCGATATACGCGAAATGATTTGTTGCCATTCGCAGTAACATCTAATACCAAACCTTGAATTGCCGTATCAAAATAACGCTTACGCTTAGCAGGAATTGCGAGCTTTTCTAATGCTGATTCAGTAAAGCGAAACTTAACCTGAGTCATTGGGTGCTACCTCTGTGCTACTTTGAACACAATATCTAGTGCTCTGATTTACATAATGATTTATGCATCAGAGGTATCACCAATAGCAATAACCCAATGATATACTTAGATAAAATATTAGCTAAACCGATAAAAAAGTAGTTATCAGTAAACCACTATATCTAGTCTCATAATCGTTAGGTCCACGGTTCAAGTCCGTGAGGGGCCACCATCAAATTTCTCAAAAAAGCCTGTTTTTACAGGCTTTTTTGTTTTCTATCGTTCACTAATTTATATTCAAAAATTCACTGGGTGATTACTGTGTTACCTCTGTGCGACTGAAGAAACTAACACAGCATTTCGTGGCATACGCCAACATCAGCTATCAATACTCACCACCAAATTGCTTCCTGTGCGGCATAGCGGTTCAGCGTCAAACAATGTGAATCGCTAAAATCACCGACTGATGCAATCATTGCTGTAGCCGTTATGGGTCCAATGCCCTCAAGTTTCATAAGGCGCTGGGCTTTTTCATCTTGCTTAGCAATCGTATCAATCTTGCGCTCAGACGCTTGTCTAATTCACATAATCGCTAAACAGTAATTCTCTAAGTAATGATGGCCCCCATTCTCAGCATCCTCAAGCAACCAAGGGAGCGAGGCTCGGACCTTATCACGCCTTTGAGGCATTGCCACGCCACATTCTAAAAGTAATCCTCGAATTTGATTCACTTGTGCAGTACGTTCTCCAACGAGTAACGAACACGATGTAACGCTAATACGGCATGTTGTTGCTCATTTTTGACCGGAATAGATTGCATATTTGGCCTACCAGCAGCTTCAGATATTACCTGCGCATCATTCTGATCGTTTTAATTCCTTTACGGTGTGGCGCAACGCACTGAGGTGCCATCATTTTGATTTTATGCCCAAATTTTTCGCGTTCTCTTGCCCAATAATCGGCCCCTCCGCAGCTTTCCATTCCAACTTCACAGGGTTCTAGCTGGCAGAAAAAGGTCAATAATTCAGCACGTTTAGTTGTTTTTTAAGACCGGCTTTTCTAGGGGCTGTTTATCTTTGCTGGTTGTTTTTGCAGTAGACAGCGCGTGATTTAGGCAAGGCAGGTGATGTGCCGTGGAGTTATTCTCCACAAATATCACCTAACGCTGAATAAATGGCGCTCTGTCACTGCCCGAAGGGTTCATTTAAACGCATCCTGAACTTTGTTGCCTCCAGTTTGCTTAGTTGACTAAGCGTCACTGGCTGCGCCTTGTTCATAACGCGTTTAATTTGAACAAAAATTAAACACTAAAGATAAACAGCCCCTAGCGGAGACAGGCGATGACCTCAGTGCTCACCGGCGAACTTGCCACTGAATTAGCCACCATAGCGGCCATGACCGAACTCTATTGTCGCGTGCACCATCACCCGACCGACAAGCTGTGTGATGATTGTCGAGCACTCATCGCCTATGCTGAGACTCGCTTAGACCGCTGCCCTTACGGCCATAGCAAACCCGCTTGCCGCCACTGTCCAATTCATTGCTATAAGCCGGAGCCTAAAGCGTCGATCCAGCAAATCATGCGCTATAGCGGCCCAAGAATGTTACTACGCCATCCGCTTTTGGCGCTGCGCCATTTACGCCGTGAGCGACGTCCATTTCCCACGCAGCCGCCACACAATCAATCTCAACGTTATTTGCGCGCGCAAGCCGATGATAAAGCAAAGACAACTGCTGGCATTGCCGCAACTGAACATGATAACCACTAAGCTTCATCAGCTTGCCCGCGAGCACACGCTCGCCAATGCCCTGCCTAAGAATATATCTGCGTGCCACGTCATAAACATCGGGTGTAAATCCAAGGACTAGCGTATCCTTTAACGAGAGTTACAACGGCTGAATCTGCCGAGTCTTTCAAATGACGTGAACGCAATATCTATTAAACAAATCAATTAAATAAACTGAATCGCCCCTGACAGCAAAAGCAAAAGGCACGGTCAACTACGCTTTTTCTGTATCAGTGACTAGGAATTTGACACGGCATAGGTAATCTTATGCCGTCAGCACTTATGATGAAAATACAGAATGGAGGTGCTTATGACTTTATTTAAAAAATTCACCGTTATGATGGTAACGATGTTGACAGGGGCATTGCTAGCCACCAGCGCCGCAGCAGATGACAGCTACGGTGCGGCTTTGGCTGAATTCCAAAAAGCATCTGAAACACAAAAGTTTTTTGATACCGCCTATGGCTATGCGGTATTTCCTACCGTAGGTAAAGGCGGTATTGGTATCGGCGCAGCATACGGCAAAGGTCGAGTGTATCGCGGCGGCGTTTACACCGGTAATTCCACCCTGACGCAACTGTCTATTGGCTTTCAGTTGGGTGGCCAAGCCTATAGTGAAATCATCTTCTTCAAAGACGCCAAGTCATACAATGATTTTACCAGTGGCAGTTTTGAATTTGGCGCACAGGCTTCAGCCGTCGCGATTAATGTCGGCGCCAATGCCCAAGCTGGCACCACAGGTAACTCAGCTGGCGCAGGCCAACACGGTGGTAACCAATCAGCAAAAGCGGCCTACATCAACGGCATGGCGGTGTTTACCGCAGCTAAAGGGGGTTTGATGTTTGAAGCTGCACTGGCTGGACAATCATTCACTTACGAACAGCGCTAAGCTTAACCCTTTGCTAAAGGGAGGCGCTGCCTCCCTTTTTTGTGACCGCTTGTCAGCATCGGCCACTGCCATTCGGTTAGCGACGCTACCCACTCAGCATCACTAGTCCGCCACTGTGCTGTTGTGGACGCCAAATCTTGTCAAGCCCCCGAAAACAACAAAGCTCCCAGTAGAGAGCTTTGTTCAACTTACAACTTACGGCTTATAGCTGAAAACTTACCACCCCATGACCGTTTTACTGCGGTCGCCAAAGCAGCGTTTCAACCACAGCGCTATCAGCACGCTGCCCCACAACTGTATGCTGAACAACACCACAGAATAAGCAATAGAGGTAACCGCAGAGTCTGGCGCCAAGCGGAAATGCAGCTGTTGTGATACAACACCGATAAGAATTGTCAGCAGTGGATGCAGGAAGAAAATGGCAAAGCTCATATCTGCTAAACGGGTCAACCAAGGCATCTCTTTGCCTTGCGCCAGCCATTCACAGCCCTGCAATGCCAACACACACAGCGCCATTTTCTGAATAAACTGCCAATCGATGCCAGTATATTGCCAAAAATCTTTGTGGTAGTTGCCTAAATGGCCTTCCACATAAGTTTGCATCACTAAAGTAAGCGCCAGTACCCCCCAAGAAACCCACTGCAAGGGCACTTTTATGCTTGCTAAGCGCGTATCATCTTGAGAGTAGCAGATGCCCAACATGTAAAAGGGCGTAAAATACAGTACCGATTGCAATACATTGACGTTGCCTATCGGCCGCTGCACCACAATTGCCACCAATGACAAGGCTATTAATAGGCCCCAACGCGCTTTAGCTGAGAGTTTGATGTATTCCATAAACAGCGGTGAAATTAAAAATACCACCAAAATAAATGGAATATACCAGTGAGGATACAGCACGTAACCGTTGCGTAAGGTGTACCACATATCGAGCGGCACTTGCTCCAGCGGGTGTTTGTCCAACAGCAACCATTGCGGAATTAATGCAAACAAGCCGATAAAAGAGATGATCAAAAACGGCCACAGCACGTTATTGATTTTATTCTGCATAAAGCTGCGAAATTCAAAGCGCTTGTAAAATACGCGATGAAAGAAATAACCTGAGATAAACACAAATAACGCGGTGCCACCGCGTAACAGATTTTCCAGCAGTAACGGAAAGCCTTCACCTGAATTGTAAATACTGTGCCCCGCCACAATCAGCATGATGGCGATGCCCCGCATGTAAACAAACTCTAACTGTTTCTGACGCATGTTGCCCTCGATGATATTGGAAAGGAAACAAACAAATAGGAGATAATCGTGCTGCTGAAAGGCTGATGGAATGCTGTACAGGCTTGATAATAACGTTTTTTTTCGACGAGGCAATATATACGCAAATAATAATTATTCGCCAATAACTTCATTATGTTAAACCGTTTTTGCTGCTAAAATTATCGTGCTAAATCACAACATTTAACCAACAAAAAAACAAACTCTGCAGTCCATACAGAAAGGACAGTTTCATGAAAGCTCGCGCAATAGATAAAACCGATGCAGCGCGATTATCGGATTACTTTCTACGTAATCAGCCGCACTTTAAGTCGTGGGACCCACTACGCCCAACTGGCTTCCACAGCACTGCCAACTGGCAGCAGCGGCTTAATCATATGTTTGCCCAACCACGTAGCGAGTATTGGTTTGCCCTCGAACATGAACAGCGCATAATCGGCCATTGTGCCCTGAGTAACGTGGTACTTGGGCCATTTCAAGCCTGCCACATGGGCTATGGAATTGACGTAGATTATCAAGGACAGGGGTTAATGCCGCAGCTGTGCCATGCCGCATTGGCATTTGCTTTTAATCGGCTAAAGCTGCATCGTGTTATGGCGAATTACATTCCGCACAACGCACGTTCAGCTAAGCTGCTGCAACAGCTGGGCTTTGAAAAAGAAGGGCTTGCCAAGGAATACTTGTGTATAAATGGCGAGTGGCAAGACCATGTATTGACCTCATTGCGAGCGTCACATTACTTGCCGAAACACTAAACTGACGGACAGCTATGATAAAAGTACATCATCTCGAATTATCCCGTTCATTTCGCGTCATCTGGCTTCTTGAAGAACTTAGCGTGGACTATGAGCTAGTCACCTATCGGCGAGATCCCAAAACCTACGGCGCACCAGCCGCCCTAAAACGGATACATCCTCTGGGCAAGTCGCCGGTGATCACCGATGGCGATATTACCGTTGCCGAGTCGGCAGCTATCATTGAATACCTGCTGGACAAATACGACACCGAGGGCAAGTACCGTCCGACGAGCGGCCAAGCGCTGCTCGACTATCGCTATTGGATGCACTTTGCTGAAGGCTCAATGATGCCGTTACTGGTGATGCGCTTGGTACTTGTCAAAGTTAAAGAGCGGCCGATGCCGTTCTTTGTTAAACCCATTGCACGCAAGCTAATGGATGCGCTCGACCAAGGCTTTATTATGCTGCGGTTACAACCGCAACTTGAGTTGGTTAACACTTGGCTCAAAGACCATGAATGGTTTGCAGGCGACAGCATCAGTGGCGCTGATTTTCAAATGGAACTGGCGCTACGCTTTGCGGCCAACCGTGCCGACATCAGCGGCTTAGATCATATTACCGCGTATTTAGATAAAGTGGCTGCACGTCCAGCTCATCAGCAAGCCGATACTCGCGCTAAATAGCGCTGTGAAACTAGGGGCTGTTTATCTTTAGTGTTTAATTTTTGTTCCAATTAACCGCGTTATGAGCAAGGCGCAGCCAGTGACGCTTAGTCAACTAAGTAGACTGGAGGCAACAAAGTTTAGGAGGCGTTTAAATGAACCCTTCGGGCAGCGCCAGAGCGCAACTTATTCAGCGTTAGGTGATATTTGTGGAGAATATACACGGCACATCACCTGCCTTGCCTAAATCACGCGCTGCCTACTGCAAAAACAACCAGCAAAGATAAACAGCCCCTAACACGTTGGGCAAACAACAACGTCAGCAACATGCTGGCGTTATTTTTTTAGGCGTTGGACGAATTAACCTTGCTTCACTTTTTGCGCTGCGGGCTTAGTACCAAATTTTGGGCGAGCGCCGGGCCGAGGATTACCACGACTGGCGTTGTTGCCGCCTTTACTCGCTTGCCCATTATTGGCAGCAGGTTTAGCGCCGGCCTTGGCACCATTACTGTTGCGATTGTTCGCTTTTGCGCCGCTATTGGCCGCGCCCTGCCCCGCTTGATTAAATTGGTTCGAGCTAAAACGGGTTAATCCTTGTTGTCCTTTGCTCGGCTTACCACCGTTCTTGCGGGCAAACTGCTCGGCACGACCTTCTGGTGGCACCAAATGCTGAGGGCCAGTACCAATTAAATCTTCGCGTTTCATCGCCACTAGCGCTTCACGGATCAGCGGCCAACCCGCCGGATCATGGTAACGTAGCAAGGCTTTATGCAAGCGACGCTGGCGTCCCTTCTTGGCAATCGGCACCTCTTCACTGTCGTGTTTGACGTTACGTAGTGAGTTCAGCCCTGTGTGATACATGGTGGTGGCATTCGCCATTGGCGATGGATAGAAGTTCTGCACTTGATCCAGCTTGAACTTACGCTCCTTTAACCACAGCGCCAGATTGAGCATGTCCTCATCTTTGGTGCCGGGATGCGCCGAGATAAAGTACGGGATCAAGAACTGCTCTTTACCCGCTTCTTTCGAATATTGGTCAAACAGCTCTTTGAAACGGTCATAGGTGCCCATACCGGGCTTCATCATTTTTGATAATGGCCCCTCTTCGGTATGCTCTGGGGCAATCTTCAAATAGCCGCCGACATGGTGCTTGACCAGCTCTTTCACGTAGCGTGGGTCTTCAATCGCCAAGTCATAGCGCACACCAGACGCAATCAGCACTTTCTTAATGCCGGGCACATCACGCGCCGCTCGGTACAGGTCGATGGTGTGCTGATGATCTGTATCTAAGTGGCCGCAAATCGCCGGATAAACGCATGACAGACGGCGACAGGTTTTCTCTGCCTTTTCGCTCTTACAACCTAAGCGATACATGTTGGCAGTTGGGCCACCGAGATCGGAAATAACACCGTTAAACCCAGGCACTTTGGCTTGGATGTCTTTGATCTCTTTAACAATCGACGCTTGCGAACGGCTTTGAATAATGCGGCCTTCGTGCTCAGTGATAGAGCAGAACGAACACCCACCAAAACAACCACGCATAATGTTGATCGAGGTTTTGATCATGTCATAGGCAGGGATTTTCTCCTTGCCGTAGATGGGATGCGGCACACGCTGATAAGGCAGATCAAACACCGCATCCATCTCATCTGTGTTCAACGGGAAAGCGGGTGGATTCACCCACACTCCGCGATCACCATGCATTTGGAACAATGCCCGCGCGCAGCCTGGGTTGGTTTCTTGGTGCAATACGCGTGACGCGTGAGCGTAAAGAAAGCGGTCTTCGCTTACTCGTTCAAACGCTGGCAACAACACGTAAGTTTTTTCCCATGGGCGAGGTTTAGGTGGCTGCACACTGATGGCCTTCGGCGCGTCATTATCAAACACTTTCGCGGCACTTGGGCCAGATAAGTTTTGGCAGCCAACATCGTCCGCGCCATAAGGATTCGGGATAGGCTCAATCTTATGCAGTTGGTCGATTTTACGGGAATCAACGCCGCGCCACTCTGGTAGCGCTTCGTGGCGCAAAACCGCGGTGCCACGTACATTTTGCATCTCATCAACGCTGGCGCCACGGGCATATAGGTGTGCCACTTCGGCCAGTGGGCGCTCGGCATTGCCGTAAATCAGCATGTCGGCTTTGGCATCAAACAGCACACTGCGGCGTACTTTATCTTGCCAGTAATCGTAATGTGCAATGCGGCGCAGACTGGCCTCAATACCGCCAATCACCACCGGAATATCTTTATAGGCTTCTTTACAGCGCTGGGTGTAAACAGTCACTGCACGGTCTGGGCGTTTGCCGCCCACATTGCCGGCGGTGTAAGCATCGTCATGACGCAGCTTACGGTCGGCGGTATAGCGGTTGATCATCGAGTCCATGTTGCCCGCAGTGACGCCGAAAAACAGGTTCGGCCGTCCGAGCTGCATAAAGTCATCTTTGCTGAGCCAATCGGGCTGAGAAATAATACCGACGCGAAATCCCTGCGCCTCCAACTGACGTCCAATGACTGCCATCCCAAAGCTAGGATGATCGACATAAGCATCACCGGTAACCACAATAATGTCACAGCTATCCCACCCAAGCTGTTGCATCTCCTTTTTTGACATAGGTAAAAAAGGCGCAGGCTTGAGATCAGCGCGATAAGGTGTGTGGTGGAATAAACTGGATTCGACTTGCATGAACTTAACCCGTAGAAATCTGCTGACTGACAACACTTGTCAGGGGCGCGGAGTATAACAGCAGCCCGTGATTCAGTGTGAACAATATTTCAGCAAAAATCGTATTTTCACCGCGACATAGGCTAATTTGCCAACCAGTAACTTGCCACCCAGTACCAACTGTTTAATAAGCTTAATAGCAGTAGGGTTATCCATGTCAGCAAAATGCCGATCATACGCCCACTATGCACATTGCCCTGCGCTTTAATCATACCAACAGCGTGCAACACACGGCCAAGTAACCAAGCTATGCCAAAGGTGTGTAACCAAACAGCGTCCAAATGGGCAGCCTCGGCCATTGCCAGTAGCAGTAACACCAGCGGCGCATATTCAATAAGGTTGCCTTGCGCCCGCATCGCCGCAATCAATGCGGGTTGGTTGCCATCGCCAATGCCAACCTTGGTCTTTACCCGCACCGATACCACGACCGCACTGAGTAGCAGTAACAATAATCCGGTTAAACCAGCATATAACCCTGAAATATAAAATGTCATTGATGGCTTTCCTTTGCGTCCGCCTGATGCTGCTAAGTATGACATTGTTTCTCAAAAATTAATTTATTGTGTCATGCTGCCTTTTATCGCACAGTTACTTACAATGCGCGCCAGTTGACTGGCTCCGGTCATGACCCCATATGTGGCAGGTTTTACTGTGGATAATCTGGAATTTATCGAAAAACGCCGTTTCATCATCAAGCTAGGTAAAGCGCTGCACAAATTTGGCACCCCCGCTTATCGGCTTGAAACCCATCTACAAACCGTGGCGCTCACTTTAGGCTTAGACGGCTATTTTCTGATTTCCCCCACCTCAATGACCTTTGTGTTACAACACGATACCGACCAAGAATATAACCATGTGGCGCGGGTTAAACCCGGCGAGCTAGATCTGGGTTCGCTGGCACGGACCGATGAGTTGGTTGAAGAGCTGCGTACTGGTCAACGCACCTTGGCTGAAGCGATGGAGCGGTTGGAAGATATTGCTAACAAGCCCAATCCCTATGGCCCGCTGCTGACCTTATGCGCCTTTGGTACGTCGGCGGCGGCCTTTGCCATGTTGATGGCCACCAGCTGGAACGACGTGTTTTGGTCGGGCATCGTCGGCCTATTGGTCTACGGTTTGGCCTACCGTGCGGAACGTTCTAAACGCATGGCAGAAACACTGGAGCCCGTCGCGTCGCTGGTTGCGGGTATCGCCGCCTGCGTGATTAGCCAATTTGATGCGTCGATCAATATTCCGGTAGTGATCCTCTCCGGCATTATTGTGCTTATTCCGGGTTTGGCGCTGACCCTCGGCTTGGCCGAGTTGGCCGCGCGAGATTTGATGTCCGGCACTATGCGCATCATGGATGCGATGATGTTGCTGTTTAAACTCTATTTTGGCGCAGTGCTTGGTGTTGCCATCGGCAATGCCATCTTTGGCGAGTATCTGTTTATTGAACCGCTGCCGTTGCCACGCTGGGCCAGTTGGCTAGCTGTGCCGCTGTTATCCTCCGCGTTGGTATTTATCTTTAAGGCACGCCTAAAAGATGCTCCTTGGGGCATCTTTGCTGGGGTCCTGGCCTTTTTCTCCGCCATGGCAGGCGGTATCTATCTGGGCGATTCCATCGGGATTTTTGTCGGTGCGTTAGTCGTCGGGATTTACGCCAATCTGTTTTCACGCTGGACCAAAGCGCCTGCATCCATCGCCTTGCTGCAAGGCATCGTGATTCTCGTGCCCGGCAGTAAGACCTACATGGGGCTTAATGCCTTTATCTCCGGCGAGAGCATGTTGAATATGTCGCATCTGGGCCCCCAACTATTTTTGATATTTATGTCGTTGATTGCAGGTTTGATTTTCTCTAACGTGGTCATTCCGCCGCGCTCAACACTTTAAAGCATCTAGGGTCTGCTGACCTTTTCTGGTTATTTTTGCAGCTGGCAGAGCGTGAATTAGGCAAGGCAGGTGATGTGCCGTGTAGTTATTCTCCACCAACACACCTAACGCTGAATACATGGCGCTCTGGTGCTGCCCGAAGGGTTCATTTAAACGCCTCCTGAACGTTGTTGCGCCCAGCTTGCTTAGTTGACTAAGCGTCACTGGCCGTGCCTCGTTTATAACGCGTTCAACTTGAACAAAAATTAAACACAAATTTCAACATAAACTAACAACTTATTCACAAAAAACGTCTATCCTTTTAAAACGTCGGCCAGTTTTTTTGCGCCGCACTATTAGGGGAAACGCTTATGTCCAAAAGCTGCCGAGTTGTATTGCTGATCGTCAGTTTGATCAGTTGTTCTGTTGTTGCAGCCACCGCCCCTCTCAACGCTGAAGAACTGCACTATCAAGTTGGCAAAATCATTGTTCTCAGCAACCCTATTTTTGATGAATCCGCCGACAACGCTATCTTTCTGCACCATTGGGCCAACTCACTGCATGTGAATACACGCGAATATGTGATTCGCGATCGCTTGAGTTTTGAGGAGGGGGACACCGTTACCCGCAAAATGTTGGATGAAGCACAGCGGATTTTACGCGCCGAACCCTATTTGCGTGATGCGCGCGTAACCATTGCCGAAGCCGATCCCGCCGCCAAACAACCGCAAGGCACGGTCAATGTGCTGGTAGAAACTTGGGACCAGTGGTCGCTGCTGCCCACTATCGACTTTGGCCGCTCCGGCGGTAAAAACCACTTCTCGCTGGGGATTAAAGACGACAACATTCTCGGCTCAGGCATTCAAAGTGAACTCGAATACCAAACCGATGAAGACCGAAACGGCTATAAATTGAAAGTGGAAGCCCCAATATCTTGGGTGAAACATGGGCAAATTGCGGGGGATTTTACCAGCAACAACGATGGCACTGAGGCGTTCTTAGCTTTTAACAAACCGTTTTATACCTTGGCAGATGATTATGGCTATGGCGCCAGTTATAACCGTAATAACCGCATCAACACATTTCGCCAAAATGGTGAAGATATCAGCGAATATCGAGAACGGTCGCAGTTTAATCAACTGTACTGGGGGGTAAAGTTTGCCGAGTCCAGCAGTGACCGACAGCGTTTGCGGGTAGGGATTACCCAAGATTTTCACGAGTTTGATAGCGAAGGCAGCCGCACACGCATTCCTGTCCCGCGAGACCGTCAGTTTCTGTATCCGTGGTTGTCGTGGGAATATCTGCAAGATGACTTTGTGGTGATGCAAAACATCCACCTAATTAACTTCAATGAAGACATTAACTTAGGCTGGCATCACCATGCCAAGCTTGGCTTAGAAACTCATGACAATGACGGACTGGGTTATCACTTTTGGTGGGACACCACCCGAGGCTACAGTAGCGAGCAACAACTGTTGCTATTAAGTGCCGAGCTACAATTAACCCACGGCACCACTCAGCCCAACTTTTACAGCGCGGGCACCAATGCTGAATACTTCTATCGCTTTAACCGAAAGTGGGTGGCTTACTCTCATGTGCGGCTACAAACCAGTAAAAACCGTTATCTCGACTGGCCATCAGGGCTAGGCGATGCCAACGGCGTGCGTGGTTATCCCAACGAGTTTCAACTCGGTGATAACCAATGGTTGTTTACCGCTGAGCTGCGCAACTATCCCAATATTAACCTGTACCAGTTGGCTGAATTAGGATGGGTGGCATTTGTGGATGTCGGCCGCGCGTTTGGTGGGGAGCTAGCCGAACATAATGAGATTACCGGAGCGATAGGTGCGGTTGGCGTTGGCGCTCGCATTTATTCATCCCGTTCGAGCTATGGTAACGTCGTGCATATCGACTTCAGCATGCCATTTAGCGACAGTGAACACGTGGATGGTTGGGAATGGCGTTTCGAAGTGAAACGGCAATTTTAACCAATTGTTATCACGAAAAGTCTAACCACCGATTTTAGCTGCAAAATCCGCTGTACGAGATTAGGATGACACGATTATATTTTGTGGATAAGCGGGAGATTACGCTGTGCCCCATCTATTTACACCGATAACTTTTGGCCCACTCACCTTAACCAACCGTATCGTGGTTGCACCAATGTGTATGTACTCGGCCGAAAATGGTTTAGTACAACCTTGGCACTGGCAGCACTATGGTAACTTGTCGCAATCTGGCGCTGGCATGCTAATTATTGAAGCGAGCGCGGTAGCACCTGAAGGCCGAATCACTCACGCCGATGTGGGCATTTGGAATATTCATTGTCAGGATGCGCTCGGTAAGTTGTTGCAAGATATTCGCCGTGACTCCAACATGCCCGCCATTGTGCAAGTTGGTCATGCGGGTCGCAAAGCGTCGTGCAATCGACCTTGGGACGGTGGTAACCAACTGCCGCCATCGGATGCCAACGGTTGGAACACCCTCGCGCCAAGCCCTATCCCTTTCCAAGCCGAAGATGTGCCGCCACGTGAAATCACTCAACCAGAAATTCATGAACTGGTACATCAGTTTGTGGCTGCGGCGCAGCGAGTGCGTGCGGCAGGGTTTGACGGTGTAGAGATCCACGCCGCTCATGGTTACCTACTGCACCAATTCCTGTCGCCAATTAGCAATAAACGCCAAGATGAATACGGCGGCAGCTTAGAAAACCGTATGCGTTTACTGCTGGCGGTGTTCGATGCCATTAAAGAAACTCTGCCACAAGACTTTATGGTCGGCGTGCGCCTGAGCGCTACCGACTGGGTTGAAGGTGGTTGGGATCTTGAACAGAGCATCGCGCTGGCGCAGTTACTGGATCAACGTGGTTGCCACTACTTGCATGTATCTAGCGGTGGTTTGTCACCTCAGCAACAGATCCCCGTTGGCCCGGATTACCAAGTGCCACTGGCACAAGCGATTAAGGCGCAAGTCTCCATGCCGGTGATCGCGGTGGGCTTGATTACTGAGCCAGAGCAAGCTGAAGCGATTTTAGAAAACGGCCAAGCCGATGCTGTCGCGTTAGCGCGCGGTATCTTGTACAACCCACGTTGGCCGTGGCATGCCGCCGCCAAGCTGGGCGCCGAAGTGCAAGCCGCTCCACAATATCTGCGTTGCCAACCACACGGGCTCAAGGCGTTATTACACCGCTAAATTAGCGATGCCTCTTGCTGAGAGAAAGGTGCGAATAAGTCTTAGTGACACGCGGGACTTGTTCGCACCATCCTTAACACTCACCTAACGCCGCTTTTATTTGTGCACGGGTTAACAACTGCAAATAACGCGCTTGGTTAGCTGGCGATTCATTGGCGCCCCCCATAATCCCCATAGTAAACAGATTAAAGTACAGACCGCCAATAGCGCAGCCGAGCGTATCCGCAGGGATCTGCAGTTGCTCAGCAAAACATTGCTGTAAACGCTCACTGATAACCTGTTCCAACTGCTGCCGCAATAGCCGATTAGCTAATGCCATATCGCTGCCTAACTGATAAGCCATCGACCGTCGAAACGCACTATTGCTGTTGAAGAAAGTCAGCATCTCCACTAAATGCTCAGCTGGCTCAGGCGATAACCAATCCGTTGCCGTCTCCTTACCAACAAACAATTTAGCAAACAGCTGCTCATGGCACGCCAATAATACATCGAGCTTACGGTTGAATAGTCGATAGAAACTAGTGCGCCCAACTTGCGCGGCTTGGGCTAACTCAGACACTGAGATGTCACAATAATCTTTACTTTTTAGTAGGTTAAGAAATTCACGCATGACGCGTAGTTTGACGGGATTGAGCTCGTCACTCGGCTCGTTAATGGTGTTCATCACAGGTTGCGATAATAAAGTGATGGCTCACCCTAACTACTCTGCTGCGCAGGAACAAGCGCGCTGGAACAATTAATCCGATCTGTTCCGTCCGGAACAGTTGCCACTAAGTGTCGCACGCCTGCACTTAAGCGGCTGGCTATGATAGTCAGCCTACCTTTTCCATTACCTGAGGAATCATCATGAGCAACACGCTTAATATCGGCATTTTTCTCTATCCCGGCATGACCATGTTCGACGCCTACGGCCCGTTGCAACTCTTGTCATTCGCCGAAGGCTTTCACTGCTTTACCTTTGCCAAAACCGCCGAGCCAGTCCCTTGCGATGCCGGGGTTAACCTGCTGCCCAACTACGGTTTTGACAGTTGTCCCCACATCGACATTTTGCTGGTCGCCGGTGGTGGCAACCCCCATCAACCGATGCAAGATGCTGAAATTCAGAATTTTTTACGTCAAGCCGCCAGCAAAGCGCAGTACATCACTTCTGTGTGTACTGGCGCATTGATCCTCGCCAGTGCAGGCGTGCTCGATGGTTATCAAACCGCCTGCCATTGGGCCTACAAAGCCGCATTTCAGCGCTACCCTAATGTGACAGTGGTTGACCAACGAGTAGTGATTGACCGTAACCACATCAGCGGTGGAGGCATTACCGCAGGGCTGGATTTTGCCCTGACATTAGTGGCTGAGATCAAAGGCGCTGCGGCCGCAAACACATTGCAACTGCTGTTGGAATATGACCCACAACCGCCATTTAACAGTGGCAGCCCACGCTCGGCAGCGCCGGAGTTGGTCGCTGGCGTACAAGCTGAAGTGCATAAGTTGGCAGCGGAATTGTTCGACTAACACCATGTGCTTAATGGCCTTGCTACCGCAGCCCCCATTCGCTTCGCTGACGCAATCGCTCCCTCTCGTTCACTCAAGTTCAGGCTGATAGCCGACCCGCTGGCATCGGTAACATGCAAGCTCCCTACCGTCTAGTTGGACGGTATGAATCCACATCAGGGACGCTACAGTAAAGGTGATGCCGGCACGGCGTCACTGCCCAAACCTTGGGTGTACTTTTCCGGCAATTTTGCTAACGCTGCTTGCAGTGCCTTAAAGCAGTCAGTATCAATCGCGGTACCAATATTCTCGGCCATGATCTCTAAGGTTTTGGGCACGGGAATCGCGCCACGATATGGCCGCTCGGCGGTAATGGCATCAAAAATATCGGCGGTCGTGATAATGCGCGTCATCAGCGAGATTTCGGCGGCAACCAGTCCATCGGGATAACCACTGCCATCGAGTTTTTCATGGTGTGCCGCTGCCATTTTCGCGAACGCTTGCAGTGGCGACAGATGCGCTAAAATGTGTCGCGTGTAGGTGGCATGCAACTGCACCTCCGCCCACTCTTGATCGTCTAGTTTTCCCGGCTTATCCAAAATCGTATTACTCACCCCGAGCTTGCCTAAGTCATGCAACAGCGCGGCACGCTTTAACCATAAGATCTCGATAGCGTCTAACTGCAACTCTTCCGCAATCAGCGTACTAAACAATGCGACACGAGTACTGTGACCTGCGGTAAATGGACTTTTAGCATCGACGATTTTACCGAAGGCACTGACAATACAATCAAAATAATCATCATCCAGCGTACACATCGACTGTGCAGGTGACATGGAAAGCACCTGCGGCGCAATGGATGGCGATGTTAATACCGACACAAATTCGCGGTTATGTTCCAGCGTTTGCGCAATCACCACCAACTGAGGATCCAACCAATGCCCAGCACGATGCTGCAGCTCTTTGAAAGCCGTTTGCAACGAATACTCATGCTGAAATACATCGGTAATTTGTGCCAACAGCGCAATGCGCGCATACAGAGGTATCGCCTCGCCTTTAAGGCCTAATGGCCACCCCGAACCATCCCAATGTTCATCTAAATTTTGAATACCTTGAGCAACGTCTTCATTAAAACGTAACTCGCGCGCCACTTGAGCGCCTTGAGTACAGCGGGTTTGAATGAGCTCTTGCGCGTACTCACTGCCGTTTTTCAAAATATCGACAGCCGTCGTCAATCGTTTACGCCAGCTCTCACCAGCACCGGCATTTTTCATCACAAAATTGATGACACTGGTTAAGCTGGTTCCTACCGTTTTATAACGTTGTTTAAAGCGTAAATCGTCAGTCGCATACAGCTCACAAATACGTGCTGCATTGCTACTGCAACCAGCATCTTTCAACAGCAAAGTAAAATACAAATCGTGCAATTGACTGTCAGACAGCCCCAACGCCTGACCAATATGCATACCAATCCAACAACAACGCATACTGTGCTCTGGCGGCTGACCTTCTGTCATATCTAACGCCACGGTTAATGAAGCAATCAGTTCAGCCAATGGTATTTGAGCGTGAGGAGTAGAAAACGACATCATAAAGCGCAATTCCTGCGAATATTGGAGGCTATAAGCATAGTGAACGCCATCCCCTTTGACGAAAATTAAGTCGCGCTATTTTGTCTTTGAGCATCATGACACAAACCGTTGCACACCACAGCGCCGCGAGTTGTTTACCTGAGGCTTAATTGGCTCAGTATGTCACCAGCATGACTGCGTTTAACGCCTCGTTTTTTGCTGTGGCCCCCCTTTACGCTGCCAGCCACGATCAACAGGCACAGATAGACAGTAAAAATCATTTAAATACAAAAGATTAATCAATACATCCCAAACGGTTATTTATGCTAAAAAAGCGGCTATCAATCCACTAAAGGCATTGTATTTAGTATGACAAATTGTGTTTAAATGCTGCATATATTGCACTGAACTTGTTGCATTACCGTCCACTATTTTTAGACGAAAGAGGAAGGCATTAATGGAATATCGTCAACTGGGGCATTCAGGCCTGCGGGTGTCCACCCTCACCCTTGGTACCATGACATTTGGAGGACAAGGTAAGTTCGCCTCCGTTGGTAACACCAGCTTAGCCGAGGCAAAATCTCAGATAGCCTTGTGCATGGAAGCTGGTGTGAATTTGTACGACACCGCAGATGTTTACTCTGATGGCTTATCAGAAGAGATCCTCGGTAAAGCGCTGCAACAACAGCGGCATGAGGTATTGATTGCCACCAAAGCGCGCTTTCCAATGGGCACTGGCATCAACCAAGGCGGCGCATCGCGTTATCACATTATCAACGCTTGTGAAGCCTCACTAAAACGCCTCGGCACCGACTATATCGACCTGTATCAAATCCATGAATGGGACGGCATTACCCCAGTTGAAGAAACCTTAGAAGCGATGGATACGCTGGTGCGTAGCGGTAAAATACGCTACTACGGTGTGTCAAACTACACTGGCTGGCAACTGATGAAAACCCTTGGCAGCGCCGCCGAAAATCACTATCTACGACCAATCTCACAGCAAATCCACTACACTCTGCAAGCGCGCGAAGCAGAATACGAACTGCTGCCGATCACCCGCGATAGCAATCTTGGTGTACTGGTGTGGAGCCCTCTCGCTGGCGGTTTGCTGTCGGGTAAATATCGTCGCAATCAACAACCGGAACAAGCGCGTCACCTGCAAGGTTGGACTGAACCACCAATTTACGACACCGACAAACTGTACGATATTGTCGATGTGTTGGTTGAGATTGCCGAACAACGCCAAGTATCAGCAGCACAAGTAGCGCTCGCATGGTTATTGAGCCGCGCTGGAGTGAGTTCAATAGTGATTGGTGCACGCACCGAGGCACAGTTAACAGACAACCTACAAGCTGCCGCGCTAACGCTGACTCAAGATGAGCTGGTTAAATTAGAGCAAGTTAGCCGCCCGCCACTGCTATATCCCTATTGGCATCAAGCGACCACCGCCACCGATCGACTCTCAAGCAATGATTTACAGTTATTGCAACCGTATATTGATGATTTTAAAAAGTCATCGAGCTGATGTTTATATACGATCGGCGGGCTTTGATTTACCGCCCAGCGATTTATTGTGGCTTAAGCCATAGCAAACCGTGTTTGCCAAAATCGTGGAAGACACACAGGAAGTATTAATACCGCGGAGCATATGGATGTGCGACAGCGGTGAGACTCGTTCCATACCAGAGGATAAGGGGGCTAGACGGCTTAGCCCCCTTATCAATCCCCCTACCCACAGGCGTTACAAAACGCTACGACGCTTCTGGTTGGCCATCTTCGCCGCGCCGAGGGGTAATTGGTGCTCTCCTTAAATTCAGTTATTTATCGCATTAAAACATGATAACATATTGATTTATATAAAATTCAAACACTTCACATCCAAGTAGGAACGAAATAAATCAATGGAGTACAGGCTATTGGTATGAGGAATGAGGTACTAAAGAATCAATCTAGCAACCATTTAAGTAGACAACTGGCTTAGATGCTCATCCCATATCTGCCTTACGACTTGCGCAAACGGATTTGTAATCGCGCGGAGATAATCTTTGCCAAGCACCACTTGGTATGAGCCCGTGATGGTTTTCCTTCCTTCGCTTGATAGAATGGCGCTTAACCATCATGCGCTTGACGTCTGGTTTACCACATGGCGCACTCATTTAAGCTTGCTTCCAACAGCCACATGATGGGGGAAGTACAGCTCACGCATACGCCCATGAAAATGACAAAGAGATGAGATATTTTGAAACTACAGTTTCTGGGAACTTCCGCCGGCGTTCCCACCAAACAGCGTAACGTAACGGGCTTAGCGCTCAGTGAAAGTGAAGGCAAAGGCTGGTATCTGATTGATTGCGGCGAAGCCACACAACACCAGCTGTTACATACACGGCTTACTCTCAATACGCTTCACGCCATTTTTATTACCCATGTCCATGGCGACCATAGCTATGGATTACCCGGTATGTTAGCCAGCGCGGCCATGAACGGCCGTAAAACACCGCTTAAGATCATCGCGCCCGCCGCGATTCAACATTGGCTGACGGCCACCATACTGCACACTGAGCTGTACTTACCCTATGAGCTGGAATTTATTGATGCGGCCAGTTTGCCTTGCGTGGAGTTTGATCAGCTAACAGTCACCACCACTGCGTTATCACACCGCGTGCCCTGTTACGGCTACAGCTTTACCGAAACAACAGTGAGCACTCAACTTGATACGGCTAAGCTACAACGAGATGGTATTCCCCGCGGGCCGTTGTGGGGGCAAATAAAACAGGGGATAGATGTTGAGGTTGCGGGCTCCCGCGTCATCGCCCAACACTACTTGCTGCCAACCTCAGCGCCGAGAAAAATTGTGGTGGCGGGCGACAATGACACGCCACAATTACTGACCGACACTTGCCGAGACACTGACATGCTAGTGCATGAAGCCACATACACTCAAGCGGTGGCCGAGAAGGTAGGCAGTGGCCCAATGCATAGCTATGCGGCGCAGATTGCGGGATTCGCTGAAACGATCAAACTACCACATCTGGTGCTAACGCACTTTAGTTCTCGCTATCAGGAGAATGGCCCCGCAACCGTGAGGGATATCTACAACGAGGCGAAGGCGGCATACCATGGCCAACTATTCTTAGCACGCGACTTTGCTGAATTTGAACTCCACAAAGATGGGCAATTGTTTGAGCTCAGCAACACCGTAGACAAATAGCTTTATGCGGTAACAAAAATGGCACCTGCTGAGGTGCCATGTTACTTGGTAGAAACCACATTATTTATCAGCGACATAAATAGCGCGACCAAATACCGTTTTAGGTTTTTCTTCATCGGTAACGACAACGCCCCCGCCAGTAAAGGTGTTGTACACCACACGGTCTGCTATATCGGTGTCACCCGCCATGCTATAAATCAAAATACCATTGGCACCCATGGCGGCAGCACGTTGTTTCAGGTATTCAATCGCTTGCTGTTTGCGCTCGTCACTGTTGCCGATGTTCTCGGCCGAACGGGCTGAGATCATCGCTAGAATGCGGTAATTAGCTGGCGCGGTTTCATACAAAACCACTTGGTCAGTGTCGATACTGTCACGTCGCTCTCCTGTGACAATCTGTGCACTGTCCATGGAGGAGCAACCAGCCACCGATGCCAACATCAATATAGCTAGCGCGAGTTTTAGGCGTTTATTCATTACAGTCTCCCTCTGTAAGAGTTGGTTGTTACACTCTTAAAATCCAACGTGATCAAGCCATTCGGCATTCTGTGGTGCGTAAACATCGCCTCAGCAACAACATATCACCCAGCCATCGAACCCCATAGAACAGCCGCTACTGTAATTATTGTAGGCAACTATCAGGTAATTACAGCATGAGTTACTATCTTACTGGACGAGTGGAACTGTTCAACCGCAAAGTGAAAGCGGCAAATTAACCCAGCGCTAGCGCAAAAGAAAAAGCCCAGCTAATCATTAGCTGGGCTTTATTGAATGAGGTGAGTTGGCCTGTAAGCCGGGTCCTGTTCTCCCGAAGGAGCGGCAGCCATTCCTCTAGGCCTGCAATCGCTCGCAGGCTCAAGCAATCTACCCGGTTCCAACGCGAGCCACGCCATAAGGAACCCTATTTGATCTTGCTCCGGGTGGAGTTTACCTTGCCACGCACTGTTGCCAGCCGCGCGGTGCGCTCTTACCGCACCGTTTCACCCTTACCAGCCCGAAGGCAGGCGGTCTATTCTCTGTTGCACTTGTCGTCAGCTCACGCTGCCCAGACGTTATCTGGCACCCTGCTCTATGGAGCCCGGACTTTCCTCCCCGTTCTTGCGAACGCAGCGACTGCCCGGCCAACTCGGCGCGGATTATAGCCTAGCTGGCCTCCAGCACCAAGCTTTTCTACCAACCTTGCTCTAAGCCGTATTTATACAACGCGTTTTTCTTCAAACCGAAGATCTCGGCGGTGATGGCTGACGCTTTTTTCAGTGGCAGTTCACCACACAGCAGTTGCAATGTTTCCAGCGATTTTAGCGGAAACTCGTCGTCATCTTGGCTAATAAAGCCGTGACACATCAGCACGATTTCCCCTTTCTGCTGGTTGGCATCACTTTCTACGATGGCGCGCACTTCACTAATGGTGCCGGTGAGGAAGGTTTCAAAGGTTTTGGTCAGCTCGCGCGCCATCACCATCTGGCGCTCACTACCAAATACCTGCTCCAATGATGCAAGACTTGGCACAATACGGTGCGGCGATTCATAGAAAATCAGCGTGCGCGGATCTTCGCGCAGTTCGGTGAGCTTGTCGATGCGGCCTTTTTCTTTAGCGGGTAGGAAGCCTTCAAACGAGAAACGATCTGACGGCAAGCCAGAGGCAGACAAGGCGGTGATAGCCGCACAAGCACCGGGTAACGGACTCACATTAAACCCCGCCTCACGCACTTGCGAAACTAGGTGATAGCCCGGGTCAGAGATCAATGGCGTGCCTGCGTCGCTGATCAACGCCACCGCTTCACCAGCGGCTAATTTCTCAATAAACCACTGAGCTTTTGCGCGTTCGTTATGGTCATGTAACGCGACGGTGCGCGTCGTAATACCAAAGTGACTCAATAATTTACCACTGTGGCGGGTGTCTTCGCAGGCAATCAACGTCACCTCGGCAAGCACCTGTTGCGCTCTCGGCGTGAGATCCGCCAAGTTGCCGATCGGTGTAGGAACTATGTAAAGGGCGACGGGTAACGTCATATTTACCTCTGGGACAAATGTTAACGGCCTTTCACTCGCCAACATGTAAGGTTAAACTAGGGCCAGCATCTTACCAGAGTACCGTCCTGTGTTAAAAAGACAGAATAGCATTAAGTACGTGTTAGCAGTGTCGCTGATGGCGGCACTTTGGGGTTGTGGTAGCCAACCACGCTCAACCTCTCAAGCACCACAACCGCTATCCAGCACCTCATTACAGAGCAGCCAACAGTCACCCACTTTCTATTTGGATGCCGCAGCTAAAGCCACTGACGCCGAAACGCGCCAACGTTATCTGTTGCAAGCGGTGCAAGCGTATATCAACACCAATCAGTTGAAAGCCGCTAGCGAAATCCTTGATGCGCTGCGTGGTTCATTAGTGAATGTGGCCGAGCTACAAGCGCAGCACCGTTACCTGCAAGCACAGGTGCTGGAGCACAAGGGCATGTTGGCCGATGCGCTGGAACAGCTGAAATATGTTAGTAGCTGGCCGTTAGCCGATTGGCAGTGGCGCAATTATTATCAACTACGCGCCTCCCTGTATGCCAAAACTAAGCGTCCTGTTGAGCAGGTGCGCGAGCTGTGCCATTTGTCGCAATACCTATCAAGTGAAGAAAACGCTGAACTGAATCGCCAAATTTGGTCGCAACTTAATGCCTTACAGGAAGAAACCATAGAGTATTACATTCAGCAAGGCGGCGAAGCGACTTATCTAGGTTGGTTGAAACTCGCCTATTTGGCCAAGCATTACGCGGTAGATCCTAGCTCATTGGTAAGCCAGCTAGGCCGTTGGCAAAGCGCCAACCCTGGTCATCCAGCGGCAATGCAACTGCCACAAGATCTACAAGATGCGTTGAGCACCAAACCCTATCATCCACAAAAAATTGCCGTATTGCTGCCGCTTACAGGTGAACGTGCCAAAGTGGCGGAACCGTTGAAAAATGGTATCACCGCGGGTTATATGGATGACCCAGATAGCAACGTAGCACTGCAATTTTACGATACCGCCACAGGCGCTGCGGCCGCTTACCAAGCCGCCATTAGCGCTGGGGCAGATTTTGTGATTGGCCCACTGTTACAAGACAATGTGCAGCAGGTGATTGAATATAAAACCACGCACAGCAAGCAAGCAGATGCCACACCATTGCCGCCGCAGCTTTTCCTCAACAACGCTGAAGCGCTGAGCAAAAATAACGATGAGTTTTATTTTGCGTTGTCGCCAGTGCAGGAAGCGGTTGATGCCGCCCAACGCATGTACCAAGACGGTATTGAGCAGCCACTGCTACTCGCCAGTGATGACGCAATCGGCCATCGCATGGCAGAAAGCTTCAATCTCAGTTGGCAACAACTTACTGATAAATCTGCTGAAATCCATTATTTTACCAATGATAAAATGCGTAACACAGTGCAGAACGCGCTCGGCGTGACCGACAGCGAAGCACGCATTGATGCGGTGAAAAAACTCTTGGGCACACGCGTCAAAGCCGATTTCCGTTCTCGCCGTGATGTTGACGCTATCTATATGATCTGTAGCGCCCAAGATTTGACGCTGCTGAAACCGTTCATCGACGTAAACTTTAGCGTGTTTGCCGAACCCGCTAAGTTATACACCAGCAGCCGTGCCCGCCAAGACGATAGCCGTCAAACCGTGCAAGAACTTAATAAAATCACTATCAGTGATATTCCTTGGTTGATGGGAGCCAACGGTAGCAGTAATTTAGCGTCACTTTGGCCAAGCTGGGGTAACCCGCAAAAACGCTTGTACGCCATGGGCTTTGATGCTTTGTCGCTGGTTAATAAGCTGGCGCAAATGCGCGCTTTCCCAGGCTACCAATTAAGTGGCCATACGGGCTTACTGTCGGTCAACAAAGATGGCGTGATCAATCGCCAACTCAAGTGGGGTCAATATAACCACGGAGTGCTACGTTCAAACTAAAGGAATGATTTCATGGACATCGGCAAGGATGCTGAACAACGCGCCAGAAGGTACTTAGCGCAGCGCGGTCTAACTTTTGTTGCTGCAAATGTACGCTACAGTTTTGGTGAATTGGACTTAGTCATGCGGGATGGCAAACACTGGGTCTTTGTGGAAGTGAAATATCGTTCCAATCGGCAGTTTGGTGGGGCAGTACAGGCGCTGGGTGCAGCCCAAGTACAACGACTCCGTCAGGCTGCCGCGTGTTATTTACAACAGCATCGAATTGATGCTCCCTGCCGTTTTGATTTAGTTGCCATTGATAAGCAGCAAATAGATTGGGTACGCGGGGCGTTTTAGCCAAGATTTTTGGCTCGTGCCAAGCCAAACAAGCCGTGTTTTTGAGGATATGTGAATGTTAGAAAATATTAAAGCCAGTTTCACTGAGTCGATTCAAACCAAAATCGATGCAGCCGAAGCATTACCAGATTCGATTGCCAAAGCGGCAGAGATGATGGTGAGCTGCCTGTTGAGCGGCCATAAAATATTGGCTTGCGGTAACGGTGGTAGCGCGGGGGATGCCCAACACTTTTCCGCTGAACTGTTGAACCGCTTTGAGATTGAACGTCCACCACTGCCAGCATTGGCACTGACCACTGACAGTTCAACACTGACCGCAATTGCTAACGATTACAGCTATGACGAAGTGTTTTCTAAGCAAGTATTAGCGCTGGGTCAACCGGGCGATATCCTGCTGGCTATCTCTACCAGCGGTAACTCACGTAACGTGATTAAAGCGATGGAAGCCGCCCTGAGCCGCGATATGACCATTGTGGCGATGACCGGTAAAGATGGCGGAGCAATGGCAGGGTTGCTGAGCAGCAATGATGTCGAAGTCCGCGTGCCATCCAACATCACCGCGCGTATTCAAGAGGTGCATCTCTTGGTTATTCACTGCCTTTGTGACAACATTGATAAGACGCTGTTTCCGCAGGATGATGCTCAATGAAGCTTTGGATGTTGCTGAGTTTTATGGTTTTTACGCTCACCGGTTGTGCTGGGGCCATGATGGCAAGCACGGTAGGTGGTGCGGTAATGCTCAACGACGAACGCTCTATCTCAACTCAGCTAGACGACTCGAGTGCCGACTTCTCCATTGATAACGCCTTGAGTGCCAATGAAGAATTGCGCAAGAACTGCAATGTGTCAGGCATCTCGATGAATGGCAACGTGCTACTGATAGGTCAAGCGCCTAGCTCGCGCTTGCGCGATTTGGCCGTCAGCACAGTGCAAAACTTAAAACTCGGCGGTAAGATCCACAACCAGATCCGCATTGGTAACCCGATCTCTTTTACTACCCGTAGTAACGACGGTTGGATTACCACCAAGGTTAAAGGGCGCATGCTCAATGACAAAAACTTGGATATGACTAGGATTAAAGTGGTGACCGAAAATGGCGAAGTGTTTTTGCTCGGCTTGGTCAGCCGTGAACAAGCCGATTTGGCCGTCGATATTGCCCGTAACACCTCAGGTGTGCGGCGGGTCATCAAGGTATTTGAATACACCGATGCCGCTAGCTAAACGTTGATTCATCCATAAAAAACCGAACATAGTAGATAATGCCGAGCGCTTTAAGTCATTGAACGATCCTGAGCAGACTTCATAATCGGTCTCAACATTGTTGAGGCCGATTTTTTATACAAATTCTCTACAGAGTTACAGATTAACGCCGAGTTTTTTGCCAGAAATATCGCCTCAATACGTTTGCTAAACAGAAATACCCATCACGCTCTAGAGATAAAAATGCCACTCGATCTTAAGCGAGTGGCATTCATTAGTCATAGTAGACCGATTTTTTGTTATTCAACGCTTGGTGCTAGACCAAGAAACCCACTTTTTCATATACCGTTTTCAGGGTAGCTTCTGCGCGTGCTTGCGCTTTTTCCGCACCGTCACGCATCACTGCATCAAGAAAAGCACGATCTTCGCGGAATTCGCGATAACGTTGTTGCAACGGCTCTAGCATCGCAACCACCGCTTCACCGGCAGCCACTTTCAGGTGGCCATACATTTTGCCTTCGAACTGTGCTTCCAGTGCACTGATACTTTCACCTGACACACCAGACATCAAACTCAGCAAGTTAGATACGCCGGGTTTAGCATCAGTATCAAAACGAACGACCGGTGGCTCATCACTATCGGTGACCGCTTTTTTGAGTTTTTTCAGCACGGCTTTTGGATCTTCCAGCAAGCCGATAACGTTGTTACGGTTATCATCTGATTTAGACATCTTCTTGGTTGGATCTTGCAACGCCATCACTTTAGCGCCTTGCTGGGGAATAAATGGCTCTGGCACTGTGAAGGTATCGCCATAAGCGTTGTTAAAGCGAATCGCGATATCACGGGTCAATTCCAGATGTTGCTTCTGATCTTGGCCGACAGGGATTTCGTTCGCTTGATACAACAAAATATCAGCAGCCATCAGCACGGGATAATCAAACAAACCGGCGTTGACGTTACTTGAGTGACGAGCGGATTTGTCTTTGAATTGCGTCATACGACTCAGCTCGCCCATCTGGGTGTAGCAGTTAAGTACCCAAGAAAGTTGCGTGTGTTGCGGTACATGTGACTGCATAAATACCGTGCTTTTTTTCGGGTCAACGCCACAGGCCAGATACAGAGCCAAGGTATCAAGACACGCTTGACGTAATTTTTCGGCATCCTGACGCACAGTAATGGCATGCAGATCCACCACGCAATATAGGCAATCATGGCTATCTTGCATATTCACCCATTGACGCAGCGCGCCGATGTAGTTGCCGATGGTCAACTCGCCGGAAGGCTGGGCACCGCTAAAAACGATGGGTTTACTATTACTGCTCATTTGCTCGTTTGCTCCGCTCATTGCTCTGGCGTTAACAACGCCAGAATGTGTTCAAAAGATTCGCAGACCGCATCCGGGTCACTAAGTGCGATATCTTCACCGTAGTTATAACCGTAGGTCAAGCCAATCGACGCGATACCCGCCGCTTTCGCTGCCTTAATATCATTTTTGGAATCACCAACCATCAACAATTGCTGTGGTTGCAGTTGCCATTGCTCTCGCAGGTGGTTGAGCGGCAGGGGATCAGGCTTCATCTTTGCCAAGCTATCGCCGCCCAAGATCGGATCGAATAATTGGCTAATACCGAAGGAGTTTAACAGTGGCACGCTAAACTTATGTGGTTTGTTGGTCACAACTGCTAATAAATAACCCGCTTGATGTAACTGAGTTAACACATGCTGTACCCCTTGATACAGCGAGCTGTATTGCTCTAAACAATCAGCATAGTGGCGCATAAAAATCGGCATGGCCTCATCCAACTGCGTCTCACTGGGCGTCGAGCCAGTCACCGCTGTGATGGCACGTTCCATCAACTTAGCCGCGCCGTTGCCAACCCAGTTACGCACTTGCGCCTCGGTCACATTTGCTAACCCCAACTCTGCTAGGCTGCGTTGTGTTGCCACCGCAAGATCAGGCACGCTATCGACCAATGTACCGTCTAAATCAAATGCTATTCCCTTAATCTGACTGAAGTTATTCATTAGGCTCCCTTTGCGAGTTCATTCCTCATTTGTTGGATCACTGCCGCATAGTCAGGCTGACCAAAAATAGCCGAGCCCGCCACAAACATATCTGCGCCTGCCGCGGCAATCTCGGCGATATTATCGACCTTGACGCCACCATCAACCTCTAAGCGAATATCAAAACCACTTTGATCAATTAGTTGGCGTACTTGTTTGAGCTTACGTAATGTTTCCGGAATAAATGACTGACCACCGAAGCCGGGATTCACCGACATCAGCATAATCACATCCAGTTTATCCATCACATACTCTAAATAAGTTAATGGCGTCGCTGGATTAAAGACTAAGCCCGCTTTACAGCCATGCTCGCGGATCAACTGCAAGCTACGGTCCACATGCTCAGTAGCTTCTGGATGAAAGGTGATAATTGAAGCGCCAGCAGCGGCAAAATCAGGGATCAAGCTGTCTACCGGCTTGGTCATCAAGTGCACATCAATCTCTGCCGTCACGCCGTGTTTGCGCAGCGCGCTACAAATCATTGGCCCAAAGGTAAGATTGGGAACATAGTGATTGTCCATCACATCAAAGTGCACAACATCAGCACCAGCTGCCAGCACGTTATCGACTTCTTCACCAAGTCGAGCAAAATCAGCAGCTAGAATGGAAGGGGCAATTAAATATGGACGCATAATGTTCTCACGAGCTATCGGAAAGTGGTCTATTCTACCCGCCCGCTTAGGCGGTCTCTACTATTCATTAGCGATTTATGGTGCAGTTTGACGTTAACACCTTACTGATAGTTGAGCTCAAAAAAGGTGTTTAATTTATCATCGCGTTTGATATACTCCAAAAGTCGTAACAATTTGTGAACCGATAATGGACGCCAAACCGCAAGCATTATTACCTAACTTAAGATCTGTTGCAGTCATGCTGACCGCGGCAGGTGTTGTGGTAATTGCGGTATTTGTTATTGAACGGGTCACCATGCGAAATGACCAATTGGCATTGAATTGCGGTACACAAAACGAATATAACGCGGCGTTACCCAGCAGTCATCCAAGCAACCGCTGTGCTAACCAGCAACAAGAACTGACTTGGCGTAGTTGGTTCAGTGGTAAGAGTCGCTCAGGCCAATTCCACTTTATTGACTTGATGGAGTTACTCAACGGCCATCAAAGTAAACCGCTTGATTCTGTCACACCTAACAGCAGCCGCAACTCACAAAGCTAATCTGTTATTTCGCTCGTCTAAACGGCACTATCTGTCCAACTTGTTGCTGTCGCTCCGCTGCGTACAAAGCGATCAATTCATCCACTTTCTTACGTGATTCACCTTTCTGGCTGATATTACGTTGTACGCTGATCACTTCCAATGTCGCACCGCGATACAGCTCGCGCGTTAATGGTATGTCGTGATTACTGATCACCACCGGAATACCACGCTCTTGCGCCGTATGGCGTGAACGACGCGCCAAAATTGCTTGGTCATCCAAGCTAAAACCTGCGCCTACATAGGTTGTGAAACTGGCAGTGGTCGACAATGGTGCATAAGGCGGATCGCAATACACCACATCACCTTCCGTCAACATATCAAAGGCTTGTTGATAACCGATACAGACAAATTCTGCTTGTTGCGACTTTTGCGAAAATCCGCGGATCTCTTTTTCGGGAAAGTAAGGCTTTTTATAGGAACCAAATGGCACGTTAAACGAGCCCTTTCGGTTGTATCGGCATAAGCCATTAAAGCCGTGACGGTTGAGATAGAGAAAGCCTAATGCACGGTCGAGGCTATCTTTAGCACCGTTAAAACGTTGGCGGGTGTTGTAGTAAAAATCGGCATCGTTGTTGGCATCAATAAATAATTCGCCCGCGAGGCCTATAAAATGCTCCGGATCGCGCTGAATGATGCGGTACATGTCAATCAGATCGCGGTTGATGTCACACAATAGATAGTTGTCATAATCGGTATTCAGAAATACCGAACCGGCACCAACAAAAGGCTCAACTAAACGATTGCCAGCAGGCAAATGACGGACAATGGCATCAACCAGCTTAAACTTTCCTCCCGCCCATTTTAGGAACGCCCGCTGTTTTTTCATCATTAATTAATGCCAGACAGAAAATGTAAAAGGCTGATTCTACCCGTTTCACTGAGAAATTTCATCGCCAATTCTTGATTGTGGTTGATAATCCTGAATATCCTTCCAAGCACGTAACCACGGTTCGCTAAAGCCCTTAGTAGTAAACTTTTTCATTGCTGCGCTGGCATCTTTTCGCTGTGAATAATTACCAACGAACACCACCCACCATTGCTGATGACGACAGATGATATAGGGTTCATCCGCCAACTGCGCCAGTATCGGTTGCAATGAGGCGCGACTTTGTACACTCGCAAGCTGTAGGGTGTAACCGGTGCGAGGCAGCACCGACAAATGGCTATTTTTAGCCGAGTCGGTTGCGGCGGGCTTAGCTTGCTCTGTCCCTTTCGCTCCGACAATCGTTGCAGCAGTGGCGGGCTTGTCACTGCTAACCTCAGCGGTCGCCACATCGGCAACACTGCGGGCATCTTTTAATAAGTCGCTGTCTTCGGCATTGCTGCTCGGTAGACTCGCATCAGCGCTATCAAGCTGGTCATCCGCTACCTCGACGGGCATTGGTAGCGCTTCGAGTAATGCAAGCCCCGTCAGTGGCGGTGCAAGCGCTGCGGGCTCCAGTAATCGCTCCGCATAGGTCAACAACGGCGAAACTTGAGCTAATACGGTTTGCGATTGCGGCACGGTTGGCAGTGGCGTATTTGCTCTTAGTAAGTACCAAGCTAGCACACACCCAAACAGCAACAAGCCAACACTGCTCAGCAGCCATTTTATCCACGGCAGCTTACGCGGCTCAGCTGGCGTGCCGTGCAGCGCTAACGCCAATAAAGCCAACACCTCTGCTGGCGTACCCGATTGTTCAGCGAGCTTAGGGCCAATAATCTTGCGCGGCGTAAAGGTGCGTTGCTGTGAACGCGTTAACAAGGTTTGGTATAAACCTTCACGCTCAGCCATGTTAAGTGCAGGAATAGTAATCGGGAGTAACAACGCGCGTTGCGCTGCCGGTAACTGATGCTGTAACTGCTGGGCAAAACTTGCTGAAACCGATGCGGTAATGGTGATGGGATAACCGGCACAATGCAGCTGAGTTAGCAGCAGCAATTCAGCCCACAATGCCAGCGGCAGGTGGTCGGCATCGTCAATCAAAATATGGATTGGCTGCTGCAAATTGGCGGTAAAGCGCAGCAAGGTATCGGCAAGCGAGACCTCATCATCAAACAGTGGATCGGGCAGCAATTGCATGATGATTTTGCGGCGGATCTCTTGCTCAGAAACATGTTGTGGACAACTAACTAATGACAGGTTGCGATTATCCAACTCATTAGCCAGAGCGGTGAGTAGACTGGTTTTGCCACTGCCTTTGACGCCTCGTAACAACACCAACTGCTGGCCGTAACTAGCAAGGTGAGTCAGACGTTGGATGAGCGCTTCTTGTGAGGGTAAAAGCAGTTCGTCGTGTGCCACAGGGTCACCCGTAGGTTACTTGCGGCTAACGACCTGCTCCAGCAAAGTATCGGTCACTTCGCTAAAGACGGCAGCACTTCCTAAACTGGTGGGTAACACCAAACGAATCTGACCAGAAAGCACTTTTTTATCGCGCCGCATATGTTTAATAAATGCGTCAAAACCCATGCTATCTGGCGCCGCGATTGGTAGATCAAAGGCGGCCAATAGTGCAGTAATGCGACGGACAATTGACGAATCAATCAATCCCATGAGTTCCGCGGTTTGCGCAGCAAGGACTGTGCCAGCAGCCACAGCTTCTCCATGTAGCCACACACCGTAACCCATTTCCGCTTCAATCGCGTGGCCAAAAGTATGCCCTAGGTTTAATAAGGCGCGCACCCCCTGCTCGGTTTCATCTTCAGCCACCACGGTTGCTTTAATTTCACAGCAACGTTGGATCGTATAGGTAAGTGCGGCGGGTTGCAGGGATTTCAGCGCATCGACACTTTGTTCAAGCCAAGTAAAAAACTCGCTGTCCCAAATAATACCGTACTTAATCACTTCGGCCATACCAGCCGCAAATTCACGGGCTGGTAGCGTGCTTAAACATTGGGTATCGATCAATACGTTTTGCGGTTGATAAAACGCACCAATCATATTCTTGCCCAGTGGATGGTTAACCGCAGTTTTCCCCCCAACGGACGAGTCGACTTGCGACAATAAGGTGGTGGGGATCTGCACAAACTGCACCCCACGTTGGTAACTGGCGGCAGCGAAGCCTGCCATATCACCAATTACACCGCCCCCTAACGCGACGATCACCACATCACGCCCGCAGTTATGTTCTAACAAGGCAGTAAAGATATGGTTAAGTTGCTCAAGGGTTTTAAATTTCTCACCATCAGGCAACACCACCGCCTGCACCTTAGCAATTTTGCTAAGCACATCGGTGACTTGCTGAAGGTATAAGGGCGCCACCACATCATTGGTCACAATGAAGAGGGTGCGCCCTGCTAGATGAGATAAATGGGTACTACTCTGCGCCAACAGATCTTGGCCAATCAGGATGGGATAACTACGATTTCCTAATTCAACCTGGATCTGAGCCAACGCCATTAGAACTCCAATTTATCGATGATTTGGTTTGCGACAACTTTAGCGCTTTGCTCATCAGTTTTAACGATGACATCCGCAATCTCTTCATACAGAGGATTACGAACATCCGCTAAATCTTCCAGAACTTCGCGTGGATTATCTACTTGCAGTAGCGGACGACGTTTATCACGCTGGGTACGCGCAACCTGTTTATCAATGGTTGTTTCCAGATAAACCACAATGCCACGAGCAGAAAGATAGTTGCGAATATCTTTGCTCTGAACAGAGCCACCACCCGTTGCCAACACAATACCCTGCTTTTCAGTCAGGTCAGCGATGACCTGAGCTTCACGACGGCGAAAGCCTTCTTCACCTTCAACATCAAACACCCAAGCGATGTCTGCACCAGTGCGGCTTTCAATTTCTTGATCTGAATCGTAAAACTCAAGATGTAGCATTTGCGCCAAGTGACGTCCTATCGTGCTCTTACCGGCACCCATAGGCCCTACTAGAAAAATATTACGTTTTTCAGCCATTTCTTATACGTCTGAATCTTATGAATAGTTTGCAGAAAGTCGATTTGGCAACAAATCGACGGGATTGTTACCTTGCTCTTTAGAGACTTGATTTGGGATTATCTCAGTTAATCCCCTCTGTTAGCAAGTAACCGTTCACACTTAATCATGAAAAAGCCAGCGACGACATCGCTGGCTTTTATGTTAACGGGCGTTACTACAGCTTCTCAGTGACAATTTTAGGTGTCACAAAAATCAGCAATTCGCGGCGCTCGTTAGAGTCAGTGGTGTTTCTAAACAAAGCACCAAGCACAGGAATATCACCTAAAACAGGGACTTTGTTGACACTGTTGATCAGCTGCTGTTGATAGATCCCACCCAGCACTATCGTTTCACCATTATCAACCAATACCTGTGTGCCAACTTTTTGGGTGTTGATCGATACTGCTTCACCTAATGGCGTTTGTACTGTCTCACCTTGCGAATCTTGGGTGATCTCCAAATCTAGAATCACTTTATTGTCTGGCGTGATCTGTGGCGTTACCCGCAGCGACAATACGGCCTTTTTAAACTGTACCGTTGCAGCCCCACTCGACGCTGATTCCACATAAGGGATCTCCACCCCTTGCTCGATGTAGGCCGCTTTCTGGTTAGACGTAGTGATGCGTGGGCTAGCGATAATCTCGCCTTTGTTTTCCTGCTCCAGTGCACTCAGCTCTAAATCCAATAAGGTACCATCCGACAGTTTTGCCACACTAAAGGCGATACTGGCCGCGTTGCTGGCACCGGCAGGCAGGTTAACGTTAAGACGGTCGGCGAGATCTGGTGTGGTGCCAGACACCAAGCCAGATGAACCTTCTAACGAGCCGGATGTACCATAGTCACCTTGTAAATCAGTCACGCCCCAGCGCACGCCTAAATCCTGTGCCACGGTGTCGCTCACGGTCACCATGCGCGACTCAATCAATACCTGCTTTATAGGAATATCGAGCGCATCAATCAAACGATGCACATTTTCTAATGTCTCGGCAGTATCTTTTACCAATAAGGTGTTGGTGCGTTCATCCACAGCCACGCTGCCGCGTTCAGACAATAGGCTGGAGCCTTCACCTTTCAGTAAAGTCGCAATATCAGTCGCTTTGGCATAGTTGATTTGCAAATACTCAGAGTACAGCGGTGCCAACTGTGCCACTTCCTGTTTGTTTTTCAGGTTCTGGCTTTCACGGATAGCAATCTCTTCCGCTGGCGCGACCATCAAAATGTTGCCTTCAATACGCTTATCTAAGCCTTTGGTTTGCAGAATCAAATCCAACGCTTGATCCCATGGCACATCATCTAGACGCAAAGTAATGCTGCCTTCGACGGTGTCACTGGTCACTAAGTTGAAGTTGTTATAGTCAGCAATGATCTGCAAGGCAGTACGGACAGAAATCGTTTGGAAGTTGAGCGAGATATTCTTTCCAGAATATTTCTTTTTCGGCTCAATAGAAGCAGCTTGTTCGGCTTTTGACATTACCACCTTAAACTGAGTGCCTTCTTGCTTGTAGCTAAATTCATACTGACCTTTTACGTCGATCATAAACCGCGTAGTCATGCCATCTCTAAAGGTTTCAAAGCTAGTAACTGGCGTGGCAAAGTCTTGTACGTCCATCACATACAGCATGTCATCGGGAATGTCGGTGTTGAAAAACTTCACTTCCAGTTTGGCACCAACCTGCTCTACATTGGCTGCCACGGAAGAGTTATTCAACTCCACTACCAGTTCTCCGCCTTTACTACCGCTACGGTGAAAATCAATATTTTTAATTCTGTTAACAAAAGGATTGCTGTCTTGCGTTTTGGGATCCATCACTTCGTCATTGATGGTTAAGCGGTAGGTGTTACCAATCACTTTACCTTGATAAGGTTTTACCTTTTTCAGTGTCAATACCACTTGCAACGCACTATCTTGCTGCTGGGTGGTCATTTCAGTGACACCGACTTGGTTAATCGGCAACTCGCTTTTTTCCAACTTAGAAGAGGTATCGGCAAAGACTAAACGAATACCTGCAGGATTAGCATCAAGGGAAATTTTGGGTTCAACAATAGGATCAGCAAATACCAGTTCCATCTCTAATTGATGGTCAATAATGGTGTGGTATTTGACATTCAAGAGCTGGTTGTCTGCCATTGCACAAGGAATGAGACTAACCGCCAAAACACATCCCAATGCGAGTCGCAACCATGTGCCTGTCTTTTCAGGTCGGCTATGCGCCACAATAGATCTCATTATTTTCTCATCCTTCGCCAGTTATTCGCCTGTTAGTTCTAGGCTGCTATTCCGTTCAGTCCAACAGCCGGCACCGTCAGGAATTAACTCTCTGATATTAATACTGTTTGCAGAAACTGCCTCGATACGTCCATGGTACAGCCCCAAGTAATCTCCCACGCCTAGGCGATACACGCTGCTATCCGCGGTTTCCACCAACGCCCAAATCACCGAGCCTTGACTGAGGGTGCCACGCATTTTGAGATTATCGAGTGCGTAGGTTTCTAAACGGCCTTTCTTGCGTTTCAAATCAGGCTGCAAGCAATCTCTTGAGCTATCCACCACCTCTTCAGTTAATTCTCGTGCAGGCGGAACAAATGGACTGCGTAACAATTCTGCTTGGTAAACAAAATGTTCAAACTTGGGCGGCTCCTTCAGCGGCGGAATGCGCGCTTTATGATTTTCTTTGGTGAACGCCACAAATTGTTCTAAATCGGCGCGGTCGCCAATACAGCCCACCAGCAACAGCATCATGCAGACAATTAGTAGGAATCTCATTTGGCTTTCCCCTGTGTCTTAGCATTTGCTGCTGGTTGAGCCGCGCCCTCTTTAAAGCGGTAGGTTTTCGCCAATATCTCCATCGATAACTGCTCGCCGCTTTCATCACGTTTAATCGTGAAGTCATGCAAACTCACAATGCGCGGTAAATCAGCGACACCAGATACCATGCTGCCCAGTTGGTGATAACCGCCTTCTACCGACATTCGAATGGGATATTCGATATAAAACTCTCGCTGAATTTCAGCGTCCCAGTCGATACTGAGAATTTTTAAACCGGAATCGGTCGCCACAAACGTCAGGTCATCCAATAGTCCAGGCATTTCGTTTTGTGAAGGCAGCATTTTTAACAATTCAGCGAACTGTGCTTCCATTTCAACCAGTTGTTGGCGATATAACTCAAGGTTAGCAGCCAGTTGGTATTTGCTTTGAAAATCCTGTCGCAATTGCACTTCTTTACGCTGTTCGGCGTCATAACTATCTAACGCATCCCCCACAAAGAAATAGTAACCACCGGCGAATACCAATAAGGCTAATATAATGGCAAATACGGTTTTGACTTGGGTTGGCCAACCACCAATGTTTTCCATATCCAGATCATTAAACTGGCTTAAATCTAGTTTCATTATTTGCCAGCTCCCTTGGTTTTGGTGGCATCAAGGTTATCTTGAGTAACCCCTTTAACCGTTACCTTTAAGCGGAACCGCTGTAATTCACGAATATCTTCTTGTTGGGAAACTATCGACTGCATAGATGGATCTTGTAGCCACTCGGAGGCCTTGATCTTACGCATCATGTTAGCGACGTTGTTATTGGATTCGCTACGCCCTTCAATCCAAATAACGCTTCCTTTTTTCTCCACACTGGATAAATAAACGCCCGGCGGAATCACACGAACTAACTCATCTAAAATATGAGTCGGCAGATTTCGCGATTGCTGAAGGTTTAAAATAATCTCTGTGCGTTTTTCAATATCGGCTTTGCGCTCTCGAATTTTTTTAATTTCGGCAATTTGTTTATCGAGTAGCTGAATTTCATTTTGCAAATAAGCGTTACGCTCACGCTGGTCTTCGGTGAGTAAACCGATAAAACTGATCGTGAGATAAACGCCAAAAGCGGCTGCAATAAATACTAATGCGAGTACGCCTAAATAGTCGCGTTTCTTTTTCTCGCGAGCTTCTTCCCGCCAAGGCAGCAGGTTTATGTTCGCCATTGACCATAACTCCTTAATGCGAGCCCACAAGCAACCAAGTATTTATTGATATCTTTCTGAAGCAGTTGCCGCACTTTATCGTCAGCCTTCAATGTTCCTTTGAAAGGATCTGCAATGACGGCTTGCACATCCAGTTCGCTCTTGAGCACATTGACCATACCTTCCAGTTTAGAAGTTCCACCGCTAAGCAGCAGAAAATCCACTTTATCCTTGCCACTAGAGGTGCAATAGATTTGCAAGGTACGCTTGATTTGCTGCAGTAACTGCATCTGGAATGGCGATAACACTTCCAGCATATAGTTACGTGGCAGATCACCATCGATTTTGGCTTTCTCCGCCTGTTCATATGGCATGCCGTAGTATGATTGGATGGATTGAGTGAAAAGTTCGCCACCAAAGGCTTGTTCGCGGATGAAGGTGGTTTCATCATTCTCGACCACCGCAATGGTGATCATGTTGGCACCGATATCCACTAGCACCGCCACGCCTTGTTGTTGAATGTTTTCTGGCACTTGGGCTTTAACGAGTTGATAGGCACGCCCTAGGGCATAACCTTCAACATCCACCACTTTGGCTTCCATACCAATACCGTCGAGGGCATCAATACGAGCATCAATGTTGTCTGTGCGGCAGGCGCTGAGTAACACATCAACCTTGGTGTTGTCGTTCTTGTTAACGGAGAGCGTTTCGAAATCAATGCTGACTTCATCAAGAGAATACGGAATGAGAGTGTCAGCTTCAATCTCAATTTGCGCTTCCATTTCGACTTCACTGAGCGCGGCGTCCATGTAGATCACTTTGGTCATCACCGCCGAGCCAGACACTGAAACTGCCGCGAATTTTGATGATTTAGGTAACAAACGTCGCACCAGACGCAGCGATTCGATCACCGCATCTAAATCCCTTATTTCATGGTCATTCACGGCACCTTTTTTCACTGGCACAGCGGCATGAGCCAAAATTTTATAACCGTCAGCGACCTTACCCAGCAGAATGGCTTTGACTTCATGGGAACCGATATCTATCCCCACCATCTGCGGTGCCTGACGCCTCCATAAGTTTGAAAGCATAGTCCCGTGCCGTCTTTTAGTTGTTGATTTCTAGCGTAGCACATAGTTTACGCATATGTGATCAAAACAAGTTTAGCATTAACATTGTTTTGCTTGTTTTTAACGCAGCTTTTTACTTCACGCTGACCCCTTGGCCTTATATACTAAGGCGCCAAAACAACGAGCGGAATTTTATCCTGTGAAGTGGTTAAAACGGATTGTCATTGCCTTTTTCAGTTTAATGTTGCTGGGAGTCATCTCAGTAACCGCAATTTATTTTTACGTTTTACCTGATTTGCCGGATGTTGCCACATTAAAAACTGTGCAATTGCAGACACCTCTCAAAATTTATTCAAAAGACGGTAAGCTGATCTCACAATTCGGTGAAAAAAGACGAATTCCGGTGGAATATGACCAAGTACCACCGCAATTAGTTAACGCTGTATTAGATACTGAAGATGCTCGTTTCTTTGAACATATGGGGATTGACCCGATTGGTATCACGCGTGCTGCTTTTATTTTGGTAACGACCGGTAAGAAAAGTCAGGGAGCGAGTACCATTACTCAGCAGGTGGCGCGGGGCTTCTTCCTTTCTCGTGAAAAAACCTATATCCGTAAGGTTAAAGAGATCATACTGGCGCTGAAGATTGAGCAAGTGCTCACTAAGCAAGAGATCTTGACCTTATACCTCAACCGTTCGTTTTTAGGGAACCGTGCCTACGGCGTTGGCGCTGCAGCGCAAGTGTATTACGGCAAAAGCCTGAGTGAACTGACGCTGCCAGAGATGGCAATGATTGCTGGTTTGCCGCAATCCCCTTCCGCCGCTAACCCACTGCGTAATCCAGTCCGTGCACTGAATCGTCGTAACTGGGTACTCAGCCGCATGCTAGAAAAACGCAGCATCAACCAGCAAGAATACCAAACCGCAATTCAAGCACCGATTACCGCCAGCTATCACGGTGCGGAAATCGACCTGTACTCGCCTTATGTGTCGGAGCTCGTGCGCGACTACATGGTACAAAAGTACGGTGAAGAAGAGGCTTACACTGGTGGTTACAACGTTTACACCACCATTGACTCGCGCCTGCAAAATGAAGCGCAGCAAGCCGTGCGTGACAACGTATTTGCCTACGATGAACGTCATGGCTACCGCGGTGCTATCAGCACTATTTGGACTGATACCGCCCCAGCCAAGCAGCAGATTTTGGACACCTTAGCCAAAACCAACGCTGTCGATGATATTCAACCCGCAGCAGTGATGCAGTTGGGCGAGCAAAATGCCACAGTAATGTTAACCAGTGGCAAGCAGATTGAACTCGCTTGGGATGGGATAAAGTGGGCGCGTAGCTATATTTCAGATCGCCGCCAAGGCGCTGCGCCAAAAACTGCCGCCGATGTGCTCAAGGTTGGGGAAATGGTGTGGGTGCGTCCGATTAACGACACCTGGCAGTTATCGCAAATTCCTGAAGTATCTAGCGCTATGGTATCGCTGGCACCACTCGATGGCGCAATTCAAACACTGGTCGGTGGCTTTAGCTTTTCCATGAGCCAATATAACCGCGTGACACAAGCGAAGCGCCAATTGGGTTCTAATATCAAACCGTTAATTTATACCACTGCACTTGAAAAGGGCTACACCTTAGCCACGCTAATTAATAACGCACCAATCAATAAGCCTGACCTCCGCCAAGGTACCGCATGGCGTCCGAAAAACTCGCCGGACGTCTATGGCGGCCCAACTCGCTTAAAAGTCGGCTTAGCGCAATCAGTTAACGTGATGGCGGTACGGGCGCTGCGTTATGTTGGCGTCGATAACGCCATCGACAAATTAGTAGAGTTTGGCTTTGACCGTGAAGACTTAAACCGCAACGAATCATTGGCGTTAGGTTCACCATCGGTCACACCACTGCAAGTAGTTACTGCCTTCACCACCTTTGCTAACGGTGGTTACTTGGTCGAGCCTTACTATATTGACCATATTGATGATGGCTACGGCAAAACCATTGAGCAAGCGCAACCCGCATTGGCCTGCGACGAGGCTAAGTTGCCTAATAGCAACGATATTGCACCAACGCCAGCTTTTGACGATAACGCTGCGTCGCCAATGGCATATAACTGTGCTAACCCAAAAGCCCGCCATGCTAAACGGATTGTGTCGAAGCAAGTGGCATTCCTGATCACCGAAGCGCTGAAGAGTGTCATCTGGGGCGGTGGCGACTGGAACCATGGCACCGGCTGGAACGGCACCGCTTGGCGTGCAGCTCGTTTGATCAAACGGCATGACATTGCAGGTAAAACCGGTACAACTAACGAAGCGCGTGATACCTGGTTCAGTGGTTTTAACCCAAGTTTGGTGGCCACCGCTTGGGTCGGTTTTGATGACCATGGCCGTCAGCTTGGCCGTACAGCATGGAATGCCAATGCGCCAAAAGACCAAATTACCGGCGGTGAGTCAGGCGCTAAGACTGCGGGACCAGCGTGGAACCAGTTTATGTACCACGCATTGAAAGGCACCCCAGAGCAACCGATGCAACCGCCAGAAGGCATAGTGTCAGTACGTATCGATCTGGCGACGGGGCTATTGTCACGTAAGACCGACTATACCAGCGACTTTGAGTATTTCATTCGAGGCACAGAGCCAACGGAATACGCTCAGGACAATAACAGCGAAGACAACAATATCTTTATCGATAACAAAGCAGCGACACAAGAACTGTTCTAGCGCATAACACTGTCTTATCGCAAACATCAGCCCCCTACTTTAGGGGGCTTTTTATGCCACAAAGGATCGCCACAGCAGGTCGCATGCATTGGCATTTGGGCAGGGTTGGTTAGCGCATCACACCAGCGTGTGGCGATGAATAAACGGCTGCGATAACGAAAGATGTGCGCCAGCTTCGACCAGTAACGCAGCAACATCGAGTAGGGTGAGGCGCTAACGCCTCATCCCTCTCACAGAACCGTACGTACGGGCCTCGTATACGGCTCATGCATACTCCAATCACCATGATTGGTGACACAACATTAATCTGACAATCTTATGT
>NZ_JBLXAT010000005.1:197683-234287 GCF_048265805.1 Shewanella sp. | reverse complement strand
CGTCGTCGGGGTTCCAAGGGGCGAGGGACGAGCATCGCCCCTTGGCTCTGGTGTGGAACGAGTAGTTCCACGACTTTGCCAAGCGCAGCTTGGTATGGCGCAGCCATAAATCTAATCAAGTACGAACAGTGCAATGTTCAAACACAAATCTGACTGGCAACACCAATTCCCCTCGGCGCGGCGAAGGTGCGTTGGGCAGACATTGAGCAAGCGAGATATGGATATCGAGCAGCGATGGTGAGTCACGGATGACGAATCAGAGCGATTTGCGAAAATGGCAAACCAGAAGCGCCGTAGCGTTTCGCGACGTCGGGGCAGCTAGGGGATTGACAAGGGGGCGAGGCTGTCCAGCCCCCTTGTCCTCTGGTGTGGAACGCGTATCACCGCTCACGCACATCCGTGTGCTCCGCGGTATTAATACTTCCTGTATGTTTTCCACGACTTTCGCAAGCGACAGCTTGCAATCACACAGTGATAAATCTTGAGCGCAGTGTGAGCGCGAAAGCTCACAATATTGGCAACCGCTGGTTGCAAGGCGCAGCCGCAAAAAAAAATGCCGGCATAAATGCCGGCATTGCGTTCCAGTTCGCTGAGATTATTTACCCAGGATTTTCTCTGGAGTACGGCCGTCGTCATGACAAGCTTCACAAGTAGGGCGTTGACCTACGTTCATATCGTGTGGAGCATGGCAATCAGCACATTTCAGCATGCCATCGTGTGGTTTATGAACTGCGTCCATATCGGCTAAACCACCGTGACAACCTTGGCATTGTTCAAATTCATATTCGCCATCAGCTGATGGAGAACCATCTTTGTGGCAAGAATCACAACCGCCGTTCATTTCTACGTGGAACTCAGCCAGTTTTTGATCTGCAGCGAAAGCGCCTGTAGACAGGGCCATTGCGGCTAAACCAGCACCGAACAGAGCACCAAGAATTTTTTTGCTCACCATATTAATCCTCCGGTAACACAACATGGCGGAGTTCTTTTACTCACGTTGACTCCCGTCCAGTTGTAGTTGAAAGCACGACTTTTACACTTTTTCTTGCCCGCAAGGAGCAAGTAACGAAACTAAATATCAGTCCGCGATACTTTAACAACTTATAAAAAACCAAAATGTGCGCTAAATCAACTTAATGCCGAATTGGAATTAGCATTTACAATAAATTTAGCTGATAAAACAGATAGTAATGCTTTTTTACATGGTTTACTAATTTACAACAAAAAATATCCTCCAGCATAGTCGGAGGTTTTTCATATGCGCCTATAATGCTCTACTACATGCCTAGCTGGGGGTTTTCGTTGGCACAAAAAAAGAAGGCCTTGATCAGCCTTCTTCTGATAAGCATAGCTTAACTTAGTGGTTATGCTGCATTTTTAAGCGCGGCAATACGTTTCTCTAACGGAGGGTGGCTCATTAACAGCTCTGCCACAGACCGTTTGCCGTTGATGCCAAATGCTGACATGTTCGCAGGCATTTCGCCTGTCTCAGGGCCGTTACGCAGGCGTTCTAGCGCAGCAATCATTTTGTTACGCCCCGCCAAGGTAGCTGCGCCTGCATCGGCACGGTACTCTCGGATACGTGAGAAGTACGCCACAATAATCGACGCCAGAATCCCGAACACGATTTCCAAGACAATCACTACCGCAAAGTAAGCTAAACCGCCAAGGCCAGCACCCTCTTCCTCATCATTAGACAAGAAATTGCTAATGATATTGGCAACAACACGCGCCAAGAAGATCACAAAGGTGTTCACCACGCCTTGAATCAAGGTCAAGGTCACCATGTCGCCGTTAGCCACGTGGCTCATTTCGTGTGCGAGTACCGCTTCGACTTCTTCGGCATTCATGCCGTACAGCAAACCAGAGCTGACAGCCACGAGGGAGTTGTTTTTGCTTGGCCCTGTGGCAAATGCGTTCATTTCAGGCGATTGGTAAATAGCCACTTCTGGCATTTTTACCCCCGCTTGTTGTGCTTGACGCGCAACGGTTTCCAGCAACCAACGTTCGGTGTTATCACGTGGATTAGTGATCACCTCAAGCCCCATTGAGCGTTTTGCCATCCATTTGGACATTGCCAAACTGATGAAAGCACCACCAAAACCAAAAATTGCTGCGAACACTAGCAAGCCGCCAGTGGTACGCGTATTAACCCCGAGTACTGACATAACAATCGACAGCACTACCATCACGGCCAAGTTAGTTAACAGAAATAGCACTACACGTTTCATATAAACTCCTGTGGAGAATATTCACCGCGACTTATATCGCCCTAAAGACATAATATGTCCATTTTTAGGTAATTCAAGGGAGAGTAAATTAAAATTTGTTTAAGCGAGGTGATGCTTAGAATTAGCGGCAAGTCTAGGCCGTACAACTTAATCCAAGCTTAATGCTAACTGCCTGAAAGCAAGTGAAGATTGAGCCTGATAGTCCCTGTTTGCTAGTATGGACAGACCATTTGACCAGCAAGGAAATTAGCATGACAACCAATGCGCTTTTATTGAGTAGTTCTCGCGCTGGCGCGACTCCCTATCTGGAACATGCGCTGCCGTTTATTGCACCTATGACGAATCTAACCAAGAAGTGGTTATTCATTCCTTATGCCGGTGTAAGCAAACCCTATGAACAGTATTTAGAAACTGTTGCCGCAGGCTTAGCGCCGCTGCAATTGGATATCTCGTCAATCCACCAATATGGCGACCCTAAGCAAGCCATCAAAGATGCTGGCGGCATTTTGGTGGGTGGTGGCAACACCTTCCACCTGTTGCATGAGCTGTACCGCTATGATCTGCTGCACCTGATCCGTGAAGAGGTCGCGGCTGGTAAGCCGTATATCGGTTGGAGCGCAGGCTCAAACATTGCCGGCCAGAGCATTCGTACCACCAACGATATGCCGATTATTGAGCCTCCATCGTTTACGGCGCTGGGCTTAGTACCGTTTCAAATCAATCCGCACTACAGCAATGCCACTATTGCTGGCCACAATGGCGAGTCACGGGCGCAACGGATTTTGGAATTCACCTGTGTTGATCCTGCCATGCCAGTGCTGGGCCTACAAGAAGGCACTGCGCTGCAACTGCAAGGCGACAAGCTGACGTTATTGGGGGATTTACCCGCGTATCTGTTTAGTGGCCAAGAGCAAGAGATCCCTGTGCCAGCAGGGAGCGATTTATCTAAGCTGTTGGCGAATAGTTAGGTGAGCATGATGCCACTCATTTGAGTGGCATTTTAGTTTGGCGCTTAGCAATTAGCGTGGCCGCTGCCGCAATGGCGCGAGATCTAAGTAAGCAGCGATAGCGGCAGGCGTAGGTTTTGCCAGATGAGGCACTTCACCGAGGCATGGCACTTCCATCATCTCTTTCAAACTGGCGAGGTTTTCTGCATAGCGCGCCATCTGTTTACCCGCAGTATTGGCAACCCAACCAGCCACTTCCAAGCCGTCCATACGGATCACATCGCGAGTCAGCAATGCGTGGTTTAACGCCCCTAAACGCATATTAACGACGATAATCACTGGCAAGCCCAACGCGGCAACCACTTCAGACAGATAACGATTATTGCCCAACGGCAAACGCCAACCTCCAGCGCCTTCCATCAAACAGAAATCAGCCATGGCGTACTGGGTAAAATCTAACGCTGAGATAACGGATTCTGGGCTGATATCCACACCGACATCCGCGGCGGCAATGTGCGGCGCTATGGCGGGTTCGAAGGTGAATGGATTGATGCGGTCATACTCCAGCGTCAACGTGGATTCACTCATTAGCAATTCGGCATCACTGTTACGCCAACCCTCGGCGGTTTGATGGCAACCAGAAGCAACCGGTTTTAGCCCTAATGTACGCAGTTTCTCTGCGGTGCGGGCCTTATGTAACAGCGCAGCGGTAATAAGTGATTTACCGCTATCGGTATCCGTACCCGTAACAAAAAAAATCATCGCGTCACCTTCACTGTTGACGTAATTATTATTTAATCGCGCGCAGATAGGCGACACGATAAGTTAATGGAATACCCGCAGGCTGCCGCAACTGCTCAGCTTGATGCTGTAGCGCCTGCCAATGCTGTTTACCTTTTAAACCCTGTTGCTGAGCAGCTAACGATGCCCCTACCCCTTTGATGGAATACAGCAGTTGCCGCAAATCGGCAAAATGGCATTGATGGTTCAACGTCTCACACTGCAGTTGCTGCCATCGATTTGCAGCAAATGCGGCTTGTAGCTGCTGCTCATCAATAAACTGCCGTCTATTGAGCCCCAAATCGTCCAGTTCGGGCAAGCTATCTGCCACCACCAGCGCAATTTGCAACAAGCCGTTAGCACACAATACACGGTGGGCTTCCTGCGCTGCTAAGGTGATATCAGCACACCACTGTAACGCTAAATTAGAATAGTAGCTATCGACGCTCGCACTGCTGAGTGGCAGCCGCTGCGCATCGGCACACACTGTTTGATAGTGGGGATAAGTTTGCTGCAACTGCTGCAACATGCCAGTGGCAATATCCAGTGCAATCACTTGCTGCGGTTGATAATCGCTAAAATCGGTGCCTGGCCCAGCACCCACGTCTAATAAGCGACCGACGCCCACAGCTAACCCGCAGCACAACTGCTGTTGCGTTTGCCGCTGGATTACGTTGTGTTGTTGGTAAGCGATAGCCGCACGGGAGAAACGTCGCGCCACGCTATGGTCGCTGCTAAGCTCAAGGCGCATTGGTAATGGCCTCGCTCAACGCAGTGATAAGCGCGCTGATTTGCGCCGGACGATGCGCCGCACTCAGGGTAACACGTAAGCGGCTACTGCCCTGTGGCACGGTAGGCGGCCGAATCGCCCCCACTAAGAAGCCACGTTCACGCAGTTGCTGAGCAATTTGCATTACCCGCTCAGTTTGACCAATCAATATCGGTTGAATGGCACTAGCCGAATCAAGCAGCGGTAAACCAGCCTGCGTTGCGAGTTGGCGAAATAAAGCAATATGCTGCTGCAACTGCTCAACAAGATGAGATGCTTTAGCCAATTGCAGCGCTTGTTGTGCAGCGACACAACACGCAGGCGACAAGGCGGTGGAGTAGATATACTCGCGACAATTGGCAACTAAGAAATCAATCAACTGTTGGCTGCCGACAATGGCCGCCCCTTGACAGCCCAAGGTTTTGCCAAAGGTAATCAGCCGTGCAAAAGGGTGAATTTGCAGCGTATCGGTCAGCAGAAAGCCGTGGGCGTCATCAACAATCAAGGGACAATGATAGCGCTGGCACAGTGCTGCCAATTGTGCAAGGGGGGCGCTGTCACCATCCATACTGAAGATGGTTTCCGTCAGTAGCGCAGTGACATCACCTTGGCGGAGATAACGCTCAGCGGCCGCGAGATCATTATGTTGATAGCGTTTCAGTTTGACCTTGGCATCACGCAAGCCATCAATCATTGAAGCGTGGATCAGCTTATCTGCCACTATGGTATCGCTGTCGCTGAACAGCGTTTTCATCAAGGCGCTATTGGCAGCAAAACCCGAGCTAAATAGGATGGCTGCTTCTGCCCCCGTTGCTGCGCACAAGGCTTGCTCTAGCTGCTGATGCGCCGCGCTATAACCACATACTAATGGCGACGCGGTGCTCCCTACGCCATATTGCTGCGCGCCACTATACAGCGCTGCGGCCACTTCTGGTGCATGACTCAAACCCAGGTAATCATTGCTAGCAAAGTTGTGGAGACTGCCATTATCAGCAGTGACCATCGCCGCTTCAGCGGCGGCATTTAGCAGTCGTCGCTGCCGCAGCAAGCCAGTCTGCGCCAGTTGATGCTGACGCGCCTTGATGCGGGCAGATAAGGCGTGGTCGGCCAATTACAGTGCACCTGCATCATAAAATGCGCCAGTGGCCTTGGCCTGCTTGGCTTGTTGGTGCTGCACTGCTTGCTTTAGCGCATCGCCCTCTTGTTCCAACACTGCGGCTTGCCCTTGCTCTGGGTTCAGCCCTAAGCGTTGGAATAGCGCCATATCGGTATTCTCTTTCGGGTTAGCGGTGGTTAGCAGTTTGCAGCCGTAGAAAATCGAGTTGGCGCCCGCAAAGAAACACATCGCTTGCAGCTCATCAGTCATGTTTTCACGTCCGGCCGACAAGCGAACTCGCGACAACGGCATGATAATCCGCGCTACGGCGATAGTACGCACAAATTCCAACGGGTCGAGGTCTTCTTGCTCAGCCAGCGGCGTACCGGCCACTTTGACCAACATGTTGATCGGTACTGAATCTGGATGTTTAGGCATATTGGCCAGTTGCTGCAATAAACCAGCACGATCTGTGGCGGTTTCGCCCATGCCCACAATGCCGCCGGAGCAGACTTTCATCCCGGCTGCACGCACATGATCTAACGTATTTAAACGGTCTTCGTAGGTACGCGTGGTGATGATGTCGCCGTAGAATTCCGGTGAGGTATCAAGGTTATGGTTGTAATAATCTAACCCGGCGGCAGCTAGCTCATCCGCTTGCTGCTGATCGAGCATGCCGAGCGTCATACAGGTTTCCATACCGAGCGCTTTAACCTCTTTAACCATATCGGTGAGATACGGCATATCACGCGCTTTGGGGTTACGCCAAGCAGCCCCCATACAGAAACGGGTGGCTCCTGCGGCCTTGGCACTACGAGCTTCTGTCAGCACTTTTTCAATCTCTAGCAAACGCTCTTTCTCAAGGCCGGTATCGTAACGAGCACTCTGCGGACAATATTTGCAGTCTTCTGGACACGCGCCAGTCTTGATCGACAGCAAACGGCTAACCTGCACTTCGTTAGGATTAAAGTGCTGGCGATGAATGGTATGGGCTTGAAACAACAAATCATTCATCGGCAGCGCAAACAGCGCTTCAATCTCTTGTCGTTGCCAATCGTGGCGCACTTGAGTGTCAACCATAATATTATCCTGTAAAAACCTTGTAGCTGCGTTCCATCAAAGCGGCTTGCTCGCTGTGCCTTGATGCCGATTTTAATTTTGGCTAGCATACCCGTGCCCAAGCCGCTGTCAATACGGCAGACATTCACAAGTTTACTATCGGTTATTATATGATCAGCTTAGATTACTCGTTTGATCAGCAACACATCTGGCACCCTTATGGCTCGATGCGTTTCCCCGCGCAGACTTTTGGCGTGACCGCCGCAAACGGCGTACGACTGACACTCGATAGTGGCCAGCAGTTGGTGGATGGCACCAGCTCATGGTGGGCTTGTATTCATGGTTACGGGCATCCGCAGATTGTGGCGGCAATGCAACAGCAGTTACAGCAGCTGAGCCATGTGATGTTTGGTGGTATCACCCACGCGCCAGCGATTGAGCTCTGTAAAAAGCTATTAGCGTTGGCGCCAAATAGTCTCAGCAAAGTGTTCTTGGCCGACTCAGGTTCCATCGCCGTGGAAGTGGCGATGAAGATGGCACTGCAATATTGGCAAGGCCGTGCCGCCAACGATAAGCGTAAAATCCTCACAGTACGTCGCGGTTATCACGGCGATACCTTTGCCGCCATGAGTGTGTGTGATCCCACCGAAGGGATGCACAGCATGTTTGGCGCTAATGTCGCGCAGCAGCTGTTTGCGCCTGCACCAAAAACACCATTTGGCGCCGAGTTAGTTGCGGATGATACGACAGAGCTTGAACAACTGCTGGCGACTCAACACCAACAAATTGCGGCATTGATTATTGAACCGATTATGCAAGGCGCGGGGGCGATGTGGTTTTATAGCGCGGCGTACCTCAAGCGGGTGCGTGAGTTGTGCGATAAGTACCAAGTGCTGCTGATTTTAGATGAGATTGCTACGGGCTTTGGCCGCACCGGCAAACTGTTTGCCTGTGAACATGCCGAGATCCAACCGGATATCATGTGCGTGGGCAAAGCGCTGACAGGCGGATATATCAGCCTTGCGGCAACCTTGTGTAGCGATGAAGTGGCCTGCGGTATCAGCGATTCGCCCGCCGGTGTGTTTATGCATGGCCCCACCTTTATGGCGAACCCCCTCGCCTGCGCCGCTGCTAACGCCAGCTTACAACTCATTAGCCGAGGCACGTGGCAACAGCAAGTTGCCGCGATACAAACACAGATGCAACGTGAGTTAGCCCCAGCAGCGGAGTTTGAGCATGTGCTGGCGGTACGGGTGTTAGGTGCGGTGGGTGTAATTGAACTCGACCACAGCGTCGATACCGGCAAGCTGCAACAGGAGTTTGTTAAGCGCGGTGTGTGGGTACGGCCGTTTAGCCGCTTTATCTACATCATGCCACCCTATGTGATTAACGCGGCCGACCTGAGCCAGCTGACCGGCGCCATGGTCGAAGTAGCCAAACTGACACAAGCCCCCGCCGCCACCCAGTTTATTAGCCACGGTTAATCACTGTTGTGGGCCGGACTTGCTCACTACACCAAAAATAAGGCGCCGCAGCAGTTTGCCTACGGCGCGTTACACCATTATCGCGCTAGCTAATCCGAACTTAAAACGTATGACCCGCCAAAATTCGCTGAACTAAATCTGGCAGCGTCACACTTGCGCTGCCTTGATAGTGCGCCTTAAACATGCTGTGTTCATCGGCTTCCGCGAGGTTCACCTCAATGGTCATTGCGCCATGATGATTAGCAATATCAACAAAACCAGCGGCAGGATACACAGTGCCCGAAGTGCCGATAGCGATGAATAGATCGCACGCTTCAAGTGCATCGTGAATGCGATCCATGCCGATGGGGATCTCGCCAAACCACACAATATGCGGCCGCAATCTTTGTGCTGGAATACAGCAGGTACAACAGTTGTCGGCACCAAACGGCTCATGCAATGAGAATGTTTGACCAGAGCGCGGACAGCGGCCTTTATTGAGCTCGCCATGCATGTGCAACAGTTTTTTACTGCCGGCACGTTCATGCAGGTTATCGACATTTTGAGTCACTAGCAGCAGTTTGCCAGTAAATGCTTGCTCAAGCTGGGCTAACGCCTCGTGGGCGGCATTAGGCGTTACTGCGGGGTTTTTGAGTTGTTGCCAACGTTCGTTATAGAAATTTTCCACCAATGTTGGATTACGGGCATATCCCTCTGGCGTAGCAACATCTTCAATACGATGATCTTCCCACAGTCCATTTTGATCGCGAAAAGTGCGTAATCCCGACTCTGCTGAAATGCCCGCGCCAGTGAGCACCACTATGTGCTGATACATCCACAACCCCTATGTTTTTTGCCCATACTGCCCAGCGACAGTAAGATGAACAATTATTCCTTGGTATAACCCTAATAAAAACAATGTTAATCCATTTATTTTCATTGGGATATGCTTCAATAAACTACATTTACGTACAAGATAGAGTCAAAAACACTGACGAAGGTTTAAGTTTACCAAAACTGCTCATATAATGAGTTCCAACACCCACTGAAGAGCCCATGATCTGCGTAATGGGTTCTGCAATCAAGAGATTCACCATGACAGATGGAAATCAAGCACTAAAGAAAGCGGGTCTAAAAGTTACCCTGCCGAGAATCAAGATCCTGGAATTGATGCAAGAACCAGAAAATCAGCATATCAGCGCGGAAGACTTGTATAAAAAACTGCTAGATATTGGCGAAGAGATTGGTTTGGCGACCGTTTATCGTGTACTAAACCAATTTGACGATGCGGGCATTGTGTCACGTCATCACTTTGAAAGCGGTAAAGCGGTATTTGAACTTTCTACCCAAGATCACCATGACCACCTTGTTTGCCTTACCTGTGGCAAAGTGATTGAGTTTACTGATGATGTGATTGAACGTCGCCAACATGAGATAGCGGTGAGACACAACATTAAACTGACCAACCACAGCTTGTATCTGTATGGTACTAGCACTGATGGTAAGTGTGATCACGGTGACGAGGAAGCATAAGCTGCCACAGTGATAATAAAGCCGACCTAGGTTGGTTTCTTTTGCCTAATTACAGGCAACCGTGACAAAAAAGGCGCCATCAGGCGCCTTTTGCATCATGAACAGAATGGCTTACCAGCCAGTCTTTTCACGCAGTGCTTTACCGATGTCTGCCAGTGAGCGTACGGTCGTTACTCCCGCAGCTTCCAGTGCAGCAAACTTGTCTGCTGCAGTACCTTTACCACCAGCGATGATAGCGCCAGCATGGCCCATACGTTTGCCTGGAGGGGCAGTAACACCAGCAATGTAAGATACAACAGGTTTGGTCACGTTAGCTTTGATGTAAGCTGCCGCTTCCTCTTCTGCAGTACCACCGATTTCACCAATCATCACGATAGCTTCGGTCGCTGGATCATTCTGGAACATTTCCAGAACGTCGATAAAGTTAGTACCTGGGATTGGGTCACCACCGATACCAACGCAAGTTGATTGGCCGAAACCTTCATCAGTGGTTTGTTTAACCGCTTCGTATGTCAGCGTACCTGAACGTGAAACGATACCCACTTTACCTGGCTTGTGAATGTGGCCTGGCATAATACCGATCTTACATTCACCTGGGGTGATAACACCTGGGCAGTTAGGGCCGATCATACGTACACCAGTTTGCTCCAGCTTCACTTTAACCTGCAGCATATCCAGTGTTGGAATACCTTCAGTGATACAAACCACCAGCTCAATGCCGCTGTCGATCGCTTCCAAAATCGCATCTTTACAGAAAGGTGCTGGTACGTAGATAACAGATGCAGTCGCACCAGTTTCAGCTACAGCGTCTTTCACAGTGTTGAACACTGGCAGACCTAAGTGAGTAGTACCGCCTTTACCTGGGGATACACCACCCACTAATTGGGTACCGTAAGCCAGAGCTTGCTCGGAGTGGAATGTACCTTGTCCGCCAGTAAAACCCTGACAGATGACCTTGGTATCTTTATTGATTAATACAGACATTATTTGCCCTCCGCAGCTTTTACTACTTGCTGCGCTGCGTCAGTCAAGCTGCTCGCAGCAATGATATCCAGACCTGACTCCGCCAGTACTTTCGCGCCCAATTCGGCATTAGTACCTTCCAGACGTACCACTACTGGTACCTCGACACCCACTTCTTTCACAGCACCGATGATACCTTCAGCGATCATGTCACAACGCACGATACCACCGAAGATGTTCACCAATACGGCTTTCACATTCTTGTCAGACAGAATGATTTTGAACGCTTCAGATACACGCTCTTTGGTTGCGCCACCGCCAACGTCCAAGAAGTTAGCTGGCTTGCCACCATGCAGGTTAACGATGTCCATGGTGCCCATCGCCAAGCCAGCACCGTTCACCATACACCCAACGTTACCGTCCAACGCTACGTAGTTCAGTTCGAACTTAGCGGCGTGAGCTTCACGTGGGTCATCTTGTGAAGGGTCATGCATATCTTTGATTTTTGGCTGACGGAACAATGCGTTGCTATCAACACCAATTTTACCGTCCAAGCAATGCAGGTTGCCTTCGGTGGTGATCACCAATGGGTTGATTTCCAGCAGCGCGAAATCATGTTCAAGGAACATGCTCGCCAAGCCCATGAAGATCTTAGTGAACTGCTTAATTTGAGTTAGGTTCAAACCGAGTTTGAAACCGAGATCACGACCTTGGAATGGCTGTGGGCCAGTGATTGGGTCAATAATCGCTTTGTGGATCAGCTCTGGCGTTTCTTCAGCAACTTTTTCAATCTCAACACCACCTTCGGTAGATGCCATAAACACTACGCGACGGCTACCACGGTCAACTACAGCGCCCAGATACAATTCGTTAGCGATATCGGTGCAGCTTTCTACCAAAATTTTGGCAACGGGTTGGCCTTTTTCATCAGTCTGGTAAGTCACCAGATTTTTGCCTAACCATTTCTCAGCGAAAGCGCGGATCTCTTCTTTATCACTGGTTACTTTTACGCCGCCAGCTTTACCGCGACCACCAGCGTGTACCTGACACTTAACTACCCAAGTGTCGCCACCAATGCGGCCAGCCGCTTCTACAGCTTCTTGAGCTGTGTCGCAAGCGTAGCCTTCTGAAACTGGCAAGCCGTATTCTGCAAATAAGGCTTTTGCCTGATACTCATGCAAATTCATGATTGATTATCCGTAAACTACGTTTTTGGACAAACTGGCCCTCAGCCGAAGGCCAGTCACGAGGAAAAGCTTGCTGCCCTTACAGGTCCAGCAGCAAGCGTGTTGGGTCTTCTAACAGGTCACGAATGGTCACCAAGAAGCCCACTGATTCACGACCATCAATAATGCGGTGATCGTATGACAGAGCTAAATACATCATCGGCTGGATTTCGACCTGACCATTCACAGCCATTGGACGATCTTTAATGGCATGCATGCCCAAAATGGCGCTTTGTGGCAGGTTGAGAATCGGAGTGGACATCAGAGAGCCAAACACCCCGCCGTTAGTCACAGTAAAGTTACCGCCAGTCATGTCTTCCACGGTCAGCTTGCCGTCGCGGCCTTTGATGGCCAGTTCGCGAATGGCTTTTTCCATATCCGCTAATGTCATGGTATCGGTGTCACGCAGCACTGGGGTTACCAGACCACGAGGGGTAGATACGGCGATACTTACGTCGAAATAGTTGTGGTAAACCAGATCGTTACCATCAAGAGAAGCGTTCACTTCTGGGTAGCGTTTCAGCGCTTCAGTCACGGCTTTCACATAGAAAGACATGAAGCCCAAACGGATGCCGTGTTTCTTCTCAAACTCATCTTGATACTTCTTACGAATGTCCATGATGGGTTTCATGTTCACTTCGTTGAAAGTGGTCAACATCGCGGTTGAGTTTTTCGCTTCCAGCAGACGGGTAGCAATGGTTTTACGCAGACGAGTCATAGGGACGCGTTTTTCACTGCGTTCACCGCTCAGCGCCACTGGCGCAGGAGCCGCCGCGGCTGCTGGTTTACCGGCAGATTTTACAAACGCTTCCACGTCTTCTTTAGTGATGCGGCCACCCACGCCAGTGCCTTTGATTTTGCTGGCATCAACGTTGTGCTCTGCCACCAAACGGCGCACAGATGGGCTCAAGGCATCGTTGCTTTCAGTCGATGCTTCGGCAGCTTCCGCTTTAGGTGCAGCGGCTTCTGCTTGCTCTTTAGAGACTTCTTGTCCTACAACGGCACCAGCAACAAAATGAGCAATCACTTGCTCGCCCAAGACGGTATCGCCTTCTTGGAACAGCAGTTCGCTGATTGAGCCATCTTCTGGCGCAACCACTTCTAACACCACTTTGTCAGTTTCAATATCCACCAGGTTCTGATCGCGTGTAACAGCCTCTCCTGGCTTAACGTGCCAAGTGGCGATAGTTGCATCCGCTACCGATTCTGGCAGTACAGGTACCTTGATTTCGATACTCATGGAAAGCTTTCCTTTTATAAAAATTTATTACTACAGTTTTAATGCGCTTGCGATCAGAGATTCCTGTTGGCGCGCGTGTAATTCTGGATACCCACAAGCTGGTGCGGCAGAGGCCTCTCTACCGGCATAGCTCAGTTGGGCACCTTGAGGAATAGAGCTCCAGAAATGGTGTTGGCTGCAATACCAAGCGCCTTGGTTCTGAGGTTCTTCCTGACACCAAACGAAATCAGTTACATGCTGATAATCAGCGAGCACTGCGTTTAATTCCTCATGTGGGAATGGATACAGTTGCTCAATACGCACAATGGCTACATTGTCGATATTTTCTTTGCGGCGGCGATCTAACAGGTCGTAGTAAACCTTACCGCTACAGAACACCACGCGATCCACTTTGCTGGCGTCGAATGTGTCCACTTCACCAATCACATTACGGAATCCACCTTCTGCTAGCTCTTCCAGTGAAGACACTGCCATTGGATGGCGCAGCAACGATTTAGGTGACATCACTACCAGCGGACGACGCATAGGACGCACCACTTGGCGGCGCAGCATGTGGTAAACCTGTGCAGGTGTTGAAGGAATACACACTTGCATATTGTGGTTAGCACACAGCTGTAAGAAACGTTCCAAACGCGCCGATGAGTGTTCTGGGCCTTGGCCTTCATAGCCATGAGGCAACAGCATAGTCAAACCGCACAAACGGCCCCATTTCTGCTCACCTGATGACAAGAATTGGTCAATCACTACTTGGGCACAGTTAGCAAAGTCGCCAAATTGTGCTTCCCAAATGGTTAAACCGGCTGGCTCGGCAGTGGCGTAACCATATTCAAAAGCCAATACTGACGCTTCAGACAATACTGAGTCATTGATATCAAATGGCCCTTCTTTGTCGGCCACATGGCGCAATGGCAAGTAGGTAGTGCCATCTTTTTGGTTATGCAATACTGCGTGACGGTGGAAGAAAGTGCCGCGACCAGAGTCTTGACCAGTGATACGCACCCGTTTTTTGGTTTCCAAAATCGTGGCGTATGCCAGCATTTCAGCAAAGCCCCAGTCGAGCAGTTTCTCGCCTTTGGCCATAGCGTCACGGTCGTTGTAAATCTTGGCAACACGGCTTTGCAACTGGTGAGTTTCTGGCACATAACTGACTTTAGCGGCCAACTCTTTCAGATGGTCTAAGCCAATTGCAGATTCATATTGCTCATCCCACTCGCGGTTCAGATACGGGGTCCAATCCACGGTGTGCAACGTCATTGGACGCCACTCTTTCACTACGCAATCACCTTTATCTAAGGCATCGCGGTAGTCGTTGACCATACCAGTAATATCTTCAGCAGACAGCGATTGCTCTGCAACCAAACGATCAGCGTAAATCTTACGGGTCGTCGGATGTTTTTTGATTTTGCCGTACATCACTGGCTGCGTTGCACTTGGCTCGTCAGCTTCGTTATGACCATGACGGCGATAACATACCAACTCAACCACTACGTCACGTTTGAATGTGTTGCGATAGTCCACTGCGAGTTGCGAAATAAAAGCAACTGCTTCTGGATCATCCCCATTAACGTGGAAGATAGGAGCCTGCACCATTTTGGCAATATCGGTACAGTATTCTGTTGAACGGGTATCATGATGATTTGAGGTAGTGAAGCCCACTTGGTTGTTCACTACGATACGAATTGAACCACCCACTTGAAAGGCGCGGGTTTGCGACATATTGAAGGTTTCTTGTACGATACCTTGACCAGCAATCGCTGAGTCACCATGAATGGTGATGGGCATCACCTGCAAACCATCTTCACTGCCACGGCGGTCAAGACGCGCACGTACAGAGCCCATCACAACCGGATTCACAATCTCTAAGTGGGATGGGTTAAAAGCCAACGCCAAGTGCACATTACCACCTGGTGTTTCAAAATCTGACGAGAAACCTTGGTGGTATTTAACGTCACCAGAGCCCAGACCATCTTCGTGATGTTTACCAGCGAATTCGTCAAACAACTCTGACGGACGTTTACCAAGAATATTGACCAGTACGTTCAGACGACCACGGTGAGCCATACCGATAACGATCTCTTTAGTGCCGGCTTCGCCACCGCGATAAATGATTTCGCGTAGCATTGGCACCAAAGAATCGCCACCTTCGAGGGAGAAACGTTTCGCACCAGGAAACTTTGCACCAAGATACTTTTCCATCCCTTCGGCAGCGTTAAGGCCTTCCAGCAAGCGGCTTTTCACGTCCTTGCTATAAGCTGCGCGCCCTAAAGTGGGTTCGAGTCTTTGTTGAATCCAGCGTTTTTCATCAGTGTCGGTAATATGCATATACTCGGCACCGATGGATTCGGTATAGGTAGCTTTAAGCGCTTTGATCAACTCTTTGAGTTTCATGGTGCCGCTGCCATGAGCAAACGAACCAGTATTAAACTCACGTTCCATATCTTCTGCGGTTAAGCCGTGGAACGCTGGGTCTAGTTCGGCCACTGCGTCTCTCTTCCACAGTGCCAGCGGATCCAAATTAGCATTTTGATGACCACGGAAACGATATGCATTGATCAGCTGCAGTACTTTAACTTGTTTAGCGTCAAGCTCTGGGTCACTTACGCGCCCAGTCGTCTTACTACGACTGTCTTGCGCCAAAGAGCGAAAATAATCGCGGATCTTTGAATGAGAGGGCTCTGGAGAGTGGGTATCGTTACCATCTACTGGAGGGAGATTATCAAAGACGGCACGCCAGTCGTCAGAGACTGCACTGGGGTCTTCTTGATAGGCTTCATACATCTCTTCTACATAGGTCGAGTTCGCACCACTTAAGTGGGACGATTCGAGCCAAGCTTTCATGATGCCTTGGTGCATGTTTATTCCTTTCAATCTTGGTATATGTGCATCACTACTTCAACGTTACGTTGAATCTTGACCACATGAATTTACTTCCATTTCCTGCGGTCAGTATGTCGTCCATTACACACGAAAGAGAGTCACTCTCTGCACATGAGAAAGTGACTCTCGCACGAGCTAGTTCATTATGGATGATTGCTCGCCGTCTTGCATTTATACCGCCCGATTCAACAGCATAGATTTGATGTGACCGATAGCCTTAGTAGGGTTAAGACCTTTAGGACACACATCTACGCAGTTCATGATGCCATGGCAGCGGAATACGCTATAAGCATCATCCAGCCCATCCAAACGTTCTTCTGTTGCAGTATCGCGGCTATCAATAAGGAAGCGATACGCATGCAGCAAGCCGCTAGGACCGACAAATTTATCGGGGTTCCACCAAAATGACGGACAAGCAGTTGAACAACAAGCACACATAATACATTCGTAAAGACCGTCTAAATGAGCCCGTTCTTCTGGCGACTGCAGATGTTCGCGCGCTGGTTGCTTGTCATCATTAATCAAGTAAGGTTTGATTTTTTCGTACTGTTTGTAGAACTGTGACAGATCCACAATCAGATCACGTACTACTGGCATACCAGGCAAAGGTCTAATTTCGAGCTTTTTACCTTTAAAGGTAGACACTGGCGTAATACAAGCCAAACCGTTCTTACCGTTCATGTTCATACCGTCGGAACCACACACACCTTCACGGCAGGAGCGACGGAACGCGAGTGACGGATCTTGCTCTTTCAGTTTAATGAGTACGTCAAGCATCATCATGTCAGAGCCGTCAGGAATTTCCAGCTGGTAATCCTTCATGTACGGCTTTTTGTCTACATCAGGATTATAGCGATATACCGCAATATCTAATTTCATGTCGCAGCTCCTTAGTAGGTACGTTTCTTAGGTGGAAACGCTTCACGTGATGTCGGTGCCATGTTAACGGCACGGCGATCCATAGACTCGGAGTTAGGATCAAACAAGCTGTGGCACAGCCAGTTTTCATCATCACGTTCAGGATAGTCTTCACGACTATGTGCACCACGACTTTCAGTACGGTAGTTGGCCGCATATGCCGACGCAATTGCGGTCGCCATCAAGTTATCCAGCTCTAAGCACTCAATACGCTGAGTGTTGAATTCTTTAGAGTTATCAGACAGTTTAGCCTTAGCTAAACGAGCACGAATAGCTTTAAGTTCTTCCAAACCTTCTGCCATGGCTTCACCGCTACGGAACACTGAGAAGTGCAGTTGCATACACATCTGCATATCTTTACGGATCTGTACTGGGTCTTCACCTTCTTTGGTGTTTTCCCAACGGTTCAAGCGTTCAAGTGACTTGGCAATTTCAGCTTCAGTCGCTGGTTTTGGTGTTGCCATCTGCTCCAGCGCAGCACCTAAGTGCTGACCCGCTGCGCGTCCAAAGACCACTAAGTCTAGCAGAGAGTTACCGCCCAAACGGTTAGCGCCGTGTACAGATACACACGCAATCTCACCGACTGCGAATAAGCCAACAACGTCAGTTTCGGTGCCATCAGTATCTTTATGGATTACCTGACCAGTGACACGAGTAGGCAAGCCGCCCATCATATAGTGACAGGTTGGAATAACTGGGATTGGACCATCAGCAGGATCGATATGCGCGAAGGTACGTGATAATTCACATACGCCTGGCAAACGCGCTTCTAAGGTTTCTTTACCTAAGTGATCCAGTTTCAGTTTCAAGTGTGGGCCAAGACCGCCATCAGTACAGCCACGGCCTTCGCGGATTTCAGTCATCATTGAACGTGCAACCACGTCACGTGATGCCAAATCTTTCGCGTTTGGCGCATAACGCTCCATAAAGCGCTCGCCATCTTTGTTCAGCAGGTAACCACCTTCACCGCGGCAACCTTCAGTAACCAATACTCCCGCACCCGCAATACCCGTTGGGTGAAACTGCCACATTTCCATGTCTTGCAGTTGCACGCCAGCACGTGACGCCATACCCACGCCGTCACCGGTGTTGATGTGAGCGTTAGTAGTAGAAGCAAAAATACGACCTGCACCACCAGTTGCTAATACCGTCGCTTTCGCTTTGAAATACACGATCTCACCGGTTTCGATTTCCAGCGCGGTACAACCCACAATAGCGCCGTCTTCGTTTTTCACTAAATCCAGTGCATACCACTCAGAGAACACTTGGGTTTTGTTTTTAACGTTCTGCTGATAGAGGCAGTGTAACAAGGCGTGACCAGTACGATCAGCAGCAGCGGCAGTACGCGCCGCTTGCTCACCACCGAAGTTTCTCGACTGCCCGCCAAAAGGACGCTGATAAATTTTACCGTTATCGAAACGGGAGAATGGCAAGCCCATGTGCTCAAGTTCGATAATCGCTTCAGGCCCCGTTTGACACATGTATTCGATGGCATCTTGGTCACCGATAAAGTCAGAACCTTTTACGGTGTCGTACATGTGGTATTCCCAGTTGTCTTCGTGGGCGTTACCCAGCGCAACAGTGATACCACCTTGTGCAGACACAGTATGAGAACGGGTTGGAAATACTTTAGACAGAAGCGCGCAGCTTTTGCCTTCCTTAGATATTTGCAGTGCAGCGCGCATACCGGCACCACCGGCACCAATCACCACTGCATCAAACTCTCTTACCTGAATAGCCACTTATACCCCCCACACTATCAGAATGCCGCTCGCCAAATATGCAAAGGCAGTAACGACAAAAACAAACTGAAGCACACCACGCAGTGACACACACTTGACGTAGTCAGTCAGTACCTGCCAGACACCAATCCAAGCGTGGATTAGCAGCGCAATCAACGCCAGCAAGGTAAACACTTTCATTGGCAATGCGGCAAATAGGCCGTGCCAAGCTTCATAAGTGAGAGGAGTACTGAATGCGGCGAACGCCACGAGGAATACTGTATAACAGGCTAAAACCACTGCACTGGCGCGCAGCATTATAAAATCATGGACACCGCTACGGCCAAACGATGCTGCATTAGTTACCATACCCAAACCCCCGCCAGAATCGAAAAGATGATGGCAAGTACAAACACTGCCTTGGCTGACGCTTTACCTGACGCCAACTCTTCCCAACGACCGGTATCCATAACAAGGTGACGTAAGCCGCCCAGTAAGTGATAGCCTAAAGCGGTGAGAATTCCCCATACGACAAACTTTAATATAAAGTTATCTAACAGCGATTGGACATACTGAAAACTTTCTGGTGATTTGAGGGATGCGTTAAGCAACCATAACAACACACCGACACCAAACAGCATTATGACACCGGATACCCGGTGGAGAATGGACACAATTGCAGTCGCCGGAAAGCGAATCGTCTGCAAGTCTAAATGGACAGGTCTTTGCTTTTTCACGTTCTGCTCACTCAGCTCCATTGAGCATTATTGTTGTGCGAACCGCATTTTGGAATACGGCTTGTGACTTGAGTCACATTATATTTTTGGCAAATGGACTAGATATTGCAATCAGGTAACTGATTGACTGACAAAGCATTTCGTCAGCTGTTCACAGGCAATATTGGCCACCTGAATGCAGCCCTTTTGAACCCGAGCAAGTATACGCGCCACAAAAGTCAAATACAAACATCACATTATGAGAAATTTATTTTTATTAGAAACTTTTGAACGTAAGTATAAGTAGCTACAGGGAAATTGGTCAGACCTATACCATTGTCTAACAAGTTCAAACGGGTATTTAAATTGAAATGTGATCTAGATTACTTGTAAAGTAAGGCGTTTTTGTTATGCCGCACTCACAAATAAAATCAAGTAAGGAGAACGGGTTATGGCTGAAAAAATAGCCAAATTGGAACTTCCAGGAAATGACTCGATCGAGCTGCCAGTTAAACAAGGAACCGCTGGTTACGATGTAATTGATATCAGCAAACTTGGCAGCAAAGGGTACTTTACCTTCGACCCAGGTTTTCTTGCCACCGCATCATGTGAATCGGCCATCACCTATATTGATGGCGAACAAGGTATTCTGCTACACCGCGGATATCCGATTGATCAACTTGCAGTAGAATCTAGTTATCTCGATCTATGCTATTTACTGCTTTATGGCGAGCTGCCTACCAAAGCACAATACGATAAATTTGTTAGCACAGTCCGCAACCATACTATGGTGCATCAACAAGTCGAATTCTTCTTCCGTGGCTTCCGTCGCGACGCGCATCCAATGGCGATGCTGTGTGGTGTGACTGGCGCCCTAGCCTCTTTCTATCAAGATTCGTTAGATGTTGCCGACCCGCGTCACCGCGAAATTGCTGCGTTCCGTTTAGTGTCTAAAATGCCGACACTGGCGGCAATGTGCTACAAGTATTCGATTGGACAACCGTTCCAGTATCCACGCAACGACTTGAGCTACTCAGGTAACTTCCTGTCGATGATGTTTGGTGTACCGTGTGAGCCATACGTGGTTAACCCAATCATCGAACGCGCGATGGATCGTATCTTTATTTTGCACGCTGACCACGAGCAAAATGCATCAACTTCAACAGTGCGCTTAGCTGGTTCATCGGGTGCGAACCCATTTGCCTGTATCGCAGCCGGTATTGCTTCATTGTGGGGGCCTGCTCATGGTGGAGCCAATGAAGCATGTTTGAAAATGTTGGAAGAGATCGGTTCAGTTGACCGCATTCCTGAATACATCGCCAAAGCAAAAGACAAAGATGATCCATTCCGTCTGATGGGCTTCGGTCACCGCGTATATAAAAACTTTGACCCACGGGCCAAAGTCATGCGCGAAACTTGCCATGAAGTGCTGACTGAGCTGAAAGTGGATGATCCATTGTTAGATGTGGCAATGGAACTTGAACGCATTGCGTTGGAAGATGAATACTTTATCTCTAAGAAACTGTATCCAAACGTCGACTTCTACTCTGGCATCATCATGAAAGCCATTGGTATTCCAACCAGTATGTTCACCGTGATCTTCGCACTGTCTCGTACTGTAGGCTGGATTGCTCATTGGAAAGAGATGCTGGATCAGCCAGGACACAAAATTAGCCGCCCACGTCAGCTTTATACTGGCGAAGCAAAACGTAGTTTTGTGAAACTGCAAGATCGTTAATAGCAGTAATTAACGTATAAAAGGCGCCCATGGCGCCTTTTTTATTGCCGAAGACGAACACGTTGCGGCGCCCAACAATAAGCGCATACCTGTCGCTGCAGATATATTGCCCATTGCGCCCCACCTCTATTATTCACGCAAGCGGTGTGTTTCAACCACATAGTGATTAAACAGACCTATCAAGCACTCCAAACTAGCCACTGTGCCTTATGCAGCGATAAAGCTCGTCTACGTACTGACATTCGTAGTTACCAAAAATTAACTAAATAGTGAAAAGTACTAACATCTGCAGAAATCCACTATTATGAAGTGGTGAACACGACTACTTTTCTTTTAATAACACCATATCATATTGAATAAAAAGAAACTTTTAACTTGGCATTACAATTGCTTTAAGCGGTTAACGAGTTTATTAGGGACTATCTCATGAAACGCTATACCGCAATGTTAAAACCTATCGCTAGCGCAGCGCTACTGACTGCCATGTTAACCGCTTGCAGCCAACCACAACTGGCAAAACAGGATGAAGTGTTTGCCATTCCAGTGGAGACAACCCCAGTCAGCCAAGGACATATCTCCTCGTTCTATAACACTACCGCAACCTTGGAAGCGCCAGAAGAAGCGGGTGTTTCTACCCGCATTGCAGGCGTTATCCAAACCATTTACGTGGAAGAAGGTGACCACGTGGAAAAAGGCCAGCTACTCGCCAAAATTGATGCCCGTCGGCAGCAATTTGAGCTGGAACGCTCTATTGCTGAAGTGAATATCATCGAGCAGGAACTTAACCGCCTAAACAAGATGAGTAACCGCGAGTTCGTCAGCGCCGATAGCTTGGCTAAGCTGGAATACAATTTACAAGCAGCACGCGCCCAACGTGATTTAGCCCGACTGCAAGTGACCGAAAGTGAAATCCGCTCACCTATCACAGGTGTGATTGCTACCCGTTACGTCAAACAAGGCAACATGGCTAAAGAATTTGACCAACTGTTTTATGTCGTCAGCCAAGATGAACTGTATGGCATTGTGCACCTGCCGGAAAAGCAACTGAGCAGCTTACGCCTTGGACAAGAAGCGCTGATCAAACCAGACAAACGCAGTGATGTGTTCGCTGCCACCGTATTGCGTATCAGCCCCGTAATCGACAGTGACAGTGGTACATTCAAAGTCACGTTATCTATTCCTAACAAAGCACAACGCTTGAAAGCGGGTATGTACACCAACGTGCAACTGAAATATGACACCCATACTGATGTCGCCGTCGTGCCGTTTAATGCCATTGTGAACCAAGATGATGTGCAAACCCTGTATGTGGTGGAAGAAGGTAAAGCCCTACGTAAAGAGGTGGCGCTCGGCTACCGTGAAAATAACCGCGTAGAAGTCGTCTCAGGCATCAAGGTCGGTGAGCAGATTGTGGTGCGTGGCCAGCACAACTTAAAAGATCAATCGGTCGTCGAAGTCCTCAGCCCATTAAACCTGACGGCCGCCAAATAACAGCTAAGGAATAGCTCACATGTCATTGATTAATGTATCGGTGCGTCGTCCCGTCACCGTGTGGATGTTTATGCTCGCTATTATGCTGTTTGGCATGGTGGGCTTTGCAAGACTGGCGGTGACCTTACTGCCCGATCTTAGCTACCCGACACTCACCATTCGTACTCAATATGATGGCGCTGCACCGGCGGAAGTTGAGCAACTGGTCAGCAAACCGATTGAAGAAGCGGTCGGTATTGTCAAAGGATTGCGCAAACTCAGCTCGGTGTCTCGCTCTGGCTTGTCTGATGTGGTCATGGAGTTTGAATGGGGTACACAGATGGATATGGCAGGCTTAGAGGTACGCGAAAAACTCGACACCATCGAACTGCCATTAGACATAGATAAACCGCTGTTGCTGCGGTTTAACCCCAATTTAGATCCCATCATGCGCCTCGCCCTTCCCGCCAAATCCGCCGGTGAAGATGAATTGAAGCAACTGCGCACCTATGCCGAAGAGGAATTGAAGCGTGAGCTAGAGTCACTCCCAGGTGTGGCCTCGGTCAGATTGTCTGGCGGTTTGGAGCAGGAAGTACATATTCTGCTGAACCAACAGAAACTCGCCCAATTGAATATCTCTTCCGATGATATTCGTAGCCGCATTGCCGCAGAGAACATCAATCTTTCAGCTGGTAAAGTGGTACAAAGTGGCCGCGAATACTTAGTGCGAACCGTTAACCAATTCCAATCATTGGCGGAATTGGCCGACATCATTATCTACAAAGAGGGAAATACCTTAGTGCGCTTAGGTGATATTGCAGACGTTACCGACGGCTTTAAAGAGCGCAGCGACATTACCCGCATCAATGGCAAAGAATCAATTGAACTCGCTATCTACAAAGAAGGCGACGCCAATACTGTCGCCGTTGCCGAGCAAGTGCGTAACCGCATTGCTAAAATGAGTGCAGATGCTCAAAACGACAGTCATCTGCAGCCGCAGGTCATTTATGACCAATCAGAGTTTATTCAAAGCGCAGTCAGTGAAGTCACCTCTTCAGCATTGATCGGTAGCGTGCTGGCCATGCTGGTCATCTACCTGTTCCTCAGAGATATTATTCCCACACTGATCATCTCTATCTCGATTCCGTTTTCGGTGATCGCCACCTTTAACATGATGTATTTTGCCGGCATCAGCCTTAACATCATGTCGCTTGGCGGTATTGCCCTCGCCGTTGGCCTATTAGTCGATAACGCCATTGTGGTGCTGGAGAATATTGACCGCTGCAAAAGTGAAGGTATGAACCGCGTCGATGCCGCTATCAAAGGCACCAGCGAAGTGGCGGGTGCCATTACCGCCTCAACGCTGACCACGCTCGCGGTATTTGTGCCATTAATTTTTGTCGATGGGATTGCCGGAGCGCTGTTTGCTGACCAAGCATTAACCGTCACCTTTGCACTGCTGGCCTCTTTGATTGTCGCGATGACCTCCATTCCTATGCTGGCATCGCGCCAAGGATTTCAAAACCAAGTGGAGGTCACAACAGTTACCACCGCACCGATACCTACCCGCCGTTGGGGCAAGCTGAGGTATTACTGCGCCAAAGTACTTACATGGCCATTTCATCTGCTGTTTAAACTGCTACCGCAGCTGATGACCACGCTGATAGTGAGCTTAACGCGTATCTTTGCTTGGTTAGCATCATGGGTGATGAAGCCGCTCAGCAGTGGTTTTAACATGGGATATCGCGCCATTGCTGCACTTTATCGGCCGCTGCTTGATGCAGCCTTGCAACGTAAAGGACTGACAGTGGCTGTAGCGCTATTGTTTACCGCCTCGTCAGGCGTATTGCTATCGCGTTTGGGCACTGGCCTGATCCCACCGATGAATCAAGGCGAATTTTATGTTGAAGTGCTGCTGCCGCCAGGCACTGAAGTATCGCAGACCGATGCCGTGTTACAGCAGTTAGCCAGCGATATCGCCGACAATCAGGCGGTAAAACATGCTTACACCCAAGCGGGCAGCGGCGGTTTAATGACCTCCGACACTAACCGTGGCGGCGAAAACTGGGGCAGACTGCAGGTCGTACTGGCCGATCCACACGCCTTTGATCGTGTGGCACAACAGCTGCGCGATAAGGCGCGTACCATTCCCGAATTAGAAGCCAAAGTGAAATTTCCCGAGCTGTTTACCTTTAAAACACCGTTGGAAATAGAGCTAAGCGGCTATGAGCTCGATCTACTCAAACAGAGTGCTGACCGTTTAGTTGATGCGCTTAGTGCCAATCCGCTATACACCGACATTAATACCTCGCTAAAAGAGGGACAGCCAGAGATCAGTATCCGCTTTGATCACGCACGTATTGCTGCGTTAGGGCTGGATGCACCGACCATCGCTAACAGTATTGCCCAGCGTGTTGGAGGCACCGTCGCCAGCAAATACACCTTGCGCGAACGCAAGATTGATATTTTGGTGCGCAGCCAAGAAAGCGAGCGTAACAACATCACCGATATTGATTCGATGTTGATCAATCCGAACAGCGAGCATCCGATCCCATTAGCGGCGGTTGCGGATGTGAAACTTACCATTGGCCCGTCAGCCATTAACCGCATCAGCCAGCAACGGGTAGCGATTGTTTCGGCCGACATTACTGGTGGCGACTTAGATGCTGCAGTGGTAGAGGCACAACACATTGTCACCAAAATGGGCTTACCGACCTCGATTCATGCCCAATTTGGTGGGCAAAATGAAGAGATGCAAAGCTCATTTGACTCACTCAAAATCGCGCTGATTTTGGCGGTGTTTCTGGTGTACTTGGTGATGGCTAGCCAGTTTGAATCGCTGCTGCACCCACTGCTGATTTTAATGGCTGTGCCGATTGCGGTTGCTGGCAGCATCTTCGGTTTGTATGTCACAGGCAGCCAACTGTCGGTCATTGTATTCATCGGCCTGATCATGCTGGCGGGGATTGTGGTGAATAACGCCATTGTGTTGGTCGACCGCATCAATCAACAACGCGCTAACGGCGTAGAAAAACTGCAAGCGATTAGAGAAGCTGGCGCCTCGCGACTTCGGCCAATTCTGATGACCACCTTAACCACCAACCTTGGATTATTGCCCATGGCGCTTGGCCTCGGCGATGGTGCTGAAGTGCGGGCCCCCATGGCCATTACAGTGATATTCGGCCTGTCATTCTCCACACTATTGACGTTAGTGCTGATCCCCGTGCTGTATGCGCTGTTTGACCGCAAGCAATTTGCGCCTAAAGACGATAGTTGCGGCACTGCGGTGGAGGCTAAGCTATGAATCTCACTCGCTTAGCGCTTAAACGCCCTGTCACTACCAGCATGTTTTTCACCGCTATCTTGCTATTTGGCTTAGCGGCATCACGGCTACTGCCGTTGGAGATGTTCCCCGGCATCGACATTCCAGAGATTTACGTGCAAGTGCCTTACAAAGGTTCATCGCCTGCCGAAGTTGAACGCGATATCACCAATGTACTGGAAGAATCGCTCGCCACTATGGGCGGGATTGAGACGCTCAAATCCTCCTCAAATCAAAACGGCAGCGAAATTGAGATAGAGATGAAATGGGGCGAAAACGTCGCCACCCGCAGTCTAGAAGCGCGAGAAAAAATCGACCAAGTACGGCATCTGCTGCCGGACGACGTTGAACGCGTGCTGGTGATGCAGTTCTCCACCGCCGACATGCCCGTGTTAAATATTCGCATCGCCAGCGACCGTGAGCTGTCCAATGCATTTGACCAACTCGACAAACAGCTGCGAGTGCCGCTGGAGCGAATTAGCGGCGTTTCCAAAGTGACACTCTATGGCGTTGACCAAAAGCAGATTGAAATCCGTATTGATGCCGACAAACTCAACGCCAGTGGTATTGATTTAGTGGCCTTACGCCAACAACTGCTGCGGGAGAACTTTACCATCAGTGGTGGAACATTACGCGACAGCGGCACTGTGTACCAAGTGTCACCTAAAGGCGAGTTTCGCGATCTCGATGAAATTCGTGCCTTTAACATCACGCCATCGCTGCATATTGGTGACATTGCCGAAGTGCGCTATGCGCTGCCGGAACGGACGGAGGGCCGCCACCTCGATCAGAAATATGCGGTCGGCTTGGATGTGTATAAAGAATCTGGCGCAAACTTGGTCGACGTGTCCAACCGCGTATTAGCCGTGATTGAACAGGTAAAGCAGGAGCCGCAGTTTCAAGGCATTAAGCTGTACATTATGGATAACCAAGGTGAGAGTGTAAAAAGCTCGCTCAATGATCTGCTGATGTCAGGGCTGATTGGCGCACTGCTGTCATTTGCCGTGCTTTATTTGTTTTTACGCAACCTGCCAATGACCTTGATTGTGGTGTCATCGGTACCGATCTCCATTGGCTTGACCTTAGCAGGTATGTATCTACTGGGCTATACCCTTAACGTGCTGTCTATGATGGGTTTGCTATTGGCGGTGGGCATGTTGATTGATAACGCAGTAGTCGTATCTGAGAGCGTGCTGCAAGAGCAACAACTCGCCGATCATGGCAACGAGACAGTGCTACTTGGCGTTGATAAAGTGTCATTGGCGGTTATGGCGGGCACGCTCACCACCGCGATCGTGTTCCTGCCAAATATTTTTGGCGTCAAAGTCGAGTTAACCATCTTTTTAGAGCACGTTGCCGTGGCGATCTGTATCTCGTTAGCCGCTAGCTTATTAGTGGCTAAAACCTTGATCCCGCTGCTGTTGTCACGCATTCACGGTAAGATCAAACTGCAACAACCTAAAGCCAGCCGTATGCAGCAAGCGTATCAACGTTCATTAAGCTGGGTGTTACACCATCCCAAAATCTCTGGGGTACTGGCGCTGTTGCTACTGCTATCGACCGCGTTGCCGTTATCACAGGTATCACAAGATAATCAGGACAGCCAAAGCAGCGAACGCATGTATATCGACTATCAAGTCGAAGGTCGTCACAGCTTGGCAGAAACTGAAGCGATGGTGAATCGGATGGAAGCCTATCTCTATGCGCATAAAGCGGAATTCCATATCGATTCGGTTTATAGTTTTTACTCTGCCGAACAGGCAAGCTCGACGGTGTTATTGCTACCGGACTTACCATTACCGGTGGCTGAACTGAAAAAGAAAATTCGAGAAGGATTTCCTAAGTTGCCGGCGGCGAAACCGCAGTTTGGTTGGGGGGATGATAACTCCGGCGTGCGCGTTACCCTCACTGGCCGCTCAACCAATGAGCTTATTCGCCTGAGCGACCAAGTGATACCGCTACTGGCCCGCATCGAGGGCTTGCAAGATGTTCGTTCCGAACTCAACGGAGAACAGCAGGAAGTGGTGATCAGTTTTGACCGCGATGCCATGGCCCGCCTTGGTCTGAATATCGCCGATATTTCAAGTACTGTCGCGACCGCATTACGCGGCTCACAATTGCGCTCATTCCGGCATGATGCCAGTGGCGAGTTGCGGCTAGAGCTGCTGTACGATAAGTCGTGGCAACAATCGCTACAACAGTTGCACGAACTGCCAGTAGCCCATAAAGATGGCCGCGTTTACGCGCTCGCACAGCTGGCGAACATCACTATTCAACCGCGCTTTGATGCCATTCGACATTACAACCGCGAGACCGCACTCTCCATTGGGGCCAATTTAGAAGACCTCACCATGGAACAAGCGCAGCAGCAAATCACGCAAGTGATGCAGCATATTAATTTTCCGGCGGGCTACGGTTACTCACTACGTGGCGGGTTTGAAAAACAGGATGAAGAGCAAGCGGTAATGCTGGTGAATATGGCGCTAGCAGTGGCGATGATCTACATCGTGATGGCCGCGTTATTTGAATCGTTACTGTTACCCAGCGCGATTATCACCAGCATTCTATTTTCCATTACCGGCGTGTTCTGGGCACTGCTACTCACAGGCACGCCAATGTCGGTGATGGCGATGATCGGCATTCTGGTGCTGCTAGGCATTGTAGTTAATAACGGCATTGTGTTGGTGGATCAAATTAACCAGATGACACCGGCTTTAGCGCAGCTATCTACGACAGTGACTGACGTGTGTATCACCCGTTTACGGCCGGTACTGATGACCGTTGGCACCACCATACTCGGCCTGCTACCGCTCGCGATTGGTGATACTCAATTAGCGGGCGGAGGCCCAGCCTACTCGCCAATGGCCATTGCCATTATCGGCGGTTTAGCGTTTTCAACCTTAACCAGCCTCTATCTAGTGCCACTGTGTTATCAAGCCTTTTTCCGCTTACGTCATCGCTCGGCGGTCGGCTACCAACGCGCGCTCAACCAAAGTCAGCGATTACTGCCTTGGTTAAGCCGTTAACGCCTTAGCCGTTGATATCAACTATGCAAAAGAGCAAAGCCAATGGCTTTGCTCTTTGCTATGGGGATTAGGTCAAGCGGTAACGCATGCATGGACGGGGGCCTGCCGGAAATGGTGCAACAGCCAAAAAATCGGTTTGATATCGCTGCCACCGCGATGGCGTAACGGCCTGAGTAAGTAATAAAGCCACTGCCAACTGCTTAAAAAAGTTCGGCATTGCTGCCATATATGTTCACCGCCGCATTGGCGGTATTTAGCGATCACCTCAGCAATCAAGGCGTTTTTCGGCCCAAGGTAGCGATACAGGCTATGCATATAAACCAATAAATCTCGCATGTGTTGGTAAGGGAGCCCTTTCCCTGTGGCGGTGGCTTCAAAGTCGATAAATTTGATCTGCCCGTGTTGCCAACTAATGTCACGCAAGGCGGGACGGCCGTGGGCTAAACCCAACTGATGTAAATTGGCTAATGCCTCGGCGCTATCAAGCAAAATCTGCCGCCGCATAGCAATGGAGATATCCTGCCGTGCAATCCATTGTTTTAAGGTAGGGCCCACATCTTCTAGCACTAAACAGCCTTGCTGCTCAAACACAATCTGAGGCACGGGCGCGTGATGTTTCGCTAAGCACTGTAAGTAGTGCTTTTCTTGTTCAAAGGCCGATTCGGGATGGGCTTTCAGCAACCGCATACGACCGTGCAGTTGTTCGGGTTGTTTTAGCCAATATTTTCGTCCTGAAAAATCAAAGCTGATAATCCTTTCGCCTCGATGTTCCGCAAGTAATTGCTCTATTTTTTGCTGGAGTGCGATATTCATCTTGTTACTCCGTGGTCGCTATAGTGCAATTATTATCCGTCGCCCCCTATAGGCACTCAAATAAATTATAGTTAACCTTATGATTGCAATATCATTTTCAAACCTACTGGCAACAAATGTAACAGTTTGTTTTCCTACCAATGCCAGTTTGTCATGACAAAATTAGACCAAAAAAATGCTGCCAGATGGCAGCACTTTTATAAAACATGTCGTTATTCAGCAGGTTGCTGTAAGTTTTCTGCGCGTTCAGCCAGCAATACCGGAATACCATCAACAATCGGATAAACCAAACGGTCAGCTTTACAAACCAACTGTTGCTGCTCTTTGTTGTACTCCAGCTTACTTTTGCATACTGGGCAAGCTACGATATCGAGAAGTTTTTTATCAAACGCCATTGGTCCGTCCTTCAATTTTTAACGATCTGTTTTTTGAGCAACTGCTGTCGCCACTTTGGCCAGCAATTGCGCTGAAAAATTAGCTGACAACTGCGCATTCACAGGTAAGAACCAACAGTTATCTAGAGTAAATGTACGACACTTTATCGCATCTTTTTCGGTCATGATGACCGGTAATCCATTTGCTGCACCCTCAAAATCGGCGGCGCAATAGGGATGATGATCAGCAAAACACTGCGTCTGCGCTACATCATACCCCAACTGTGTCAGGGTATCGAAAAAGCGCTGCGGATTACCAATACCTGCGACGGCTTTAACCTGTTTAGCGGTAAGCACTGCGTAGCCACTCAACGGTTGTACGTCGCCAGCTTGCAACTGCATAGCATAACGCTGCTCAGTATCTTCACTGGCACCGTTTTCCACGACAAAATCCACACTTGCTAAGCGCCAAGCACCTTCACGTAGCGGGCCTGCTGGCAATAGCATACCGTTGCCAAGCTGACGCTGGCCGTCAACCACCACCAGCTCAATATCGCGACCTAGGCGGTAATGCTGTAAACCATCATCACTAATAATAATATCAACGGCATGTGCGGCTAATAAACACTTAGCGGTAGCAATACGATCTTGTCCTACCGCCATCGGCACTTGTGTGCGCTGCACAATCATTGCTGGTTCGTCGCCGACGTCGCTAGCGGAACTTCCCACGTTGACTAAACGCGGATGCTGCTGCTCGCTACCGTAACCACGGCTAATAACCCCGGGTTGATAACCATGCTGCCGTAACAGTTCCACCAGATAGATGACCATCGGTGTTTTGCCGCTACCACCAACCGTGATATTGCCCACCAGCAGCACTGGCACGGGCAGTTGCTCCACTGGTTTAACCCCAAGACGGAACAGCCCACGACGCACGGCGCTTATCAGTGCAAATAACCAAGACAGTGGCCATAGTAACCATTTAGCCCAGTGGTTCTGGTACCAAATGCGGTTAACCAGCGCTTCCACTTAGCCTCCAAACTGCATCTGATACAGCTTAGCGTACATGCCATCGCGCGCTATTAGCGCTTGGTGATCACCACGCTCAACAATACGGCCCTGATCCACCACTAAGATCTCATCGGCATTCTCAATGGTTGATAAACGGTGGGCAATCACGATCGAAGTACGATTGCGACGCAAGTTGTCTAAGCCTTTTTGAATCGCTTTTTCGGATTCAGTATCGAGTGCCGAGGTGGCTTCATCCAGAATCAGCACTGGCGCATTACGTAAAATAGCGCGAGCAATCGCAATACGCTGACGTTGGCCGCCAGACAGCATCACACCGTTCTCGCCAATTTCCGTATCAAGCCCTTCAGGCAAACGCTCAATAAACTCCATCGCATACGCCAATTGTGCAGCTTCTTCGACCTGTTCGCGGGTGACTTCGCCGGGATAGGCGTAAGCGATGTTATTAGCGATGGTGTCGTTAAACAGTGTCACTTGTTGCGACACTAACGCCACTTGGCTGCGTAAACTTTTCAAGGTGTAATCTTGAATATCGATACCATCAAGGGTGATTTTACCCTGCTCCAATTCGCCATAAAAACGGGTAATCAGGCTGGCGATAGTCGATTTACCCGAACCTGAACGGCCAACTAATGCCAGAGTTTTGCCCTGTTCAACAGACAAGCTGATGCGATCTAACGCCAGCTTTTTATGGTCTGGATAATGGAAACTGACGTTATCAAAGCGTAAGTCGCCTTTCACCCGGTCGACTTCATAAGTGCCAGCATCTTTCTCTGCTGGAGTATCAATCAGTTCAAATACCGTCGCACAGGCGGTCATACCGCGTTGAAATTCCGCGTTGAGACGGGTCAGGCTTTTAATGGGGCCTTGCATCGCGATCATGGTGCTCAAAATCGTCGCGAAGATACCTGCGGTCAGTTCAGTATGTAAGCTTTCGAAGCTCGCGGTATATATCACCGCGCCTAGAGCCAATGAGCTGATCACCATCACCACTGGCTGGCTAATGGCCTGCACCGTTGCCAGTTTCATATTTTGATAACGGTTGTATCTATTCACTTTGGCGAAACGTTCTGACTCGGTTTTCTGGCCGCCAAATACCAATACGTTTTTATGGCCTTTGATCATCTGTTCTGATGCAGAGGTCACTGTGCCCATAGCGTTTTGGATCTGGCGCGATACTTTGCGTAGGCGGCGGTTAACTGTGGCAATCACAATGCTGATCAACGGCACAATGATCAGAATACAAAGCGATAATTTCCATGAGTAATAAAACATTACCCCCAGATAAGCAATGACGGCTACGCCATCACGGATCAGCGATACCAAGGTGTTACCTGACGCACGTGCGATTTGCTCGGTATCGTAAGTCACTTTTGAAATCAGCTCGCCGGGGCTGACTTTATCCATGTAGCTCACTGGCAACTGAAGAATATGGTCAAACACCTGTTGGCGCATGGTTTGAACCACAAGTGCACTCATATAAGACACGCCATAAGTGGCGATAAAGTTGAAGGCACCACGCATAGCAAATAAGCCAATCACAATAAACGGTGCGATTTTCAGCACGTCACTACCGGATTGAAAACCTTGGCTACTAGCCATTTCTATGCCGCCAACCGTTGACGGATGGGGCGCACTGGCAAAACCTTCATCAATGAAGGGCTTAATTAAGTACAAAAAAGTCGCATCGACCAAGGCATAGGCCACCAGCGCTAAGGCTGAAATAATAAAGATGCCTTTCAGGTGAGAGACATAGGTGAGTAATCGCTTAAAGATATCGCGATTTCGCGTGTTCGGCTGTTGCGTCATTGATGCAGGCATATTTTCATTAGCAAAACAAAGTGGGCATTCTACTCTGGATTGGCAATGTAACCAAATGCTATCAAACGGTTATACCAGTAGGGCGCCATTTGCTGGCGATAACTGCGCAGTTTGACATGTTTTTGCTCAATATCGATACTTATCTGGCCAGTCTCGCCTGTGGTCAATGTGGCGATCTGTCGTTGGTGATATTTGTCGAGCACCGTAGCTTTGGGAAAGCCCCAACGGTTCGCCGTTCCCGCCGCAAAAATGGCCCATTGTGGTTTGACCGCATCGAGTAAATCTTGGGTGGATGACGTGGTACTGCCGTGATGAGGTGCCATCAATAACTCACTGCGTAACAACGGGCGACCATCCACGGTTTGTTCGGCATATTGTTTGGTTAACATAATTTCGCCAGCCAATTCGATGTCGCCGGGCAGCAATGCCGTGAACGCACCATCACTCACCTGCACCACACAGGAACCATTATTACCCGCCGAGGCTTGATTTGGCCCTAGAATGCGCAGCGTTAACTGCCGCCAACGCAGTTGATGCGGCCGACAATCATCACTCGCTGGCAATGACGAGATATCAGAAATCACCTGAGTAGTAGGAAATTGCTGCAGTATGACCTGCGCGCCACCTGCATGATCGTTATCACCATGACTAACAATAAAATAATCTAGTTGCCGAATACCTTGATAATTCAACAGCGGCAAAATAGCCTGCTCGGCATAGCTGAAATCATCAAATTTCGCGCCACTGTCGTACAGCAGACCATGCTCACCTTGTTGCACCACCACCGCTAACCCCTGCCCCACATCCACCACATGGATTTGCCACTTGGCAGGCGCTACCCACTCCACCAATAATGCCAGTTGCCACAGTAACGGCACGCAAGGAAGCAACAACCACCAGCGTTGGTGCCCTCGCAACAGCGAGCGGCCCATCACAAGGGCGATAAACGCAACCCCGGCGGTAAGTAGAACTGGTGCGGCGATAGGTAACCACGCGCCCGGCAATAATGCACTTTGTTGCCATAACTGCTCGGCGGGCCATAATAAGCCGCCGACCAGATGCCACACCTGGGTAGCGAGCGAACTAAAATCAATGGCACTCAATAACATACTCACCACAAAGGCAAGCATCGTCACCGGAATAACCACTAATGAAAACCAAGGTACTAACAGCAAGTTAATCCAGAAACTGTGTAAGGTGATGCCACCGAACAACATGCCTTGCAGCAGACTCATCCCCAAACATAAGCGCCATTGAATCCGCCAGAGATGAGTAAACCAACGCCGCAGTTGTTGCCAGCGGCTTGCGGCGGGTTGCGAGACTGTGTTGTTTTGCCAACTGAGTAAAATGAGTGCCAACGCAAAAAAAGACAACCAAAAACCGTTACTCAGCGGAGCTAGCGGATCGAGCAACAATACCAGTGCCAATGCCCAGAGCAGCCGTTCCCACGCCGAGGCAAATCGCATCGTCCACTGGCTCAACACTAACACCAGCAACATCAATAACGCGCGTTGCACCGGAATACCAAACCCAGCCAACCAAGCGTAAGCCACTGCGCCCATAATGGCGGCACTATATGACAGCAACAGATTTCGCCGCGACTGACTGGGTGCCAGTCGATTTAACAGCCAATTAACCACAGCAAACAGATAGAGCGAAATCACCGACAAGTGCAAACCTGAAATCGCCACCAAGTGCGCGGTGCCACTATCGCGGAGTTGCTGCCAGCGCTCACTACTGATCTCGCTGCGTTGCCCCATGGCTAGCGCTAACAAAATATCGCGTTGCGCTACATCGGCTAATTGCTGACGCAAATACGCAAGTAACTGTGCTCGAATACCGTGAGCTGGTGCAAGCCGCTGCGCCTCATTAACCCGTGCTCTGGCGCTGATATGTTGGCTGATTAAATAGCGTTGTTGATTAAAGCCGCCTTGGTTCAAAATTGACGAAAAAGCGCGTGGTGTCAGCTCAAATTGCCAGATCTCCCCGATTTGTGGTGGGCTGCTAACCTGTGGCGTTTTCGCCAGATCCCAGCTGAGACGCCACTTAGCTTTGAACAGCGAATTTGGCGCCTTGTGCAATTGTTGTACATCCACACTAATCCAGTCGCCGTTTCTGGAAACTAGTGTTATGATTTCAGCCCTCACTGTGAGGGGTGTAGTGTTTCCCCGGTCAACGGATTGCTGTGATGCTGTGATATTAGGCAGTAATAATTGGCAATATGCTGTTACCCACATTACTCCCGCCAGCACGCCAGTTAGTCCAACGACCACCTTTTGTATGCGCTGCTGCCGGTATACCAACACACATATGAGTAAAGCGCCTGCAATAATTGGCAACGATAATGGCGGTAACAAGGTGGGCCAACAGAGCGCTGAAATAATTGCGCCGCTGAAGCCGAATAGAAAAAGATTCATATTATTAGTTCAGACAGCAGTTGAATCCTATGCCAAAAAAACTTCTCAAACGTCTCACTCCGAAACCGGAAACGCTAAGAGACCATAAATATTTACGTATCTTTGGTGGATTGCTGAACAATCCAAATATTTGGGCGTTAAGCCGCCGTTCGACACCGGGCGCTTTTGCCGTAGGTTTGTTTGCCGCGTGGGTACCGATGCCATTTCAGATGGTGTTAGCCGCAGCATTAGCTATTGTCTTTAACGTCAATTTGCCTGTAGCCGTTGCACTTGTGTGGATCACCAACCCCATCACTATGCCACCGATGTTTTATTTGGCCTATCGTCTTGGTGCAAAAATACTCAGTGTGCCACCGCAGCATTTTCATTTTGAGCTGAGCTGGAGCTGGTTAGAGAGTTCATTTACCACCATAGCCCCCCCTTTTTTGCTGGGCTGTTTGGTGATTGGTTGTTTCAGCGCTGCCGTTGGCTATTTTGTGGTGCAAGGTGCGTGGAAATACTCCATCTACCGCCACTGGAAGAAAAAACGCCAACACCGTATTAATAAGTAGATTCATAAAAAGACCGCTAACCAGCGGTTTTTTATTAGGTAAATTGTGGCAAGGTCACATAAGCAGCGGTACGTTGCACTGAAGAATCCCCTGATGATTTAGATAAAAATCATCAGGGGATTCTTCAGAGGTAAGCCATCAATTTCATCTCACTATCTATCCTTATAACATCCCAATAACGGGCGCAAGCAGGGCGCGATAATGGCGGAGCCGCGCCGTGTTTGCGTCCCAGCGAGCGAAGCGAGTGAGTTTATTGGTTTGTTATGTGTCACTTCTGCTGATGATTTCATACCCCTGTGCTTCATAATCATTAATACATTTCTGGAATTTGTTTTGAAGCTTTACTTCGTCAAAGTATCCGAGCGAGTAGGCATCGCATTTAACTTTCATTTTTTCGCTGTTCTCCAAAACCGCGACTAGCTTTAGCTCTGCAAAACCAAATTTATAAGCTAATTCAGTAAACTGTGAATAAAGCAATAATAGAAAAGCAATTAAGAGAGTGGA
>NZ_JBLXAT010000005.1:50224-197583 GCF_048265805.1 Shewanella sp. | reverse complement strand
TCTGCAAAACCAAATTTATAAGCTAATTCAGTAAACTGTGAATAAAGCAATAATAGAAAAGCAATTAAGAGAGTGGACGTGAGTGTTTTTTTCATTTTTTATTCCTTTAAACGAATTTGTCCATATTGTCTCAGCAAAAACTGTACCAATCGCTAAACGCAGAGAATATGCGGCATTCAGCGCTTTTGAAGACATTGTAAAATTGCTGTTTTCGCTAAAAATTGGCGAAAACCCTAAATTTAATGCGTGTCACATAACGCCGCGTTAAGGGCGTCGGCACACACTACAAAAGTGACCGCACAACGCCCTAATCACTAAACCAAACGCAAATTGAAATGCCAAGCGTGCCAAGTCCGACTTTAACGCCTTGTTAGCTGATAATTTCGACCCACTGTTTCGGATTAGCCGTGATAAAAACAAACGTTGACTCATTTGATAAAGTGATTCGAATCGCATCGGTTGTGATCGGAATGATCCCACCACCCTTACCCACATCTTGAATCACTGACCTTATTTCATCACGCTTGATATGGTAGGGACCGAGGCCAAGCTGCTCATTAAATGGGACAAAAACAACCTCTGTATCCGTCAATGACAGCTTACCATCCGCCTTAGCCACGCCTATTTGTACCGTTGCAAATGATGACTTTATCGGTTCTTTAAACATAGACAATCCTTTTTCTGATGAATCTCCCACTTACCAGCTAACGCCGCCAGCAGCGGGTTTGAAGTCCAGCGACCAACGGGAGCGTGGCTGACTAGCCTTGTTAGACGAATCACAATTTACTTTTAACACAATGCACTATTGGTCGTAATACACCACGGGTAATGCCGCGCAAAAATATACTACGCGCAACCAGCCTTGCTATCGGCGGACTGACTGTATAATAAATGGAAACAAACAACCTTCCTAACGTAGACTTTTTTAGTACATTATCTCGCCATAATCGAAGGGTATTTACTTCGCTTGCCAAAGGCGTTCCGAAAGCAGCAGTTGCGACAATGCACTGTGAAGTCTTAATTGCGTTAAGGTTATTCTGAATATCGATATCTCTCGGATTCAACTCAGCCGCTCGCTCCAATAAAGGTATAGCTTCATCTTTATTTCCTTTTCCTTCCCAAAGCAACAAAGCTTTAAGGTTAAGAAATACGGGATTGTCTGAGTCAATCTCTAAAGATCGATTGATATATTGAAGCGCTAAATCAACATTTGCAGGATTCGCTCCAGCTAATGCTGAGTTTGAACCATAGACTTGCTTATTTGCTTGCAATTCATGCAGGATAAATTGAGCTTTCAAATGATACTGCTCAGCTTCGCTAGTCCTATCTATTTCAGAATCTTCCATGTGCTCTCCTTACTTTGTTGTATGCGTCTCGTCTAACATTTTATTCGTGCGCATGCGTGTTTCCCAAACCTATTATCTAACCGGCAGGATTTATAATCACATGATTTTAATGGTATTTATTTATATTGAAGTGTAAAAACGCGCACGAGGTTGGGATAAAATTTGTGATGATTTCAATATGACTGTAAGCCTGTCCAGCGTTTAGGCATTTCAAAGAAGGACAACATTCAAATGAAATGGATGACAATTTGTCAGCGAGAAAGCCTACGTTTGACTGTGCCATAGACAACGAGTCAATTCGACTTGGGCATTATCACTTACATGAAGGCAGCGTTCTGGCGGAACGCTGCCATATAAACAGAAAGGTATGTCTATCAGATTCGTGAACTAACGCCCAGCCAGTGCTTCTGCTGGCGCAATACGGCTAGCACGAAATGCGGGATATACCGTGGCAAACAAGCTCATGACTAATGCGGTAGCAATCACTAATACGATATCGTGCACTTCAATCCGCGATGGCAGAAAGTCGATGAAATACACATCGGCGGACAGAAATTGATGACCTGTCAGCTGTTCAATTTTAGCGGCAAGCGATGACAAGTTGTCAGCTAACAACACGCCAGCCACGCCACCAATGACGGCACCGACCACGCCGTTGAGTGCACCTTGCACAATAAACACCACCATCACAGCACGACGTTTTAGCCCCATGGTCATGAGAATGGCAATCTCAGCCGCTTTATCACGCACCGCCATGACTAAGGTAGACACAATATTGAAGCAAGCTACGGCAATCACTAGTGCTAAAACTAGATACATCAAGGTACGCACCATCTGAATATCTTGATAGAGATGGCCTTGGGTACGGGTCCAATCACTGACATACATCAGTTGCTGCTGTTGCCGACCAAACAAACGCACCAGCGATGGCGCTTCAAACACGCGAGCAACACGGATCCGCACGGTATTAACGGCATCACCGAGCCCCATCAATGATTGGGCGTATTTCAGCGGCACATAAGCGTTGGCATAATCTAACTCCCCGCCGATACTGAAACTGCCACTAATCGTTAAGGTATGGCTACGCGCACGGCCAATCTGGCCTAACCCCGCTTGCGACTTGGGTGGCGGCAGATAAAACGTCACTGCATCGCCCACTTTCAAGCCCATTTTGTCGAGGATACCTTGTCCCATCACAATGTTGGCTTGGTCGCCTTGCAAGCTCTGCCATGACTCGGCAGACATAAATTGCGGCAGACGTGACACCTTGGCTTCTAAATCAGGCTCGATGCCAGTGATCTGCACCCCTTCAAAGCCCCCTGGCTTTTGCAACAATCCTTGAATTTTGACATTGGGCGCGGCGGCCACAATGCCCTCAATACCGCTGGCTTGCTCGACCATTTGTGGCCAAGTCGTAAACGGCGTATCGGCAGCCAATAACTCGCCATGCGGCACCACGCCCAGCAGGCGTTTTTCTAGCTCAGTTTCAAAGCCGTTCATGGCAGACAACACTAGGATCAGCACTGCAACGCCAAGGGCGATGCCTGAGGTAGAGGCAAATGAGATAAAACTGACAAAACCGCTGCGCTCACGCGCGCGATAAAAACGCCAGCCAATGGTTAACGGTAACGGCCACGACATCAGTTTTGCCCCGCCGCATCAACGGGCTGCAGATGACCATCCACCATATGCAGTTGTCGGTCCATGCGCGCTGCCAAGACTTGATCATGCGTGACGACCACAAATGCAGTGTTGTACTGTTTGGCAAGCTCTTGCACCAACTGGTACACCGCTTCACCACTGCTGGCATCAAGGTTACCGGTCGGTTCATCCGCCAACACTAAACGCGGCTGATTGATCAACGCTCTGGCAATTGCCACGCGCTGCCGCTCACCACCAGAAAGCTCCGACGGCAGATGTTTTAAGCGGTGGCTCAAACCCACGCGCTCGAGCAATTCTGCCGCGCGCTCAGCCACCCGTTTTTTGTTTTCACCCGCAATCCAACCCGGCATTGATACGTTTTCTAACGCGGAAAACTCAGGTAACAGGTGGTGGAATTGGTAGATAAAGCCCAACTGCTCGTTACGCATCTTGGCTTGTTTAGTGACGGAAAGGCGATACAAGTCCTCGCCATCAAGTAACACTTTGCCAGCAGAGGGTTTATCCAATGTACCCATGATATGTAGCAACGTGCTTTTACCTGAGCCAGAGCTACCGACAATGGCGAGCTGCTCGCCAGCATTGACGGTGAGTGACACTTCATGCAGCACAGGCGTGCTGACTTTGCCTTCTTGATAGCTTTTGCTTACGTCTATCACTTGCAACAACGGCGGCTTTTCCATGTAACTTTCTCTTTGTTATTCGTAACGTAACGCATTGGCAGGTTGTACCGCCGCGGCGCGTGCCGCTGGATACAGTGTAGCAAGCAAGGTCAGCACCACTGTGCCAACGGCAATTAAGCCCAGTTGCCCGAGATCTAGCATCACGGGCAACTGCTGCCCTACGCCCAAAATGTGCAGCCCAAAGATGCTCATAATCGGATTAATATAAAGTGTGGCTAATACACCGACCGTTAGTCCCAATATCAAGCCGACCAGTGCATTCATTGACCCTTGACTGATAAATACCAACATCACGGCGGCGGGACTCAGTCCTTGGGTTTTTAACACCGCCACATCGGCGGTTTTATCCACCACCATCATCACCAAGGCGGAAACAATGTTAAACGCTGCCACGGCAATAATCAGGCTCAGTAGCAGCGACATCATGTTCTTTTCCATTTTTACCGCAGCAAACAGGTGGCCATAGCTATCGCGCCAATCGTTCACCTGCGCGTCGATGCCCTGTGCTTGCAGCAGCTGTTCTACAGGCTGCGCTAATGCTGGGGCGAGGAACGGATCAGTGAGGAAGATACGTAAGTCTTCAATATCATCACCGTTTTTGCGCATCAGGCGGCGCGCATCGCTGTAGTGTAGGTACGCGACATTGGCATCCACCTGCGAGCCCATTTCAAACACGCCCGCCACGGTAAACGTACGTTGGCTTGGTACTGGGCCAAATGGTGAATACACCACGCCTTCACCGCTGAGTAAACGGACTTTATCCCCCGGCACCACACTTAAACGTTGCGCCAGTTCGCTCCCTAACAGCACATAATAACCACCAGCTTGTAACAATTTAAACGCTTCATTAAAGGTGTGTGCCGCCAACGGCGACAGTGATTTGTCAGTCTCAGGAAACACACCATACACCGCCACCGCTTGAATATTACTCGGTGACTGCACCATGGCTTGAGTAAAGATAGATGGCTCGACACCTTTGACACCCGGCAACGCGTTGAGGCGAGTTTCCACTTGATGCCAATCCGCCAGCGGCTTGGCGGTATGAACCGTCAGTTGTGGAATAGCGCCAAGAATGCGTTGTTTGAGTTGGCCTTCAAGGCCGTTCATTACCGAGCTGACAACAATCAGTGCTGCCACCCCGAGAAAGATACCGCTCACGGCAAAAAAAGTGATAAATGAGGCAAAAGCGTTGGACTTACGCGCGCGCCAGTAGCGATAGCCTATAAAACACGACAGGGCAGGATTCATGTGAAGCGCCGCATCTCCCTTGCTAAATCATTGAAGTGGGCACGATAATAGGTGGATTACCCCGTTAATTACAAGAGGCATCGCCCTTGAATACCGACAGTAACGCTTATTTCAGTGTATTGCACCCGTTTGATGCCTATTTGTCACTCTGGCCCGCAGGCAAAGCACTCCCCAGTGAAGACGAGTTGCACCGCTTAAAATCGAAAGGGATGCAGCTCATCAGCGAAGTTAAAGCGCTTGAGGGCAGCTACATGTTGCAGCTGCGTCATCTGGGCGATGACGCTCGTGCCATTGCTGATTATATGAAGTTGCAATCGCGTAAAATCGACTTGGTACTGCAACATCTACTAGAGCAAGAGACCAAAGATGGCGTTCACTGCACCGGGTTACAATTTGGCGGCAGTAACTGCCAAGTACACAGCGACCAACCATTTGAAGTGCATCAGTTGGTTAAACTGACGCTGTTTATCCGCGAAGAAGTGCTCAGCATCTTATGCTTTGCCGAGGTGATTGATTGCCGTATCGATCCGGATAACCAAGCCGCATACTTAGTGGACTTAGCCTACCGCGTGATCAACGACGCCGAAGTGGAACAGTTAGTCAAAGCCAGCCTCAATATTCAGCAAAAACAGCTGCAACAGCGCAAAGGTAATCGCTAAGTAGCATGGTGCGCTGGACTGGCACTGAGGGACACAACTCTCTACAATGATGCGCAATTTATTGGCGAGCAGTTGAATCCCTCAGTTAATGACCGTTTTTTCCGTAATGGCGCCACCGAGCGCCAGTAAAGCGGGCGATGTCCGCTACCTTAACGCCCCTGAAGGCGTTGCCAGAGCACTTACCCTAGCGCAATTGGCCAAAGGCCACGATGGTATTTCGGTACTCATAACACCAGACACGCCGAGCGCGATGACGCTAGAGGCGGAGCTGAGTTATCTGCTAGCAGACAACCTGCCAGTGTGGTTATTTCCCGATCGTGAAACCTTGCCGTTTGATAGTTTTTCACCGCATCAAGACCTGATTTCACAACGGTTAGAAACCTTGTCACGGCTCCCCACCGCGCAAAAAGGGCTATTGATTGTCCCTGTCAGTACCTTGATGGTGCGCCTGCCGCCTAAATCTTTCTTGTCTGCCAACGTTATGTTGCTCAAAAAGGGCGATAAATATCCGCTGGAACAGATGCGCCAATATCTGGTCGACGCGGGTTATCACAACGTGGGTCAGGTGTATGAACATGGCGAGTTTGCCATTCGCGGCTCGATTATCGATATTTTCCCGATGGGCTCGGCCGAACCGCTGCGCATCGAACTATTCGATGATGAAGTGGAATCGATTCGCTATTTTGAAGCTGACAGCCAACTCTCAAAAGCCCCTGTCGATGAAATCCGCATGCTACCCGCGCGCGAATTTCCTACCGACGATGCGGCTATCGAAGGCTTCCGCCAGCGCTATCGGCGCTACTTTGAAGTGGTCGTAAAAGAGCCTGAATCTGTCTATCAACAGGTAAGTCGCCACTTACTTCCAGCAGGGATTGAAAACTACCTGCCGCTATTTTTTGATGAAACGGCCACCCTGTTCGATTACCTTACGCCAGCTGTGCAACTGCTCACCGTCGGTGATTTAGCTGCCGCAGCCGATGAACACCTGAAACAGATCCAACAACGTTATGAAGACCGCCGTGTTGACCCACTGCGGCCGCTATTAGCACCACAAGATTTATACCTGCTCACTGACCAACTGTTTGGTGAACTCAAAGCACGCCCTCGAGTACAACTGACCCAAACTGAGCAGAAGCATCAACTGTTGGCGGAATTGACACCACTGCCAGAGCTAACGGTAAACCACAAGTTACGCCAACCGATGGCCGCGTTGGCGGGTTACCTTGCAGAGGCGGGACGAGTGCTGTTTAGTGCCGAATCTGAAGGTCGCCGCGAAGCCCTGCAAGAGCTGTTGAGCAAGATTGGCATTAAGCCGAGCCGCTTTAACAGCGTGGCCGAGTTTATCAACGCCAAAGACAACCACGGCTTAATTGTCTCGCCGCTGTCGCAAGGTTGCCGCTTAACCCAACCCGATATCAGCATCATCTGCGAAACTGAGCTATTTGGTGCGCGCATTTCGCAGCAACGTCGCCGCGATAAACAACGCCAAGTTAGCCAAGATGCGCTAATCCGCGATTTGGCCGAGCTCAAAGTCGGCCAAGCGATTGTGCACATCGAGCACGGCGTGGCGCTATATCAAGGCTTAGAAACCTTAGATACCGGCGGCATGGTGGCTGAATACCTTAAGCTAGAATACGCCGGTGGTGACAAACTCTACGTGCCCGTGTCGTCACTGCACCTCATCAGCCGCTACACCACTGGGCCGGAAGAAGATCCAGCACTGAACAAGCTCGGCAACGAAAGCTGGGCCAAAGCACGCAAAAAAGCCATTGAACGTATCCGCGACGTGGCCGCCGAGCTTTTGGACGTCTACGCCCGCCGCCAAGCACGGCCGGGGTTTGCCTGTGAATTGGATGACACCGAGTACGCGCAGTTTGCTCAAAGCTTCCCATTTGAAGAAACCGTTGACCAAGAAAATGCCATTGATGCGGTATTGCATGACATGCAAGCCGCCACCGCCATGGATCGCCTAGTGTGCGGTGATGTTGGCTTCGGTAAAACCGAAGTGGCTATGCGCGCCGCATTTGTCGCCGTCAACGCCGGAAAACAAGTGGTGGTGTTAGTACCCACTACCCTGCTCGCGCAGCAACACTTTGAAAACTTTAAAGACCGCTTTGCCGATTGGCCAGTGCGCATTGAAGTTATGTCGCGTTTCCGCACCGCCAAAGAGCAGAGCCAAGTGATTGATGCGTTGGCTGAAGGCAAAGTAGATATCGTTATTGGCACGCACAAGCTGCTTAATACTGACGTTAAGTTTGAAGATCTCGGTTTACTGGTCATCGACGAAGAGCACCGCTTTGGTGTGCGTCAAAAAGAGAAAATTAAAGCGTTGCGCGCCAACGTGGATATTCTCACGCTCACGGCGACACCGATTCCTCGCACGTTGAATATGGCGATGTCGGGTATGCGTGATCTATCCATTATCGCGACCCCGCCCGCCAAACGCTTAGCGGTAAAAACCTTTGTGCGTGAATACGATAAAACCACGGTACGTGAGGCGCTGCAGCGTGAAATTTTACGTGGTGGTCAAGTGTATTACTTGCACAACAACGTAGAAAGCATTGAAAAAACCGCCGCAGATCTGCGTGAATTGGTACCAGAAGCACGCGTCGTTGTGGCACACGGCCAGATGCGTGAACGCGAGCTGGAACGGGTCATGTCTGACTTTTACCATCGCCGTTACAACGTATTGGTGTGTACCACCATTATCGAAACCGGTATCGACGTACCAAGCGCCAACACTATCGTCATTGAGCGTGCCGATAATTTTGGTTTAGCGCAGTTGCACCAGTTGCGTGGCCGAGTTGGGCGTTCGCATCACCAAGCCTATGCCTACTTGATGACACCGCATCCCAAACGGATGACCAGCGATGCTCGCAAGCGCTTAGAAGCGATTGATGCCTTAGAAGATTTGGGCGCTGGTTTTATGCTGGCCACACAGGACTTAGAGATCCGCGGTGCTGGTGAACTGCTAGGCGAAGAGCAAAGCGGCCATATCTCCAAAATTGGCTTTAGCCTGTATATGGAGATGTTGGAGTCCGCCGTGAAAGCGCTCAAACAGGGGAAAGAGCCGTCATTAGCGCAGATGCTAAACGAGCAGTGCGAAATGGAGCTACGTATCCCTGCACTGCTGCCAGAAGATTACGTGGGCGACGTGAATATTCGTCTCTCACTCTATAAACGCATTGCCAACTGCCACACAGAAGCCTCATTAGATGAACTGAAAGTCGAGTTAATTGACCGCTTTGGCTTGTTGCCAGAGCCAACCAAAAACCTCATGGCAATGACCTTGCTAAAACACCAAGCAACAGTGCTTGGCATTAAAAAGCTAGAGATGCATAGCCGTGGCGGCAGCTTAGAATTTACCGATGATCATATTGTCGATCCTGGCTTTATCATCGGCTTGCTGCAATCGCAGCCACAAATCTATCGAATGGACGGACCGAATAAGTTAAAGTTCGCCATGACGATGGAAAGCAGCAAAGAGCGACTAGACACCGCACAACTGCTACTTAAGCAGTTAACGCAACACCGGGTGGGAGACCGAGCGTGATAAAACATCTATTGTTAGCAACCGTGGCGAGCCTAACTGCAATGTCAGTACAGGCGGCCAGTTATCCTTGGTATGAAGTTGAGGTGTATCTATTTGAGCGCCCAACCAATGTGACTGAACACTGGCCTGCCAGCCCGCTGACGCTCAAAACTGATAACGCGATTGATTTGATTACACCACAAGTTGCTAATGACATCACCGGCGTATCAATGGCGTTGAATGATTGCAACCAAAACAGTTGGGGCGGCAATAGCTTCGGCCTGACCAGTAGCGGCAGTAGCAACACCCAAACGCCTTGCCAAAATATCAACAGCGGCAACACCTTAGTATTGCCCAAGCATATTCCTGTCAACGTGGTGCCGGTTGAAGGTAAAAACCCTGCACAACCCGCCGCAGTATTGCTCGAAGCCAACAAAGCACAATTTGATGATGAGATCAGCAAGTTACGGCGCTTAGGTGTTGAACCTCTGCTGCATATGACATGGCAGCAAGAGATGCGCCCGCGTCGTACATCGCAACCAATACATCTGTTTGCTGGTAAAAACTACGCTGAGCAGTTTCAAGCCAACGGCATGCCTGTATCAACCGAGGCCAAAAATAACCAATACGGTTATGGCCAACTTACCGAGAAAGCAACTTCAGCACCGGTGTGGCAGTTTGATGGGTTACTGACCATCTATTTGAGCCACTACCTCTATGTGGAAACACAATTCAATTTACGTGAGCCAGAGCAGAAAGCGCTGCAAGCGGATGAAACCATGCAAACAGCGGCGACGATCATTCCTTACCTTAGGGCGATACCGATGGAGCAGAACCGCCGCATTCGCAGTGGCGAACTGCATTATTTTGATCATCCACGTTTAGGTATGTTGTTGCAGGTGAGAAAGATGCAGCAACCAGTGGCAGGGCCACTGGAAGATGACGAGCAGCCAGAAGAGGCTGATGAGCCAACAACTAATGAGTAATCAGTAATTGTGGTTGAGGCTGAAGTCGTCCACAGCGGCTTCAGCCAGTAACGGAAAAGTCGAGATAGATTTCATCGCGGTCATCTTCCTCCACCAACACATCGCGCACATCCGCATAAGGTGGGCCGATTTCGCATTCGGCAATCAATTGATCAACCGCTGGATACGCGCCCTGCACCAACAGCTCGACGCTGCCATCATCTAAGTTGCATACATAGCCCGTTAGCCCTAACGCTCGCGCACGTTGCATTGCATAGCGACGAAAACCCACGCCTTGTACTTTTCCAGTTATCGTTAACAGCACACGTTTCATGGTTTGCCCCTTGCTCAATAACTAACGTTAAATCAAGCACTCTTGCAGCCAAAAAGCAATATTTGTCGACGATTTACCTTACGCTTGCTTGAATGCTTTAATCGCCACCATATGGCTAGAAAGCGATGGAAACTTGTGGGGTTGCTGCCGATCAATAATCACTTGGTAATATTGACCGAGTAGCGCCTCGCTGCGGCTACTGTCGAGCAACTCATCTTCGGCAGAGAGCAAACATAAGGCCTGTTGCCGATTCTTGGTTCGAAAATCGGTAACACACTTGTGGGCAATATCGGCGTATTCCTCGGGACGATCAATTTTATCGCCCATGTTCTCTTCCGGCCACAGGTTCGGATTAACTAACACGGTACGAATGCCAGCCAAAAAGCCGATACGCTCCGCCCAAAATCCGCCTAATCCAACACCGACCATTAACGGCTGATGATCCTCTGTCAGCTTAAGCTGCTTATGTACCTCATTGAGCAGATGCTGCATATCGTACTTAGGATACAAGGTGCTGTAACTCACCAGGCGCACGTCATCATCAATAAACTGCAATTGGCGAATTTTCTCATGGTTGCCGGGGCTGGTTGCATCAAATCCATGTAGATAGAGAATCATCAGTGCTGTCCTTTACTCGTTGCCGTAACCTTTCAAACTAACCAAGTTAGCCGTGAATTAGCTTGTGCCACATCAAATTAACATCACGCTGCGCTGATTTTCTGCGCAATTTGCATCGCCGCTTGCCAGCGAGTGTCGTTCTGCAATGCTTGCATCACCTGTGTGCTATCTGGCTTCAAGGCGGCAAACAATGACGCATCCTCTTGTGGCCAAGTAAAATCCTGCAACAAACTGCGGGCGCCTGCGGGGTCGTTACAGACTAGCACCATATTACAACCAGCGGCTAATGCCGCTTGCGCGCGGGCACGATAATCCCCCGCGACGGCGGCGCCTTTCATGCCTAAGTCATCAGAAAAAATCACCCCGTTGAACTGCAATTGCTGGCGTAGCACCTGTTGCAGCCAATACTGGCTGAATCCTGCTGGCTGCGAATCGACCGCTGAATAGATCACATGCGCGGGCATTATCCCTTGCAAACGCCCTTCAGCAATCAAGGTTTTGAATGGTGGCATATCAGTGGCGTCAATCTCAGCAAAGCTGCGCGGATCAACAGCACTCGCTAAATGTGTGTCAACGGCAACGCTGCCATGGCCCGGGAAATGCTTACCAACTGCGGCCATACCTGCTTGCTGCATGCCGCTGATAAATGCGCGAGCAAGCTGGGTGACTTCATCCGCTTTGGGCGAAAAGCTACGAGTGCCAATCACCTGACTAACACCGTTGAGATCAAGCACAGGTGCAAAACTCAAATCCACATCGCAAGCGAGTAGCTCAACCGCCATTAAAAAGCCCAATTCCTGCGCCCATGTTTTAGCTTCTGCCAACGAGCTGGCCGCAGGTAAAATATCGCCCATGGCTGGAATGGCAGTAAAGCCTTCACGGAAACGCTGCACCCGACCACCTTCATGATCAACAGCAATAAGCAGATCCGGCCGCACCGCTCGAATCGCCCTAATCAAGCTTTGCAACTGGCTCCGATGCTGATAATTGCGGCTGAACAAAATCAAACCACCAACGGCCGAGTACTGCAGCACCTGTGCTTCTTCGGGCTGAAGTTGCACACCTTCAATATCAAGCATCAGATAACTCATTCTGTTTCCTTATCGAATAACATGGAGAACACCAGCAATTAGCCCCAAACGGGTAACCGTTGACTATAATAAATGCCCCAGTAATGCCTCGTTTTAGTCAGACTAATGCGATGAGTTATCGATAAAAATAACTAATGCAAACTCGGAGCATTTTTGTGGGATACTGGCGCGCAAAGCACTTGGATATCGCCACATCCTAACCATATTTAACTGGCGGTAACAGCCCTTTAATGGCTGCCAAGCACCATACGCATAATAATAAAGCTGAAATCAAGGTTGCATGATGATTAGCGTTTTCGACATGTTTAAAATTGGTATTGGTCCCTCCAGCTCCCACACGGTTGGCCCAATGAAAGCCGGTAAATTTTTCATCGACCGTTTAGCTGAACAACAGCTACTCGGCGAAGTAGATGAACTGCAAGCCGAACTCTTTGGCTCGCTTGGTCAAACAGGCAAAGGCCATGGTACGGGTAAAGCGGTGATCTTGGGTCTGATGGGCGCTGCCCCGGAGACGGTAGACACCGATACCATTGATGCCACCTTGGCTGACGTGGAACAGCAGCAACAGTTATGTCTTGCGAATCAGCAGCGGGTAAAGTTCACCCGCGAGCATGGCATTACCTTCCATCGTCGTAAAACGCTGCCAGCACATGCCAACGCCATGACGTTATACGCGCTCAAAGCGGGGCAAGTGATTGCGCAACGCACCTATTACTCGGTAGGTGGCGGCTTCATCCTCGATGAAGATGAGATCCTTGCCAAAAACGCCTCACCAGCGACGCCGATGAAACGTGCGCCCTATGACTTTGACACCGCCGCCGAACTGGTCAGTCTATGTAACGACAACGGCTTAAGCATTGCCGCATTGATGATGGCCAATGAGACGAGCCAGCAACCAGAACGATTGGTGCGTGAGCAGTTGTGGCATATCTGGCAGACCATGAAGCAATGTGTCGATAAAGGGTGCCGCAAAGAAGGCATTTTGCCTGGTGGGCTGAAACTCCGCCGCCGTGCCGCCGCTCTGCACCGCCGCTTGAAGGCGGAAAGCAAACATAACGTTGATCCACTCAACACCATGGATTGGGTCAACCTTTTTGCAATGGCGGTAAATGAACAAAATGCCGCGGGCGAACGCGTGGTGACTGCACCGACCAATGGTGCCGCAGGGATCATTCCTGCCGTGCTGTGCTATTACGATACTTTCGTTGAAAAAGTCGATGAAGATACCTGTTGCAGTTTTTTACTGACAGCAGCGGCCATCGGTATTTTGTACAAGAAGAATGCCTCAATCTCTGGGGCGGAAGTGGGTTGCCAGGGCGAAGTCGGCGTGGCGTGTTCAATGGCCGCAGCGGCGTTAACCGAGATTATGGGTGGCACCGTGTCTCATGTTGAAAACGCCGCTGAGATTGGCATGGAGCACAACCTTGGGCTCACCTGTGACCCCGTCGGTGGCTTAGTACAAGTGCCGTGTATTGAACGTAATGCCATGGGCGCAGTCAAGGCAATTAACGCCTCACGCTTAGCGCTACGCGGTGACGGTAATCATAAAGTGTCACTCGATAAAGTGATCAAAACCATGATGGATACCGGCAAAGACATGCGCAGCAAATATAAAGAAACCGCCAAAGGTGGACTCGCAGTTAATATTGTCGAGTGTTAAACAGCAAAAAGCCTGCTTCGCGCAGGCTTTTTAGTTAGGTGCAGTCGTTTTAGCGAATCGGCAAGTCGATGTTGGCAAACATCTCTTCAATCAACATCGAATCTTTAATCGCTTCTGCTTTTTCAACCACATCGCGGGTCAAATGCGGAGCAAAACGCTCAATAAAGTCATACATGTAACCACGTAGGAAGTTGCCCTTACGGAAACCAATCTTTGTGGTACTGTGCGCGAACAGATGGCTGGCATCAATGGCGACTAAATCGGTGTCGACTTCTGGGTTGATCGCCATTGAGGCGATAATGCCAACACCTAGACCGAGGCGTACATAGGTTTTAAGCACATCCGCACTGGTAGCACTGAAGACCACGCGCGGTTCAACACCTGCACGCTTGAAGCCTTTCTCAATTTCAGACGCTTTATCGAAACCGAATACATAGGTGACTAAAGGAAACTTAGCTAACTCTTCAATGCTGATGTTGCTGCGGCTTGCCAGTGGATGATCCTTCTGTACCACCACCGAGCGATTCCAGTGATAACACGGCAACATGATCAAATCGCTATACAGGTGCATCGCTTCAGTGGCGATGGCAAAGTCGGCATCACCTCGGGCGGCAACTTCACTGATCTGTGCTGGACTGCCCTGATGCATATGCAGATTCACTTTCGGATAGCGATGAATAAATTGCTGAATAATCGGTGGCAGCGCATAGCGGGCTTGGGTATCGGTGGTGGCGATATTTAGATCACCTTGATCAGGCTTGGTGTACTCCTCAGCCACCTTTTTGATACTCTCCACTTTACCGAGAATATCGTTGGCGATGCGGATAACTTGCTGTCCGGCCGGCGTAACATGCGTTAAGTGCTTGCCGCTACGGCCAAAGATCTGAATACCTAACTCATCTTCGAGCATGCGAACCTGTTTACTGATCCCAGGTTGTGACGTATATAAGTTTTCAGCGGTAGTCGAAACATTGAGGTTGTGGTTGACCACTTCGGCAATATATCGCAATTGCTGCAGTTTCATGGGCGAGTCCTTGATTTTTTTGTACCGCTAGGTAACAAATTTTCAGCAGTAGATGGCGCGATACTATAATCATTGGTTATAGTGTATAGCAATCAATAAATCAATCTGGAATATAACTCACTCCAGATGCTGGTGTGCGCCGTTGTTCGCAAAAAAGCTGCGAAAAGGTATCTATTTCACCAATACGATTTATTATATTATTAACAAAATTATAAAATTAGTAGGAATACTATGGCCTTTTGGTTGGTACTGGTGCTCATTGGTGCTTTGCTGCTAATAGTAGTTGGCTTTAATGCTATGCAACAGCAGAGAGAACGAGCCGAATCCGTGCGGCGCACTGAGCTCACTCGACAACGTGCCATTATGGAAGAAACTGAAGAAGTGCTTGCCAATACAGGCATGTTTCCCTGCTCGCCAAACGTCAGCATTATTCTCTATCGACGTATTCGAGAAGCCGCGCGACAAGCATTACAGTTAGCGACCCCACAGCAGCGTGGCGATTACGAACGCCGTATCCTCGATCTCGATAACATCATCAATAATCAAAAATCTAGTGGTGGGCAAATCCCGTCATTAGAATCTTTCAAGTTGCCAGAAAATGATCGTCAAATATTAGTGTTGGTGCAAACGCTGAAAAAACTGAGAGCGATCATTCGCGATGAACACAATAAAGGTAAAATCGACCCGACAGTATTTGCCAATGAAGAAGGCCGCATCAACAACCTACAACTGCGTATCAACGTTGACAGTATGTTGTCACGCGCCCGCAGCAGCTGCTATTTGAAACAATATGGTTCAGCACGGCAGATGGTGACGAAGGCATTGAGCACCTTAAATGCCATTAAAGCACAGACGCCTAACGATCCGTTTATCGCCAAAAAAGTGGAAGAAGCCAAAGCCTTGTTGGACGAAATCAACGGTGAAGTCAAAGTTAATGCGCCAAGCGCGCCTAAACCTAAAGAAGAAAACGATATCGACGTTATCTTCCAGCCGAAGAAAAAATGGTAACACCACAATTAGGCGCTCAAACAGAAGGTCAGCAGATAGCTGGCTTTTTTGTACCAAGACATCGCCAACGACCCAAAAACCTAACAGCGCGTGTTTAAATACATTCAACACAATGGATTTGGTACTTGCGAGCAAAACCGACAATAACTGTCCACAGTCATAGCCAATCTGACCTCCCCCTATGATCGATGCAGATAAGATGAATCCTGCGGCATAACCGATAACCGTTGGTTTTAAAACTCGAGGCGCTAGACCTAGCTGCTATTGTCATTGCTTTGTTCTATCGCGGGGTTATTCGATAGTTAGCGTATCGCCGATTGACTCAACCTATTCTACCAAGTTGGTAACAAACCACCGCAGGATTGAGCATCAGTATTATTCGGGCAACGCCCGTAGAGATGTGCACCACCTTCATGGCGATGGTAATCCTGACAACAAAAAGCCCCCGCTAGCGGAGGCTTTTGACTTGCGCATTAACCGCTAGATGCGGATTAAGCTTTTGACTTTTTCTTTGCTGTACCGCTAGCTTGCCATTTACCGTCTTGGTAATGGGCAGACCAGCCACTCGCTTTGCCATTCACTTCACTAGCAACGTACTGCTCTTTCGTCTTACGGCTGAATTTAATGAGTGTTGGATTACCATCATCATCTTGCTCAGGCGCATCGGCCAGATACTGATATTTAGACCACAGCTGTTCACGATATTTCTTCAACTCAGACACCAATGGCGCACGAGTTTCACGCGAACGGGGGAACGTACTGGCGGCTAAGAAAATACCTGCAGCACCGTCACGCAACACGAAGTATGCGTCAGACTTAGTACACTTGAGTTCTGGCAAATGGATTGGGTCCTCTTTTGGAGGCGCCGCTTCACCATTTTTCAGCAACTTACGGGTATTCTTACATTCGCTATTGGTACAACCGAAGTATTTACCAAAGCGACCGTTCTTCAGCTCCATGTCACTACCACAGCGATCGCACTCAATCACCGGGCCATCGTAACCTTTGATCTTGAACTGACCGACTTCGACTTCGTAACCATCACATGCAGGGTTGTTACCACACACATGCAATTTTCGCGTTTCATCGAGCAGATAGCTGTCCATCGCCGTACCACACTTGGCGCAACGGTGTTTAGCGCGCAGCGCTTCAGTTTCAGCGTCTTCACCATCGGCGATAGCGTCTTCACCTGGCACCAAGTTCATGGTGGTCTTGCAGCGCTCTTTCGGCGGCAAGGCATAACCAGAACAGCCAAGGAACACCCCAGTAGTCCCGGTACGGATGCCCATTGGACGACCACATGTTGGACAAGCGATATCAGTCAGCACCATCTGATTTGGACGCATACCGCCCTCTTCTGGTGGTAACTCAGCTTTCTCCAATTGTTGGGTGAAATCTTGGTAGAAGTTATCTAGCACTTGTTTCCACTGCAACTCACCATGCGCGACGTCATCGAGTGTTTGCTCCATGCCTGCGGTGAAGTCGTAACTCATCAACTCACCAAAGTTTTCCAGTAAGCGCTCGCTGACGATCTCCCCCATCTTCTCGGCGAAGAAACGACGGTTTTCAACCCGTACATAACCACGGTCTTGAATGGTTGAAATAATCGCCGCATAGGTGGATGGGCGACCGATGCCACGCTTTTCCAACTCTTTAACTAATGACGCTTCGCTATAGCGCGCTGGCGGCTTAGTAAAGTGTTGCTTCGGCAGTAGCTCGTTGAGAGCAAGCACATCACCTTCGGCCACAAACGGCAAGGTGACATCTTCTTCATTCTTTTTCTTCAATGCTGGCTGTACACGTGTCCAACCATCAAATTTCAGCACGCGGCCGTTAGCACGCAACTCATAGTCACCAGCAGTGACAGTCAAGCGTGTCGCATCATATTTGGCAGGTGTCATCTGACAGGATACGAACTGACGCCAAATCAGCTCGTATAAGCGCTGAGCGTCTCGCTCCATATCTGACAACGACGCCGCAGACACATTCACGTTTGATGGACGAATTGCTTCGTGCGCTTCTTGAGCGTTCTCTTTATTACCGTAACGCAGTGGTTCATCCGGCAGATACGCGGCACCGTACTCGCTACCAATCATCTCACGCACACTATCAAGTGCTTCTTGGCTCAAGTTAGTGGAGTCGGTACGCATATAGGTGATGTGACCCGCTTCGTAGAGACGTTGCGCCAACATCATGGTTTTCTTCACACCGAAGCCCAAGCGCGTACTCGCTGCTTGTTGCAAGGTTGAGGTGATAAATGGTGCGCTTGGCTTGCTTTGTGTGGCCTTGGTTTCTTTAGCAGTAACGACATACTGTTGCGGCTTCAGTTCAGCAACGGCCGCCATGGCTTGTTGCTCATTCTTCGGCTCGAATGCATTACCCGCATGACGTACCACTTCCATCTGTAATGCGCTTTCAGACGCTTGCAGTGCAGCATGTACGTCCCAGAACTCTTCTGGTACAAAGGCTTTAATTTCAGCTTCGCGTTCAACAACCAAGCGCACAGCCACTGACTGTACTCGGCCAGCAGACAAGCCACGAGCCACCTTTTTCCACAACAGCGGTGACACCATAAAGCCCACTACGCGGTCGAGGAAACGTCGCGCCTGCTGCGCATTGACCATGTTGTTGTTCAAGTCACCCGGACGGCTAAAAGCGTCTTGGATAGCGGTTTTGGTGATTTCGTTAAACACTACGCGTTTAAAGCGATCTTCACCACCGCCAATCACTTGTTGCAAGTGCCATGCGATAGCTTCCCCTTCGCGGTCCAAATCCGTTGCGAGATAGATTTGGTCAGCTGACTCCGCTAACGCTTTTAACTCTTTAACCACCTTTTCTTTGCCTGGCAGCACTTGATAATTGGCTTTCCAATCGTGCTCGGGGTCAATCCCCATTCGAGACACCAAGCCTTGGCGCTCTTTTTGCTTTTTGTAGGCTGCTTTTTCTTCAGGCGACATCTTGCGCACATCGGCTGCGGAAACGCTTTTGCCGTTAGACTCGGCAGAGGAAGAGGTTGGCAGATCACGGATGTGACCAACGCTCGATTTAACAATAAATTCTTTACCAAGATACTTGTTGATGGTCTTGGCTTTGGCCGGCGATTCGACAATAACTAGCGATTTTCCCATTATTCAGTGCGCCAAAATTCTCGGAAAGGTAAAATTTGCCACCATATATAGAGGGTTGTTGACTCACTTTCAAGTCAATCCCTCTTTTATGTGGCCTAGGGACTCAATTTTTAAACACAGAAAAATATTAATAAAAATAATTTTGCAGCTAAAAAAATTATTATTTCATTATTTGGCTTTTCGCAAGTCATAGTTATGCACTTATGCTGTTTTACTATATTCAGCCTTACTAATTGAGGGGTTGTCGACAACTTTTTCTCCCCTATACTGGACGTCAAATTTTGTGCAGTTATCCACTTCTAGGAGACGGGATGAAACATTTCGAAGCCAACTTCGATGGCCTAGTCGGACCAACCCACAATTATGCGGGGCTCTCATTTGGCAATGTGGCTTCCAGCCAAAATGCCTCCATGCCGTCTAATCCTAAAGCTGCGGCTCTGCAAGGTTTAGCTAAAGCCAAAGCGCTAGCTAATTTAGGTTTAGTACAAGGTGTTATCGCCCCGCAAGAGCGGCCAGATATCTATACACTGCGTCAGATGGGCTTTAGTGGTACTGACGCGCAAGTGCTGAACAAAGTGGCTAAAACCGCGCCTCAGTGGCTGTATGCTTGTGCAAGCGCGTCCAGTATGTGGACCGCAAACGCTGCCACCGTATCGCCAAGTGCCGATACCGCCGACGGTAAGATCCACTTCACACCAGCCAACCTGATTGACAAGTTCCATCGCAGTATTGAACACAACACCACCGGTCACATTCTTAGAGCGATGTTTGCCGACACCCGCTACTTCAAGCATCACCAAGCGTTGCCAATGCATCCACACTTAGGCGATGAAGGGGCAGCCAACCATACGCGTTTATGTCACCAATATGGCGAAGCGGGGGTGGAACTGTTTGTCTATGGTCAATCGGTATTTGATCACGACAAGCCCAAGCCGCAGAAATATCCGGCTCGGCAAACCTTAGAAGCCTCGCAAGCGGTGGCTCGGTTACACGGCTTAGATGATGATAGCTGCGTGTTCTTGCAACAAAATCCTTTAGTGATTGATCAAGGCGTGTTTCATAACGACGTCATTGCTGTGGGTAATCAAAACGTACTGTTTTACCACCAGCAGGCGTTTTTTCATGGCGCAGGTAAATTGGCAGAATTGCAGCAAAAACTCGACTCAGAGCTGCACCTGATTGAAGTGCCAACGGCGCAAGTATCAGTGAAAGATGCCGTGCAAACCTATCTGTTCAACACCCAGATTGTGACGTTGCCTTCCGGTGAGATGGCAATCATTGCCCCAACCGATTGTGAAGAAAATCCAGCCGTTAAACAGTATCTGGATGAATTGATTACGCTGGGCACGCCCATCAAGCAAGTACGTTATTTTGATGTGAAACAGAGCATGCAAAATGGTGGAGGCCCCGCCTGCTTGCGTTTACGAGTCGCGCTCAACGAGCGAGAGCTCAACGCAGTGAATCAACAAGTGTTGCTCACCGATGACAAATATCTAAAACTTACCAAATGGGTCGAGCGTCACTATCGTGATCGACTAACGCCTGCGGATTTAGCCGACCCCGAACTGTTGAAAGAAACTCGCACCGCGTTAGATGAACTGACGCAACTGCTCAAGCTGGGCAGCATCTATCCGTTCCAGCGTTGATATGGCGATGATGTTTAGCAAAAGCCCGCGATATTCGCGGGCTTTTTCGTTGGGGTTAATAGATATTGACGGGAATATTGACGACCTCGGTCACTAATCCGCCAGGCGACGTCACAGTAACAATGAAAGTACCGGAATCAGGCTGATCAGCCCCGCCTAATGTCACACTAAACTGGCGCCCGCCATTATGGTTGGAGTTAGGCCAAGTATAGCTAGGCGCACTCTCAATAGAGCCCGCGGTTGTACTAAAGCTTACGACAGACCCCGCGGGCATTTGCTGGTTACGGAAGTCAGAAATAGTAAACTGCACTAGCGCGGTACCATTACCATTGATGTCGATGCTGCCGCCAAAGTTATCACCGTCTCGGTCAACAATACGAGTATCAGCTAATGCTGTCGCATAGGCTTCACTACCGGACATCACAATCACTAAACTACCACGTACATCAATAGACCGAGGCTGATTCACACCATCGGCGCAACCAGCATGTGCAGGAATGGAACACAATACGCCGTTGTACACACCATCACGCGTATCGAACACACCATTATTGTTAAAGTCGATGAGTTCTTCTAACTCCCCACCGGCTTGTCCACCCGCTTGTTGAGGGTTGAAGATACCGTCTTCGTTGTAGTCACCAAAGGCTTCATCAAGATCGTAGGGCCGTCCCCCAACATCATTGCCAGCAAAAGCGGCCATTTCTGACGCATCAAACCGGCCGTTGCCATTGAGATCGGGGAATGACTCTTCACCAACAGCGGTTGCTGTAATCGTCGCGCGGCCAGCATACGATTGGCCATAAAAGTTGCCACCATCGACCAGCTCAGCGCGAGGGTTACGCAGGTTCCCCAAATTATCCAGTAAGGTTTGTCCTTGAGGACGAGGGTTTTGACTACGCCAATTGACACTGCAGGTACCATTAACCGTGACGCAAGACGGTTCGATAGCACCGCCTTCTGTAGTGAAATACACCGCTGTGCCATCTGGTGCCGGGTTATTAAATGCGTCAGCAAGACGTGCAGTTACTGCCACGGTCGTACCATCCGTGCCCCATCCCTCTACGTTCAAACGGTCCGCCGACAGCGAGAACGAATCTTGATCAGGAATGCCAGTAGAAATCACCAGTTGGCTTGACTGCGTTGAAATAGCGGGATCGGAGCCAACAATCGTTGCCGTAACTCGTACGGTACTCGACACCGTGCCAGAATTCACCACAGTTTGTACCAATCCATCGGCGTTAGACGTCGCGCTGCTAGGATCGAGTGATAAGCCGCCTGCCGTAGAATTGAGAGAAAACTGCACGTTACGACTTGCTACCGGATTACCATTGGTATCAAGTACACGGAAACGCACAACGGAAGATTCATCACGCCCTGTACCTTGAATACCAATTTGACTCGGTGTGGCATCAACAAAAACAATACTCCCCACCGCAGCCCCCAACACATTGATGGTGCCAGTGGCCGATAGACTGCGCCCGCCCACATCGGCGGACACAGTGATAGGATCATCCCCTTCACAGCCTTGAGCGAGATAGGTACTGCTAGCTACGCCGTTAACCGCAGTCACCGAAGCAGTCAAAATTGCTCGCGGCGTTGCTTGAGCGGCGCAGCGTGATGAAAAGCGTACATCGACAGGTTCAGTAAATAAGTTGCCATCAGCATCTTGCAGTTGCACGCTAACCGTGGCAGTGCCACCAGCCGATAGTGTCGTTGCACTCACCGCCGCACGCCCCGCAACAAAGGGATCGCCACTGCCCATCACCACATTGCTTGCACCAACCACAAATACTAAATCCGTAGATTCGCCAGAGGCGAGAGATGCCGTTACTGACCCCGCCCCCGGTGTGCTACCTGCGTAGATAGTTACTGACGCAATACCGTTAGCATCGGTCACTGCGGTATTAATGGGGAGATCACCAATGCTCGATTCAAACGTAACAATAACCGAACGAGAAATACCGGTGACACGCGCAGTCAACGTTCCCGGAGTGGATGAATTAATAGTATTCGTAGTGGCACCATTAGCATCGGTAAGGCTTAACGTGATCTGCGCGCTCCCCCCCGTCGCAGGGCCGCCATCGCCCACCATAGTGAACCCGACAGTGGCAGATTCACCACTACTGATAGCAGCGGTGACTTGCCCTGCGCCAGCAACATCGGACGTTGCTAGAGACACCGTCGCAACACCATTGGCATCGGTGAGTGCAGTACCGATAGCAGGAACGAAGGTGCCAAGGTCGGCATTATTAAGTTCAAAGGCCACTAATGTGCCAGCAACTGCTCCAGAAAGGCTATTAGTCACCGTTGCCGTTAAGGTTGCCGGAGTGGCGGCTGAGATAGTGCTATTAGAAATGGTTAAAGTGACCGTGGTGGTGCCAGTAGGATCTGAGCCATTACCGTTGTCAGTACCTTGGTCAAGGTTACCGCCGCCACCGCAGGCTGACAGTAATAAACACAAACACGCCCCAAATAAACGCATTGCTGACCGCATTGTCAGCCTCCTTGTTATTCGTAAATCAATCAGAAAACGGTTCTGCTAAAGCTTAGGATATGACGAGAGTTTTCACATAAAAATTACATAACTAACATGTTTATTTTTATGACTTAACATCAAAAACTAACTCGGCTAGCAGTTCCCTCGAATGGGCTTTCTTGCTAGGCTTAGACGATTTTGCGAAAAAATATAAAAATAATAGGAAATAAAATGTCGACAAACACTCGGAAGCTTGGCCTAACCGGTAAAATTCTGATCGCCATGTGTTTAGGTATTGCTTTTGGCTTTATCGTTAGATATTTCGCCCCCGAAAGCCAATTTGTAAATGATTACATGACTGATGGCGTACTTAACGTCGTTGGTACTATCTTCGTTAATTGCTTGAAAATGCTCGTTGTACCACTGGTATTTGTCTCGTTGGTTTGTGGTACTTGTTCACTCAGCGATCCGTCCAAGCTCGGTAAGCTGGGAGGCAAAACGCTAGCGTTCTATCTGTTCACCACCGCTATTGCCCTCACCATTGCTATCAGCGCGGCAGTATTATTCCAACCAGGTGACAGCGGCCAACTGACTACCGACCTAACCTATGATGCCAAAGAAGCCCCTGGCCTCGCTGATGTACTGATAGGTATGGTGCCAACCAACCCTATCAAAGCGATGACTGATGGAAACATGCTGCAAATCATTATTTTTGCTGTGATTTTTGGCTTTGCAGTATCGCACATCGGTGAACGTGGTCGACGCGTAGCGGCCTTATTTGAAGACCTTAATGAAGTGATTATGAAAGTGGTCACGCTGGTTATGAGCCTAGCGCCGTACGGGGTATTTGCGCTGATTGCCAAGCTCACGCTAACACTCGGCATGGATAAACTTGAAGGTGTGGTAAAGTATTTCGGACTGGTGCTGGCCGTACTGATTTTCCACGGCATGGTGGTTTATCCCGTACTGCTAAAACTATTCTCCGGCCTCAGTCCATTGATGTTCATCCGTAAGATGCGCGATGTGCAGCTGTTTGCCTTTAGTACCGCAAGTTCTAACGCCACGCTGCCAGTAACTATGGAAACCGCCGAACACCGCATGGGGGTTAATAACCGCGTAGCTTCGTTTACCTTGCCGCTGGGCGCCACCATCAACATGGACGGCACGGCAATTATGCAAGGGGTAGCAACAGTGTTTATTGCGCAGGTATACAACGTGCCATTGGGAATTGGTGACTATGTTAGCGTGGTGATTACCGCCACGCTGGCTTCTATCGGTACTGCGGGTGTCCCTGGGGTGGGTTTAATCATGCTGGCTATGGTTCTGAAACAAGTGGGTCTGCCAGTTGAAGGCATCGCCATGATTATCGGGGTCGACCGCCTACTAGATATGGTACGTACTGCAGTGAACGTGACGGGTGATATGGTCGCAACCGTTATTGTGGGTAAATCAGAACAAGATTTTAATATTGAAATCTTTAATGATTCAGAAGCGGGTAAAACCAAGGGTTTAGATGAGCAATTAAGCCCGTCATCACACACTTAAGACACATCTCAAACATAGAAAAGGCGTCCCATGGACGCCTTTTTTGCAGCTAAGCAGTGCTGGCCTTATCGTTCCCAGTAAGACTCTTCGAGGCTATCTTCCCGCTCTGGCAAACCACGTGATAAGCGCGGGCTATTTTGCGCTAACACTTCATAAGCAACACGGTTGGCATATTTACAGATTTGCGAGAATGATGAGTAGCACAAGCCACCACGGGTATGTTTAATCGAGCCCGGTACGTTAGTCTTGTGGAAAGTGTTCGCCGCTAGATCATGCAGCAACGCCGCCAATGCACCATCGCCAGCACCATTGGTATTGAGGATCTGCTCAGGACCGCCCATGTACGGAGAGATATGAGCAAACACTTTAATCGGTGTATCACAATCTGAACGACGTTTTGGCCGAGAAAACTCATAGCGGTTAAATTCAGGAATCGCGCCAGGCAACAACAGATGTGCGGTTTCACGTTTTTCACTGTCTTCCGCATAACCCGCTGTATACAAGCCCGTAGCGCCAGCAGTGGTCAACACCATGTCACACCACTCCAATGCTGCTTCGCTAGACAATAACGGATCTTCTATGCCCGTTAACGCCAAGCCTTCCTCTTCATTCATCGCCAGTACAGTGACATGCTGACTAATGAAGTCACGCCAAAACTGTGGGTCTTGCTCGATTAGAAAACGTGTTCCCAACGTTAACACTACTGGCACATCGACTTCTTTGGCGTACTCAATCGCTGTCATAGCGGCTTGAGTGATACCATCACCTTCCGCGGCACGCATTAAGTAAGCGGATATCACCAATGCCGAACTCCCTTGCACCAACGCTTTATTGATGTATTCAGCATGCAACTGATCCATGACGCCTTTGCTGATGGCAAATGTCCGCTCGCCATTATCAGAGATCAACGTAAAACAACGTCCAAGTGGCCCTTCAACTGGCTGTAGATGGTTCAAATCGACTTTAGATGAGGTGTTGCACAAATAGCGATAAGCGTAGCTACCGACTTCGATTTGACGGCTCATGACGCCAAACAGCACCGAACGGTCATCAGCCAAAATGGAGTAGTTATGGACAGTATTGCCGATAGTGCCACCCGCATATTGACCGCAGATCATCCCGCGTGAGCGCAACTCTTCGTACAAAGCTTCAGCTGAGGTTTCTTCCAGCAAAGTGGAGTTACCTTTTGGCAAACAGTAACGCTCGAGCAACTCATCTTCAACTTTGGCTTCAATGTCCACCAAGGTTTGGTCAATACCGCAGATCCACGTACCCGTCGGTCTTGGCTGCTGGATTAATTGCGCCAACAACGGATCACGGTTTTTTACAGGAAAATAGTGTTTGGACTTACGCTGTCCGGGGAATTTCATAGCTGCATCTCATCGGGGCACCGCGAATATCACCGCAACAAACCTTAAGTTGCTCGATGCAATATTCGCGTCAAACTCAAAGGCGGCAGATTCTATCACACCTAGCTCGCCTTGCCAGTGTTGCTTAATGCCATCCTTGTGTATGTTGTAATGCCAGTTCCGCCAGAAATGCCATATGTGGTTCATCGTCATTCAGGCACGGAATAAAACGATATGACTCGCCACCAGCATGCAGGAAGGTTTCCTTGCCACCGATAGAGATCTCCTCCAGTGTTTCCAAACAATCTGCCGCAAACGCAGGGCTGATGATATCGACGGATTTCACACCTTCTTTGGGCAAACGCTCCAGTGTTTCATCAGTGTATGGCGTCAACCAAGGTTCTTTACCGAAACGGGATTGGAAGCACACCATCCACTGCTCTGGCGTTAACCCCAGCGTTTGGGCCAACAGCTCAGCGGTTTTATAGCAGTGGTCGCGATATGGGTCGCCTTCATTAACATAGCGTTCTGGCACGCCGTGAAATGACAGTAATAGCTTTTGAGACTGTCCATGCTGTTGCCAGTGTTGTTTGACACTGTGAGCTAAGGCATCGATATAGCCTTGCTTATCGTGATAATCACGTACAAAACGCAGTTCGGGAATGTCACGGCGGGACTTCAACATGGCCGCCACACCATCGAATACGCTAGCAACGGTCGAGCAGGAATACTGCGGATATAGCGGTAACACAAGCACTTGCTTAACGCCCTGCGCCTCCAACGCTTTGAGGCCTGTATCCAGCGACGGCTCTCCGTAGCTCATACCCAGCTCAACAGGGATATTTAATCCGGTACGACTCAGCAAATGGTTTTGCAGTGCTTGCTGCTGCTTACGGCTAATCACCATTAGCGGTGAGCCGTCTTGCCACCAGATAGACTGGTACAACTTAGCGACTTTGCCTGGGCGAATATTCAAAATAATGCCATTAAGAATGCACCACCACAGCACGGGATTAACATCCACCACGCGAGGGTCGCTGAGGAACTGCTTAAGAAACGCCTTTACTGCGGCTTTCGTCGGAGCGGCTGGCGTGCCAAGATTGACTAGCAAGACACCAAAAGGCGGTTGGTTAGTTTGCACGTGGGTAAATCCTGTATTTAATCAATGCCGCTAAGTTATCAAAGCGTTAGCCATAAAAAAAGCCTGCAGACTCAGGCTTTTTCGATTATGAGAAACGTCTCATTATGCGAGCGCTTTAACGATGGCTTCACTGACAGCTGCAACGGCTTGTGTACCGTCGAATTTGCTGTATTTAACTTCGTTATTGGCAGCCATTTTACCGTAATATTCAACCAACGGCTCAGTTTGCTCGTGATAGATGTTCAAACGCTTACGTACGGTCGCTTCTTCATCGTCAGGACGAATAACCAGCTCATCGCCAGTAACATCGTCTTTGCCTTCCACTTTAGGTGGATTAAATACGACATGGTATACGCGACCAGAACCTGAATGTACGCGACGACCGCTCATACGTTTAACGATTTCTTCGTCTGGCACATCAATTTCAATCACGTGATCAATCTTAATGCCGTTAGCTACCATCGCATCCGCTTGTGGAATAGTGCGAGGGAAACCATCCAGCAGGAATCCGTTAGCGCAATCGTCTTGGGCGATACGTTCTTTAACTAAGCCGATAATCAAGTCATCAGATACCAGTTGACCAGCATCCATCACTTTTTTGGCTTCCAGACCCAGGGGGGTACCTGCTTTAACTGCAGCACGCAGCATATCACCAGTAGAAATTTGCGGAATACCGTACTTTTCCATGATGAATTGAGCTTGAGTGCCTTTACCGGCACCTGGGGCACCCAGAAGGATAATGCGCATACAAGAGTCCTCTTTTCGCATTGGTTTACATAATCAGGGGCGGAATCTTCGCATATTAGGCCGCAGTTGAGAAGGCTTTGCCGTTCGACTTTAGCCGACAAACTCGATTATTGCGTAAAGGGCAAATGCCACTTGTCTATTACCCGCCCAAAGGTGATCTCAATCAATACAACAAGCTGTATAACTTACGACGATATTGGCTTGCCAACGGGTTACCCTGTCCGAGTGCCGATAGGATGGTAAGCAATTGCTGCTTTAATGCGCCATTTGCCGCATTCAGATCTTTTTGCAACGGCGCAAACAACAGTTCCAACGCTTCTTCATTGCGCTGTGCTTGGTGTAATGCAGAGGCCAGTTTTGCCAACACATCAAAATCGCCAGGGTTTTGCTCAAGCGCTTGCTGCAAATTACGAATTTCTGGCGTATCGGCGGCTTCTTCGGCCAACTTCACCCGCGACATTAATGATTCATAGTCGCCATGCTGATCTTCCAGTTTTACGGTAGTCAGCAGCGTTTTGGCGGTTTCAATATCGCCTAGCGTCAGCGAGATATCCGCATAAGCTAGCGTCACATCGCCGTTAGGCTGCTCGCTGTGTGCCTGTTTTATTAGCGGCAAAGCCGCTGCGGCATCACCATTAGCTAACAAGGCTTTGGCTTCATTGAGCGCCAATTCCCAAGCGGCGGGCAGATGCTTAGCCAACATTTCACGGATTTTGGCTTCTTCCAACGCGCCAGCGAACCCATCAATGGGTTGCCCTTGGCTCAATAACAACGTTGTTGGCAGACTTTGAATACGGAAATAAGACGCCAGTTCCATCTGGGTTTCGCAGTTTACCGAAGCCAACTGCAGCAACCCTTGGTAAGAAGCAGCAATCTGTTCCATCTGTGTCAGCAACGCTTTGGTTTCTGGCATCTGCTCGGCCCAAAACACCAGCGCCACCAGTTTTTCTTGGGAGATGTCCACCAACTGTTGGATGTTATCTCTGTTCAATTCCATTGCAGTCATAAAATTCGGCACCTGTTTCTATGGCTAAAAACAAGAAAAGGGCCATACGGCCCTTTTCGGCATGATTATTTGAAGCTGCTGAGCAGCATCTTGTTCATCAGACTGACAAATTGCGATGGGTCTGACAAGCTGCCTTTTTCAGAAAGCAGTGCTTGTTGTAGCAACAGCTCGCTCCATTCGGCAAATGCAGTTTCATCTTGCAGCTCGTTCAAACGTTCAACCAGCGGATGCGTTGGGTTCAGCTCGAAAATTGGCTTCACTTCTGGCACCGGTTGACCAGCCGCTTGCATCAGTTTGATCATCTGAGATGACATTTCACCTTCGCCAACCACCACACACGCTGGAGTGTCCGTCAAACGAGTGGTCACTTTCACGTCTTTAACTTTGTCGCCCAGTGCAGTTTGTACACGTTTGACCAGGTCTTCCGCTTCAGTAGCAATCTTTTCTTGCTCAGCCTTTTCAGCGGCATCTTCCAAATCGCCCAGCTCTAGATCACCACGGGTCACTGAATGCAGCTGTTTTTCTTTGTATTCAGTCAGGTGACTAATCAACCATTCGTCGATGCGGTCAGACAGCAGCAAGACTTCAATGCCTTTTTTACGCAGCAGCTCCAAGTGTGGGCTGTGTGCGGCAGCCGCGTAGCTATCGGCCACAATGTAGTAAATGTGCTTTTGACCATCTTTCATTCGGCTGATGTAATCATCCAGCGACACATTTTGGCTGGCAGAATCGTTGTGAGTCGAAGCAAAACGCAGTAAGCCGGCGACGCGCTCTTTATTGGCGAAGTCTTCCGCGGGGCCTTCTTTCAGCACTTGGCCAAACTCAGTCCAAAACTGTTGGTATTTGTCACTGTCGTCTTTCGCCAGTTTCTCCAACATGCCCAGTACGCGTTTGGTTAAACCTGCCCGCATCGCTTGGGTCACTTTGTTGTCTTGCAGAATTTCACGCGATACGTTCAGTGGCAAGTCGTTAGAATCGATCAAGCCTTTTACAAAACGCAGGTAAGACGGCATAAACTGCTCGGCGTCGTCCATGATGAATACGCGTTGCACAAACAGTTTCAAACCGTGTTTGTAGTCGCGGTTCCACAAATCCCATGGGGCTTTAGCAGGTACATACAACAAGCTGGTGTATTCGTGTTTACCTTCAACGCGGTTGTGGCTCCAGATCAGTGGGTCACCATAATCGTGTGAAATATGACGATAGAACTCTTGATATTCTTCGTCGGTAACATCAGATTTATTACGATTCCACAGTGCGGTAGCTTTGTTCATCACCTTCCATTGACCTTCGGTCGCTGGAATTTTTTCACCGTCTTCGCCGTCACGTTCTGGTGTACCCTCTTCCCACATTTCTACTGGGATTGAGATATGATCTGAGTACTTGGTGATAATAGAGCGCAGGCGCCAATCATCAGCGAACTCTTTTTCATCTTCACGCAGGTGCAGCACGATTTCAGTACCGCGGCTTTCTTTGACTATATCAGTGACAGTGAAGCTACCCTCACCTTCAGATTCCCACTGCACCGCTTTATCTGCTGCTTCACCAGCAGCACGAGTACGCACTACCACTTTTTCGGCCACAATAAACGCTGAGTAGAAACCTACACCGAATTGACCAATCAGTTGCGAATCTTTCGCAGCATCACCTGACAGGTTCTTGAAGAACTCAGCCGTGCCAGATTTGGCGATAGTTCCCAGATGTTCAATAACGCCTTCGCGGGTCATACCAACGCCGTTATCTTCAATAGTGACGGTGCCTTTATCTTTATCGGCACTCACGCGTACGCGCAGATCACCATCGCCTTCATAGAGGGCATCGTTGGTTAATGCGAGATAACGCAATTTGTCTGCAGCATCTGCGGCATTCGATACCAGCTCACGTAAGAAAATCTCTTTGTTGGAATACAAAGAGTGGATCATCAAATGCAAAAGTTGTTTTACTTCAGTTTGAAAACCATGAGTTTCTTGTTGAGACATGAATTTCTTCCTTAGTTCATCCCGTTGGACAATCAAAAAAACAGTGTGAAACTTGATTGAAAAATAAGATGGGGGTCATTCGGCGCTTTTCAAGCGATAACGATGACGGAATGCACAAAAAGCCAACAATTAGCCAACAAAAAGCCCCGCACAGGGCGAGGCTCTTCAATTAACAACATGGTTTCTGCGCAAGTTACAGTGGAATTCGTCCGTTAAAAGACAACGCCAACGTGGTGCTATCAACGTATTCCAATTCACCACCAACAGGTACACCATGGGCGATACGGCTGACCTTAACCTGATAACGGCGAGCAATATCGGCGATATAATGCGCCGTTGCATCACCTTCTACCGTGGGATTGGTGGCTAAAATCAGCTCAGTCAACTCACCAGCTTGTAGATGCTGTTCCAGTAGGCTCAAACCTAACTCTTCGGGACCAACGCCATCGAGTGGAGACAGATGACCAAGCAGCACAAAGTAACGACCAGCAAAGTGACCGCCAGCTTCAATCGCCAGTACATCCGCAGGAGTTTCTACCACACAGATAGTGTCAGACTGACCGCGGCGCGCGCTGGCACAAATCGGACACAGGGTCTCTTCGGTGAACGTACGGCAACTTTGACAGTGACCGACATCACTCATCGCTTTGGCTAGCGCATCAGCCAATTTAAGCCCGGCTTTACGCTCCCGCTCTAACAGTTGAAATGCCATACGTTGCGCCGACTTGGGGCCGACGCCGGGCAAGCAACGCAACGACTGGATCAGCTCGTCAACTAACGGACTAAATTTCATGCTGGTAATCGCAACTCTATTAGAATGGCATTTTCATGCCAGGAGGCAACTGCATGCCCCCCGTGACTGCTGCCATTTTCTCTTTTTGCGTTTCTTCAACACGACGGACCGCATCGTTACATGCTGCTGCGATCAAATCTTCCAGCATCTCTTTATCATCTTCGAGCAGGCTTGGGTCGATTTCGACTTTACGAACGTTGTGGCTACCAGTCATGGTCACTTTTACCAGACCGGCACCAGACTCGCCAGTCACTTCCATGCGGGCGATCTCTTCCTGCACTTTAGTCATACGTTCTTGCATTTGCTGGGCCTGTTTCATCAGGTTGCCCATACCGCCTTTTCCAAACATATTCAGCTCTCTTCGTTAACTTATAGGTGATAGCGAAAACTCGCCCATCTTACCCAAATATTCAGTGTTGGCAATTCTAAAGCCGCTCGCATGGGCTGAAATGCCAATTCGCATCACTTAACTGGCACATTTGTACAATTAGCTGGCAATCTGTGCTGTTTTTTCCGCCAGCATTTCAGGTGGATAGCTCAAAGAGTCCTCATCCAACTGCGCGCCCATCTGTGCCATCAGCCAGCGTACGTTTTGATCGCGTACTAACTCGTCTTTGGCATGCGCTAATAATTCACGGTTGAAGCGACGGCGGATTTCGCGCGGCGTTTCACGCTGTTCATCTAAACCAACGTCAATAACGGCGTGGCATTCTACCCCAAGCGCTTCGCTCATCGCCGTTTCCATCTGTGCGATTGCGGTCTTTGCGGCAAGGTGCTTTTGATCGGGCTTAAGCAGTAATTTCAACTCTTCGCCTAGCGTATAACACACGGAGTTAGCCGCCAGTTGCCGTACCCGGCCGCCAATTTCCACACTAGCTACCAGCTTGTACCAACGCAAATCATCGGCATGGCCGGTTGGTGCCGCACTTAATGCGGTAGGAACTGGCTCATCATCCAACGAAGTAACGATGTTGCTAGCAATGTCCGTGACTGCCGCAGGAGATTGAACGGCGGCCATTGCTGGCGCTGCCGCAGGCATTACCGCTTGAGGCGGTTCAATTGTCGGTGCGGTCTGATTTACCGGCACAGGCTTTGAGACCGCTGCGGGTTCTACTGCCGCTGTATTTGGCTCGACCTCGACCGCAGTGTTGTTTGATGGTGGAGGAGACTGCGGTGGTGTCGGCTCAGGAAGGGCTCCTCGGGGTTCCTGGGCCACTTTTTTTGGGCCTAATCCCGGCGAACTCACTACCGAGTCGTCGTCATCACTACTCAGCTCTTCAATCTCTTTGAGCAAGCTATCGCGACTGGCAATGACCATATCAAGCAGATCGTCACCAAAAGAGTCATCATTGTTGGCGGGAGCGGCTTGGTTAGCAGTTGTAGCTGACGCTGCGTATTCAGTCGGAGTGGCTGCTGCATCTTGCGGTGCAGGTGTTGTCACTGGTGCGCCAAACATGTCACCGGTCAAATCATCATGAAACGGCGGCGCCGGCGCGTCGTCTTCATCCGTGATGTAATGTTTAGCTTCAGGCGCGGCGCTCATATCAACCTGTGGCTGATAGCCCATGCTATCGGCTTGCGACATAATTAAGTTTTGCTCGGCCTGCATCTGCAACAGATTATCGTCGCTAGCATCCTGATAACTGTCATCGTCATCATCGTGACTCGCAACAGCGATGCCCGCCCCTAAGGTGCGTACGGGTGTTGGGTCGGCTTTCACGGGCTTAGTCTTCATTGGCTCAGCTGTAGCTGAGGCGATGCCCGGTGCTGCGGCGGTGCTAGCCACGCCAGCTTGCGCTAACGGTCTGCCCTCGCCGCCCTGCCAACGCTGAGGCGTGCTGCTTGGTTCAAAAGCAACAACCCGCAACAAGGCCATTTCTAAGCCTGATTTAGGATCAGGCGCAAACGGTAGATCTTTACGGCCATGCAATAACAGTTGGTAGTACAACTGCACTTGCTCCGGCGCTAAGTGCGCTGCGAAATGATTAATCTGTTCGGCATACAGCGATAACTGCGCCGCTGCTGGGGCAAACTGTGCCAAGCTGATTTGATGTAACAGCTCCAGCAAACTGCGAAGTACTTCGTCGGCATCCGCACCGAACGCTAGCACTTTGTCCGCTTGCGTCATCAACGCGGCCACATCACCGTTTACCAAGGCTTCAAGCAACGAAATCACCTGCCGCTCATCTATGGACCCCAGCATCGTTTGCACTTGCTCCAGCATCACCTGACCAGCGCCAAAAGCGATCGCTTGGTCGGTTAAGCTGAGCGCATCACGCATACTGCCGTTGGCCGCTTTAGCAATGAGCTGCAACGCGGCGGCCTCATTCGGTACTTGCTCTTGGGTAAGAATATGGTCGAGCTGGGTGCCGATCTCCTGCTGGTTCAAACTCTTCAGGTTGAACTGCAAACAGCGTGACAACACAGTGATTGGCAGCTTTTGTGGATCGGTAGTCGCAAGTAGGAACTTCACATGCTCTGGCGGCTCTTCCAGCGTTTTTAGCAGCGCATTGAAACTGCTGCGTGACAGCATGTGTACTTCGTCAATCAGGTAGACTTTAAAACGACCTCTTGTTGGCCGATATTGCACGTTATCCAATAGCTCGCGGGTGTCATCCACTTTAGTACGCGATGCAGCATCCACTTCAATCAAGTCGACAAAACGGCCTTGGGCAATCTCCACGCAGCTAGCACATTTGCCACAGGGTGTGGCCGTGATGCCCTGCTCACAATTGAGCCCTTTAGCAAATAGACGTGCAAGACTGGTTTTACCCACGCCGCGGGTACCAGTAAACAGATAAGCGTGATGTAAGCGCTGCTGGCTGAGCGCATTGGTTAATGCATGCAGGACGTGAGATTGACCCACAACCTGTTCAAAACTGGCAGGTCGCCATTTTCTGGCTAATACCTGATATGACATGAAACTCCCCAACTAACCTTGGTTTTTATTGCGGGAGCAAGCTCCGCGGATCGTCAAACAATACCATGCAGCTTAACGACATGCTATTGCTACGATCCGAGGCATGAGTAATTGTGGAATTAATCCCCTTCAAACTCACATAGTTTGGCGATTTCTAAGCCCATGTTGGCCAACCGCTGTTCACCACCTAAGTCCGGCAACGAGATCACAAACGCAGCATGAGAGACTTCACCACCTAAACGACGGATCAGTTTTACGGTCGCTTCAATAGTGCCACCAGTAGCTAACAGATCGTCGACGACCAGCACTTTATCACCTGGGACAATGGCATCTTGGTGCATTTCCAGCGTGTCGTGGCCATATTCCAGCTCGTAGCTTTCAGCAATGGTTGCACGTGGCAGTTTGCCCGGTTTACGCACTGGCACAAAACCAACGCCCATCTCTAAAGCTAAGGGAGCGCCAAACAGAAATCCGCGCGCTTCGGTACCCACCACTTTGGTGAAACCACGATCTTTATAAAGATCTAAAAACGCCTTAATTGTTACTTGGTAAGCAACAGGATCTTCCAACAAACTGGTGACATCGCGAAACATGATGCCGGGCTTCGGATAATCAGGAATGGTTTTGATACTCTGCTTGATTAGCGCCAACTGCTCGGTATTTGTAGCCATAATTCAGTACTTAATTTGACGGGGTTACCGTGTATTCACCAACAAAAAGGCCCACCACAATGGTGGACCTCATCTAAAATTCGGCTAAAGCTTAAGCCCCTTTGATTTTGGTTGCAACCGCATTCGGGCAATTGTGCGGCAACGGTTGTTTATTTGGCCGACAGTGAACGCGGGCGGATCGTAGCAGCAGAGGTTTCATTTTGGCGCCACAAAAACACCATCAACGCAATAAACATACATAGCAACAGCAACTTAACCCACCACAACGGTACAATGACGATACTGATAGCAAAGCTAATGCCTGCCACAATCGATGCGCGGATTTTTAATGGCCGGCGAATCACGCGGTTTTGATGCCAATCAGCAAGTGGCGCTTTAAACCATGGATGCTTATGTAACCAACGGTGTAATCTAGGGCTAGAACGAGCAAAGCAAAACCCCGCCAACAGCAGAAAGGGGACGGTGGGTAACAGCGGCAGAAACATGCCCAACACGCCTAATGCCACGGCTAACAAGCCCGATAAAAGAAAGAAACCGCGTTTAATCATTGATAACCACCAAATGAAAACCATTCTCAATTGAGGATTGTAGCCAACTTCGCCGTGATCCCCAAGCAAAAAGCGCAGATTACCCCTATCGAGCACCACTATCATCCCTTTGGGAATCTGGCCATTTAAGGTAGAATGCGCGGCCTTTAAGCTAAACCACCAAGAGTAGTGCCTAACGTGAGAGTGATTCTTGCCCCGATGGAAGGGGTTGTCGACCATTTAATGCGTGAGCTGTTATCCAGTATCAATCAGTATGATTTACTGGTCACTGAGTTCGTGCGCGTTGTCGACCAACTACTACCAGAAAAAGTGTTTTACCGTTTATGCCCTGAGCTACATCAGCAAGGTAAAACCTTAGCAGGCACACCAGTGCGGGTGCAATTATTGGGACAAGACCCTAGCTGTATGGCCGACAATGCAGCTACCGCCATCAATCTCGGTTCTCACGGTGTTGACGCTAATTTTGGTTGTCCAGCTAAAATGGTCAACCGCAGCAATGGTGGTGCCATTATGCTACGTTGCCCCGAGCAAGTTCATGATGTTGTTAAAGCCATGCGCCAAGCAGTGCCAAGTGAACACCCTGTTACCGCTAAAATACGGTTGGGCTTTGATGACCGTTCACTCTATATGGAAAATGCACTTGCGGTATATGAAGCAGGAGCCAGCGAACTGGCAGTACACGCCCGTAGTAAAGCCGATGGCTATCGCCCACCCGCTTATTGGGAATATATTGCAGATATCAGACAAAAGCTGCCAATTCCGGTGATAGCCAACGGTGAAATCTGGAATAAAGCCGACGCAGATCGCTGCCGCGAAGTCACTGGCTGTGACGATATCATGGTTGGCCGCGGCGCCATCGCACTGCCTAACTTAGCTAGCGCAATAAAGGGGATTGATACCCCCTACTCCTGGCAGCAAACCTTGCAACTGTTACTGCAATACACAGAATACGAGCATGAGAAAAATCTCTACTTCCCTGCACGAATCAAACAATGGTTTAGCTATTTAAACCGCCAATACGCGGAAGCCGATGAACTGTTCCGCCAACTGCGAGTGTTGAAAACCCGCGAAGAGATTGTGGCGCTATTACAAGCAACCGCGGCCCAGTTAAACTTAGCTGAACTTGATCAATGTCATAGTGAGCTTAAATAAGCTCTCTAGACTATCGTCTATACGGATGACTTATAGGCGGCCAACGTGAATACTCAACCACTTCGACAAAAATTGTCAGCCATTGAGACGGAACTCAGGCAAGAGTTGACAGCCATCGCAACAGAACTCACTGATTTGCCACTGAATGATATCGTTGAGCAACTGGCTACCAGCCCGTTGTGTCGACAATCGATCTACCAACGTTTTGTTCGCTTAGATGCCGCTATCTGTCAATTGGAACTGGGGTTATATGGACTCTGTTCCGATTGTGAAGCGATAATTGAGCCAGCGCGATTACAAGCCGATCCCACTGAACAACGCTGCAGCTTATGCGATGAGCATTTTCGGCATGAGCATCGGCAGGAGTTGCGGTTAACACATTAAGCGCTGTCACAGCATGGAGTGAACGGGACGAATAAAGTGAAGCTGCCAGGCAGTTCGCTTGATGCCATAGCTTTCCAGGATGAGACACAGGCAATAAAAAAGGCGCATCTCAATGCGCCTTTTTTGTGCCTATCGCCTCGAATTAACGAGTACGTGGGCAGATTTCGTCAGCTGCGAAGAAGTAGGCAATTTCACGTTCTGCAGAAGCCAGAGCGTCTGAACCGTGAACTGCGTTTTCGTCGATGCTTGCAGCGTAGTCAGCACGCAGAGTACCGCGAGCAGCGTCAGCTGGGTTAGTAGCGCCCATGATTTCACGGTTAGCCAGAACAGCGTTTTCGCCTTCCAGCACTTGAACCATGATAGGACCAGAAGTCATGAAGCTAACCAGTGCGCCGAAGAAAGGACGTTCGCTGTGTTCAGCGTAGAAGCCTTCAGCTTGTTCTTTAGTCAGGTGAACCATTTTAGAAGCGATGATTTTCAGGCCAGCGCTTTCGAAACGGTTATAGATTGCGCCGATGTGGTTTTTTGCAACGGCATCAGGCTTGATGATAGAAAAAGTACGTTCAATCGCCATGTTAAAGGTTCCTAAATCAGCGAATTTAAATTTCGCGCGGATTATACGAAATTACCAACGGAAATCCTAATCGAATCTCACAAATCCGCCTATTTTAGCGTCATAACGCAGTTTTCTAGGTTAACCGTTTGAGAACATTGGCACATTCTGCAATCTGCTAGCTACTTTTCGTCCAACCAGCACTGCAAAATCGCTTCTAAGATCTGCTCATTACAACGCGCGGGATCATCTTCGAACTCATCCAGCGCCAAAATCCATTCATATAGGTCGGTAAAACGAACAGTTTCCGGTGCAACGTCGGGATATTCATCCAGTAGCGCCAACGCCACATCTAATGAGTCGGTCCATTTCAATGCCATATTAGCCTCCCAATAACTCATGTTTCAGCGTCATTTATCATCACACGGTAACAAAAAACACTGATAAAAAAGGCCAGCTTAAGCTGGCCTCTTCAATTAACCTTCACTGACCATGTTGACAGTGTATTTTGGAATTTCAACCACGAGGTCTTCTTCTTCCACTTTGGCTTGGCACGACAAGCGGCTTTCTGGCTCCAAGCCCCAAGCTTTATCAAGCATGTCATCTTCCAGCTCATCGCTCGGCTCAAGGTCATTAAACCCTTCACGGACGATAACGTGGCAAGTTGTGCAAGCACATGACTTTTCACAAGCGTGTTCAATTTCAATACCATTGCGCAATGCAACGTTCAAAATTGATTCGCCCTTTTCCGCTTCAACTACCGCACCATCTGGGCAAAGTTCAGCGTGAGGTAAAAATACGATCTGTGGCATTTTTCCACCTATATTTTATCGACCGACTGACCTTTCAGTGCGGCTCTAATTGAGTTGTCCATTCGTTTCGCAGCAAATGTTTGCGTGGCAGCATCGACAGCTTCGATAGCATCTTTTATCACATCAGCATTATCGCCATCAGCAGCTTGTGCGAGCGCTTGCATGGCAGTATCGACTAGCTGACGCTCGCCAGCTTCTAATAAATCACCATCAGCAGCGAGTGCCGCATTGAGTGACTCCAGCACACGTGCCGCTTCAACTTTTTGCTCGGTCAACATACGCAGTTCAATATCTTCTTTAGCGTATTTCATCGAGTCTTTAATCATGCCAGCGATTTCAGTATCAGATAGACCAAACGACGGCTTCACTTGAATGCTTGATTGCACGCCAGTGGATTTTTCCATGGCAGTAACGCTCAGCAATCCGTCGGCATCCACTTGGAATGTGACGCGAATATGCGCCGCGCCAGCTGCTAGAGATGGAATGCCACGTAGCGTGAAACGCGCAAGTGAACGGCAGTCAGCTACCAGTTCACGCTCGCCCTGCACCACATGGAATGCCATGGCGGTTTGTCCATCTTTAAAGGTAGTAAATTCTTGTGCGCGTGCGACCGGAATCGTGGTGTTACGTGGGATCACTTTTTCCACCAAGCCGCCCATGGTTTCAATCCCCAGCGATAACGGAATCACGTCCAGCAACAGCAGCTCTGAATCTGGTTTATTTCCCGCCAGAATATCCGCTTGAATTGCGGCACCAATTGCCACCACGCGGTCTGGGTCGATGCTGGTCAAAGGTGTTCTACCAAAGAACTCACCCACCATTTCGCGTACGAGTGGTACACGCGTTGAGCCACCAACCATCACCACTTCCAACACTTCTTCCGCTTCCACACCCGCATCACGCAGTGCTTTACGGCAGCTTTGAATGGTCTTTTTCACCAGCTTGTTAATCAGTTCGTTGAACTGTGCGAACTGAGTATCGCAGCTAAATTCGCGACCATCGATAGTCAGCACTGTGGTAGCCACGTTACTACTAGACAAGGCTTCTTTAACGCGGCGCGCTTCCATCAACAGTTGGCGCTCTTGCTGTGGCGCAAGTTCCGCCAGTCCCAAACGCCTGCGGAGGTCTTCAGCCAGCAGGTGATCGAAATCATCCCCGCCCAACTGCGAGTCACCACCGGTTGCCAGCACTTCAAAGACACCACGGTTGAGGCGCAAAATAGAGATATCGAACGTACCACCACCGAGGTCATAAACGGCGATAACGCCCTCTTGACCGGAGTCCAAACCGTAGGCAATGGCTGCTGCAGTCGGTTCGTTTAGTAAGCGTAAGACTTTTACGCCCAGTAAACTGGCAGCGTCTTTGGTACCTTGGCGCTGCGCATCATCAAAATAGGCCGGCACAGTGATGACCACGCCTTCAAGCGAACCACCAAGGGTTGCTCCTGCGCGAGCAATCAACGGACGTAAGATTTCAGCGGAAACTTGGACAGGATTAAATTTACCTGCATCAGTCACAAACACCGGCAAGCCATTTTCGCTCGCTTCAAACTGATAAGGAAAGCGCTGTGCGCCTTGCTGCACATCGGCCAGTGAACGGCCCATAAAGCGCTTAACAGATACAATGGTGTTCTGAGGATCGAGTGCTGACTGAGTCAACGCGACTTGCCCAACTGTGATGCTGTCTTCAGCAAAATGCACCACTGAAGGAAGAGAATGCGCTCCTGATTCGTCAGCTAACGTTTCAGCCTTACCGCTACGGACCGACGCGACCAGCGAGTTAGTCGTGCCCAAATCGATACCAGCAGCAAGACGATGCTGGTGAGGAGCAGCCATTTGGCCGGGTTCAGCAATTTGCAAAAGTGCCATAAATATCCATTCTTCATTAAAAATTTGGCTCAACCTAGGTGAGCCAAATTGTTAACCGAGTAAGAGACGCTTCACTCAGTATGCTTATTCAAATAATGCATCCTGAATGCGCACCAGTTCATCCTGCAATTTTGCCATAAACTTTAGCTTCCTGACGTGATCTGCTGCATTTTCTATGACTGAAGCATCATCACTTGCTAATAAATGCGGCAGTTGCTCGGTAATGGACGCGCGATACTGCTTAAACGTTTGTTCAAGCTCATCTGCGGCGTCAGCATCTCGACTATGCGAGATGTCTTCCAACGCCTCACGCCATTCCATCTGCTGCATTAGGAAACTGGTGTCTTTTACTGTTTGGGTTTCATTTTTAATATCCACCCCTTTGAGTTCCAACAGATGTTCGGCACGGCGAATAGGTTCTTTTAAGGTTTGAAAACCATCGTTGATTTGCGCGGTGCGAGAAACGGCTAGCATTTTTTGCTGTTCGCTAGCGTTGGCGAATCTGTCTGGATGCGTTGCTTTTTGCAACTCTCGATAGCGGGTAGATAGCTCAGCTACGTCAACATCGAACGTAGCTGGCAAGTCAAACAACTCGAAGTAGTTCATACAGCGCTCTATTGCGAAGTGAGTTGGTTAGACAGTGAAGCTTTCACCGCAACCACACTCACCCGTAGCATTAGGATTATTGAACTGGAAGCCTTCGTTGAGGCCTTCTTTAACAAAATCAAGTTCAATGCCTTCGAGGTAAATCAAGCTCTTAGCGTCAATAATAATATTGACGCCATTGATTTCAAATACCTCGTCGTCTTCGTTGAGTTCATCAACAAATTCGAGAACATAAGCCATACCACTACAACCGGAAGTTTTCAGCCCTAAGCGCAGACCTAAACCTTTACCTCTATTATCGAGAAAAGATTTGACGCGTTCTGCTGCTGCAGGTGTCATAGAAATCGACATGTTAACTCCCGGCGTTGATTAGGCTTTTTTAGACTTATATTCTTCCAGAGCAGCTTTGATAGCGTCCTCAGCCAGAATTGAACAGTGAATTTTCACTGGTGGCAAGGCTAGCTCTTCAGCAATGTCAGTATTTTTGATCGATGCCGCTTCTTCAACGCTTTTACCCTTCACCCATTCAGTGACCAGTGAGCTTGAAGCGATAGCGCTACCACAACCGTAGGTTTTGAAGCGCGCGTCCTCGATAATACCTGCGTCGCTAATTTTCAGCTGTAGCTTCATTACGTCGCCACATGCAGGTGCACCCACCATGCCAGTTACCACTGACGGATCGTCTTTTTCAAACGAGCCCACATTGCGAGGATTCTCGTAGTGGTCAATCACTTTTTCACTATATGCCATGATATTGCTCCAAATTTAATACGTCTGCGGGAAATTAGTGGGCTGCCCACTTCACCTGGTTGAGGTCAATACCATCTTTGAACATCTCCCACAATGGAGACATTTCCCTGAGTTTACCGATTGAATCCTTGATGGTTGCAACCGCGTAATCAATCTCTTCTTCAGTCGTAAAACGACCGATGGTAAAACGGATAGAGCTGTGTGCCATTTCATCATTAAGACCTAATGCACGCAGAACGTAGCTAGGTTCCAAGCTGGCAGAAGTACAAGCCGAACCAGAGGATACTGCTAAGTCCTTCAGCGCCATCATTAATGATTCGCCTTCAACATAAGCAAAGCTTACGTTCAAACTACCGCAGTACCGATGTTCCATATCACCGTTAATATAGGTTTCTTCGATATCTTTGATACCGTTCCACAGGCGGTCACGCAACGCACGAATGCGCTCGTTGTCTTTCGCCATGTCAGTTTTGGCGATGGCTGCCGCTTCGCCCATACCCACAATTTGGTGAGTTGGCAAAGTACCACTACGCATACCACGCTCATGGCCACCACCGTGCATTTGCGCTTCTAAGCGTATGCGTGGCTTACGACGAACATACAGCGCGCCGATACCTTTAGGGCCATACATTTTGTGAGCGGAGATAGACATCAGGTCCACTTTAGTGGCTTGCACGTCAATGTTAACTTTGCCTGCACCTTGCGCAGCGTCAACATGGAACACGATGCCTTTGCTACGGCACAATTCGCCGATAGCGTCGATATCTTGAATCACGCCAATTTCGTTGTTGACCAACATGATGCTGACCAAAATGGTATCATCACGCATAGCGTTCTCGATACGCTCCAACGGAATCAAACCGTTGCTGTCTGGATCGAGGTAAGTCACTTCATATCCATCACGTTCGAGGTGACGGCAAGTATCGAGTACCGCTTTGTGCTCGGTCTTGCTGGTGATGATGTGCTTGCCTTTTTTCTGATAAAAAGCCGCTACCCCTTTGATAGCCAAGTTATCAGACTCAGTCGCGCCGGAAGTAAATACAATCTCACGAGGATCGGCGTTGATGAGGTCAGCCAGTTGGTTACGAGCAATATCGACCGCTTCTTCAGCTTGCCAGCCGTAACGGTGAGAACGGGACGCTGGATTACCAAAAACGCCATCCATTGTCATGTACTGTGCCATTTTCTGAGCAACGCGAGGGTCAACCGGCGTTGTTGCGGCATAATCCAAATAAATAGGAAGTTTCATTACACACTCCGTACTTAGCAGTCTCCGCCGAGGCTACATACCACGTACTTTTATATTAATTTTTAACAACAGTTCAGGCACTGATCCGTTGCTGTTCCTGATGCATCTTGTCTTGCTTAACCGAGATGTATTGAACATCACGCTTTTGCATTAATGCAGCAAGGCTGATGCCGTTTAAAAATTCTGAAATCTGCTTACTTAAATCACCCCACAATGAATGGGTCAAGCAGCGCGTACCACTTTGGCAATTAGATTGCCCTTGGCAGCGAGTTGCATCAACCGATTCATCCACGGCGTTAACCACCATAGCGACCGAGATATCTGCTGCATCTTTGCCTAGACGATAGCCGCCACCGGGCCCACGCACACTAGCCACCAAACCATTTTTACGTAGTTTGGCAAACAGTTGCTCAAGATAAGAAAGAGAGATTCCCTGACGCTCAGAGATATCAGCCAGCGGCACCGGCCCTGTAGCCGAATGAATCGCAACATCGAGCATTGCGGTTACCGCGTAGCGACCTTTAGATGTCAACTTCATACATACACCATGGCGATAAATAAGTTAGCTGAATTGCACCATATCCCACTATTTTAGTCAAGTATAAAACCCACTAACTTACTAGGTTATTTTATCGCCAACTTAATAAATATCCATGCTCATTGTTAATAAATACCCATGCTCACTGCTTGGGTATTAGACTCCTTTGTGCCATCGCTTTCAACGAAAAATAGCCCGATTTAGTTACAAAAATGGCTAAATCTCAGGATCAAACGACTCCATCGCTTGGCGGCGCTTTTCTGCTGCGGCAGTTTCCGCATCGCTAAAATCACCAACGTCGATTTCTGGCAACTTTTCGGTACAAACCGAACCACCCATACTTTGAATGACTTTGCACAAATCTTGTACTTTCGAGTCCATCAGATGCATATGGTCAAGCATCTGGCCAATAGCATTGGCGACAGGATCGGGATTGTCCGGTGATACTGCATACGCATCAAAGCCATATTTCTTAGCCATAGCCGTACGGCGTTCCGACTTCTCTTTCGATTGCGGGGTTTGCGCGGTAACTGCGCGGCCAGGAATACCTACCACAGTGGTATTCTCAGGCACATCTTTTACCACTACAGAGTTGGAGCCGACTCGAGCGCCGTCATGCATGGTGATCGGCCCTAGCACTTTAGCGCCAGCACCAATGACCACATTGTTTTCCAGTGTGGGGTGACGTTTGCCCGCCTGCCAAGTAGTACCACCTAATGTGACCCCATGGTACAGCGTGCAGTCATCGCCGATTTCGGCAGTTTCACCGATAACGATGCCCATACCATGGTCGATAAAGAAGCGACGGCCGATAGTGGCGCCTGGATGGATCTCGACGCCAGTTAGCCAGCGAGCAAAGGTAGATAGGCTACGAGCTAGAAAAAACCATTTCGCTTTCCAAAGCTTATGGCTAATTCGATGCAGCCAAATAGCATGCATGCCCGGATAGTTAAACAGAATTTCAATGGCACTACGCGCTGCGGGGTCGCGGTGATAGATTGACTGAATATCTTCTTTAAGCCTGGATATCACACCCATTTACTCGCCTCAAACTACTCTATTTTATTTTTATCAACGGCTTTATCTACGGAGGTCAAAATACCACGCAGAATGTTCATCTCTGGAGCTTCAATACGCGCCTTACTAAATAGGCGACGTAATTTCTGCATGATATGACCAGGATGGTTTTTAATAATGAAGCCGGTATTCAACAAAGTGCTATGCAGATGCTCGTAGAACCGTTCTTGGTCTTCTACTGATGGATACTCTACCGCTGTATCTTCTGCGTTGGTGTCAGTACCTTGCACATCAAGATAAGCCATTCGAGTTTCGTAGCAAACAATCTGTACTGCTTGCGCTAAGTTCAGTGAACTGTACTCACTGTTGGCCGGAATACACAAATGGTAATGGCACATCTGCAGCTCTTCGTTACTCAAGCCATTACGTTCACGACCAAATACAATCGCCACTTTTCCGTGTTCACTTTGCTCGACCAGTTTTTTGGCCGCAGCGCGCGGTTCCAATACTGGCCATTCTAAGGTGCGACTTCTGGCACTGGTGGCAATCACTAAAGAACAATCTTTAATGGCTTCTTCCATGCTTGCTACGGTGACAGCATCTTTGAGAATGTCAGAAGCGCCCGCTGCGAGTGCGATAGATTGGCCGTCCGGCGTTACTTGCGGCTCGGCTAAATAAAGAGAAGACAGGCCCATGGTTTTCATCGCTCGCGCCACCGAGCCAATATTACCTGAGTGAGTAGTGCCTACCAGCACAACACGAATATTGCTAAGCATTTAACGACTTATCATTTGGTTCAGAATTTGGTGGCTGATCGTACCACATACACCATCGAATGCTCATACAAAAATCGATATTTGATATAACGAAAACCTCATGTATACTACGCGCGTTTTTTCGACCGTTCTTTCACATTCCAGGGGATTGCAATGCATCCGATGCTTACTATCGGTGTGCGCGCTGCGCGCGCCGCGGGCCAGATTATTATGCGTGGTTTCAGCGAATTGGACCGGGTCCAAGTTGACACCAAAGGCTTAAACGATTTCGTATCAAATATCGATAAAGAAGCAGAGGCTGCTATTGTTCAGCAAATCCGCAAATCTTATCCTGACCACAGCATCGTGGGCGAAGAAGGTGGTGAGAGCAAAGGCTCTAACTCTGATTATTTGTGGATTGTCGATCCGCTGGATGGCACCAATAACTTTGTTAATGGTGTACCTCATTTCGCCGTTTCTATTGCCTTACAAGTTAAAGGCAAAACTGAAGTGGCTATTGTTTATGATCCCGTGCGTGAAGAGTTGTTCTCAGCGGTGCGTGGTCAAGGCGCAAAACTTAACGATTTCCGTATCCGTGCTAACAACCCAGCAGATCTGAGCCAAAGCTTAGTTGCCACTGGCTTCCCATTCAAAGCACGTCAACACACTGAAACGTACATGAAGCTGTTTGCAGAAACCTTTGCCAGCTGTATTGACATCCGCCGTGCTGGCTCTGCCGCATTGGATCTGTCATATGTTGCTGCTGGCCGTGTTGATGCGTTCTTCGAAATCGGTTTGAAGCCATGGGACATCGCTGCTGGTGACCTGATCGTACGTGAAGCCGGTGGTACTGTGACCGAGTTGTCTGGTGGTCATAACTACTTGATCAGCGGTAATATCATTGCTGGCGGCCCGAAAGCGACTATTCAGTTGGTGAAAAAATTCCGCCCACACTTGAGTGAATCGCTGAAGAAGTAATTTGCTTAATGGTGCCAAAACCGCCTTCGGGCGGTTTTTTTATGCCTGTTTGGCCGTTTCGTACATAAACTTATCTTCATATATCTGTGATTAATGTCACGTAAAATGGCCTGCCAGTTCATTGCTGAATTGTTGATAATGAACGGAAAAATAATGTAGGAGTTCCAATGGAAATCTATCGAAAGTATGGTGCTAAGTCGCTCAAAGCGGTTGAGCATATTGTGTTGTTGTTAATCGCTATCGCTACCATCGTGGCCATTGGTCAAGAGGGACTACACATTTGGGATGCCGGGGAAGTTGAGTTAGCCGACCTGCTGTTGCTATTTATCTATCTAGAAGTGCTAGCGATGGTGGCCAACTACGCAGAGTCCGGTAAGCTGCCGGTGCGTATGCCACTGTATATTGCCATTGTAGCACTGGCACGGTATCTGATCCTCGACATGAAGGCGATGGAAGACTGGCGCGTACTGGCGATATCGTTATCTACGCTAGTGCTTGCTTCGACCGTCATCGTTATACGCTGGGGCCAACTGAAAATGCCCTACCCGCGTAATCAGGAGTACGACAACTAAGCCAGTGTGTGCACGAGACTTGCTCGCACCATCCTTAGCACTTAAGCCCAAGTTCAACACTGGGCTTATTTTTATCTAAATGACGATTAGCGACGAGCAGTGAAGCATTCTATGCTTTGTTAACGTTGCGCATAATCAGCACGTTATAGCAGGAGCATCTATGAGCGAGGAACTCGATTTATTTAGTGAACGGCGTAAATCGTTAAGGGTAGATTTAGAGTTTGAAGCAGTCAGGCTAAGCTGGCAGGACGCGAGTGGTGAACTACAAGCTGCCGATGGTATCTGTATCGATCTATCACGCCACGGCATTCAACTCGCCTATGGCCAGCCATTTAAGGTAGGTGAGTTGATCGAAGTGACATTCAATCCCGGCACCGATGCGCAAAATACCGTACGCGGCCAAGTGTGCCGTTGTAGTCCAGCTAATGATACTTATCGCATCGCCATGCAGCTGTTCTAAGTGACCTAGTGAACATAAAAGAGTGTTCTATACTTGGTGAGACTAAGTAGCTCATGCTGAGGGAGATATTCTATGATACTGCTCGTCGGTGGCGAAAAAGGCGGAAGTGGTAAGAGCTGCCTCGCACAAAATATTGCGGTGCATGTAACACAAAAATATGCCGCGAATGTGCTGATGGTGGACTGCGACCCGCAACGCACCACGTCCGATTGGATCCAAGCCCGTAATACAGATGAATCACTCCCTAGCATTAACTGTATTCAACTCTACGGCAAAATCCGCAACGACCTGCTCAGTCTCGATGAGCGCTATGACTATGTCATTGTCGATTGCGGCGGCCAAGATAACCTCGCGATGCGCGCCGCCATGTCGGTAGCGACCTATGTGATGATCCCGCTGCGGCCGAAACGGCGCGATCTAAAAACCTTACCGCATATGGAAGATATGCTCAGCACCTGTAAAATGGTGAACCCTAAGATGGTTGCTACGATAGTGTTAACCCAATGTCCGGCACTGCCAACCCAAGTAAAGCGGATTTTGGAAGCCAAAGAAGTGGTTGAATCCTTTGGTCTAAGAGTACTGGACTCGGTTACCTTTAGCCGTAATATTTACGATGATAGCGAAGAGAAAGGCTCATCCGTTATTGAGCTTGATCCCAGTGGTAAAGCCGCTGAAGAGATCCGCGCCATCGCCGATGAGCTGTTTGCGATACCACCGGAAAACTCTTATGAGCTTAACTGATTTAAAACGACAACAGATTAAAAAGAAACCGAGTAGCGTCTCGATTGAAGATTTTATTGATGACGCTAATAACTATGCTCAAGGCAAACCGAGTAAAGTGGCTGCGGAGGCGGCAGAGACTCAAGCTAAAAGCAACAACACCGCCAAAGACAAAGAAAAAGTTGCTAAGCAGTTTCGCCACGCCACTTTCACGCTTACCGAGCAAAGTATCGGTCAATTAGATGAGTTATCTCTGCAAACTGGCATCGCCAAATCAAAACTGCTGCGGATTTTTATCGCAAACTTTTCGCAGCTGTCAGAAGCTGAACAAGCGCAACTACTCGAACTATGCGAGCAACAGCAACCTTAGATCTTACGTTGCTCTACAAGGTTAATGTGCGCCCAATCAACCTCAGTGCTGGCAGATTTTATCTGCTTGAGTGGTAATTCCCGCGCTGGCATCAACAAACTTCCCTCGAGCCGCTAAAAACTGAATCAACGCGTCAGCATCCATGTCTGTCGCACTGCAGGTGTGGTAGCGCGCATCGGCGCCAAAACGTTGCTGCATTTGCACTTTAAGCTCAGCTTTACTGATCCCCTGCGGCTGCGCTAACAACATTTCTAATACAGCATGTCCATGTACGGATTCACTCATTTTGCTTTCCACCATCAATTAGTATTTGCTGATTTATAACGGCTTTTACAAAGGAATACTCTGATTTGGCGCAAAAAATCTGGCAATATAGCGCCATTGCAAAATATTTGCGGACTAATCGCTTAAGGTGAAATGCAGATGGCGCTGATCCTCGCCCTTACTCAACAGATGTGTCTCTACATGGTCATCGTTTACCTTGTCAGTAAAACGCCGATGTTTAAGCTGTTTGCCGAAGCCTCCACCCGCCTGCCGCACAAAGTCTATATCTATCTGGTGTTTTCCAGCTTTTGTATCATGGCCACTTATTTTGGTGAGCAAGCCCATGGCGCTATTGCCAACACCCGTGCGATGGGTGCGGTGTTGGGCGGCTTGCTCGGAGGTCCCACCACTGGCTTATTAGTTGGCCTCACTGGCGGCATTCATCGTTACAGTTTGGGTGGTTTTACCGATCTCAGTTGCGCGATTTCCACCACCTTGGAAGGCCTATCCGCTGGTATGGTGAGCTATTACTTGCGTAAACAAGGCCGTAGCGAATTGGTGTACCATCCGTTTCTGGTCGGCTTAGTAACCTTCTACGCCGAGATGATGCAGATGTGTATTATTCTGATGGTTGCGCGGCCATTTGATGATGCATTGGCACTGGTGCGGCAAATTGCCCCGCCGATGCTGATGGTCAACTCACTGGGCGCGGCGCTGTTTATGAGCATTATCCGCGACCAAAAAACTATGTTTGACAAGCTGTCGTCCAGCTTTTCGACCAAAGCGCTAAAGATTGCTGAACGCAGTGTGGGAATGCTCAGTAAAGGGTTTAACGAAACAGCCAGCACCCAAGTTGCCAAGATTGTGATTGAGGAGACGGCTGTAGGAGCGGTCGCCATTACCGACCGAGAAAAACTGCTCGCCTTTATCGGCATCGGTGCCGACCATCACCTCCCCGGTACGCCTATCTCGTCAAAAATCACCATGGACGCCATTCATCAAAACAAGGTGATGTTCGCCGACGGTGTCGAGCTCCCCTATGCCTGTTCTATCTCAAGCAGTTGTAAGCTGGGTTCGAGCTTAGTTATTCCACTACGCGCCGATAACGAAGTGATCGGCACCATCAAACTGTATGAGCCAAAAAACAAGCTGTTTCTCAATATCAACAAAACCTTAGGGGAAGGGATTGCGCGTTTGCTGTCAAACCAAATCCTTTATGGGCGCTTTGAGCAGCAGCAAACCATGCTGACGCAAGCAGAGCTGAAGCTATTGCAAGCGCAAGTTAACCCTCACTTTTTGTTTAATGCACTGAATACCATCAGTGCCATTGTTAAACGCGATCCGGCAAAGGCGCGGCAACTGTTACAGCAGTTAAGTCAATTTCTACGCATTAACCTGAAGCGCACCACTGGCGTGGTCACCTTAGGTGATGAACTCGAACACATTGACTCTTATCTCGCGATTGAGCGGGCACGCTTTGTCGATAAACTCCAAGTGAATATGACGATAGACAGCTCACTATATCCGATGGAGATGCCGGCCTTTACCCTGCAACCCATTATTGAAAATGCGGTGAAACACGGCACGTCTCACCTGCTGGAACAAGGTATTATTAATGTATCGGCGCAGCGAGATAAGCTTAGCGTCACCCTAGTGGTGGAAGATAATGCCGGTCTATACCAAGCAAAAAAAACCAGTGATGGCCTAGGGATGAATCTGGTACATAAACGTATTCAAAACCTCTATGGCATGCAGTATGGCGTCAAAGTCAGTTGTGAACCCGATGTCTACACCCGAGTAGCCATCACGCTACCTTACCGGAACGATTAGCATGATAACCTGTTTAATTGTCGACGATGAGCCATACGCCCGTGAGGCGTTGGCGGAATTACTAGAACAAGAAGACGACATAGACATCATTGGCCAGTGTGGCAATGCGGTTGAAGCAATGCAGTGTATTAACCGTGACCAACCCGAAATGGTGTTTCTCGACATTCAGATGCCGCGTATCAGTGGCATGGAGTTGATTGCCATGCTCGATCCTGCGCGAATGCCACGGATTGTATTTGTGACGGCTTATGATGAGTTTGCGGTGAAAGCGTTTGATAATCATGCCTTTGATTACCTGCTAAAACCGCTAGATGAACAACGCTTACAGCAAACACTCAGCAAAGTACGACGTGACCTAACACCGCAAGTATTAACGCCCGTTATGCCGGTGCATCTGCAACATCTGCCCTGCTATAGCGGCAACAAGCTAAAAATCATTGCGGTTAATGATGTGGAGTATGCTTTTAGTGATTTAACCGGCGTACATATCGCCACCGCCAAAGAGCAAGTGCATACCGAGCTGACCTTGAAAGTGCTGGAAGAAAAAACGCCACTACTGCGCTGTCATCGACAGTACTTGGTAGCGCCCTCAGCCATTGCCGAGATAGAAGTGTTGGAGACAGGCGGTGAAGTGACGACTCACAGCGAAGCAAAAATCCCCGTTTCACGCCGCTATCTAAAGGTGCTCAAGCAAGTGTTCGGATTTAACTAAGACTGCGCCCGACAATGCTATCTGCCCAGTTTGCGCTGGGCAGTGTTCACGCCAACATAACACGTCTGCTTATACGCTATGCCACAGTATCAGGTATCAACGGCCTAAAGCGTTTTGGTTTTATGCCAAGACACCAGCGCCCAATCCCGTGATGGTGGCACAATCGGCTCGCCACTGGCTTGTTTTTGCAAATAATACTGTTCCAGCTTTTGCTGCTCTTCGTCAGTCAATGTGCCGAGTGACCAGTTCACCGATTCAAGGAACGCTGCAAAAGTCTCGGTTTTATTTTGACAATTTGGCCCGCGAATATAGTCAACATTAGGGTGGATCCCCAGTTGATAGAGAATATTCACCGCAAAGATGTAGTTTGGCAGTTCAACCACAGGACGCCCCACCGCACGTTGGATGTTTACATCAACAAACGAGGTTGCCACTGTATGAGTGGTATAAACGCGCAGCTTCGCTTTGTTATTGAGTTTAATCATGGCTTGGCGTAAATCCGCCACTAAGGTCGAGCGAGACGCTACAGCAATATCGCATTCAGGGATCTCGTGCCAATCATCCTCCCATGAGTAATTCATCAGCGTCACATTCTGCAGCCCCATATATTCAGCTCGGCGGGCAGCCACTTGCAACATGCCGCGGCTGTAATCAACACCGTAAACATGTTTGAGCGAATCAGCCACACTCAAGCACACAGAACCGGGACCACAGCCCATATCAAACAGCGTACTCGCCCCAGACAGATCCATTTTTTCTTTTAGCTGTACTAAATAAGGATCAAGCGGATTGGCGCAAGATTCGGCCATCTGCTCCGCTCGAGCATCCCAATGTTCTGGCGCTTTGGTAGTGCGCCCCGCCTGCACCATCTGTTGTTGATAGAGTTCGGCAAAATTTACTTCGTCCAACACCATGACTGATTTCTCCCTTCGCTTACCAATCTATTCCGAGGTGCGCCGAATATCGGCTTCTCGCACCTTATACAATGCTGCCAAACGCTGTCAGGTGAGCATCTCAGCGGCATCACCTTACTGCACGCCAGTTTGCGGCGACATCAACACCAGTTGCCGTTCACCGCCACTGAGAGATGGATATAAACGCTCCGCTAAGTGAGTGATACCTAACTGATCCAGCAACGCCATTGCGTGGGCGCGGTCTTTGTTGGAAGGAATAGCAAACACGCTCAGGTGCGCGCTGCATCCCGTCAGCACCATATCCAACACACTAAACGCAAACGGACCATCGTATGCTTGCGGCACATATGCTGACCACTTGGCCAGTTCAGCTTGGCTCCAAGCACCAATCGAGCGCTGTTGCAACAAAATATCGCACCCAATAATGGCAAGTGGCCCAGTAAACTGCGAATCAAAGTGGTTTTGCCACAACCGTTGGCTCCCAGCAGGCAACACACCTCCCCAGCAGCAATATCAAACGTCAGCTGTTGCTGCACCAAATGGTTAGCATAGCCGATGCTCACGCGCTCAAACGCTACTAAGCTCACAAGCGCTCCCTTCGCATCAACAGCATTAAGAAAAATGGTGCGCCAATCATCGCCGTTAGAATGCCCAGCGGCAGCTCAACATGGCTGACCGTACGAGCCATGGTATCGGTCACTAACAGCAAAATAGCCCCCACAGCCATGGCACTTGGCAATAATCTGACATTGTTTGCACCGGTAATGATGCGGCAAAAGTGAGGCCGACCCAGCCGATAATGCCAGCGATAGATACCGCACTGGCGGTGACGAGTGTAGCAGCCACAATCAACCCCCAGTACAATCGAGTGACATTAACGCCCATTGCGCGCGCTTCATCATCGGGTAAGCTGAGTAGATTCATGCGCCAGCGCAACAGCCACAACAGCAGCATACCTAACAGCAATAGTGGTGCGATGGTGGTTAAATCAGCCACGGTGATGGTATTTAGCCCACCGAGCAACCAAAAGGTAATTGACGGTAGTTCAGTGTATGGATCTGCCAGCACTTTGATTAAGGTCAAAACTGGCAAGGCCCAATAATCGCTCTGGTGCTAATGCCAGTAGCAACATGTCGGCTGGTGCGCCAGCGCTAATTAGACGTTGCAACTTTGGCGCTGGCGGCACCTGACCAAACATTGATAGCTGTGAAGTGCTCGCCGCCAACGAAAATTAAGGCAATAGGCTACCCCACAATAAGCCACCCATGCCTTGTAATACTCGTCGACCCGTTACATCCATCTCAGCTCGTGCTCCCTAAAAATCGCTATATAACCTACTACATAACGAAATTAAATTAAACGATTACTGATAGACACTGCTTAGAAACATCACCTACGCCAAAGGAGTGGTCGATAGCGTCAGTCATTGGGATAAAGGTCGAGCCTATCGATGGTAAATTCCACCCGACCAGTTAAGTAAGTTTGCCCAAATTCGATGCAAAAACCTTGCACCGCCACCAAACCACGCTCGCTATCAACAACCCGCCCCGTTCCGCGGTAACGATAAGACCCCATGTTTTGCAGCTCATCAGCAGCGTCATCATCCGGCCAATCAGCGAGTGCTGCTGCAACTAACTCACCATCAAGGATCTGCAGTAAATTATCGACCTTATCCCCCTGCCGATAACTGCCTAGATGGCTAAACACTTCAACGGTAGCTTCGCCGCTATCCAAGGTCACCGTGGCACTCTCTTCGCCAAACCACTCGACCTGACGTACTAATAACTGCGCTTGCATGTAAAACTATATCCCTATCGTATGCTGCTTGATGCTGCATCATAACAGCGGCCAGCGGCTTCGCTACAGTAAACAGTCACTACGACTTTAGTTTGTATCCACTGTGTAACATCTAACCACACCCAACAAAACACAAGCTTAAATTAGCAACCGTTAAACCACCCTGTTAACCGCTCAGTCTGGCTAGTTACCGCTTACCATCGTCAACCAACCGCTCACCCAAACTCCCCTTGGCGTTGTTAATAAAACGTTTAAGCTGACCCCAACGCTAACCTGGAGAGCATAAACATGTTGTGGTTTTTACTCTGTGTGGGGCTGCTACTTGGCGGCTATTTCATCTACGGAACCTTTGTCGAAAAAGTATTTGGCATTAATAACAAACGGCAAACGCCTGCCTATGCGCAAAATGATGGCGTCGACTATGTGCCGATGTCTAAATCAAAAGTCTATTTGATCCAACTACTCAATATTGCCGGTGTTGGCCCAATCTTTGGCCCTATCCTCGGTGCTATGTACGGCCCATCAGCGATGTTGTGGATTGTCATCGGCTGTATCTTCGCCGGTGGTGTGCATGACTACTTCTCTGGCATGTTGTCAGTACGCAATAGTGGTCAATCAGTGCCTAACTTAGCTGGTAAATACCTCGGTAAGAACGCTAAGAACTTTATGAACATCTTCGCCATCATCCTACTGCTGTTGGTCGGCGTGGTGTTTATCTCGGCGCCTGCGGGTCTGCTAGGCAAGTTAACTGGCCTGAGCGTGACCATGTTTGTGGGTATTATCTTTGTGTACTACCTCATTGCGACCATTGTTCCCGTCGATAAAATTATCGGTCGCTTGTACCCATTTTTTGGTGCCTTGCTGCTGTTTATGTCTGTCGGTTTGACCATCGCCATTGTCGCGTCTGACGAACATACACTGCTAGCAGGTTTCGGCCCTGCCGACTTCCTGAAAAACTTGAACCCAAATGATGCGCCGCTGTGGCCAGCACTGTTCATCACCATCGCCTGCGGTGCAGTTTCAGGCTTCCATGCAACGCAATCACCTTTGATGGCGCGTTGTGTTGAAAATGAGTCTAATGGTCGCTTTGTGTTCTACGGTGCCATGATTGGTGAAGGCGTCATCGCACTGATCTGGTGTGCTATCGCTCTGTCGTTCTTCAACGGTGTTGAAGGTTTGAACGAAGGTATGGCTGGTAATCCTGCAAACGTTGTCTATAGCGCGTCTACGGGGCTGTTGGGCACTATCGGTGGCTTCATGGCGGTACTGGGCGTCATCGTATTGCCAATCACCTCTGGTGATACAGCATTCCGCTCTGCCCGTTTGATTTTGGCTGAGTACTTCAACATGCCACAGGTGAAGATCAGCAAACGTTTACTGTTGGCACTGCCTCTGTTCGTTATCGGCGGTATTCTAACCCAAGTGGATTTCGGCATTATCTGGCGTTACTTTGGGGTGGCAAACCAAGCCACTGCAGTAATGATGTTGTGGACTGCCGCTGCCTATTTGATGCGTCACAACAAGCTGCACTGGATTTGTACTGTCCCTGCAATGTTTATGACTGCTGTGGTATTCACCTTCCTACTGAGCTCAGCCACACTGGGTGCCGGCTTACCGATGACAGTTTCCACTATCGCGGGGGTAGTCATTACCATACTGACTACCGCACTAGTGTTCTACATCAGTAAAGGTAAAGCAGCGCTTCAAGCCGCAGAAATCGAAAAAGCTGAACAAGCGTAAACTCAGATTTCATCATCAAAGAAAGCCAGTGAATTCACTGGCTTTCTTTATTAGGTCTGTCCCATCCCGAAAGATGCTCTTCTCAAAAACACATCAGCAACAAACGCGAGCTAAATCGCCCCTGGGCGCAGATGCTTAGCAAAAGGGAACGCCGCTTTTAGTCGAGCGAGTTCACCGTCTTCCACCACCAGTAATATGCGCTGTCCATGCTGCCATGCCGACACTAACTCACTATCAGACATAGGCGCAGCCCGCTCTGCGTCTCGACGCAATAATTCCTGTAGCTCGGGGGTCACTTCAGCTAAGGCGATCACGCGGTCAATGCGCTGCAACAAAGGTAATGCCGCTAGCGGCAACAGTTGCGCAGGTGTAGCAACATCAATTAACAGCAATTCACCTTGGCTAGTTGCCTCAGTAAAACACTGCTGATAACGCTGAGGGGTATTGCTGTCAAAACGTTCACCGTTAGTGTTAAAGAAACGTTCCCAAAAACGACGTCGCTCCGCCCCAGAAGGCAACAACTGCTGCACCTCTTCCCGCTTCTGCGCAATAAAATCAAATAACGGCGCTAATGAATTCGGCAACATAGCTTCTAACTTACCGCGCAGATCACGGGCATAAATCGGCGCCGCACCTGCGGTACTTATGGCCACAACTAATCGGTCACGATCAATGATAGACGGGGTAATAAAATCGCAAGCGGCGGGTGTATCAACCACATTGACCCAAGCTCCAAGCTCTTTAGCTTTGGCGGCCAAACTGAGGTTGAGCGTGTGATTGGCGGTGGCGATGTAGATAAGGTCGCGCTCAGACAAATCATCTAGCGTCACCTCACGTTGCGTTAAGGTGATACGTCCAATAGCGGCATAGTGCTGTACTTCGGCACAAACCTCAGGGGCGATAACCTCTATCATCGCTTGGGTGCGACTTAATAAATCCAACTTGCGACAGGCAACCTCACCAGCACCGATAACTAGTACTTTGAGGGTATGGGTATCGAGGTAAATGGGAAAATATTGCATCGGTCTGCTACCTGCTCTGGTACGGCTATACTGACTCTGGCCAAGATATGTTACGAATAATACCTTGGTATTCAGTGCAATTTGAAGCGCAGTAACCATCAGCTGCCTGAGTTTCATCCGCGGATGATTATCCTGCTAACGATTTAACGCTAGCTCATGGCAGCAACGCCTTTAACAGCATCTATTGATGCGTTTCGCAGCGCTCGGCACTACAATTCCAACACAGTTCAAAGCTGGCTTCGTTGTACTCATGGCACTGCAAGCACTGCCACTGAGGGCGCTCAACATGCATGGCCGCGAGCATTTGCTGAGCCTGATCGCATTGGCAATCTGCCACCCACAACTCAACATTTTGCATATCAACAGGCAGCTCCCCGACGCCCCCCATTAACGCTTCTCCACGTAACTCCACTTCAATCCCGCTAGTTTCCAACATCCCTTTCCATGTATGGGCTTGTAATAAATTACCACCTGCCACTAATACTTTTCTCTGTTCCATTTGTGTTCCTACTGCATCAGTCGTGAACCATCTAAGCTCGCTGAATTTCACTGGCGCTATATTAGCGTTAGCCAGCTACATGCTACCGTCAAAAAATGAGCAGTGTCGAGGTCTTAACCGCAAAACTTTACTTTTTATCAACAAATACTGTTAAGCACTAGCTGAATAAAACAACAAAAAAGCCACTCAATTGAGTGGCTTCCCATTAAGTTCATAAGCGGACTTACGGCATCATATTAGGCTGATCTGCGCCTTCTTTTTCCACTTGTGTTGGCATCATGTGTTCGCGGTTAATACCTAAACGAATCGCCAAGAAGCTAGCAACGTAGATAGATGAGTAAGTACCTACCACAATCCCCATCAGCAATGCAGTTGCAAACCCATGGATCATTGAACCGCCCTTGAGGAACAAGGCAACCACAGTGATCAGCGTAGTACCAGTAGTGATAATGGTACGGCTCATGGTTTGTGTGATAGAGGCGTTAACCACTTCACGCGGCTCGGCTTTACGCATCTTGAGGAAGTTTTCACGGATACGGTCAAACACAACGATAGTATCGTTCAGTGAGTAACCTACAACCGTCAGAACCCCCGCTAATACCGTTAAGTCAAACTCCAACTGCAGCACAGAGAATAACCCTAAGGTTACAATCACGTCGTGCGCCAATGCAGCAACTGCACCGAGTGACAAGCGCCATTCAAAGCGGAACGCCACGTACAGCAGAATACAGATCAAGGCGACCAATACGGCCATACCGCCCTGTTCAGCAAGTTCTTGCCCCACTTGTGGGCCAACAAACTCTACGCTTTTTTGCTCAACATTAGCGTCTTGCTTTTGCGCTTCCGCCATCACTACTTTGACTTGCTCATCGCTCTTAGCACCATGAGGCGCTTGCAAACGCACTACCACATCGCGGCTAGTGCCAAAGTTTTGCACTACGGCGTTTTCTAACTTGCTGTCGATGGCAGCCCGCAGTTCGGTCAAATTAGCAGGTTGGCTGAAGTTCAGCACTACAGAGGTACCGCCAGTAAAGTCCAGCCCCCAGTTGATGCCTTTTGTCCCCAAAGACACAAGAGAAGCAACGACTAGAATCATCGACATAATACTGATCGGCGCCGCATGACGCAGGAAGTTTACCGAACCTTTAAAATTGAAAAACTGAAACATTGTCGGTATTCCCCTAAATTGATAACTTCTTGAGACGTTTGCCGCCCCACAACGCGTTAACGATCGAACGAGTTCCCACGATCGACGTAAACATTGAGGTTGCAATACCAATCATCAGGGTCACAGCAAAGCCTTTAATAGCGCCCGTACCAACCGCGAACAGAATTAATGCGGTGATAAAGGTGGTAATGTTGGCGTCGGCAATGGTTGAGAACGCGTTAGCATAACCTTCATGAATCGCTTGCTGAATCGAACGACCAGCGCGCAGTTCTTCACGAATACGTTCGTTAATCAGTACGTTACCGTCAACAGCCATACCAACCGTCAGCACCATCCCCGCGATACCCGGCAGCGTGAGCACGGCACCTGGGATCATGGACATCACACCAACCACCATCACCAAGTTGAATGACAGCGCAAAGTTAGCAATCAAACCAAAGGCACGATAGTAGATAAGCATGAAGATAAGCACTACCGCCATCCCCCATACCATCGCTTGCAGACCGTTTTGGACGTTTTCAGCACCCATGCTTGGGCCGATAGTACGTTCTTCTACAATCGATACTGGCGCAATCAAGGCACCCGCACGCAGCAATAGTGCGAGGTTTTGTGCTTCACCAGGGCTTAAGCCGGTGATCACAAAGTTACGGCCCAAACGCGCTTGAATAGTAGCAACCGAAATCACCTCTTCGACTTTGTTCATTTTCACTGAGCCATCAGGATTGCGTTGACCGCTATCCTTATACTCGATGAACAAGGTTGCCATTGGATTACCAATGTTATCTTTGGTGACGTTAGAGAAGATGTTACCGCCTTTGGCATCAAGGTTGATACTCACTTGCGGACGACTGTATTGGTCAAATGAAGGTTGTGCACCTGTGATATGGTCACCGGTCAGCATCACTTCTTTTTGCAGTACCACTTCACCGCCTTCACGACGTTTGTAAACTTGTGAAGTAGCAGGCAAACGTCCAGCTAACGCATTTTGCAGGTCAGTTTTCTGGTCAACCATGTGGAATTCAATAGAAGCGGTCGCTCCCAGAATTTCCTTAGCACGTGCAGTGTCTTGCACCCCTGGCAGTTCAACGATAATGCGCTCAGCGCCTTGACGTTGTACGACAGGTTCAGCCACACCCAGTTCGTTCACACGGTTACGAATAGTGGTGATGTTCTGTGTCAGCGCGTCTTCCTTAATCTGTTTCAGATAAGGCTCGCTCATGTTAGCTAATAACTTGAAGTTATCGCCGCTGCTGATATCAGCAAACACCATTTCGTTGTTAGCACGGGTTTTGAGGAAAGATTCTGCTTGCGAAACGCTGTCAGCATCACGGAAGTTGATCTCAATACCACGCTGAGTGACTTTGATACCTGAGTAACGAATTCGCTCCTCACGCAGTTGTGAACGGAAATCAGCAACTTTGGCTTCTTCCATTTTGCGAATTGCTTCGCTCATGTCCACTTCCATCAAGAAGTGCACACCACCGCGTAGGTCGAGACCCAGCTTCATTGGTGAGCCACCAAGGTCAGCTAGCCATTTCGGTACTGCAGGCGCCAAGTTCAGCGCCACTGAGTAACCTTCGCCTAACGCTTCGGCAACCGCTTCTTTCGCCAATAGTTGGTCTTCAGCATTCGTCACACGCACCAGAAGCTGACCATTTTCCAACTCTGAACGTTTGACGGCAATGCCTTTGCTCGCCAACAGGTCGCTGACTTGTTGCTGCGTCGTTGCCGTTACGGCTACGCCACGAGTACCCACCACCTGTACAGCATGATCCTCACCAAAAAGGTTAGGCAGGGCATAGAAAGCCCCGATGGCGAGCACAATGATCACCATCAGGTTTTTCCACATAGGATATTTATTTAACACGCCTTAAGCCCCCTTGGCTTACAGCGACTGAATAGAGCCTTTTGGCAATACCGCCGCAATATAATCTTTCTTGATAGTGATCTGAGTGCTGTCGTTCAGGTTGATCAACACATACTCATTGTCTTCAGCGATTTTGGCAATCTTACCCACTAAACCACCGTTGGTGAGGATTTCGTCACCTTTAGACAGCGAAGACATCAGATTTTTATGTTCTTTTACACGTTTAGACTGCGGACGGAAAATCATGAAATAGAACACTAAGCCCATCAGAATGAGCATCATCATCAACTGGAACGTACCACCTGATTGAGGTGCGCCACCGGCGCTGGCGTAGGCATTTGCGATAAACATACTTTCTCTCTTCTTATTTCAGTAGATTTAGTCAAGTAATTCGGGCACTTCACGGCCCTGACGAGTGTAGAAATCCGTTACAAAGGCGTCTAATGTACCTGTCTCGATGGCACCGCGCAAACCCTGCATCAATCTTTGGTAGTAACGCAGATTGTGGATGGTGTTTAAACGGGCACCGAGCATTTCATTACAACGGTCTAAGTGGTGTAAGTAGGCACGTGAATAGTGCTTACAGGTGTAGCAATCACAGCCTTGTTCCAGCGGTGACGTATCATCACGATGACGCGCATTACGGATCTTAATTACGCCATCAGCAGTAAACAGATGACCGTTGCGTGCGTTACGGGTAGGCATTACGCAGTCGAACATATCTACACCACGGCGAACACCTTCAACCAAATCTTCCGGCTTACCCACGCCCATCAGGTAACGCGGTTTATCTTCCGGAATTTTTGGACAAACATGTTCCAAAATACGGTGCATATCTTCTTTCGGTTCGCCCACTGCCAGACCACCGATTGCGTAGCCATCGAAGCCGATGTTAACTAAGCCATCAAGGCTTTCGTCCCGCAGGTGTTCATAAACACTGCCCTGAATGATACCGAACAGCGCATTAGGGTTTTTCAAACGGTCAAATTCATCTCGAGAACGCTGGGCCCAACGCAGCGACATCTGCATTGATTTGCGCGCTTCATCGACAGTGGCAGGATATGGTGTGCATTCGTCAAAAATCATCACCACGTCTGAGCCAAGCGAATGCTGAATTTGCATCGACTTTTCAGGATCAAGGAAAATTTTTTCACCGTTGATAGGTGAACGGAAGTGCACCCCTTCTTCGGTAATCTTACGGATATCACCCAAGCTGAACACTTGAAAGCCGCCTGAGTCAGTCAAAATAGGGCGTTGCCAGTTCATAAAGTCATGCAGATCACCATGCTTTTGCATCACTTCTTCGCCGGGACGCAACCACAAGTGGAAAGTATTGCCGAGCAGAATATCGGCACCTGTTTCTCTCACTTCCTCAGGGGTCATGCCCTTAACGGTACCGTAAGTCCCCACAGGCATAAATGCTGGGGTTTCTACTGTGCCGCGTTCAAAAACTAAACGTCCGCGACGTGCGCGGCCATCTTTGGTTTGCAGTTCAAACTTCATGTGTTACCTCGTCAGAGAAACAGTCTGACTTGTTGTGGGGCCTAACCCCGCTAGATTCAAGGGGAGCCAGTAGCTCCCCAACATTAATTTTTCGCAACAATGTGAGCCGGATTGTAATCCTATCAGCGCTTTTCCGCCGCTTGGCGAGTCACAAACATGGCATCACCATAACTAAAGAAGCGATATTTTTGCTCAACGGCATGATGATAAGCCTTGATGACATGCTCATAGCCCGCAAATGCTGACACCAACATAATCAAGGTAGATTCAGGCAAGTGGAAGTTAGTGACCAACGCATCAATCACTTTCCATTGATAACCGGGATAGATAAAAATGTCGGTATCGCCGCAGAAGGGTTTTAACACACCATCATTAAATGTCGCCGCACTTTCCAGTGAACGCACTGACGTCGTACCAACTGCAATCACCCGCTTACCGGCCGCTTTAGTGGCATTGATAGCGTCGACAACGTCCGCAGGTACATTAGCCCACTCTGAATGCATGTGGTGCTGTTGAATGTCGTCAACACGAACCGGTTGGAAAGTGCCCGCCCCCACGTGCAGTGTGACAAAAGCGGTTTGCACACCTTTGGCTTTTAATGCTGCGAGGATTTGTTCATCAAAATGCAAACCCGCTGTTGGTGCAGCAACTGCTCCTGGGGTTTGGTTATAAACCGTTTGGTAGCGCTCTTTATCGGCATCTTCATCAGGGCGGTCGATGTAAGGCGGCAATGGCATATGGCCAACATCGTCTAACATCGCCAGAATGGTACCATCAGATTGCAGTTCTAGTTCAAACAGGGCGTCATGACGCGCCACCATTTTCAACTGATAGCCGCCATCTAAAATGATGTCGCTCCCCTCTTTCGGGGATTTAGAACTACGCACATGCGCTAACATGCGCTTCTCGTCCAGCATACGCTCGAGCAAGATCTCCAGTTTGCCACCAGAGGCCTTTTGGCCAAACACACGAGCAGGCACTACCCGAGTGTTATTAAACACCATCAGGTCGCCTTCGTTGACCAAGTCGAGAATATCTTTGAAATGTTTGTCCTGCAGCGTACCGCTATTTCCGTCTAGGGTTAACAATCTAGACGCGCTACGTTCAGGCGTAGGAAATTTCGCGATCAACTCTTCCGGAAGATCGAACGCAAAATCTGCAACTCGCATGGGAATGCCTCAGAATAGCTTAAATCGGCGGCTAGTCTATGGGCTTGTTAGGGGAAATTCAAGAATCCTTGAGATCAGGCGCTTTATACTCTTTCGCTGCTGGCATCTCAAAATTCAGCGGTTGAGCATCAATCTGCTCAAAAGGGATATCTATCGGCACCCGTTTCCGTACTGGTTGCGATGATTTTTGACACAGTTTTTCAATCCAATTCCACATCGTCCATGATCCTTCATGCCGTACATCTATATTTGCTACAATCGCGTTTAGACAAGAAAAACACCCGCGTCTGTGATATTTTTCTACACCTCGGTGGCAAATAATAGCCACATTTCGCCTTCTGACAAGTACAAATTATGAACTTTTTAGCCCATCTCCACCTCGCCGACATCAGTAACACCTCGCTGGCAGGTAATATCGCGGGCGACTTTTGTCGTGGCAATATTGCAGATCACCCCAAGCATCTACAGCAAGGGATCTGGCTGCACCGTAAAATCGATACACTTACCGACCGAGACGAAAGCGTTGTGGCACTTAAGCACCAGTTTCCCGCGCCGTTGCGTCGAGTCGCGCCAATCTTAATCGATCTCGCCTTTGACCATATGTTGGCACGTTATTGGGATGAATATCATCACCAACCTTTGAGCCAATTTAGTCAACGGTGTTATCAGCAGCTAACAAATACCGAGCAGTTACCTGCAACGCTCGGCGCGCTGTCAGTAAAAATGCAGCAAGGTGACTGGCTTGGCAGTTACGCCGATAAAGATGGCTTTCACCAAGCGGTTAACGGCGTAAGTAAGCGCTTATCTAAACCTGAGTTATTCCGTGGCGCGACTCAAGCGTTGACTAAGCTGGATGTGGATATCGAAATTGCCTTTCGTACATTCTATCCGCAATTAATGGCTTATAGCCGCTTATGGACGCGACAAACGCCGGAACAATACCTGTAGTGGCGTGCCAGATTTGGTATGAGGCCGCGCTTTGTATACAATACGGCGCGGACTGCAGGAGACAATATGCAAATCTTTGAATACCATCCACCTAAACTGCCTTGGCTCGATATTCGTTACATTGACCGCGATGTCATAGTGATCAACAAACCCGCAGGTTTATTGTCAAATCCCGGCCGTGCTGAAGTCACTCATGACTGTGCGCTCACGCGCTTGCAGCAACTGTATCCAGAAACCATCTTGGTGCACCGTTTAGATTGCGCCACCTCGGGCATTATGGTGTTCGCCCGCAATAAAAAGGCGGAATCCCACCTAAAAACCCAATTCCAAGAACGGCACAACGACAAACTCTATATTGCCGAAGTGGATGGTTGGCTTGAGCAGAGCCAAGGCACAATCAATCTGCCCTTGGCACCCAACCGCGATAATCCGCCAATGCAAAAGGTGGATAATGACGGTAAAAAAGCCATCACCCACTTTAGCGTGTTGGAACGCCGCGAAAATGAACAAGGCAAATCGACCTTAGTGTCTTTACAGCCAGAAACAGGCCGTACCCACCAACTGCGGGTGCATATGTTGGCTCAAGGTCATGTGATTCTCGGGGATGATTTTTACGGGGATGAGCGGGTTCTGCATGCCAGACCGCGGCTATGCCTACATGCAGCTAGCCTGCTGTTTAGTCATCCTTGGTCAGGTAAAGAGATGCACTTTGTCAGTATGGCGGGCTTTTAAGACGGTCATTATTCTGGTGTTGAGTGAGCTAAAAGCCTGCTCAACACCAACGCCTAACCACTTAAGCGGCGTTAACTTGGCTGGCGGTATAGAAACAGCCATCATCACGGCAAAAAACCAGCGCGCCGTTAGCTTTTAACACGAAGAACTCACCAAAGAAGTTGCCGCCCTTCTCTTCTAGGCGCACCCCGACTTCTGTCTCTTGCGCAGTCATCTCATCGCAGCTATGGCTACCATCGTTGAACCAAGTTTCCATGATCCATTTATCCGCTTCGCGGTATAGCAAGATCTCGTCATCAAGATTAGGCCGTTGATCGCGCCAACTGCCCACTAGTTCACCGTGCTGATGTTGTTCACGCACCAACTTGCGGCGCTTTTCCGCAGCAGAAACCCCTGATAATTTGCAACAGCCTTGTAGTTGCAACGGCAGTTTTTCCTGAATATTCAGTAACAAACCCATGGTACTTTTGCCCCCAAACGCAAAAAGTAAACATTTGGTAAAACCAAAACAATCTATTTACACAACAACGGTTTAGCCGCTGCTATAAATTCGGTGACAAGTGTAACGAAGAATAATTAACAAAACGAGATCTAGATCACTTTCAACGACGAACTTTACTTACTAATCCATCAAGATCATGTTTCGTTATGAAACGTGATCTTGCCTAAAAAAACAGCACAGGTTAATGGAGCTGCAGTTTCACGCCGGGATCGGTAGTGGTCGCTAAGGCTGACTGTTCAACAAACACGGCGGCAACGGCAACTAACCGCTCATTAGCAAACAGCAGCGGAATGCGTGGCCGCAGCCATGGCGGTACCTTGGCCTCTTGCCAGACTTTCTTCAACTCACGTCCTTGTGAGCGCCAATGAGGATGACAGCGTAAGCTGCCTGACACGCCATAGCGGATTTCCAGCTTTGCGTTGAGCTTAGCCAGCGCAATACGTGGCCCATCGGCGTTCAATGTGGCGGTTAACTGCTGCCACGGTGCAGCTTGCGGCAGCTGCCAACAACCAGCGAGCAAGGCTTGCTGCTGCATGGGGTTCAGCACGAGATCACTGGGCGTTGCTGCAGGGGCCCCAGCGTCGATATACAGCGCACCATCGAAACGGCGAAACCACACATTGCCGAAATTCAGTGCCACATTAGCATCGGCTTGTGCGCCAAATAGCTGTTGCTGTAGCTGTTGCAACTGCACTTGTGAGGGCGGTGGTAGTTGCTGCTGTAAACAGAATTGTCGCAGCAGTTGCCGTTGCCATGCAGGGCTAAATTCGGCCAGCGCGGCAATATCAACAATCGCCTGCTGGGTCAGTGCGCAGTGGCGCAACAGTGGCGCTAATTTATGCGCCGCAACCTCTTCCAACAAAGCTTGCTGTTCGGCGCACAAGGCGGCACTTCTGGCTGCGGTTTCGGCCACGGCAGGCCAACGCTGCTTTAATTCGGGGATAATCTGCTGTCGCAGAAAATTGCGGTCATAGCGCGTATCAAGATTACTATCATCGTCGACGTAATCGAGATCGAGCTGGTTTACCGCTTGCTCAATCTGGTCGCGGCTAATACTCAGCATCGGCCGTAGTTGCCAACATTGCTTGGCAAACGGTTGTAGCGCGCCCATTGCCGCCAAACCTTTCGGGCCTTGGCCGCGTTTGAGCGCCAGTAACACCGTTTCTAATTGATCATCTTGATGATGAGCCGTTAGCAAGATGTCGCCCGCGTGCATTAGCCCTGATAACGCCTGATAACGCTGATGCCGCGCTTCCGCTTCGACACTGATCCGTGCGCCGCGATTGAGGGTTACCTGCAGCACTTGCCCATCGAGCTGGTATTCGCGAGCAATGCCTAAACAGTGCGCCGCCCACTCATCGGCATGGCGATTAAGACCGTGGTGCACATGCACTAAATGCACCCATGGCCGTAGCTCAGGCTGCTGGCGCACCAGCAAATTTAACGCGTAAGCCAATAACGCCGAGTCCATGCCGCCACTGAAGCCTAACCACAAATGCCGCGACGGCTGAGCGCCTGCTGGCATTAACTCAGCGAGCAGTTGCTGTAAACGGGTGATGATGGCATCGGTCAGCGCGCGGCTCATTCAAAGAGAATCCTCACCCGATCGCTACCCAACAGGGTTTCCAGCTCAAGCATCAGTTCATCAGATGGATTAATGCGCCAATCGTCACTCATACGAAAACGCGCTTGCGCATGAGCTTGCTGATACTCAATCACTAACGGCACCGCCCCATTGCGCCACGGTGCCACCTTTTGCTGTAAGTTTTCCAACCATGCGGGAGAAACTTTAGCGGCATCGAGTTTCAGTTCCACGGCAGAGGCAAAGTGATTGCGTGCTTCGCTCATATCGATGATGTTGCGCGCCGTCATGCGGTTACCACCGGAGAAGTCATCAAAGCTCACTTCGCCTTCGCAGATCAGAATACGATCTTGCTCTAGCAGATGATTAAACTTCTCAAACGCCTCAGTAAACAGCATGACCTCAAGGCGGGCACTCTTATCATCCAGCGTCAACAAGCCCATTTTTGAGCCGCGTTTGGTGGTCATCACCCGCGTGGCGACGACAAGACCAGCCACTTTGACGCTCTTACCGCGCTCAGTAGGATGTACATCCTTCAAACGGGCGCTAGTGTACTGTTTCAGCTCCGTCAGATATTGGTTAATCGGGTGGCCGGTAAGATACAGTCCTAGGGTTTCCCGCTCGCCTTCGAGCCAGATTTTATCTGGCCATGGGGCACAGTCGACAAACTGCTGCTTCACCTCGCCTGGGTCGTCATTGAGCAGGCCAAACATATCATCTTGCCCCAGCGCCAAGGCTTTAGCGTGTTGATCGGCCGCTTTAATCGCTTCCGGCAAGGTCGCCATCATCGCCGCGCGGTGTGGACCTAACCCATCGAGCGCGCCAGCACTAATCAGACGTTCAATTACTCGTTTATTAAGCTTTTTCAAATCAATACGCGCGCAGAAGTCAAACATATCTTTGAATGGACCAGATTTACGCGCTTCAATAATCGTATCGACAGGGCCTTCACCGACCCCTTTAATCGCGCCAATGCCGTAGACAATATTTTGCTCGGTATCAACGGTAAACTTGAACAAGCCCTTATTCACATCCGGCGGGATGATTTTCAATCCCATGCGGTCACATTCATCCACCAAGGTGACGATCTTGTCGGTGTTGTCCATGTCAGCCGACATTACCGCCGCCATAAACTCAGATGGAAAGTGAGTTTTCAGCCACAAGGTTTGATACGACACCAAAGCGTAAGCGGCAGAGTGGGATTTGTTAAAACCGTAACCCGCAAACTTTTCCACCAAGTCGAAGATTTTCATGGCGAGTTCAGGATCAACGCCCTGACTTTCCGCCCCCGCACGGAAAGTACCGCGCTGCTTAGCCATCTCTTCCGGCTTTTTCTTACCCATCGCACGACGCAACATATCCGCGCCACCGAGCGTGTAGCCAGCGAGTGCTTGTGCAATCTGCATTACCTGTTCTTGGTATACGATAACGCCGTAGGTTGGTTCCAGAATTTCCTTCAAACACTCGTGCTCAAAGTCAGGGTGTGGATAAGCCACTTTCGCCTGACCATGTTTACGGGCGATAAAGTCATCCACCATGCCCGATTCCAGCGGTCCCGGACGGAACAGCGCCACCAATGCAATCATGTCTTCAATGTTATCGGGTTGCAGACGCTTAATCAGGTCTTTCATCCCGCGCGATTCGAGCTGAAACACCGCTGTAGTTTCGTAGCGTTTTAGCAGGCGGAACGATGCTTCGTCGGCCAAATCAATTGCGGCGATATCGATAGGCTCTTTGCCTTCGCGCGCCATACGCGGATTGATCATATCCAGCGCCCATTCGATGATGGTCAGCGTCCGTAGCCCCAAGAAGTCGAACTTCACCAGCCCCGCATATTCCACATCGCCCTTATCGAATTGGGTAACGGGGTTTTTCCCTTCGGAGTCACACAGCAGCGGGCTGAAATCGGTGATAGTGGTGGGCGAAATTACCACCCCCCCAGCGTGCTTACCGGAGTTCCGGGTCACACCTTCGAGCTTACGACACATGTCGATAAGGTCGCGCACCTCTTCATCGGCTTCATAAGCCTCCGGCAATGCGGGTTCAGCCGCAAAGGCTTTCTCCAGCGTCATACCCGGCTCGGCTGGAATCATCTTGGAGATGCGGTCCACAAAACCATACGGGTGGCCTAGTACGCGGCCTACGTCGCGGATAACCGCTTTGGCCGCCATGGTACCGAAGGTAATAATTTGCGATACCGCGTCACGGCCATACATTTCCGCCACGTGGTCGATAACTTCGTCACGGCGATCCATACAGAAGTCGACGTCAAAGTCAGGCATCGAAACACGTTCAGGGTTCAAGAAACGCTCGAACAGCAGGTCAAATTCCAGCGGGTCAAGGTCAGTAATTTTCAGCGCATAGGCCACCAAAGAGCCGGCACCAGAACCACGCCCTGGCCCTACCGGAATGCCGTTATCTTTGCCCCACTGGATAAACTCCATCACAATGAGGAAGTAGCCGGGAAATCCCATCTGGTTAATCACGCCGAGTTCGCGGTCAAGCCGCGCATCATACTCTGGACGTTTTTCTAATCGCACTGCTTCATCGGGATACAAAAACGCTAACCGCTCTTCCAAACCGATTTTTGAACGGTGTACCAGATAATCCTCAGTGGACATATCACCGGTGGGGAAGTTAGGCAGGAAGTATTCGTGCAAACGCACGGTGACGTTACAGCGTTTGGCAATTTCAACAGTGTTTTGCAACGCTTCAGGAATGTCGGCAAATAGCTCACACATCTCCGCTTCCGATTTAAAATACTGCTCCGCGCTGTACTTTTTTGGCCTGCGAGGATCGGCTAAGGTGAAACCATCATGAATCGCCACGCGAATTTCATGCGCTTCAAAGTCCTCTCGGCGCATAAACACCACTTGGTTGGTGGCGACGACCGGTAAACCGTATTGCTCAGCAGCAGCCACGGCCAGATGTAGATAACGCTCTTCGTCTGGGCGACCAGTACGCAGCAATTCTAAATAGTAACGATCTGGAAAATGTTGTTGGTAAAAGCTAATCAGCTCTGCCGCTTGCTGGTTATTGCCCTTTAGCAAGGCGCGGCCCACGTCGCCATCTTTCGCGCCAGAAAGCAGTAATACGCCTTCGTTGTGTTCTATCAGCCAATCTAAGTCAATTGCAGCGCGGTCACGAATGTAGCCGCGCAGATAGGATTTACTGGTAAGTTGCGTAAGATTTTGATACCCGGCGTTATTCATTGCCAACGCCGTCAAACAGCAGAACTCATCTTCAAAACCGGGGACCACTACCCATAGATCAATCCCAATCAGCGGTTTTAACCCATTATCGTGCGCTGCGCTATAGTATTTCACCAAACCACACATGTTGTTTTGGTCGGTAATGGCGACGGCAGGCATGCCTTCACTGACGGTCTTAGCAATAATAGGTTTCACCTTCGCCAGACCGTCGGTCATGGAGAAATCACTGTGTACCCGAAGGTGAATAAAACGAGGTTCGGTCATTCGAATATCTGCTTGTTTTTGAATGAATGAAGATTTGCTACTGCGGCCAATTATGGCGGCTAACTAGGCCAGGATGCAACCGCTGCTGACAGAGAACAATCAAGGGTTTTACAGAGTAGGCCAACAACTATCCAAACGATGATCTTAGCTACCACAGCGCAGGATAATTGTTGGTAAATAGCGTTGGCTCGTGTCCTTCCCTATGCCAAACCAAGTGCTTGGCGGACAGGTTTAAAACTACGGCGATGCTCCGCGAGGACACCGTGGGCTGCAATGGCTTCAAAGTGCGCTTTGGTTGGGTAGCCTTTGTGTTGGGCGAAGCCAAACTCGGGATGAAGTTTGTCGAGCGCTTCCATTTCTCGGTCACGCGTGACTTTAGCAATAATCGAAGCCGCGCTGATAGCGGCCACTAAGCCATCGCCCTTGACCACAGCGTCTGCTGCAATACCGTCAAAATCCGGCGTACGGTTGCCATCAACTAACACACGTTGCGGTCGCAGCGCTAAACCAGCCACTGCGCGCTGCATCGCCAACATTGTGGCGTGTAGAATGTTCAGTTGATCAATCTCCGCGGGCGATGCACGGCCGACACTGTAAGCCAAGGCGTTGACTATGATGATGTCGTAGAGTGCGTCGCGTTTCTTATCACTGAGTTTTTTAGAATCATTCAAGCCAGCAATGGGCTTAGTCGGGTCAAGAATCACCGCGGCAGTCACCACATCACCCACTAACGGGCCGCGTCCAACTTCGTCAACGCCGGCAACTACGCCCTGTTGTAACACCACTAGCTGTTCAGGCGTGATCTGCTTATAAATCGCCATTTAGGTTAAACGTCCTTTAATTACTTTTTTCTAGCAGCGCAACCACGGCATCCGCCGCCTTCTCGCTCGCATTCTGCTTCAACAGTTGGTGCAGCTCGGTGAATGTCTGCTCCAAAGCGCGTGGATCACTATCGAGTTGTTTACTCACTTCATCCGCTAAGCGCTCGGGATTACATTCATGTTGAATCAACTCCGGCACCAGTTCACGCCCAGCCAACAGGTTAGGCAATGAAAAATGACGAATTTTGATCATCAACTTGGCGATTTGATAGGTGATGGGACTCACTCGATACCCCACTACCATCGCCCGTTTAACTAACATGGCTTCTAAGGTAGCGGTACCTGAAGCCAACATGATGCAATCTGCTGCCGCCATCACTTCACGCGATTGACCGTCAATCAGGCTGATTGCGAGATCTGGCGCGTACTGTTTCAACGCCGCGACATATTGCTCGCGGCGCTTAGCATTTACCAATGGGGTAACAAACTTGATATCAGGAAAACGTTGCTTAATCAGCTTGGCCGCTTCCAAAAACGGCTGAGCTAACATGCCCATCTCGCTACCGCGTGAACCGGGCAAAATAGCCAGATACTCAGCCTCGGCGTCTAAACCGAGCGCTTGCCTTGCGGCCTTTTTATCTGACACCAACGGAATATCATCCGCCAACGTGTGTCCGACAAAGGTACAAGGCACTTGATGTTGATCATAAAACGCCTTTTCAAACGGTAATAACGCCAACACCATGTTGGTCGCCTTGGCAATTTTGAAAATACGTTTCTGCCGCCACGCCCATACCGATGGGCTGACGTAGTGCACCGTTTTTATGCCATGCGCCTTGAGCTTTAGCTCCAGGCCGATATTGAAATCTGGCGCATCAATACCGATAAAGCAGTCTGGCTTGAGGGCGGTGATCTGCTCAACCAACGCGCCACGGATTTTAAATAGCCGCGGTAGGTGCGCTAACACCTCGGCAATGCCCATCAGCGACAACTCTTCCATCGCAAACAACGACTCAAAACCGAGTGCTTCCATGCGTGGGCCGCCTATGCCGACAAAGCGTGCATCAGGATAACGCTGTTGCAGTTGTGCCACTAGGCCGGCACCTAAAATATCGCCGGAGACTTCTCCGGCGACCATGGCAAATACTTTTGGCTGGGTTGACTGGGTCATATCAGCGAATAATGCCTCGTTTTGATGAAGTGACGAAATCGATAAACATTTTAACTTGTTCATCGTTAGCGATGTCATCTTGCAGAGCAACAATAGCTTCATCCACTGTCATGCTGCTGCGATATAAGGTTTTATAGGCACGACGTAGCGCTTGTTGGCTCTCTTTAGAGAAACCACGGCGCTTCATACCTTCAAAGTTAAGACCGCGTGGCGAGGCGGCTTGACCCGACGCCATCACAAACGGAGGCACGTCTTGCAACACCAAACTACAACCTGCGGTAAACGCATGAGGGCCGATATGCACAAATTGATGTACACCGGTCATGCCACCAAGGATGGCCCAGTCATCAACACGGCAGTGACCCGCGATAGACGCGTTGTTTGCCATAATGACGTTGTTACCGACTACGCAATCATGCGCAACGTGTACGTAAGCCATCAGCAGGTTGTTTGAACCAATTTTGGTCAAACCTTCATCCTGCACGGTACCACGGTGAATAGTCACCGATTCACGAATGACATTGTTATCGCCAATCTCCAACCGTGTTGGCTCACCAGCGTATTTTTTGTCCTGACAGTCTTCACCGACAGAGGCAAATTGATAGATTTTGTTGCCTTTACCGATCACGGTTGGGCCTTTCACTACCACGTGGGAGCTAATCCAGCAGTTGTCACCAATCACCACATCAGGGCCTATGTAGGTCCAAGGGCCGATGGTAACGTTGTTTCCTATTTGAGCATCCGGATGGACGATAGCTGTTTCATGAATCACGAACGAATCTCTCTACGGGCACACATGATTTCGGCAGAGCAGACCAATTCACCATCGACTGTTGCTTCACCATAAAACACGCCAATACCTCGGCGTTCTTTGAGCATTTTTACGTCAAAACGTATTTGATCGCCGGGTCCTACCACACGCTTAAAGCGCGCATTGTCGATACCAGCAAAATAATACAACACATTAGGCGATGGTTTTTCGCTCATGGTTTTAAACGCCAACAAGCCTGTGGCCTGCGCCATCGCTTCCATGATCAATACGCCCGGCATCACAGGTTGGATGGGGAAATGACCTTGGAAGAAAGGCTCGTTAATGGTAACATTTTTAATTGCTGTTAACGTCTCGCCCGGCGTAAAGTCTAGCACCCGGTCGATCAACAAAAATGGATATCGGTGTGGCAGAAACGCCATAATTTCCTGAATATCCATAGTGTTCAATTCATTGGACATGAACCAATCCTCAAGCCGTTGAGTTCGGCGTTATTATTCTTTCGGAGTAACCGACTTTTCCAGTTTACGCACACGAGTAAACAGTTCGTCGAGTTGACGGAACCGTACGGTGTTTTTGCGCCACAGGCGGTTATCCATCGCCACTGTTGCAGATGAATATAGTCCTGGCTCTTTCACATCATTAGTGATGTTAGTGGCGCCAGACAGATGCACACCGTCAGCAATGGTAAGATGGCCAGAAATTGCACAGCTACCGCCAATAATACAGTGGCGGCCAATAGTCACGCTGCCTGCCAATACGGTACAGCCGGCAATCGCGGTATTTTCCCCAATAATATCGTTGTGAGCAATCTGAACTTGGTTATCAATGATGCAACCATCATGGATTTCGGTATGTTCTAACGCACCACGGTCAATCGTTGTGCCAGAACCAATTTCAACACGGTTGCCGATACGTACGCCACCGGTCTGTGGGATCTTGATCCACTTGCCCCGCTCATTGGCGTAACCGAAACCGTCAGAGCCCAATACAGCACCCGCGTGGATGATACACGCTTGACCCATATGGACGTTATGGTACAAGGTGACATTAGCCCATAAAATAGACTCGGAGCCGATAATACAGTCTTGCCCAATCACAGTGCCGGAACCAACTTGTACGTTCTCGCCCAACACCACATTGGCGCCAATCACCACGTTAGCCCCAACCGCAACGCCCTCGCCTAATTTGGCACTCGGGTCGATAATCGCTGACGGATGGATGTTATCCGCCGCTTTCGGGGTGGTATCTAACAGCTGCGCAGTACGTGCAAAACCGACATAAGGGTCGGCTAATACAAGGGCATTACCTTGATAATCGTCAGCCATATCGGCTTTCAAGATCACGGCAGATGCTTGAGTAACTTCCAGCTGCTGTTTCAACTTGGGATTAGACAAAAACGCCACCTGTCCGGCGGCGGCTTTTTCTAGTGGAGCTACGGAGGAAACGGTAATGTCACCATTCCCTCGTAGCTCTGCACCAAGATGCTCAGCTAGCTGTTTTAACGAAACAGCTTTCATCAATTATTGGCCTTTGCTCAGCGCTTCAACAACTTGGTTGCTGATGTCTGCGTCAGGTTTAACATAGATAACAGCACCGCGCTGCAACACCATGTCGTACTGCTCTTTTTTAGCAATATCGTTGATAGCTTTTTGTACTTTTACCAACAGTTTGTTTTGCTCTTCACCTTGACGACGACGCAGGTCTTCGTCCAGTGCTTTGCCTTTCAATTGTAGGTCAGCTTTCGCTTGTTCCATCTTACGACCCAGCTCAGTTTTCTGCGCTTCAGTCATCAGTGCGGCATCACGTTGTTCCTTTTCCATGAAGCCTTTTAATTCGTCCTGCAGTTTTTGCACTTCAGCCATACGATCACCGAACTCACTTTTCAGAGAGTTAGAGATCTGCTCGCGTTGAGGGATCTGCTGGAACACAGTACCCATATCAACTACTGCCAATTTTTCAGCTTGAGCAGCTAAAGGAGCACCCGCCAACATGAGGGATACTAGGGCGCCGTTCACTATCTTTTTCAAAGTCAAACTCCTTGTTCGGATTCAGCAATGCTGCCGAGTTTATGTGTTTTTAGAATGTTTTGCCAATATTGAACGAGAAGATCTCTGTGTCGTCGTCATCTTCGCTCTTAATTGGCCATGCGAGGCTGAAGACCATTGGTCCCATTGGTGAAAGCCATTGGACACTCATCCCCCAAGACGCCCTAATCCGACTTGCATCACTGTAATCTGCAAGTTCTGCATAGCTATCGGCAGGCAAATACTTGTATAAGTCGTAGTTAAATTCAGTATCCCATACGTTACCCGCATCAAGGAAGAAGCTAGTACGTACTGAGTTGCTGTAGGCTTCATCCAAGAATGGGGTAGGTACAATCAGCTCGGCACTGGCGGTGGCCAACGCGTTACCACCAATTGAACGGTTGCTACGTACATACACTTGGTTTACGTCACCCGGTAATGAACAGCTATCCCCTGCCGCATCAGGCGAACACGATTCACTGCCACGATAGACATAGAATGCTCGCGGCCCAACCGAGTTCGATTTAAAACCACGCAGGTAGCTACTACCACCAGTGTAATAGTTTTCCCAGAACGGCAAGATCTGGTCATTGTCATGGTACTTACCATAACCGTTAGCATAAGCCAGACGCGCTCTAGTTAAGAACACCCAGCTGTGTGAGCGGTTAAGTGGGAAATAGAAGCTGGTTTCAAAGTCTGCTTTGAAGAACTGTAGATCTGAACCAGGCACGGTCATACGACCACTCAGACGTTGTGAGTCACCCGCTGTTGGGAAGGTACCACGGTCCAGAGTACTGCGGCTCCAGCCTAAGCTGAGCTCGAAGTTATCAAAACTCAAACTATCGTTAGGGTCAGCACCGTTACGGTACAAGTTGTAGAAGCGAATCGCTTGCTGGTAACTAGATACGTCAGAAATCTCGTTGTGACGATAGCCCACACCTAAATTAATACGGTTGTATTCGTTGATTGGGAAGCCCAGCGTCGTTGAAACACCATAAGAGTTGTTCTTATAACGTTCCAAGTATGCGTTGTTCGCATCAAACGCACTCCAGTAGATGGAGCCACCTAAACTCACACCGTCTTTAGTGAAGTATGGATCGGTGTACGATAAGTTCACGCTCTTCTGATAACGGTTGGTGTTCAGGGTGATACCTGCTTGGTTCCCCGTACCTAAGAAGTTAGATTGCTGAATACCGAACTGCAGGCTCATACCTGAGTAGCTGCCGTAACCGATACCTGCGTTGAACGAACCTGATGGCTGTTCTTTCACTTTAAACTGAACATCGACCAAGTCATCAGCACCTGGCACTGGCACAGTTTCTGTATCCACAGTTTCAAAGTAACCCAGACGGTTCAAACGCGCTTTTGACACCTCAATCAAGGCATCATTCAACCAAGCACCTTCCATCTGACGCAGTTCGCGACGCATAACTTCGTCAGCGGTCACGGTGTTACCGGTGAAGTTAATGCCACGAACATACACACGTTTACCCGGCTTGATATTGATGTTTAGGGTAACTTCTTTATGTTCGTCATCAATTTCTGGATAAGTTTTGACTTCAGGATTCGCGTAACCGAAGCGGCCAAGGTACTTACTGTACATCTCTTCGGTAAAGGTCACATCAGCACCGTTGTACTGTACGCCGGTTTTCAGTGGCAAAATGGTTTTCAGCACTTTCTCGCGACCCATCAGGTCGCCAGTCAAGTTCACTTCTTTCACTTTGTACTGCTCACCTTCTTTAACGTTGATGGTGATGTACAACCCTTTACGGTCTGGCGTCATAGACACTTGCGTTGAGGCCACTTCAAAACGGATATAACCGTTATTGTGATAGAAGGTCTCTAAACTCTCTAAGTCCGCTTGTAATTTTTGCTTCTGATAACGGCGCTCACCAAACAGGTTCCACCAAGCAACAAAGTCTTTCAGTTCCAGCAGTTTTGCCAGTTCTTCATCACTGTAATGCTCGTTACCTACAAAGTTGATTTGACGAATTTCCGCCGCCAAACCTTCCGTAAATTTGAATTTGAGTTCAACGCGGTTACGCGGCAAGTTGATGATTTGCGCCTCAACTTTAGCGCCGTATTTACCTACGCCGTAGTAAAAGTCTTGCAGACCTTTTTCGATATCAGACAGCATGGTGCGGTCAAGTGACTCACCCACTTTAACGCCGCTGCTGTTCAAGCTTTCTTGCAGCTGTTCATCTTTAATATCTTTGTTACCATCAAAACTCACGGCACTGATGGTTGGGCGTTCACGCACTTCAACAACCAGCACATCACCGTCACGTGCGACTTGCACGTTTTCGAAGTTGCCTGATGCATACAAGCTTTTAATTGCCTGCTGAAGTTTCACTTGGTCAATGGTGTCACCAACTTTAATTGGCAAGTTCAGCAAGGCGGCCCCTAGGGCGACTCGCTGTAATCCTTCGACCTGAATATCCGCCACTTTAAAGGGTTGGAAAGTGTCGGCCCATCCATTCCCTGAAAAAGCGGCGCCGACCAGTAACATAGAGGCAAAAAGTTTATTTAATCGCATAGAGCACTTCTAATTATTTGTCAGTCCTTGCTCAGAGTCGGGAAAAATCGTTAAACAGCGAAATGCTCATTATTACAATTAGCAATGCCGCCCCAAATCTGAATCCAATTTCCTGAATCCTTTCGGAAACAGGTTTACGGGTGATCACTTCAACGAAGTAATACAGCAGGTGTCCACCATCTAACACAGGTAAAGGCAACAGGTTAATAATCCCGAGATTTACACTGATTAGCGCTAGAAAACCCAAAAAATATACCAGGCCGATATCGGCACTGCTGCCCGCACCCTGGGCAATTGATATTGGGCCGCTAAGACTTTTAACAGAAACATCACCCGTAAACAATTTGCCAATCATCTTCACGCTGACGACGGCTAATTGCCAAGTTTTGTCTGCTGCCATAGCAACCGCATCTACAGGTCCATACTGCAGTTCAACTTTCATATTGTCCGGCCACTCCGGCATTTTCGGCGCTACACCGATAAAACCTTCCAATGTACCGTTATCACTTTGACGTGCTCGTGGGGTTACCGTCAGATCAACCGAGCGGCCATCACGCAACACCGTTAATGCAATCGCTTGGTTAGGCGAAGCCTTCACTTGCTCAACAAAGCTTTTCCAATCACTAAATGGCTCCCCCGCCACGCGTTCAATCACATCCCCGACTTGCAGGCCTGCTACTGCAGCAGCACTGTCTTTATTAATCACGGCTAACTCAGGCACCATATTGGGGCGATACGGCTCTAGTCCGAGTGTGGTAAGCGGCGATTGTTTATCAGGGTCGAAGGTCCAGCGACGGATATCAAGCTGGTAAGTTTTACCTTGAGTAGTGTCTGTTGGCGTTGACAACTGCGACACAGGAGCCAAGGTTAAGCTAAGGGACTCATCTCCAATATGGCTCACTAAGGCAAGACTGACCTCTTCCCAGTTGCGCACGCTCTGGCCGGAGACGGCAATAATTTGTTGTGGCTGTGACACATTGATAACAGCCGCTGGAGAGTTAGGTGCCACGCCTTGCAGTACAGGCTTAACCGCTGGCAGCCCTAGTAGATACATAAAATACAGCGCGATACCAGCAAAGATAAAGTTAGCTATTGGCCCCGCGGCCACCACGGCGATACGCTGCCAAACAGATTTCCGGTTGAAGGCTTGGTCTAATTGATCTTCAGGCACCTCATCGACACGCTCATCAAGCATTTGCACATAACCACCGAGAGGGATCATGCCGATGACGTATTCGGTGCCATCTTTACCGACACGGCGCCATAAGGCTTTGCCGAACCCCACGGAAAAACGCAACACCTTTACGCCGCAACGCCGTGCGATATAAAAATGGCCGAACTCATGAGCAGTGATCAGAATGCCCAGCAGTACAACAAAAGCGGCTATATTGCGTAAAAGTTCGATCATCTGTGGTTGTGTTTCCTCAATTTAGACCTAGCAAGCGCTTGCTCGCATAACGGCGGCTCATTTCATCCAGCGCCAGAATATCAGTAATCGAATCCAGTGGCGATTGTGGCACATTATTCAAACAATATTCATTAACGCGCACAATATCGGTATAACGAATTTTTCCTGCTAAAAACGCGGCTACGGCGACTTCGTTGGCTGCATTGACGACTGTAGTAGCTTCTTGACCAAGGCGACTAGCTTCCATCGCTAATGCCAAGCAGGGAAAACGATTAAAATCAGGCTCAAAGAAGCTCAATTGTCCGACTTTGAAAAAGTCTAAAGGTTCAACGCCGGAGCGAATTCTTGTCGGATAGGCCATACAATGAGCAATTGGGGTGCGCATATCGGGATTTCCCAACTGTGCTAACACGCTGCCATCGCAATATTGCACCATTGAGTGAATCACGCTTTGCGGATGAATAACCACTTGGATCTGCTCGGCACTGGCATTGAACAGCCAGCGCGCTTCGATATATTCCAAACCTTTATTCATCATGGTCGCGGAGTCGACCGAAATCTTCGGTCCCATTGACCAATTGGGGTGTTTAATGGCTTGAGCAGGTGTGACGTCGGCCAACGAATTGATATCAGCGCTGAGGAATGGGCCCCCGGAGCCAGTCAATAGAATCTTGCTGATGCCGGAAGCCGTCAAATCGCATTTGCCAAGCGTTTCTTGGGCCGCAGTAGAAAGACATTGGTAGATGGCGTTGTGTTCGCTATCGACTGGCAGCAGCGTCGCACCGTATTGAGCAACGGCATCGATAAATAGCCGACCAGACATCACCAGCGCTTCTTTGTTGGCCAGCAACACGCGTTTACCCGCTTTAACCGCCGCTAATGTCGGTTGCATCCCCGCTGCGCCGACAATGGCTGCCATCACCGTATCAACTGCATCACTCATCACCAAGGCTTCGAGTTCATCTGCACCAGAAGTCACTTGAGTGGGAAGGTGCGCAATTCTTTGCGCTAATGCCATCGCAGCCACTTTATCGACCATGTGGGCAACTGGCGGTAGATGCTGTTCACACAAGCTCACCATCTTGTCCACATTGGTGTTGGCCACTAATGCGTATACTTGATACTGCTCAGGATTATGTTCAACCACACTGAGCGTGCTGGCGCCGATAGAGCCGGTGGCGCCGAGAATAACCAAAGACTGCATGCGTTACATCCAGAATATGAGATAGAGCAGCGCAAATACCGGTAGCGCCGCAGTAAGACTATCTATTCTGTCGAGAACACCTCCGTGTCCTGGCAAGATAGAACCGGAATCTTTAATGTTAGCCACGCGCTTAAACATACTTTCAGACAAATCACCCAGCGCTGAAGCCAGCGCAGTAACCAGAGTGACGGCAGCAACTAAGCGCCACTCTTGCTCTGGAGAAAAGTACATCACGCCAGCAACCACAATTAAGGTGGTCACTAACCCACCGAGCAACCCTTCAACGGTTTTACCGGGGCTAACGCGGGCGATTAACTTATGACGACCAAAAGCTTTGCCCGCAAAATAAGCGCCTGAGTCAGCCGCCCAAACCACCAACATCACCAATAGCAGCAAGGTGCCACCGAGATAAGGGTTTGCCAGTGAATCTTGTGATTTGATGGTGATCAGCGCAGCAAAACATGGCAATAACGTTAGCTGGCCAAACATCGATTTGAGCATCGGATTGTTCTTCCACCAGCCACTGCTTTTGGGAAAAAACAACACCAGCAGCAAGGCGATAATCCACCAGAACACGCCGAGCATGATCAACGCCAACATCACGGGATGCAGTTGACCCCGCATCCAAATTTCGTTGGCGGGAACAATGAAATTGATAGCAACGAGTACCACAGCCACCGTACAGGTGAAGCTCCATTTCGTCACATCACAGTTAGGGTCGATAATACGACCCCATTCACGCGCCGCGATGGCAAAAACAGGCACTAATGCCCAAGAAAAATAGACAGGAGGCAGATAAAAAATGGTGCCCAAAACCAATGGGATTAACCAGAGTGCAGTGATAATACGTTGCTTTAGCAAAAGATTTCCTCTTAAAGGCCTTGCTTGTGTTTTATTGATTCGATTTGTTTTCCGGTAAGACCAAAACGACGTTGTCGGCTATTAAAACTTTCAATTGCCTCAACAAACGTCTGTTCGTCAAAATCCGGCCACAAGGTATCTGTGAAGACTAATTCGGCATAGGCGACTTGCCACAGCACAAAGTTACTGATCCTAAAATCCCCACCAGTGCGGATCATTAAATCAACTTCGGGTTGGTTTTGCATGCTTAAATGCTGACTTAAGCGCTCTTCAGTGAACTGTTCGCTGTCAATTTCACCAGCACACAACTGTTCAGCCATCTGTTTGGCCGCTTGAAGGATATCCCAGCGTCCGCCGTAGTTTGCCGCAACATTCAAGACCAAACCCTGATTTTCAGCAGTGTGCTCTTCCGCTTTGCGAATTTGACGCTGTAGACGTTCAGAAAACCGACTGATATCACCAATAATATTTAGGCGCACACCGTTTTTCTTCAATGTTTTGATGTCTCGCTGTAGCACTGTCATAAACAGTTCCATCAGCAGGCTGACTTCTTTATCTGGACGACGCCAGTTTTCACTCGAGAACGCAAATAAGGTTAGCGATTTAACGCCAATCTTACGTGCCATACTGACCGTACGCCGCACAGCTTTAACACCGGCATTGTGTCCAAATACTCGTGGTTTTCCGCGCGACTGCGCCCAACGACCATTCCCATCCATAATGATGGCCACATGAGACGGGATCGTTTGATTGACCAGATTCGCGAGATGCGCTGGTAACGGTTCAGATGTCTCACTGTCCGAGCTTGATAACGCCAAGTTTTCGGAAATATCCATGTTGGATGACATCGAATTTAAATCCCTCAAAAAGAAAAACGCCGCGTAGTATAACGCTACACGGCGCTTTAAAACCAGCTTAACAAGGCAATATCAGACTTCCATCAATTCGGCTTCTTTTGCCGCCAGCAGCTCATCAACCTTCTTAATGAACTGATCGGTCATTTTTTGGATCTCGTCTTCGCTACGGCGTACATCATCTTCAGTGCACTCTTTTTCTTTCTCGAGTTTTTTCACTTCAGAGTTAGCATCACGGCGCACGTTACGTACGGCAATACGGCCGTTTTCAGCTTCAGCACGAACCACTTTCACCAAGTCTTTACGACGTTCTTCAGTCAGCGCCGGCAGCGGAATGCGGATAGTCGCACCAGCTGACATTGGGTTCAGCCCCAAGTCTGCGCTCATAATGGCTTTTTCTACCGCTTGGATCATCGTGCGGTCAAACACGTTCACCGCCAGTGTACGGCTATCTTCAACAGAGATATTGCCCACTTGTTTAAGAGGCGTCATGGAGCCGTAGTAAGAAACCTGAATGGAATCCAACAATGCAGGATGTGCACGACCAGTGCGAACTTTAGACATTTGAGCCTTAGTCGCATCTACACATTTTTCCATGCGGGTTTTCGCATCTTTTTGAATGGTTTCAATCACGTTAGATTTCCTTTTAATTAATATCTATTAGCCTGCTTTAACCAGTGTTCCTTCGGCGGTATCGCCCATGATGACTCGGCGTAATGAGCCTGGTTTGTTCATGTTGAACACCAGAATTGGCATATTATGGTCACGCGCCACAGTGAATGCCGCCAAATCCATCACTTTCAATTCTTTATCGAGCACTTCGTCGTAGGTCAGTGTTTCATATTTGGTCGCATCAGGGTCTTTCATTGGGTCTGCAGTGTAAACCCCGTCTACCTTGGTGCCTTTTAGCACGACTTCCGCTTCAATTTCAATGCCACGTAGGCATGCAGCGGTGTCAGTGGTGAAAAATGGGTTGCCAGTACCGGCAGAAAAAATCACTACACGGCCTGATTTCAGCAAACTGATAGCCTCGGCCCAGTTGTATGCATCACATACACCGTTGAGCGGAATTGCTGACATCAAACGCGCGTTAACGTAAGCACGGTGCAATGCATCACGCATTGCTAAGCCATTCATCACTGTTGCCAACATCCCCATGTGGTCGCCAACAACACGATTCATACCGGCTTTAGCCAAGCCTTCGCCACGAAATAAGTTACCACCACCGATAACAACGCCAACCTGAATACCGAGCTCCACCAGCTCTTTAATTTCCTGAGCCATGCGATCCAATACTTTGGGATCGATGCCGAAACCTTCTTCGCCCATCAGGGCTTCACCACTTAATTTTAATAGGATACGTCTAAAGGCTGGTTTGGGATTGGTACTCATATCTTTCGGTCCTAGTCATAATATAAGACCGCAGCATCTGCCGCGGTCTTGGATGTTGAAAAAAAGCGTTGATTAAGCCTTTTTAGAAGCTGCGATTTGAGCTGCAACTTCAGAAGCGAAATCTTCTTCTTTCTTCTCAATACCTTCACCCACTTCTAGGCGGACAAAGTTAGTCACAGTAGCGCCTTTCTCTTTCAGGAAGTCGCCAACTGTTTTCTTAGGTTCCATGATGAATGGCTGACCAGTCAAAGAAACTTCACCGGTGAATTTCTTCATACGGCCTTCAACCATTTTCTCAGCGATTTCTTTAGGCTTGCCTTCGTTCATGGCGATTTCAACCTGAACTTCACGCTCTTTAGCAACCACTTCAGCAGGTACATCTTCTGGATTGATGAACTCAGGCTTAGAAGCAGCAACGTGCATAGCTAGGTGCTTCAGAGTTTCTTCATCAGCATTACCAGTAACCACTACACCGATACGGTCGCCGTGGCGGTAAGAGGCAACGTTTTCACCGTCGATGTATTCAACACGACGTACATTGATGTTTTCGCCGATTTTAGCAACCAATGCAACACGCGCTTCTTCAAACTGTGCTTTCAGGTCTTCAACAGTCACTTTACCTGCAGCAGCCACTTCCAAAACTTGGTTAGCGAAAGCCAAGAAGTTAGCGTCTTTAGCTACGAAGTCAGTTTGGCAGTTAACTTCCAGCAGCGCAGTGAAACCAGCACCTTGCTTGATCAGGATAGTACCTTCAGCAGCGATGTTACCAGCTTTCTTGGCAGCTTTAGCAGCACCACTCTTACGCATGTTTTCGATTGCCAGATCGATGTCGCCGTCAGTTTCGGTCAACGCTTTTTTGCAATCCATCATGCCTGCGCCGGTACGGTCGCGCAGTTCTTTAACTTGGGCAGCAGTAATTGCCATTGTTAAATCCTCAATTGATAATTTGAAAAAGTTACCATGAATACTTATAAAACAGGGGCCAATACGGCCCCTGTTAACCAAAGCATTTTGGTTAATAAGGGAGATGTTCTACATCAACCTTATTATTCAGCTTCGATGAAAGCTTCTTCAGCTTGAACAGCTAAATCTTGGCCACGGCCAGAGTTAACTGCAGCAGCAACAGTTTCAGCGTACAAACGGATAGCACGCATTGCGTCATCGTTACCTGGGATTACATAATCAACGCCAGCTGGAGTTGCGTTAGTATCCACTACAGCAACAACTGGGATACCCAGGTTGTTTGCTTCTTTGATAGCGATGTGTTCATGGTCAGCACCGATTACGAAGATCGCATCAGGTAAACCGCCCATGTTTTTGATACCGCCCAGAGATTTTTCCAGCTTTTCCAATTCGCGGCTGCGCATCAGAGCTTCTTTCTTGGTCAGTTTGTCGAAAGTACCGTCAACTGATTGAGTTTCCAGATCTTTCAGACGTTTGATTGACTGACGAACGGTTTTCCAGTTAGTCAGCATGCCGCCCAACCAGCGTTTATCAACGTAGAACTGTTCGCAAGAAATAGCAGCGTCTTTAACAGCTTCGCTTGCAGCACGTTTAGTGCCTACAAACAGGATTTTGCCTTTTTTAGACGCAGTGTTGCCCAAGAAAGCCAAAGCTTCGTTGAACATTGGCACAGTGTGCTCCAGGTTGATGATGTGTACACCGTTGCGAGCGCCGAAGATGAAAGGTTTCATCTTAGGGTTCCAGTAACGGGTTTGGTGACCGAAGTGTACACCGGCCTGCAGCATATCGCGCATAGAAACTGTAGTCATTTTTAATACCTTAAAGTAAAGGGGTTATACCTCCACGTATCCCATGAATCCGACCAATTAAGGCACCCCGGAACATGTGTCGACACGTGTGTGATTTCGTATTTAATTCATTTGCCATATAATGGCCGCCATCTTTTACTCAGTTTAGGTTCAACCCGAGGAAATTTCCTGAGGGAGAACGACAAAACACCGAGTCAAATCTAACGGCGCGCTTTATACCATAACGCGCCTAAAAAGACAAACCGAACTACCGGTTAATCTCGCCGGATTTTTGGTTGCTTGGGCACGGGAAATAAAAAGTTAATCTATTCTAAAGCAAGGCAAAATTTGCCTTTGGCACTATTGAGAGTCGTTATGAGTATCACTATTAAAACAGCGGAAGAAATTGAAAAAATGCGCGCGGCCGGAAAATTGGCGGCCGAAGTTCTGGAAATGATCGCTCCTTTTGTTAAGCCCGGTGTAACGACCAACGAATTGGACGAACGCTGCGCTAAATTCACTGAAGCCGCAGGTGCTATCTCAGCGCCATTGAACTACCACGGTTTTCCAAAATCTATCTGTACCTCAATTAATGAAGTGGTATGTCACGGTATTCCGTCTGATCGTCAATTGAAAGATGGCGACATTATCAACATGGATATCACCGTCATTTTGAATGGCTACCATGGTGATACTTCAGCGATGTTTTTAGTGGGCGACGTTACACCAAAAGACAAACGTTTATGTTTGCTAGCGCAAGAAAGCTTGTACGCAGCGATTCGCAAAGTGCGTCCGGGCATGCAACTGGGTGAAATCGGCACCACCATTGAAAAATATGTGAAGAACAGCAAAAGCGGTTTGGAAAAGTTCTCTATCGTGCGAGATTACTGCGGCCACGGCATTGGTGCGGGCTTCCATGAAGAACCACAAGTGGTGCACTACCGCAACAACGACCGTACCATTCTGCGCCCAGGTATGTGCTTCACCATCGAGCCAATGATCAATGCTGGCCGTTATCAAACAAAGTTAGATCAACAAGATGGCTGGACTGTCACCACTGCCGATGGTAAAAAATCAGCTCAGTGGGAACATACATTGTTGATGACAGAAACCGGTGTAGAAGTATTGACACTGCGTAGTGATGAGGACTTCCCGCGGGTCATCAACCACAAATAATTTACAAGGATAAGAATGAGTAACGCACAAGCGGTTAAAGCCGCTCTTAATGAGCATCTGCAGGCTCTGAGTCAGCGTTTTGTGGCCAGAGAGAAAATTAATCACCTCGTGCATGAACGAACCGCCTTTGTCGACGCGTTACTCATTGAACATTGGCAGCAAGCTGGGCTAGCAAACCATGCTATTGCTCTTATCGCCGTTGGCGGCTACGGTCGTGGCGAGTTGCTGCCCCACTCCGATATTGATCTGTTGTTTTTAGTTCCGCCAGTATTAACCAGCGACGAAGAAACCAAGCTCACCGACTTTATTGCCTTTCTCTGGGATACTGGTTTAGAAATTGGTCATAGCGTTCGCACCATAGAGCAAACCTTAGAGCATGGCCGTGGCGACATCACTATTGCCACTAATCTATTAGAGGCAAGGCTACTTGCGGGGCCACTATCGGTTTTCGACATCCTGTACGACAAGGTTCGTGAAAACGATTTTTGGCCTTCGAGTGCGTTTTTTAAAGCCAAGCGCGATGAGCAAAACCAGCGGCATGATAAAGCTAACGCTTTTGACCTTGAACCCAATATCAAAACCTGTCCCGGCGGGTTGCGTGATATTCACACTGTCGCTTGGGTCGCTATTCGTCACTTCGGCGCGGCAAATCTGCACGAGCTTGTTGCCCACCACTTTTTAGAGCCAGACGAGCTGGAAGAACTGCTAGAAAGTCAAAGCTTCCTTTGGGAGCTGCGCTTTTCTTTGCATATGATTGCCGGACGCGATGAAAACCGCCTGCTGTTTGATCTGCAACGACAAGTCGCCGAGATGATGGGCTACAAAGATGCCACCCAATTGGCGGTTGAGCAGATGATGAAGCGCTACTATCGTACGGTGCGCCGCATCATGGAATTGAACGAGATGCTGCTGCAGCTGTTCAAACGCGCCACACTCGGTGAAACACAAGCACTGGAACTTCAGCCAATTGATGAGCTGTACCAACGCCGTGGTCGTTTCCTTGAAGCATTAAAACCTGATATTTTCAGCGAACCGCATCAGATCGTACGGCTATTTCTCTACGTTGCCCGCAATTCCAATATTCAAGGGATCTACGCGCCCACATTAAGAGCGCTGCGTAACGCCCGACGTTTGTTAGTACAGCCGCTGATGGAACATGCGGAATGCCGCAAAGTATTGATGGAAATTCTCAAGCATCCGCGCGGGATCCAAGCTTTCTCGCTGATGCACAAACACGGCATTTTATCGGCGTACCTGCCCGCATGGCGCAGTATTGAAGGCCAGATGCAGTTTGACTTGTTCCACGCCTATACCGTTGACGAACACACCCATCGACTGTTGCTGAACATTGATAAGTTCTCCCAACAGGAACAGCGTGATGAGTTTCCATTAGGCGCGATTCTGATTAACCAGTTGCCAAAAAAAGGCTTACTGGTATTAGCCGCTATTTTCCACGACATCGGCAAGGGCCGCGGCGGTGACCACAGTAAACTCGGTGCGGTGGATGCACTCGACTTTTGTAAACTGCACGGACTCAACAGCCATGACGGACGGCTCGTAAGCTGGTTGGTAGAAAACCATCTGGTGATGTCGATTACCGCGCAACGGCGTGATATTTCAGACCCCGAAGTGGTTGGCACTTTTGCCGAAAAAGTACGTGACGTCTCTCACCTAAGCTACTTGTATTGCCTCACTGTGGCGGATATCTGCGCCACCAATGAGCACACATGGAATAGCTGGAAAGGCTCGCTACTGCGCGATCTATTCTACTCCGCTCAACGCGTGCTTGCCCGCGGTCAGGAGAAAACCGTCGATATTCGTAGCCGTGTGCGCGAACATCAAGCGAAAGCGAAAAAAGAACTGCTGCGCAGAGGTATCAAAGAAAAAGTCTTGGATGATTTGTGGCATCGTTTCAAAGCCGACTACTTTTTGCGCTACCAACCCAATCAGATTGCTTGGCATGCAGAAGCGATAATAAAGCACCGTGAAGATGCGCCGTTAGTGCTGATTTCTAAACACATGACCCGAGGCGGAACTGAGCTATTTATCTACTGCAAAGACAGGCCTAAGCTGTTTGCTACCGTGATGGCCGTGCTGGATAACAAAAATATCAACGTGCACGATGCCGGCATTATGAACTCAAAAGACAATTTTGCGCTGGACAGTTTCGTTATCCTCGAACAAGATGGCAAACCCGTTGCGCAGCTATCGCGGATCCAAAGCATCCGTAAAGCGTTGGAAAAAGCACTGGCCGACGTACCTAAACTGCCTAAATTCCGCAAAATGGCGCGGATTATGAAGCCGTTTAGCGTACCGACGCAGGTGACATTTTTGCCGAGTAATCGCCAACGCACCAGCATGATGGAGCTGATAGCCTTAGATGCACCAGGCCTTTTAGCTAAAGTGGGTGAGACCTTTTACCGCTGCGGGATAACACTACAATCAGCCAAAATCACCACCATTGGTGAACGAGCTGAAGACTTTTTCATTCTGCAAACCGAAGAAGGTAAAGCGCTGAACGAACAAGAACAGCAGCAACTGCAGGATGCTTTAATTGCGACTTTGTCCAATCAACCAAATGAATTTTAACACTAGGGGAGAACACCATGGAGGCTTTACGCCAACGTATTGAGGCGGCTTTTGAAGCCCGCGCGACCATCAGTCCTGCTACTGTAGATGCAGCCCTTAAAGCTGATGTCGAGAAAGTGATTGATATGCTAGACCGCGGCGAAGTTCGCGTTGCCGAAAAAATTAACGGCGCATGGCAGGTCAATCAATGGCTCAAGAAGGCGGTACTGCTCTCATTCCGTATCTTTGACAACGCCGTTGTTGAAGGTGCAGAAACCAAATATTTCGACAAAGTGCCAATGAAGTTTGCCGATTATGATGATGCTCGCTTCCGCGCAGAAGGTATCCGTGTGGTGCCACCAGCAGCAGCACGCAAAGGCTCATTCATCGCCAAAAACACCGTGCTGATGCCGTCATACGTTAACTTGGGTGCTTACGTTGATGAAGGCACTATGGTTGACACTTGGGCGACTGTAGGTTCATGCGCACAGATCGGTAAAAACGTGCACTTGTCAGGTGGCGTAGGCATCGGTGGCGTACTGGAACCATTGCAAGCGGGCCCAACCATCATTGAAGATAACTGCTTTATTGGCGCACGCTCCGAAATTGTTGAAGGCGTTATCGTTGAAGAAGGCTCTGTGATCTCAATGGGTGTTTACATCGGCCAAAGCACTAAGATTTATGACCGTGAAACCGGCGAAATCCACTATGGCCGCGTACCAGCTGGCTCAGTGGTAGTATCAGGTAACTTGCCATCAAAATGTGGTAAATACAGCCTGTATGCAGCCATTATCGTCAAGAAAGTTGATGCCCAAACTCGCGGTAAAGTAGGTATTAACGAGTTGCTGCGCATCGTTGACTAACACTTTATCTATGTGACCAAAAAACCGCCTATTGTGGCGGTTTTTTTATTTGGCGATTACCAGTTATTTAAATACCAACGTCTTATTACCGTTAACAACCACTTGGTTATTCACCACCAACGCCAAGGCTCGAGACAGCACGCTCTTTTCGACATCCCTGCCCGCTTTCGCCATATCTTCGGCACTGTAATTATGATCAACGGGGATCACGTCCTGCTTAATGATTGGGCCTTCATCAAGGCTGTCATTAACAAAGTGCGCGGTCGCACCAATGATTTTTACCCCACGTTCCCACGCTTGGCGATAGGGATTAGCGCCAATAAAAGCGGGTAAAAATGAATGGTGAATATTGATAATGCGATTCGGGAAGCGGCTAACAAAACCACTGGTTAACACCCGCATGAACTTCGCCAATACCACGTAATCAGGCGTATAAGATTCAACAATCTTGAGGATCTCTTGCTCGTGAGCTTCGCGGCTTAAACCTTCGTGGCTGACGTAATGAAACGGTAGCTCAAACTTACCGGCCAACGGTGCGAGCACGTCATAATTGCCCACCACTGCGGCTATCTCCACATCCAAGGCACCGTAGTAGGATTTCATCAACAAATCACCCAGACAGTGCGCCTCTTTGGTCACTAAGACCACTACGCGTTTGCGACCCGCATCAACCAAACGGGTACGGTTTTGTGATGGTAACACTTCGGCAAGATCAGCGAGAAAGCGGTCGCTATCCAATGCACCATCAAATTCGGTGCGCATGAAAAAGCGTTGCTGCTGATTATCAACAAACTCGCTATTTTTGATGATATTTAATTGATGTTTGAAACAGACACCGGTGATTTTAGCAATCAACCCCGGCTCATCAGCGCAGTCTGTCAGTAAAACTTTATGTGCCATATATCCCCCAAGCAACGATATGGTTGAAGAATATGCCATAAAATAAGCCTCTAGGCTGTACAAACATCAAATTTTATTGGATTTGATTAGGGGCTGGTTATTTTTGCAGTAGACAGAGCGTGATTTAGGCAAGGCAGGTGATGTGCCGTGTAGTTATTCTCCACAAATATCACCTAACGCTGAATAAATGACGCTCTGTCACTGCCCGAAGGGTCATTTAAACGCGGTGGCACATAATCAACGAAGTCATATGATGCTTTAAGATGACGCTTCGAGTGGTGGGCACAAAAACGCGCAACAGCCGCTATATAGCATTGCCATCCATATAGGACTGCATCTGTTGGCGCATATTTTCCGCTTGTGTGCCCAGTACCACCTGCACACCGTGTCCCACCACTATCACGCCTTTAGCGCCAAGCGCCAGCAACTTAGTTTTATCAACATGATCTGGCGCATACACACTCAAACGTAAACGCGTCATACACGCTTTAAGTTGCTCAATATTAGCTGAGCCACCAAGGGCATTGATCAGCAGTGCTGGTCGCTCTGTCGCACGGGTCGGTGTATTAAAATCCTCAATACGGCCAGGCGTTTTTAAGTTAAACACCCGAATCGATGAGGTAAACAAAGCGTAATATATCAGTGCCGTCATCGGTCCAAGAATAAGGAACCAACTGCTATTGGAGGAGTTATTCCACAGTAGTACTAAATCGATAGCCCCTTGAGAGAAAGTCACGCCGTAGTGAATATTCAGCATGACACATACCATGTACGCTAGACCGCACATGAGAGCATGCACTAAGTACAGTACAGGTGCGACAAACAGAAAGGCAAACTCAATCGGCTCGGTCACCCCAGTTAACCAACTAGTGGCCGCCGCCGATAGCATCACGCCAGTAATACGATTACGTTCAGATGGCGATGCACTGCGGATCATCGCCAGTGCCGCTGCGGGTAACCCCCACATTTTGATCAAATAGCCCCCCGCTAAGTTACCCGAGGTGGGATCACCAGCGAGATAACGCGCCACTTCGCCGCGCACCGTTTCCCCTTGAGCTTGATACTGGCCAAACTCTAAGAAAAACGGTGTATTCCAAATATGATGTAAGCCAATGGGCAGTAACAAGCGCTCCACCGTACCATACAGCGCAAACGCCCATTCGGGACGCTGATATACAGCCCAGTTTGCCACTTGGTCAATCCGCTCTGCGAGACTTGGCCACACGAAGGAAAAGCCCCAAGCCACCAACATTGCTAACGGCATGATCAGTAGCAAAGCACTGCGCGTCCCCTCAAAGAAGGACAACATCTGCGGCAATTTCACAAACTGGCTCAAATACATGGCGAAACAGCTGACTACGCCCATCAGCATACCACCGGCTATGCCAGTATCGAGCACTTGGAATTCAATAATGGCGGGCACTAACGTAGAGTTTGCGTTGGTTAGTACCGTTAATGAGGAGGTAAAGACACCGAAACCTAATACCGCCGTCAGCGCCGCTGTGGCGGGTTCCTTACAAAACCCTGCACTGATAGCCACCGCAAACAACATAGGCATAATGACAAAAGCAAAGTTGCCCACTTGCCACATCAGCGCGGCTAACTGCTCGGGTAGGTAAAGTTTCAGCGAGCTGGCTAATCCCAGCATGACCCCAGCTGCGGGCAGAATTGCGATGGGCGATAACAAGGTTTGGCTCAAGTTCTGCGCGAACTTAAACCACTGGACAGACCACCAAGAAAATGTGTTTCTCATTTAATTAGTTTGCACCACTTCTTCAGCCAAGACAGCGCTTCCTTCTCAGGATCCATCGTCTCACAAGCATCGATTTCAAACACATCACCGAGCCGCTTAGCGCCCAATTCAGTCATGAGTTCATCTAGTTGGTGACCTCCACCACAGAAATTATCATAGCTAGAATCGCCCAAAGCCACCACTGCATAACTGAGATCCGGCAGGTATGGCGCTTGCTGCTTCATCGCATGAAACCACGGAAAAATATTTTCAGGCAGATCGCCTTGCCCAGTAGTGGAACAGACTAACAGCAAAATCTCTTGTTGGTTAGGAATATAGCTGCTTAATGTTTCAGGTTGATGTAATTCAACGTTAACGCCTTGTTGGCTCAAGGCTTTCGCTAAAGTACGCGCGACAGATTCTGCACTGCCGTAGACTGATCCGAACACTAAGTTGATTTTTTTCATGCTATACTCGGCACCCACAAAAGTTGGAGAAACATTTTTCAACATACTTTATCCCCTGTGCAGCCTGCAAGTAGACCAAAGCAGTCGATAAAATCCAAGCTATTCAAGGACGCAAACCAATGCGACAAAGTAGTCGACAAAAATTGCTCAGACAACACCAACGTATCACCCATGTTCGCCGCGTGTGCTACTTCCGAGCAAATCAGCAGGAAATTCACCATCACCATTATCCATTAGCGGCATATCAGCCACTGATGGATATGATGGTTCGGCTGTCAGACGACAGCGATCACGTCAGCAAATAAACGTCGACGGCTGAGTGGCTAGCACATCATCATGCCAGCCTAACTCTGCAAATACCGTGGACCACTCCGCTTCTGGTTCCGTCACAATCGACAACGGCACGCCTGTTACTGGGTGTATCAGCGTCATTTTTTGCGCGAGTAACCACAAGCGGTTAATGCCAAAGTGCTCACGGAAAAAGCGATTCTGTTTACCATCGCCGTGCGTGGTGTCACCAATAATAGGATGACGCAAGTGTGCCATATGCCGACGTAACTGATGTTTACGACCGGTTAGCGGTGACAGATGCAGCAAACAAAAACGGCTGGTAGCATAACGGCCGGAAGGATACAGGATCTCACTGTTGAGCAAGGGGGCATACTGGGTCACCGCCTCTTGGGCGTCTTTATCTTTACGTGCATGTTTATCCGCGATGTCATCCAACTCCTCTCTGAGTGGATAATCAAGCTCACCGCCCTCCGACATATTGCCTCGTACCAACGCCAGATAATGCTTATGTACATCGCGACCTTCAAACTGTTGGCACAGGGTACGCGCGACTTCACTACTTTTAGCAAACAACAACACCCCAGATGTTGGACGGTCTAATCGATGTACCGGAAACACATGACAACCGACCAAGTCCCGCGTCAACTGCATGGCAAAAAAACGTTCTTTGCGGGCCAAATAGGTTTTATGTACCAGTAATCCGGCAGGCTTATGAATGGCAACCATATGCTCATCTTCATAAAGGATCTGGATGGTAGGCGCAACTTCGCGTTCTTCGGCTTCTGGCGCTGAGTTATCGACTGAGTAAGACATCCAATTGCTCCAAAGTAAGGACTATCGGTTCACGTTCAGGCTGTGCAGCCCACACATATTGTGCCATCGGCGCGATGGCCATATTGCTTGGCAACGGCGCTTGGATGGCGATCAACTGCTGCATCTTAGGGATAAAAATAAACTGCAACCATTGCTCAAACGGCAAGGTATCACAAGCAAACGGGGCGGTACTTGCCAGCGCGGCAGCCGACGGCGCCGTTGAAGCCCATAAATTCTGAGAGATTAATTGTAATTCAAGTAATTGCAGTAATTCTTGAGTCTGTTGATAGCGCATTAACACTCTACATGCCGATTTTTAAGGGGGCGTATCATACCATCTGACGCCAGATATCCCTATAATTGCGCCCCTTAGTGAATTATGAGAAGTAGGGTCATGAGCAACATCAACACATTGGGCGAACTTTTAGCAGCAGCAAACACGCAATACCGGGTGTTTGATTTGGGCCGTCGAGTGCGACCTATCAGTAATAGCGTATTCGATGCGTTTGAAACACTTGCCGCACCCTACCCTTATCCAATTCAAGGTCACGCCCAATTTGCCATGGTGTTTGGTGAAGACCCGCAGCAACCTTTTATTTGGTTTCTGAAATTTCCCCTTGATGAACGTGGGTTACTCAATCCTGCAGCACGTAGCCAGTTTATGCAGATGTTGTCCGATGCCATTGGCCAAGACATCACTAAACCGCTGACCGAAGAAGAGCAACAGCGTATGGCGAGTCATCCATTTCACGCTAAACCGTCACAAGAGAAACTCGCCATCTTCAATGCGCAGCTGCGTAAATCCCTGCATCAACCCGCATCAAGTCAATATGAGTTTGCTTGCCAATACCTGGCAGGAAATGCCAGCGATGACCTATGGCAAACGGTCGGTTTACAAGGCTTAGCGGATATCTGCGCGCGCGCGAGTGACTTTGAACATGCGCAACTTTTGAGTAATGCACTGACGACAAGCATCGCCGAAATCCACGTCGCCACATGCCAACTGTTAGAGCACGTGGAGGCGCCCACCTCAGTGCTGCGAACCATTACTAAGCTATTTACTGATATGGATGCTGAACGACACAGTTACCTGCTGCGCGCTAGCGCGTCTTCAGAAGAGACAACAGCACAGTTACTACAACAGCTGGCAGATAAGCAACAACCACTCGATCAACAGCAGTTGATTGCCGTAGCCGCACGGTGTTGGTCGGTGCTAAAGCGCGACGCCATTCGCAAGTTTTATCTTGAGTCGCTAGCCGCTCAACCGCAGCCCTTTTTTAATCAAATCTTTGCTGATATTGTGGCGATTCCCGAGATCCGAATGCCAATGCTAAGCGAATTGCGCAATCCAGAACGAAGTGCACAACTAGCAGCAGCCATTGGTGGACTATTTAAGGCCATGAATCAATGATGACCGATTTTTTAATGATTGCGGCGCTGGTATTGGTAGCTGCGTTCTTTTGGCAACTGCGACAGATGGCAGAGATTGCCAAACGCTTTATCGAACGCGAATGTAGCCGACAGCGAGTACAATTCCTTGCGGTAGCGATGGACAGCGCGCGGCCATCATTCGCCGGTAATACCGGCATTGGCTGGCGTGCAAGCTTTATGTTTGAATTCAGCACCGACGGTATTAACCAATTTAAGGGCACCGTTAAAATGCGCGGCAATCAGGTAGAAAAAATCGAGTGGCCTATTTTTCCAGAACCCGATTGGCAACAAGCGCCATCGGCAAGCGGAAAATTTGGTGGCGGCTGTGGTAGCAGCTGCGGCTCAGGCCGCTGCCATTAATTGAACAAAGCATACTACGCGGGTAAGACATTATGGCACTCTGATTTGCTGTAAGTGATACCCAAAAGAGAAAGGGCGCGACAAGTAGTCGCGCCCTTCTATTTTTTTGCTAAGCCTTCCAGCTATAACTTGTGCTTCCCTGCACCATCCATGCGAATGAATCGATCCTTCCGGTCCCTCTCGTTCCTTGATAATCCCTGTACCTAAGTACACTTCCCTTTAACTGGAGATTCCTTCTACCAGTCTTGCCTCGTCCTGAAGCGTGTCCTTATCGTCCTTGAAATTCCTTTTCCGATTTCCTTGGTCATCCTGACATCCCAGTCCTCGGGAAACTTTCCATGCTCAGCTAACTTCCTGTTAGCTTACTTTCCATGTAACATCATCGGATTGTGTCCCTACAAGTTCATCTTCCTGATGAATCGTCTTCCTGACGAGTCCCTGTGTGTCCAATCCTTCGATGAGTCAAATATTACTCGAAAGGGGTAATAATCCAAGTAAGGCTTACAACAAAAAAATAACGTCCTACTGCTACCCAACACCTACCACAAAACAATTATTAATTTAATTTCATGAAGTTATGAAAATAATAGAGATTTAAACGACATGTTTAAACAATCAATGTCTCACATTCTTGTAAGATATGTCTCACACGACGACTGGGTAAAACGGCAGAGCTATATATACTCAAGGTAATATCGGTTGCGGTAAATTTAGCCGCGGCGCTGTTAACCCCATAGTCAGCTGCTTCGCGCTATACTGAAAGCATCTTTAACCGCGCAAAAATCAACCAAGGAGCCAGTATGGATACGGTAAACCCGGCGTTCTCGTCATTGTTTTCGCAACTTGGATTAGATAACGGTGATGAAGCGATTCAGCAATTCATTGCCAGCCACCAGCTTCCATCGAATGTCAGAATCGCTGATGCGCCATTTTGGAATGCATCACAACGTGCATTTATTGAAGAAGCCATTTTAGAAGATGCCCAATGGGCTGAAGTTATTGGGCATCTCGATAGTTCATTGCATCAAAAGTGAGTGCTTTACAGCTGGCTGTAGGGCTTATCGCCCCAGCCAGTTAATGTGTCAGCGGTAAAAATCAGTGGTGTGCATTCATCTTTTGTGGTTTTGCCATCACTGTGCTGATGCTGAGTACGATAGAATAATACCTGCACGGCCTTCCCCTGTGATTCAAACGCTTCATTAAAGCTTGGTGTTCCCATCAACGCTTGCACTTGGTCAATACTCATCCCCAATTTTAACGAAGCTAGCTTTTGTTGATTTTGCTGCTGTACTTGCTGCCAAGATTCACTATCATTGCCTGAATCTCCGTGGCCGACACTGACCACACAGCCAGTTAACGTTAAGCTAGCGATGGCGATTAAAGGTAACAACTTATTCATAACACTTCCTTTGATTGTTATTAGACATCTTCAGAGATATAACAAAAGTTGTGCCAATTTATTTTTTTGTTATTTTTCAATTAGTTAAAATTGAATCTACGCTAGTTATTTTCAAAATCCTCACTTTTTAAGGAATTTCACTACATGTCTTCGGTGATTGACCAGATTATTCATACCGCGGCTAAACTATCGCAAGCAGGGATTACCCCCTCCACGGCCACAGTCAAAGCGAAAATGGGGGGCAAGATCCCAATGCCGCAGCTGATAGAAGGAATGGCGCGCTTTAAAGCGTTATCGAGTGAAGAAGTCACCCAAGCAGCCAAGGTCATGATAGGTAGTGATGACAAGCCATCTACCGCAGCAGAAACAGCCCGAGCCGATGACATACAACAGCAATTGAATCAACTGCAGCACGCGTACAAAACCTTGAGCGAGCGCGTTGCAGCGCTGGAAGCTAAGTTGGATGGAATCGCCTGATGTACGTTACCGAAGTCAGTTTTGAATGTTTTGCCGATACCACCATCAGCGAGGCTGAACGCGCAATCAACCAACTGTTAGAAGCATGGCGCCAGAATGGGCAAGTCCTCGGCAGAGAATTTGCCGTTGCCCTGAAAGATGGCGTATTTAAGGTGCGCTTACTATTGCCCGAAGAGCAGAGCCTAGCTAATCGTTTTAACAGCCCTTGGGCTAAACAAGCGGTTGATGCTTTAAAAGACGCCAAACTGCTACATCCGCGTGAGAAACTCATCGGCTTAGATATCAATTCGGAAACCAGCAACAGCGAGCCACCTAGCTGGCAGTTGCTGTATACCAGCTATGTGCATATGTGCTCACCGCTGCGTAGTGGCGATACCTTGCAACCCATTCCGCTGTATCGCGTCCCAGCCACCTTTAATGGTGATCATAAACAGCTGATCCGTTGGCAGACCGAGTGGCAGGCATGTGATGAAATCCAGATGGCGTCGGCGTCGGCTGCTGAATTTGCCGCCGTGAATGAATTAGCCAATGTTAACAGTGATCTCTTCCGCCGCGGCTGGGATTTACGGGGACGAGTGGAGTATCTGACCAAAATCCCGACTTACTACTATCTTTACCGCATCGGGGGGCACAATAAGCAGGAAGAGCTAAACCGTTGCTGTCCCCGTTGTGGCAATGAACATTGGCTGCAAGCCGAGCCGTTATTAGATCTATTCCACTTCAAATGCGACCAGTGCCGCATTGTGTCGAATCTATCGTGGGATTTTCAATAACGGCTGGATGGCGCTTATTTACTGCCAAACAAGTTATGCCACATGCGCCTAAGTGAAGCAAAAATCCCTGGATGTGACACTGCACTCATGTCCTCTTCAACATGTTCAACTGCGGGCGCCACGCGCGGTTGAATCTGTTGCAGAAAGGCACTAATTGAAGGGGCTAACAAGGTTAATGGTTCCTTGCCGGGTTGCTCTAGCCAGACACTGCCATCTTCATCCTTGACACAAATCATCTCGTCACCGGTTTCTGTGACGCCAATAAACCAGCTGGTTGCTTGTTTGAGCTTGCGCTTCATCATCAAATGGCCGATCAAGTTTTGTTGCAGGCGAATAAAATCGTCCTCGTTCCACACTTGAAGTAGTTCGCCTACGCCCCAGGCAGCATCAAAATGCAATGACCCAGCCCAATGGCTGCCGTAAAATGCTTCAATGTCACTGTGTAGTTCTATCCCTAGCGCCTGCCGCACATTATCAAATGACCCCGATTCTGAGCGAGCCACATGACACCACTGCACAGGTTCAGATTCATCCTGTTGACGACACAAAGATGGCTCCCCGTGACTATAATAACGGGGGCATTCGTGAAGCGTTTGCTGATAACGCTGTTGGTACTGAGCTAACCACTGCGACAATGCGACTGCGCAAGACACCTGATCTTTCCTTTATTTACGATATAATCTGGCTCTATTTTGCATGGAATAACTTGAGATGTCACAAAATCCGCACACTGAACCTTATCAGCAATCGCCAGCGTTAGCCGAGTTAACCCTCGGAAAATCTGTATCTTACCAGCAGCATTACGCGCCAGAGCTGTTGCAGGCGGTTCCTCGTAAGCTTAATCGTGATGCTATTGCGTTAGCCGCGCCACTGCCGTTTCACGGTGTTGACCTATGGACCGCTTATGAGCTGTCTTGGCTCAACAGCAAAGGCAAGCCTATGGTCGCGATAGCCGAAGTGCAGTTAGATGCCAACAGTGAAAACCTGATTGAGTCCAAATCATTCAAGCTGTATTTGAATAGCTTAAACCAGAGTAAATTTGACAGCATTGAAGCGCTACAACAGACGCTAAGCCAAGACTTAGCCGACTGCGCCAATGGTGCGGCTAAGGTGACACTGATTGAGCCAAAACAGTTTGGTTTGCAGCGGATTGTTGAACTACCTGGCCACAATATTGATGAGTTAGATATTGAAGTGACCGACTATCAATTTTCTACCGCTTGGCTGGAAAACAGCACCGACGACAAACAGATAGTGGCAGAAACGCTTAACTCTAACTTACTAAAATCAAACTGTTTGATTACCTCTCAACCTGATTGGGGTAGCGTGATGATCCGCTATCAGGGGCCAAAGATAAACCGCGAGCAGTTGCTGCGTTATTTGATCTCTTTCCGCCAGCATAATGAGTTTCACGAACAGTGTGTAGAACGCATTTTTACTGACCTGAAACAGTTTTGCCAGTGCAGTAAACTTACCGTATACGCGCGCTATACTCGCCGCGGCGGCTTAGATATCAATCCATTCCGCAGCGACTTTGAGCAAATCCCCGAAAGTCATCGCTTAGCGCGCCAATAATCCGCTAACGTGCTAGATGGCACCAATTGCCATGTCACAGATGTTTGCGCGGTGGCTAAAGTCACCGCTAGCAACAGTTGTGGTGTGGGTGCCATTAGCCAACTCTGCCATACCTGTGTGCTAGATTCTGGCAAACGATGTACCGGATGCAGCGCATTTGAACCAAGCCGATGTAACTGCATATCACTAAAATCATAATCCGCCAGCGACACCGTCAACCCATAGCCTTTGGCTTTTAGCAGCGCTTCTTTTAACACCCACAGCTGATAAAACAGGCTCACTTGCGTAGAAACTGGCTGATTATTTAACAAGCGCTGCTCTTGAGCAGTAAAGTACTGTGCTGCAATCTCCCGCCAGTGACGTTGAGGTTTTATTTGCTCAATATCAATACCAACCGCATCGTGACCAGTGGCGATAGCAATCGCCAGATAATCACCGCTGTGGCTCACATTAAACTGTAGTGGCGGGCCCTGATATGCAGCGGCCAACTGCGGCTTTCCTTGAGCATCATGCACAATCGGCCACGCATGAGCTGCCAATTCGCCGTGCTGTAAACTCAGGCATTGTCTCAGCCACCAGCGGCTTTGCAGCAATTTATCCTGAACCTGTGCCGAACGAGATCGCTCGATGCGTTCACGTTCTGCCGCGTTAAGATCTGCCAGCATTGCCATGCGTAACTCATCATCCAGTGGCTCAAACTGGCGTAAATAGACCAAATAATTTGCCGTGGAACTCACCTTAGCCAAGCTAATATTCCTTCATATAAATCCTGTGGTTACCATGTATCATCACAGCGTGCTCCATACAGTAATGAAACTTAATAGCAACATTGGTAAACACGATACAGCGGCAATTCAGCTACGCTTGTTAAGGTAATGCTACAAAATGGAGCTAATGGGAGAGCCCTATGAAACGCATATATTCATTACCAAGTTTACTGCTGACTGGCGGCGCGATGCTGCTACTTAATGGCTGTGGTGGTAGCGACAGCCCACCTGAACCTGAAGTCACCATGTCTCGTGTATCTTTTGCCGTATCTGATGCCCCCGTTGATAGTGCAGAGCAAGTGGTAGTTGCTTTTGATCAGATCGAGCTACTCAGAAACGGCCAAGAGAATATTGTACTTGATGTGCGAGGTGAAAACGGTGCCACTTTTCAACAAATTGATTTGCTGCAATATCAAGGCAGCGACAGCACCCTAATGGTGAGTGAGCAACCGATCCCCGCGGGGACTTACGATAACCTGATTCTGCACGTATTGGATGAATCGTCCGGCTCAGATCTCAGTTATGTGGTTAACGACAGTGGCCAACAAATCCCGCTCAAACAACCCAGTAACCGGTTGCAACTCGGTGGCTTTACCGTTGCTGCTGACACTGTGCAGCAATTTACCATTGAGTTTAATCTGCGCCAGTCATTGGTCGAAAACCAAAACGGTCAACGCTATAATCTCAAACCGCATGGCGTCACAATCGTTAACAACGCGGAAGTGGCTAGCATCACAGGCACTGTGGATGTGAGTTTGTTTGAGACTGAGGGGTGTAGTTTCGAGCAAGGTAACTTCGTTTATCTCTATCCCGGTCATGGGCTCACCAACACGTTAGCGGATCTGTATGATCCAGAGGTCAATACCACCGAAATTTTGGTGCCAACAGTAATAGCTTATGCTTCTGCGGCCGTCGCCTATACCGAAGGAAACTTTGCCGATTACCAATTTGGTTTTATTCCCGCAGGGGATTACACCCTAGCGTTCAGTTGCTCATCAATTGAAGATAATCCCGAGCAATATGATGGCATCACAATTCCTAATCCGGTTAGCCAAGTGCATGAGATCAGCATGAGTGCCGGTCAAACTGTGACGCAAGATTTCGTTCCGGTTATCTAATCGGCGACTTAGGGCTGTTTATCTTTAGTGTTTCATTTTTGTTCAAATTAAACGTGTTATGAGCAAGGCGCAGCCAGTGACGCTTAGTCAACTAAGCAAACTCGAGGCAACAAAGTTCAGGAGGCGTTTAAATGAACCCTTCGGGCAGTGACAGAGCGCCATTTATTCAGCGTTAGGTGATATTTATGGAGAATAACTCCACGGCACATCACCAGGCTTGCCTAAATCACGCTCGGTTTACTGCAACAACAACCAGCAAAGATAAACAGCCCCTAGCAGGTAAGGCACTTCAGCGTTACCCTGCCCTTGCTGCTTACACCTCAACGCGCACAGTGTGCGGTATCATTTGCCCATCGAACACGAATTGATTGCTCAAAATATCCGCAATCGATAAGCTATGCTGCAGATTTACCACAGGTTTTCAAGCGACTTGAGCAAACTTAGCTACGCTTAGTATTATGTTAGAAAGTGAGGTTTATCAGTTGGATAGCACAGCTCTTATGTTAGGTGGCGGTGGCGCTCGAGCAGCTTATCAAGTAGGCGTGCTCAAGGCTTTAGTACAGCATTATCCACGTAACCATGCTATTCCATTCAATATCATTTGTGGCACCTCCGCTGGAGCGATTAATGGCACCGCCATGGCAACTCACGCCTCCTGCTTTCATCTCGGGGTAAAAAAACTGGAGTGGATCTGGCGCCATATTGATACCAGTCGGGTGTATCAATCTTCACTGAGCCAAGTGTTAGCGCAGCTCGCGGGCATCTTGTTAAAGAGCCTGCAAAGTGATCGCGCCAATACCAATGCAGGCTGCTTGCTAGATAATGATCCGCTGCGACACCTGTTAAATGAACTTATCAACTTTGAACGAATTGACCGCAATATTCAGCGTGGCCACCTTACGGCGCTCAGTATTGATACCTCATGCTATAACAGCTCGCACTCAGTGAGTTTTTTCCAAGCTAGCGATGAAATTGCCAACTGGAAACGTGCGCGCCGCAGCGGTGAACGTTGTCGACTTAATACTGAACATCTGATGGCCAGTGCGGCGATTCCACTGGTGTTTCCCTCAATAAAATTGGGCAAGTGGTACTACGGCGATGGCTCCGTACACCAATTGGCGCCGTTGTCTTGCCCCATTCATCTTGGGGCAAACAAGATTTTAGTGGTCAATTTAGAGAGCCCACATAAACATCGACCTAAAGAATTAGAATACCACCCGAAGACCGCAACCGTGGCAGGCCATCTGCTTGATACCATCTTTTCTGACACACTCAATAGCGATCTGGAGCGCCTAAAACGGGTCAATAGTACCTTGGCGTTAATTCCCAAGGAGGTGCAGCAATCCGCGTCATTACGGGTGATTGAAACCTTAGTGATTAAACCCAGTGAAGATTTGAGTGACTTGGCCAAACGATATTATATGGATATGCCATTTGCGATTCGGCGCTTGTTAGGGCTCATCGGCATCAATAGCCAATCAGAATCGAGTATTTTGTCCTACCTGTTATTTGAAAAGAGTTTTACGGGCGCATTGATCGACTTAGGCTATCGCGATGCACAAAGACAGATGGACGAGCTGGCAAGCTTCTTTCAATTTCCGCATTAATTGCCAGTAATAAGCCAGCGCTCTGCCTGCGCAAAATGCTCGGCAATACCACACAGCAGCAGGATATCACCCGCCTGTAAGTTTGTGTCTTGGCTGGCGTCATGCTCAATATCAGCACGGCGCCATGATACAAGCTGCACCTGCAACTCAGCCCAAGGCACAGCTGACAGTAATAAGCCCACCGCTGCCGCATTGCTCGCTAATGGCAGCGCAAACAGCTGTTCAAAGCCCAACTCATCCGCCGAAGCCGCCATACTGCCATGCAGAGAGGGATAATGATTGCGGCGCTCATTCTCAAGTAACCGCAAGATTTTACTCAGCGGCACGCCCGAATGATGCAACACGTGCGACACTAACATCAAACTGCCCTCAAACACTTCGGGGATCACCTGATCAGCGCCCGCTTGCTTGAGTTGAGTCATCTGCCGATCATCGCTGGTACGTACTAAAATTTTACTGCGTGGCGCTAATTCACGACACAGCGCTAACAGTTGTTGAATATGCGGGTGGCGATGAAAAGTAATAATGATTATCGCCACTTCACTAATGCCAGCCTGCTGCAATATCGCTTGTTTGTCAGCATCACCAAAAAACAGCGGTTCACCTGTCGCCCGCCCCTGTGTCACTCTGGCGGGATCGATATCCAACGCCAAATAATGAATACCTTCCGCTTTAAGGAAACTGGCAATCACCTGCCCTACGCGCCCAAACCCCAGCAGTAACACTTTGGCCCCACTGGGCGGCAACGTTGGGGTTAAGGCCGTTTGTAAATCCTTAGCACTAAATAGCGGCTGGTGTTGACTAAGGAGCTTCATCATCCACGGCGTGAGCGCCATAGACAACACGCCTGCAACCACAAACAGGTTGGCCCACTGCGGTGCCAATAACTGTGCATCCACACCCACGGCAATAATAACAAAAGAGAATTCGCCCATCTGCGCCAAGGCTGCGGCAGTGGCTAGCGAGGTGGCTAAGCTCTCTCCGGCTAAACGCAATAGCATGATGATCAACAGACTTTTTAGTAGCATCAGCCCTGCAGTAATAAACAGAATTTGCCACCAGAAGCCGAGCAAACTGCCTAAGTCCAACAACATGCCGATGGAGATAAAAAATACCCCCATCAACAAATCACGGAAGGGACGAATATCGGCTTCAATCTGCCGCCGATACTGACTTTCGCCCAACACCATGCCCGCTAAGAAAGCCCCCAGCGCCATCGACAAACCAAGCCAGTAGGTCGCCACACCGGTCAGTAACGCAACCACCAACGCACACAGCACGAATAGCTCGCTACTGCGGGCACGGGCAACTTCGTCAAATAGCCGTGGCAGCCCCCATTTGCCAATACCCAGCACTAACACAAATGCCACCATGCCTTTCATTAACGCCACCAGCAGTACCGGTAAAAACTCACCGGGTGTTGCTGCGCCTAACAACGGAATCACAATCAGCAGCGGCACCACCGCAATGTCTTGAAACAGCAGTACGCCAACGGCGAGCTCACCATGTCGATGCGCTAGCTGACCACTATCGTTAAGCTGTTTAAGGACGATCGCCGTCGATGATAAGGCAACAGCAAAACCAAGCACGATGGTCTGCCCGATATCATTGATAAACAGCAAACCAAATACCGTCACAGTTAGAGCACACAACACCACTTGCAAGCTACCTAAGCCAAACACCGTTCGCCGCAGCGCCCACAGTTTGCCAATGGAGAACTCTAATCCAAGAGTGAACATTAGCAGCACCACCCCGAGTTCGGCGGTTAACTGAATGGAGGATTGCGAAATCCAGTTGAACCCTGCGGGGCCGCTAATAATGCCAGTAAACAGATATGCCAATAACGCTGACACCCGCAAACGGCGTAGCAAAACAATCGCTACGATGGCGATGAGCAACATCATCAACACTTGTGTGAGTAATTGATGGCCCAAAATGCGACTCCTTCATTGACTGCCGCGGTTCTGTCAAAAAGGTGACAACAGACGAAATCATGACACCGACAAGTGCTCACTAACTGCACCAATTCAACTAATTAGCATTATCGGCACACATATTGCTAAACACTGCTCACAACTGAGAGTTAACCGGAGTATCTTTATGGATTTTTTACCAACAGCCGAAGGATACGCTGACACCTACACGTGGCAGGACACGCCCCACAGAGCCATAAAGCTCGACCAACTGCATTTATTGCAGAAATTACATGCGAGTTTAGACCCTCGGACAGTATTTGCCAGTTACGGCAAACAACTGCAGGCAGTATTGCCGCTTTATGGTGTGCAACTGCATGACAAAACCTCATCGTTACAATGGGGACGCGCTAAGGGCCAAAAGCTTAGCCGTATGTTGTCGACGGAAGATGGTCAGTATTTGCTGGATTACTATATCTCGGTGTCATTATCACCGAGTGAGAGCCACCTGTTAGATAAAGTCGAACCCTTGCTAAGCCAACCGCTAAGCAACGCCAAAAAGCATCAGAAAATTGCTCAGCAAGTATTACTGGATTCATTAACCAGTCTTGGCAATCGTTTGTGGTTCAATCGAGCGTTAACGCATAGCATTGCGCGCCATCGCCGTGGACGCTCTGAACTTAGCTTGTTGATTTTAGACTTGGATAATTTCAAACAGCTTAATGACAGTAAAGGTCATCGAGAAGGTGACCGCGCACTGATGCTGTTTGCCGATATTATTCGCAGCAGTATTCGCAGCACCGACCAAGCCTTCCGCTTAGGCGGTGATGAGTTTGTCATTATTGTTGAAGGTAATGATGAGTCGGCGCGACATATTGCTGACCGAGTATTACAGCAAGGTAGGGAGCAGCCATTTTTTAAAGAAAACAATCTGTCCTGCAGTATCGGCATCAATACACCGCCAGCTAAAACAACGGCAGAACAACTATTTGAACACGCCGATAACGCACTCTACCGCGCCAAGAGTAGCGGCCGTAACCGTTACTGCGTGGCCTAGGCTTAGGCGTATTAACGGGAAGGCGCCATGCCTTCCCACAATTACGCTTGTGTTTTTTGCTCCTCCGCGATACACGCTGCCGCGGTGAAGATCACGTCGGTTGAAGAGTTAAGCGCCGTTTCAGTTGAATCCTGTAGCACGCCAATAATCATGCCCACTGCAACAACCTGCATCGCGAACTCATTATCGATGCCAAACAAGCTACAAGCCAAAGGGATCAACAATAACGAGCCACCGGCAACACCGGATGCACCACAGGCAGAGATAGCAGCGACAATACTCAACAGCAACGCTGTTGGCCAATCCACACTATAACCTAACGTATTCACCGCTGCTAACGTTAACACCGTGATGGTGATAGCCGCCCCGCCCATATTGATAGTGGCACCAAGCGGAATAGAAACCGAATAGGTATCCTCATGCAGTTTTAAGCGTTCACACAACGCCATGTTTACGGGAATATTGGCCGCACTGGAGCGAGTAAAAAACGCTGTGACACCACTTTCTTTCAAACACATCAGCACCAAAGGATAGGGATTACGGCGAATCTTGTAGTACACCAGCGCAGGGTTGATCACTAATGCCATAAACAGCATGGTAGCAATCAACACCGCCAACAGGTGCAGGTAACTCGCCATCGACGCAAAACCTGTACTCGCAATCGAAGCCGCCACCAAGCCAAATATCCCTATCGGTGCCAGATGAATCACAAAGCGCACCATATTCGACACGCCATGGCTCATATCCCAAAACACCTTTTTGGTGGCATCAGAGCCGTGCTTTAACGTCAGCCCCAGGCCGATAGCCCACACCAGAATACCGATATAGTTGCCACTCATCAGTGCGTTAATCGGGTTATCGACCATCTTAAACAACAGCGTATGCAACACTTCACCGATACCGTCAGGCGGGGTCATAGTTTGCTCAGAAGTTTGTAAGACCAGCGTGGAGGGGAACATAAAACTCATGCTTACCGCCGACAACGCCGCAAAGAAGGTGCCCAGCAAATACAGCACAATGACGGGACGTAAGTTGGTTTGAGTATTGCGCTTTTGATTTGCAATAGAAGCGGCCACCAGCAAGAACACCAAAATTGGTGCGATGGCTTTCAACGCATCAACAAACAGCTCACCTAAAAAGGCGATCCTTTGTGCCCATTCCGGGACTAACAGTGCGAATAGAATACCGGTGATGATACCGATGAGAATTTGCAGAACCAGACTCGTGCGAGCAATACGCGCAACCCAAAGGGAAAGAAGCTTCATTATGTTGCCTATCGTTATTATCGTAATGGCGGGCGCCATGGAATAACGTTTTTATCGAAGAAGCCCGCGGATGTCCAGTATCCGCGGCGATTCCCGTAAAAAATTAGCCAGAAACTTTATTCGCACCACGCAACATGGCTTGCACCAGTTCATGGGCATCAAATTTGGTGAGCGCTTCGTTAGCGCCAACTTGATGTGCTTGGCCGACACTAATTTCACTGGATAGTGAGGTATGCAAAATAATATACGCTTTGTCTAACGCCGGGTTATCACGTACTTCAAACGCCAGTTCATAGCCATCAAGCCCTGGCATTTCAATATCACTCACCAACAGATTCACAGGCTTTCCATCCAAGGCGCCCTGCTCCATGATGTCTAACGCTGTTTTACCGTTGGAGGTCACGTCATAACTAATATTCAGCGAATCTAGCGCATCACCAAGTTGCTTACGCGCCACGCTGGAATCATCTACCAACAGAATACGCATCGTACGCAGTTTTTCGCGCTGCACGTCAGTAACACTGACTAAACTCGCATGCTGCTGCGGGAAAATCTTTGCCATCAATAACTCAAGATCCAACAGTTGGATCAGTTGGTCGTTGTAGCGCGTGACACCAGTTAACAACGCATGATGTCCGACGCTACTAGGCGGTGATTCAATATCACGCCAGTTACATTCGATAATTTTATCAATGCCGCGCACCAAAAAACCGATCACCATACGCTGGCAATCCGTTACGATGATATAGCTGTTAGTTAACTCTTCTTCGGTAATAGACCGATAGCCAATGGCTGCGGCCATATCAATGACCGGAATGGTATGACCCCGAAAGGTCACAGTGCCTTTGATAGCGGAATGCGACTTAGGCAAGTGATTGAGTGGCTTATAGGGGATCAGCTCGCGGATCTTCAGTGTCCCCATAGCAAACATCTGCCGTGCCGACAGATGAAACAACAGTAATCCCTGAGACTGGTTCGCCTTGCTTTTCATAGAGTTCTAGCTTAACAATCCTAAACAATTTGGCTAAGCATAACATAATTAAGCACAATTGCTGTCGTTCGACAGCGAACAGGTCACATGTTTACGCTTGAAGTTGGTACAGCACATCGTAAACAAATTGATCCCAGCCGTCCTCGACGAAACACTGTTCACAAGTTGCTCTAACACGGGCCACCGCATGCACCGGGGCCGCGCCTTGCTGCATCAAATGGCAAGCTAACCACACACCTAACAGGTTATGTGACGGCGAGGCGATCAACATAGGTTGTGATACATCAGGGAGCGTGATGGCGGCGATCACTTCGGCGAATGAGGCGACAGCATTATCATTCGGCTCAGTGACCGCTGGGAATAACACTACGGCACATTGACCAGTAGAAGAAGATGTTGAGGAGGCGGCGTCATCGGTTAGCCATAAGCAGTGACCAAATTGACCGTTTTGCAGCTGTTTCCCTAGCTCGGATTGTGGCACATCAGGCCAAATCGCTAAATCGTCCTCTAACCAAATCAAATTCATTCTGAGATACCGTTACGTCAATAGCGGCGCATAAGATAACCGTCTCGGCACATAAAAACCATGATAACTCGCATAAATCTGCAGGTTAACTACGTTCAATATCGATAAGTTGTTGTTTCATGGTCAAACCCCAAGCATAGCCAGTAAGCGCACCTTGCTTACCAATCACGCGATGGCACGGAATAATAATTGCGATGCGATTGGCGCCATTGGCGGCACCAACGGCCCTTGCCGCCTTTGGATTGCCGATACGCTGCGCCAAATCGCCGTAGCAAGCGATGTTACCAAATGGGATTAACAGTAATTGCTGCCACACTTGCTGTTGAAACACCGTGCCGGTTGGCGCTAGCGGTACAGTGAACTGGCGCCGTGTTTTTGTAAAGTATTCATCCAGTTGCTGCTGTGCGACCACCAAGATGTTCTCGGCGGCAATTATGACATCATCTGCCACACGCGCGCGCCGCCGTTCATCCAGCATGGAGGGTTCCGGCGCCACTGGCCGTAACGAGCATAAACCGAGCTCGCTGGCAGTTAACCACAGTGGTCCAACAGGGGATGCAATTTCAAGGTAAGCAATTGCACTGGGGTTAGTCCCCGCTATCAAATAGTTGTCACTCATGGGGAGCCTCATTAACGTTCGGCACTGCCGCACTCGCGGTACGCCATAGAATAAAGGTGAGATAACTGCCCCAAGGGGCAACTAACTGCGCCAGCGTGGACAGCGCCTTGGCGTCATTTATGCCATAAGCAATCAGTTGTTTTTTAATGACTAAATCACTGCTGAGTAAGACATCCGGCCAACCTTCGCCACGCAATTGCGCATAAGCCACTGTCCACGGGCCAATCCCTTTTAGCTGCAGCCACTGTTCGGCCGGGCTATCAGGCTGCTGGTGATTGAAGTGAGCCAGATTATCGATAGTTTGCTGCCGCGATTTGGGCATCGCGAGCTGACACGGTTGAGCCGCCAGTTGCGATGCGGAAGGGAAAAACAGCCGCTGCTGTCCAGCAATCTCCCGCCATGTTCCCGTCTGTTGCACCAGTTGGTTAAGCAGTTTAATTGCTTGGGTAACACTCACCTGCTGACCAAGCACCGCGCGGATCCCTGCCTCAAAACGACTTGCTACGCCAGCAATGCGCGTGCCCAAATACGGTTCACTGATGTTTGCTAACGCTGGGATGTGGTTAAGCGCTGCGCGGATAATGTGTGGCTCTGCTTCTAAATCAAACATGCGCCGCAACTGCTTTACCAGTTGTGGCAGCAGCCGCATATCCGCACCCGCCGCCAAACTGATGGTGATACGCAGTTGGTGCCGCTGCGGCTCATCCACTGCAAATATCGCCGCCTCCAGCTGGCTTTGATGAGCACTGAGTGACAGCGTGCGACCATAACCCGCTTGGCCATCTTGTTCAAACCACTCCATCCCCGCCACTGCACGCATGCGATAGAACGCTAGCATCGCTTGCCAATCATAAGGCGGGCGATAGCTTTGGGTCAGCTGTAACGTGCCAGAAAAACCCGTGTCAGCATGGCGGCGCAGTGATGATGGCGACAACTGCAACGCCGACTGAAACACCTCATTAAAACGCCGTACGCTGTGAAAGCCAGCGGCAAATGCCACATCGGTAATGGGTAACTGCGTTTGATGCAATAACTGCTTGGCAAACATCAGTCGACAATAATTCACATAAGCGATTGGTGTGGTGCCCATCTTGTTGGCAAATAACCGTCTTAACCAGCGGGAGGAGATGCCAAGACGCGCACTGATCTGTTCAATATTCAACGGTTGCTGACTATCTAGTGCGGCCTGTTCAATAAGCGTTAACGCTCGTTGCATGGTGGTGTCGGTACCAAGCCAAGGATGAGATCCCGGCGCACTTTCAGGGCGACAACGCAAACAAGGCCGCAGTCCAGCGGCGGCTGCGGCACTGGCGCTCGAAAAATAGCGGACATTTTTCTCCTGCGGTGCAACTGCTGGACAGATCGGCCGACAGTAAATCCCTGTAGACAACACGCCGACGAAAAACACCCCATCAAAGCGCGCATCACGACTTAATCGCGCTTGGCGATATAGCTGATTGAATTGCGTATTCATTCATCAGGCTCACGTCAGTTATCAATTGCAGAGCAGAGTATCTAACTCACTGGCATACAACCAGCGGAATTCGGCACTGTACCGATGAAAAAATACCTGCGAGAAAATCGCAGGCTTTATCCAGTAATTTGCGCTGCAAAGCAGCAGTAACATTGGTTATGCTTAGCGGGATATTTATTACTCTAGAGTTTTACATGGTACACCGATTACTCACACTATTTGAATCTTGGACAAGCCCCCTGCCCGACATTGAACCGAGCACGCCACCTAAAGGGTTGTTAGCCTTCTGTCGTCATTACACCAAAGGGTTTGAAAAGCCGCTTATTATCATGTCGATACTCACCGCAACATTAGCGGTGTTGGAAGTCTCGCTGTTCGGTTTTATGGGGCAGTTAGTTGACTGGCTGGTGAGTAAAAATCCGGACACTCTGCTAGCAGAGGAAGGGACCACACTGTTGTGGATGAGCTTGATGGTGTTAGTGCTAATCCCCTTGCTCACCTTGCTGCATGCGTTGATTGTCTATCAGAGCCTACTCGGTAACTACCCGATGGCGATCCGCTGGTTAGCACACAAGTATCTACTCAAGCAAAGCATCTCATTTTATCAAAATGAATTTGCCGGACGGGTGGCAACTAAAGTGATGCAAACTTCGCTGGCCGTTCGCGAAACCGTGATGAAACTACTCGATGTACTGATGTACATTCTGGTGTATTTCACTTCTATGGTGGTGATGATGGCCAAGGCCGACTGGCGGTTGGTATTACCGATGGCCACTTGGTTACTGATCTACATCGGCTTGCAGTGGTATTTCATTCCTCGCCTCAAAAGTGTGTCGAGCGAACAAGCAGATGCGCGCTCTACCATGACCGGCCGTATTGTCGACAGCTATTCCAATATATCTACCGTCAAGTTATTTGCCCATACTCAGCAAGAAGCACAATATGCTCGCAGTAGCATGCGTGAGTTTCTGACGACAGTGCATAAGCAGATGCGCTTAGTCACAGGGATTAACGTCAGTGTGCAAGTGCTTAACTATCTATTAGCGTTTTCGGTGGCAGCGTTGTCTATTTGGTTGTGGATGGGCAGTGCTATCAGCGTCGGAGCCATTGCAATCGCCGTGAGTTTGGCGCTGCGCCTTAACGGCATGTCACAGTGGATTATGTGGGAAATCAGCGCGTTATTCGAAAATTTAGGTACGGTATCTGACGGTATGAACACCCTGTCTCAACCGACCAATATTGAAGATGCCGCAAATGCTAAACCGCTGGCGATTCCCCACGGTGGCATCCATTTCAATAATGTCAGTTTTGATTACGGCGAGAACAATGGCGTATTGCAACAGCTAGAACTCGATATCAAACCTGGCGAAAAGATTGGTCTGGTTGGCCGCTCTGGTGCAGGCAAGTCCACCTTAGTGAATCTGTTAATGCGGTTTTACGATATTGAGCACGGAGCAATACTCATCGACGGCGAAGATATCCGTAGCGTGATGCAAGATTCATTGCGCAGCAATATCGGCATGGTGACGCAAGATACCTCCCTGCTCCACCGTTCTATCAGAGAGAATATTCTATACGGCCGCCCTGATGCGACGGAAGCCGAGATGTTAGCTGCAATCAAAAAAGCCCAAGCTGATGACTTTATCGAACAGTTAACCGACCCACACGGAAATTGTGGTTTAGCTGCTCAAGTTGGCGAACGTGGTGTCAAACTTTCTGGTGGACAACGACAACGCATTGCTATCGCGCGAGTATTGCTCAAAGACGCGCCGATATTAGTGCTGGACGAAGCCACCTCAGCGCTCGACTCTGAAGTAGAAGCAGCCATTCAAGAAAGTTTATATCAGCTGATGGAAGGCAAAACGGTGATTGCTATCGCCCACAGGCTGTCCACCATTGCTGCTATGGATCGCCTGATTGTTTTAGACCAAGGCAAGATCGTTGAGCAAGGCTCTCACCAACAACTGATCAACCAAGGTGGCATCTATGCTCATCTGTGGCAACGTCAGACTGGCGGGTTCTTAGGGTTGGATTAATCCACCCTACCGTTTCCGCACAAGCAGGCTTGCGCCTGCTTTTTTACGTCAAGATAATTGCACAACTAGGTATTTGCGCCCAGTTGTAGCTTATCCGCAAATTTCAGGCATAAAAAAACCGCCCTGATAAGCGGTTAATTTAATGTGGCATCCCCTAGGGGATTCGAACCCCTGTTACCGCCGTGAAAGGGCGGTGTCCTAGGCCTCTAGACGAAGGGGACCCATGGACTGTGTTTCACTTCGCTGCCGAAGAACTTAACTTTATACTCTGCTCAGTTAAAGAGTTGGCATCCCCTAGGGGATTCGAACCCCTGTTACCGCCGTGAAAGGGCGGTGTCCTAGGCCTCTAGACGAAGGGGACCCATGGACCGTGTTTCACTTCGCTGCCGAAGAACTTAACTTTAGACTCTGCTTAGTTAAAGAGTTGCCATCCCCTAGGGGATTCGAACCTCTGTTACCGCCGACTCTTTATTAAAAGAAAGTGGGCGGTGTCCTAAGCTTCTAAACGAACGGAAGCAATGGACCGTGTTTCACTTCGCTGCCGAAGAACTTAACTTTAGACTCTGCTTAGTTAAAGAGTTGGCATCCCCTAGGGGATTCGAACCCCTGTTACCGCCGTGAAAGGGCGGTGTCCTAGGCCTCTAGACGAAGGGGACCCATGGACGTCACTTTTTATCGAAAAGTGATAAACGAATTTGGTGGAGCTAGACGGGATCGAACCGTCGACCTCTTGCATGCCATGCAAGCGCTCTCCCAGCTGAGCTATAGCCCCGTAGTCGCTTCACACTCAGAAACTGCTAGTTTTCACTGCCACGTCCCTGAGTGCGAGGCGCATTCTATGCAGCACACCCAAATGTGTCAACGCATTTTTTAGGAATTTATTCTGCTTGCTACAAATTCAACCGCTTGGGATATTCTTTGTTCACAACGGGCTTTTCCGATGAGAAACAGCGTGATATCCAATGACGGTGATTGACCTGCACCAGTTACCGCTACACGCAGAGGCATACCTACCTTGCCCATGCCAACTTCCAACTCAGCAGCGGTTGCTTCAATAGCATCGTGTATTGCTTCAGGCGTCCACTCAGTCAGTGCCGCAACTTTTTGCTGCACTAATTTCAATGGTTCTAATGCCACGCCACGCAGATGCTTTTTAGCCGCAGCTTCATCAAACTCGGTGAAGTCTTCATAAAAGTAGCGACTAGCCGCAGCCAACTCTTTCAGAGTTTTGGCACGCTCAGCCAAAGCAGAGACCACCTCTTTTAAAACCGGGCCATTGCTGGTGTCGATGTTTTGATCTTTCATGTGCCATGCAAGGTGAGATGCCACATATTCAGGATCCAGCGACTTAATATAGTGTTGGTTCAACCACTGCAGTTTTTCAGTGTTGAATGCAGAAGCCGCTTTATTGATGTCGTCGAGTTTGAAGTACTGCACCATTTCATCAAGCGAGAAGATCTCTTGGTCGCCATGAGACCAGCCCAAACGAACCAAATAGTTCAGCAACGCTTCTGGCAGGTAACCGTCATCACGGTATTGCATTACGCTTACGGCGCCATGACGTTTTGATAGCTTGGCACCATCATCGCCCAGAATCATAGCGACGTGCGCATATTCAGGGATAGGTGCGCCCAACGCGCGCAGAATGTTAATCTGTTTTGGCGTGTTGTTGATATGGTCTTCACCACGGATCACGCAAGTGATACCCATATCCCAGTCATCAACTACCACACAGAAGTTATAGGTTGGCGTAGTATCACTTCGGGCGATGATCAAATCATCCAGCTCTTCGTTAGAGATTTCGATACGACCGCGGACGTGGTCGTCAAACACCACACTGCCAGATGTTGGGTTTTTGAAACGCACCACATAAGGTTCATCAGTATCACGTGGCGCATGGTCACGACAGCAACCATCATATTTCTGACGCTCACCTTTGGCGGCTTGCTCTTCACGCAGTTTCTCTAAACGCTCTTTTGAGCAATAGCATTTATAAGCCGTGCCCTCTTCCAACATTTTGGCGATCAACTCTTTATAGCGATCGAAACGTTTAGTTTGGTAATACGGGCCTTCATCCCAATTCAGTCCCAACCATTCCATACCTTCCAGAATAGCATCGACCGCTTCCTGAGTTGAACGCTCCAAGTCCGTATCTTCAATACGCAATACAAACTCACCGTCATTAGCACGAGCATGTAGCCAAGAATAAAGAGCTGTGCGAGCACCGCCCACGTGAAGATAGCCGGTAGGGCTAGGAGCAAAACGCGTCTTGATGGTCATAATTGACTTTAAACCTTGAATTAATAAGAAGCCTACGTAGAGGCAAGTGATAAGGCGGATATTCTATCAGCCCTTAGCAGAAAAGGGCAAAATTCGACTGCAATAAGATCTACATCACACTAAGCCTTTGATGCCGTCACTTTTATGAGTGGATTTCCACCCATTTCATAAAAAACAGTGATTCACTTATCACACAAAAAACAAATAAGTGTGACACCCATCAAATAGCCTACACTTTAATAACCAATGAGTTACACCATGTTAAACAAATTGGCCTATTACTTGCCTTTATCGGTTTAACCATTGGGAAATTAAGCTGTTTTCCCGGGTGAGATGCGTTGTTATGGGGCACGTATCTAAACAACTTAAAAAGTGTCAGAAGGATATCCAAGATGACTATAAGAAATACCAAGCACATCAGTTTGTTCTCGCAACCTCTGAAAACGTTGGCAATGGCAGCTTTCGCTGCCGGGGCGATGGCCACCAGTTTTCTCGCAGCCGCTGAACCGGTAGAGATTAAGTTTTCGCACGTGGTCGCAGAAAATACTCCAAAAGGCCAAGCTGCGTTGAAGTTTAAAGAGTTGGTCGAACAACGTCTTCCTGGGGAATATAAAGTAAGTGTATTCCCCAACTCACAACTGTTTGGTGACAACAACGAACTGGCAGCATTGTTGCTGAACGATGTTCAATTTGTGGCGCCTTCCCTCTCCAAATTTGAGCGTTACACCAAACGTCTACAACTGTTTGACCTGCCATTCCTGTTTAAAGATATGGATGCAGTTGAAAAATTCCAGATGAGCGATGCCGGCCAATCGCTGCTGGGTTCAATGAAACGTAAGGGTATCGTTGGTCTTGGCTATCTGCATAACGGTATGAAACAGTTTTCTGCTAACGATCCGTTGAAGTTACCTAAAGATGCTTCAGGCAAGAAATTCCGTGTGATGGCGTCTGATGTATTGGCAGCACAGTTTGATGCAGTTAACGCAATGGCAGTGAAAAAGCCATTCTCTGAAGTGTTTACCCTGCTACAAACTCGCGCCATTGATGGCCAAGAAAATACTTGGTCTAACACCTACTCGCAAAAATTCTATGAGGTACAGTCTTACATCACCGAAAGTAACCACGGTGTATTGGATTACATGGTCGTGACCTCAGACACCTTCTGGAAAAGCCTGCCAGCCGACAAACGTAAAGTGCTGCAAGCGTGTATGTCCGAAGCGATCGCCTACGGTAATAGCTTGGCCAACGAGCAAAATATGAAAGACCGTCAATTGATCATTGACTCAAAAATGTCGCAAGTGGTGCAACTGACCGCTGATGAGCGCCAAGCATGGGTTGATGCCATGAAACCTGTTTGGGGCAAATTCGAAGATCAAATCGGTAAAGACATGATTGATGCTGCGGTAGCGGCCAATAACTAATCAAGAAGCATTTGGGGGCCACCGGCCCCCATTTCCGACTAGGATTACATTATGTTCTCTCGTATTTTCGCTTATGTGGAAGAGGGTGTACTCAACCTCGCCATTTCCCTTATGACGATCTTAGTGTTTGTTGAGGTTATTGCGCGCTTCTTCTTTAATACCGGCTTTTTGTGGATCCAAGAGTTAACCCTCACTATCGCTGGCTGGTTTGTGCTGTTCGGCATGTCCTATGGAGTCAAAGTCGGCGCCCATATCGGGGTGGACGCGTTTGTGACTAAACTGCCACGTAAGGGCCGTAAAGTTGCCGCACTGATAGCCGCAGCCATCTGTATTTTCTACTGTTTACTGTTTTTAAAAGGCAGTTGGGACTACTTGTCACAGATGTACAAGATTGGTGTGCCAATGGAAGATATTCACTTCCCACACTTCATCGTCTCGCAACTCGACCCAGACCAAGCATGGGAAATCTTACGTCTCGACGTAGAAGACCCTGCCGTGCCGTTGTGGATATCTCAAAGCATTTTATTGATAGGTTTCGCCCTACTTACTTGGCGGTTTATTGAGTTAACCATTGCCATTATTACCAACAAAGCCGTTGGTTTTAGCTTTCATGACGAAGCTAAAGAAAGCATGCATTTGGCTGATGAAGTCAAAGGTTCTGATAACGACGTCCAAAACAAACAGGATCAATAGGGTACTATCATGACCATTGCCACTCTTTTTATTGTGCTGTTGTTATGCATGCTATTGGGGATGCCGATCGCGATTGCCCTTGGTTTTTCCAGCATGTTGACCATTTTGCTATTTTCTAACGATTCGTTAGCTTCTATTGCGCTGAAACTTTATGAATCATCTTCCGAACACTACACACTATTAGCCATTCCGTTCTTTATTCTTTCATCTGCCTTCTTATCTACAGGTGGTGTTGCGCGCCGTATTATTGATTTTGCGATGGACAGTGTTGGCCACATTAAAGGTGGTCTCGCCATGGCGTCTGTCATGGCGTGTATGCTGTTTGCCGCGGTGTCAGGTTCATCCCCAGCGACGGTTGCCGCTATCGGTTCAATCGTTATTATCGGTATGGTGAAAGCGGGTTACCCAGAGAAATTTGCCGCTGGCGTTATTACCACCTCTGGCACACTGGGCATTTTGATCCCACCATCAATTGTGATGCTGGTATACGCCGCCGCGACCGAAGTCTCTGCTGCGCGTATGTTTATGGCGGGTCTTATCCCCGGTTTGATGATGGGCGGCTTATTGATGCTTGCTATCTACATCACCGCGCGAATTAAAGGCTTGCCATCACGGCCATTCCCCGGTGTTAAACAACTGGGTCTCTCTAGCGCCAAAGCGATTGGCGGCTTGATGCTGATTGTGATCGTGCTAGGTTCCATTTACGGCGGTGTCGCCTCGCCTACCGAGGCTGCGGCGGTTGCCTGTGTTTACGCTTATTTAGTTGCTGTATTTGGCTATCGTGATATTGGCCCTTTAAAAAACGTTGCTTGGCGTAATGAAGGTGAATCATTGCCTGCTGCTGTCGGCCGCAACCTGTTCCACGTAGTGTTAGGCTTGCTCAAAACGCCAGCGGATAAAGAGATCCGTAACGTGGTACGCGACGGCGCCAAAGTCAGCATTATGCTGCTATTCATCATCGCCAACGCCATGTTGTTCGCGCACGTACTGACCACGGAGCGTATCCCACATATCATCGCCGAAACGATTGTAGGCTGGGGCTTACCACCTTGGGCATTCTTAATCGTGGTGAACTTGCTGTTGTTAGCTGCAGGTAACTTTATGGAACCGTCGGCAATTCTGCTGATCATGGCACCGATCCTGTTCCCTATTGCGGTGAAGCTGGGCATTGACCCAATCCACTTAGGTATCATCATGGTGGTCAACATGGAGATCGGTATGTTGACGCCGCCGGTGGGGCTTAACTTGTTCGTGACAGCGGGGATCACCAATAAGAGTATTGGTTGGGTGATCAAAGCGTGTCTGCCGTGGCTATTGCTGCTGCTGACCTTCTTGATACTGATCACTTACATTCCGGCAATCTCCCTGGCATTGCCAGAATATCTCGACAGCCTACGCTGATCATAAGCCTTGAAAAGCAAACAACTTTCGGCGAGTCTACATCAGACTCGCCGTTTTTCAGGGCTACCGTTGGACATGCACTCTCCCACTTCTGAACGTAAACGTTGGTTTATCGGCTTACTGACACTACTTGGTTTAGCGCTCACGCTAGCCCTGTCCTACTGGCATCACCTTGAACAGGGGTTCGCCCGCGTTCAACCATTGGCGAATCGGCAGCTATCTGAAGTCATCAACTTTATCGATGGCGCATTGATCCGCTATGAAAGTATTCCGCATGTACTGTCGACCAACCCTATGCTTGCGCGCGCATTGGAACACAGCGGCAACACGGCAGAGATCGCCGCAATCAATCGCTACATTGAAGAGATCCAGCACGTCACCGAAGCATCAGATATCTACATTCTCAATAACCAAGGTACAGCAATCGCCGCTAGCAACTGGCAAAAGCCCTACTCTTTTGTTGGTCAAAACTATGCGTTTCGCCCCTACTTCAATGAAGCCATCGCTGGGAGATTAGGCCGCTACTATGCCGTGGGCACGGCGTCCAACGCTCGCGGGTTTTACTTCTCCTATCCCGTGGTTGATGCAGGTAAAATTCGCGGCATCATCGTGGTGAAAGTCGATATTAGTGATATTGAAGATCAGCTCACGGGCCTAGCAAAAGCCGGGCAATATGAACTCGCCATTAGCGGCAACGATAATGTGATTTTTCTTGCCAGCATGGCGAGCTGGCGCCTGAAATCGTTGACGCCACTGACAGCCGCTGACCAACAAGCCATCGTTCAGAGTCGCCGTTATGCCACACGAGAGGTTGGTTCATTAACGATCAGGCCACCGTATGATGTTGTGGCACAACCAGCGCGAGCGCTTTATAGCATCAGCCACGACGATGGCAGCGAGCAATTTCTCGACACCCAAAGCAGTATGATTAAAGCGGGCTGGCAAGTGCATATTCTCACCCCAACCAAACCGTTATATGCCTCGTTACCTGTGGTAATGCTGCTCTCCGCCAGTGTTTATCTGCTGCTAGCTTTGGCGTTGCTGTTTAGTTTAGAGCGCCGCAAAAATATGCTGCGCATGCAACAAACACATGAATTGTTGGAACTACGGGTCAAAGAACGCACTCAAGCGTTAGAAGACACCAACCATAAACTGCAAGAAACCCAAGATGAACTGATCCAAGCCGCCAAACTAACGGTGATCGGCAGTCTATCCGCCAGCATTAATCATGAAATCAATCAGCCTTTAGCCGCATTGCGCAGCTACGCCCAAAACACGCAAACTTTATTACAACGTAATATGCTGGATAAGGCGAACGACAACCTCGGCACCATAGTGTCGCTGGCTGACCGACTTGCAGAAATTGTGGCGCAGTTTAAAAGTTTTACCCGCAAGAGTCCGGGGCAAGATAAAGTAAATTCACTCAATGAGACGTTAGATGAAACGCTCACCATCGTGAAGCCAGAAATCGACAAGCAGCAGATCCGTTTAGTACTCGCACTACCGCAACAGCCGGTAAAATTTTTGGGCGATAAAGTTCGCTTGCAGCAAGTGTTAGTCAATTTATGCAGCAATGCCATTGTCGCAATGCAACAGGTAGAACAGCGCCAGCTCACCATCAGCGTTAGCGTGGCTGACAGCATATGTATTCAAATTAAAGACTCTGGTTCGGGCGTCAATGAGAGCCAGATGGAAAAGATTTTTGAACCCTATTTCACTACCAGCCAACGCCAAGGACTTGGATTAGGGCTTTCAATTTCGCGCCGTATCATCCAATCGATGAACGGCAGCATTAGCGTAGCCAATGCTGCCGAAGGCGGGGCGGAATTTAACATTTTACTGCCGTTGTGCTCCGAGGAATAAGCGCACATGATTGATGCTCCATACACAGTGCTCATCCTTGATGATGAGCCACACATTGGTACTGTGCTAACTCAACTGTTTGAGTTAGAAGGCATTGCCGCCAAAGCCAGTACCAATGCAGCGGATATTTTGCGCTTAGTAAAACCAAACTGGCTTGGCGTTATTATCACCGATGTCAACATGCCTTATCAGAATGGCATTCAGGTAATGCAACAAGTATTACAGATAGATGCCAATATTCCGGTCATCCTATTGACCGGTTTCGGCGACATTGCCACCGCCGTCAGTGCGGTCAAGCAAGGGGCGTATGATTTCCTCGAAAAACCGTTCAACAACGAACATATTCTCGATGTCGTGAAACGCGCCTTAGAAAATCGAGCGCTAACATTGGAAAACCGTAAACTCAAGCGAGAACTGGAATCACAAAGCTCGCCAGGGCCACGCATTTTAGGTAACAGCCCAGGTATGCAGCAGATGCGGCATTTACTGCATCAAGTGTTAGATACCCCCGCGGACGTATTGGTTGAAGGTGAAACTGGCACGGGTAAAGAGTTAGTCGCTCGCTATCTGCATGACCACAGCCCCCGTGGCAACGCCAACTTTGTCGCGATTAACTGTGGTGCCATTCCCGAAACCATCATCGAAAGCGAGTTGTTTGGTGCTGAAGCCGGGGCATTCACTGGCGCCGATAAAACCCGCGTGGGTAAGTTTGAATTTGCCAACGGCGGCACGATTTTTCTCGATGAGATTGAAAGCACGCCGATGTCATTGCAAGTCAAACTGCTGCGGGTGCTGGAAGACCGCAAAGTGGTACGCCTCGGTTCTAACAAGAGTATCGACCTAGATATTCGCGTGATAGCCGCCACCAAAGTCAATCTCAAGGACTTATGTGATCGTGGCGAATTCCGCCACGATCTGTACTATCGCCTCAACTTGGTCACCGTGGCCATCCCGCCACTGCGCGAGCGCCGCGAAGATATTGCCTTATTGTTCTTACACTTTGCCCGCGTTGCCTCAGCTCGCTATCACAAAGAGTTAATAGCGTTAGACAGTGAGCACCGCGCCATACTGAGTACCTACGAGTGGCCGGGTAACGTGCGCGAATTGCGCAATTTAGCTGAACGCTACGTCTTATTGGGGGAAGATGCTGCCTTTGCTGGCGCCATTGGCAATAACAGCAAACTACACAGTGGGATGTCGCTGACACAGCGAGTGGAGTTTTTTGAGCGGCTGCTGATCGAAGATGCACTGAACCACAATAAAGGCTCCATTAAAAACACAATGGAGCAACTGGAACTGCCACGCAAAACCTTGTACGACAAGATGCGTAAATATGGCTTAGAACGTAAAGACTACCTCAACGACGAACTGTAGCCACCGCGTGACCGCACTATTCTCAGGGAGACGCCACAACCTTTATGCAGGTTGTGGCAATGTAGCTTGCCGCTGACGAAAGCCCAAACGCAACACGCCGACAAAGATAATCGCTAGCAACAACATTGAACCTAAAATCACCCCTTGCCACTCCGCTTGATGCCAGAACAGCATTAAGTAAGGCCCGCCCAGCGCCGCACCAAGGTAGTAGCAACACAAATACAATGATGTAGCTTTAGCTCGATGACTGGTCGCACGCACCGCCACAAACGAATTGCAGCAACTGTGGGTGACGAAGAAGCCACAAGAACTCAGCAGGAAACCTGCACAAATTGCCACTTGCGTATCCAACAGCGTCAGCAACGAACCACTAAACATCAACACCAATGAGACAGTAAACAATGGCAACTGGCCATAGCGTTTAATCCATCGCGCGGAGAAGTAAGAAGCAATGGTGCCACTGGAGTAACACAGGAAAATCAAGGTCGCTTGAAAGCGGCTCCACTCAAACACATCCATCAAATGCAGTTGGATAAAGCTATATTGATTCACCATCATCATAAAGGTCACACCGCCAATCAAATAGGCGAGTCGCATCTGGCTGTCACGCAAATGGTGCACAAACCCCAGCATATCGGCGGCAAAATCACGCTTCAGTGACCAACGCCGTTCATTGCGCTCACGTTTCACCGCGTCACGTGTTTTGGGCAACAAGTAGTGGCTGATAGCCACGCAGATAACACTGAATACCAAGCTTGCGAGCATTGCCGTCTGCCAATCAAATAATTGCGCCATAACCCCACCAAGCAAGCGCCCCACAATACCGCCAAAACTATTGGCCGCAATATATACCGCCGCCGCGGTCAGCATGGTTTGCGGCTTTAACTGCTCTTTGAAATACGCCATGGCAATGGCAGGCAATGAAGCTAACAACACGCCCTGTAGTAAGCGCAACGCCATCAAGGTGTGGAAATCATGGATAAACATCAGCGGCACATTGGATAGCGCGAGTGCCCACAAGCTGATAACAATCGGACGGTGACGACCGATACGGTCAGACACAACGGCGTAAATCAACAGACTAAACGCCAAGGTAAAGCTGGTAACAGACAATACTAAGGTTGCCCGAGCGCTAGTCACCGCAAAGTGCTCCGCAATCAGCGGCAACATGCCCTGCATCATGTACAGATTGATGTAAATCACCAACGAGGCAATACACAGCGCCAAAATCAACCGTCGGTCACGCACTTGGCGCTTTGCCGCCATATTCATTAGTAACACCTGAAAAACCGAGTTACAGCAAGCTTAGCAGTGAATTCTGCATAACTATAATAGATAAAAAATATCAAACTGATTGATTTTTGTTATAGTTAAAAACTCACCACTCAAAGGTAATCTGCTGATGGAACTGCGCCAACTCAAGCACTTCTGCGCCCTGCTGCAATATGGCAGCTTTACCCGCGCCGCTGCCAAGCTGAATATTGCGCAGCCCGCGCTCAGCCAAAGCATCAAGCGTTTAGAAACTTCGCTAGGTGTCACCTTGGTGCAACGCCAAGCCCGCAAACAAACCTCCGCAATTACGCCTACCGCCGAAGGCAAAGTATTGCTGCAACATGCCGATTTGATCTTAAAACAGGTGACTCAGGCACAACATCACCTGAGAGAAATGGCTGCGTTAAGCCGCGGTGAAGTGCGGGTAGCGGTTCCCGGCATGCTAGGGTCATTTTATTTGCCCACGCGGTTAATGGCGTTTCGCCATCAATACGCAGATCTCAAACTGAGTTTGTTTGAAGGTGGCACCCGTGACGCATTACGGATGTTAGAGCAGCAAGAGGTCGACATCGCCATTATTACTAAGTCAGATCTCAAACCGGAGTTTGACTCCTGCTTGCTCGTGAATGAGGAAATTGTTGTTGCCGCCGCACACGACCATCCGCTATCGTCGCTGCCACAGGTGAGCTTATCGGAGTTTTTCGCCCATGAATTGGTGATGTTTAAACCCGGCTACTATCACCGTGAATGGATGCTGTCGCGCGCCAACGCGCTCGGACTCACGCCCAAAATTGCCTTTGAAACCAATCTAATTAACCTGATTAAGCAAGTGGTACAACAAGGTTTTGCCGTGGCAACCTTACTAAAAATGGTGATTCAACCCAACGACAACATCAATACCATTTCTCTCGAACCACCGGTATTTGTCGAACTGCACATTGCTTGGAAAAAGCATCGACCGCTCAGCCCAGCTGACCAAGCCTTTGTCGATTTTCTACTGCGAAATCGCTAACAAAAAAGAGCGATACTATCGCTCCTTTTTTGTTGAACTGTAGCCGTTACTTCTCAAACTCGCCATCTTTGGTAAACGGCCAATCAATGCCTAACCACGCTTTAAAGAACGCTTTTTGCGCCCGTGATGGTTTATCCACCGGCTTAAGCGCCAATTTGTCTTTGGCGGTAGCTGCCACCGTCAGTTGCTTGGTCTGCAGCGTGTTATTGACGAATAGACTGACATTGACCTCATCGCCCACGTTGAAGTCCTGCACCCGCTTGGCAAAACTCTTCGGTGTCACTTTAATGCCATCAATAGCCACTAGCTCATCGCCCGCAGCAATGCCGGCTTGCCATGCTGCGCCATTACGCGCAACCCACGACAGCTTGAGTGAATCACCCGCCAGTTGCATGCCAAAATCAGCCTGCTGTTTGTCACCTGAATCGGTGCGCAGCCCTGCATTCGCTAACAATTTATCGAAGTCATAGCTGATAGGTGTCTCAACGTTGGTCTGCCACCAAGCACGGTAATCTTTACCACTCAGCTTTTGCAGCAAACCACGCACATCGGCAGCGTTATAGCCTTTGGGTAAACTGAAATTTTGATACAGCGATTGCTGCAGATCGCGATAAGACGACTTGAGTTTGGTATCGCTCAGCAGTTGATAATCCAGCGCCATTGAGACTAGATACCCCTCAGAGTAAATATTAACGCTATGGTTACGGGCATAGTCACCACCACCAGCCACCCACTCATTTAAGCTGGTTTCAGCAACGGATTGTTGTTCACGCCCCGGGGTCTGCTGGTTACGGTCGATACGCTTGGCCACATCTTCCAAAAACTCTTTCGGCGTCATAATGCCCGCACGTAACAGCAATTGGTTTTGGAAATAACTGGTGGAACCTTCTGCCATCCACAGCAGATCGCTCATATTTTCGTGTTGGAAATCGTATGGTACTAAGCCCTGTGGACGATACGCCTTCACGTTCCACGTATGCACAAACTCATGAGCCGCAGTACTGATGAAACGCAAATAATCTTCGCGTTCACGGAAGTTAAACCGTGGCAATTGGATAATTGTGGAGTTGATATGTTCCGTAGCACCTCGCGCTCCGCTGGTGGCGTGCACGATAAACAGATAACGTTCAAACGGATAACCGTTCCAAATCTGTTGTGATGTTTGTGTGACTTTGTTTAAGTCAGTAACCATCTGCTCTAGGTCATAGTTACCCTCACCCCATACCACTAAATCATACTGCTTACCGTCAGCCTTAAAACTGCGATGGTGGCTAATGCCGGTTTCAATGGGCGAGTCAATCAACACATCGTAATTGGCGGCCGTAAAGCTGTGAGCACTATCACCCGCAGCCATACCTGAGTAACTCTGCCATCCATTCGGCACCTGCAAGGCCACTTGCACAGGTTCATCACGGAACATCGGGCTATACATCATCACGCCACTGGCATCCAAATATGCGTGAGTGCCGTCAATATGCCGCACCCGCTGTCCTAATTCATTGGCATACAACTGGTAAGTCACCGTCACCTTGGTGGGGGCAGTTAACGCCACTTGCCACTCACCGCTTGCTGTACGCTGCCAATGCAGCGGCTGACCTTGTTCATCTTTAGCAACAAAATTGCGCACGCCATCGGCCAAAGGCAATACTGCATATTTGCCAGTACGCCAGACAGGCAGATTCACATTCAGCTGAGACACATTGGTTTGTGGAAAACTGACGCTGACCTTAGCGAGATGATGTTCTGGCTGATCAATATCGATTTTGTAGATAACATCAGCAAATGCCGATGTAGAAGCAACCATGAGGGTTAAAAAGGTGGCACATCGTTTTGAAAAAGTGCTGATTTTCACACAAAATCCTTGCTAAATCATTGTTGTAAAGATGAATCCGGAGTATAACAAGTCCCGAGTGTCATCTCACCCGAATCACATATTCGTTAACAAATAAAACGTTAATAACGACATAAATAACGACGTGGAAGAAGATTAATGCGCTTGTTGATACGCCTGATGTTATGTACGACTGCCTTGATACATCAATGGGCAGCTGCAGCAGAACCTAATGAACTCGAAGTGGACTACCGTGAACAACCTCAACAGCTGTATCAGCAGCTCAATGAGGCGCTGCCACCCAGCCACCTATTTGTTAGCTATGAAGAGTATGAGCAAACCATCAGTAGCGCCAAACTTGATGCCGATGAGCTATTCCAGTCGCTCTATTATTTAGCACGTCTGAATCTTGAAGTGCGCGTGTCGCAGAATATGTCCCATAACGAAGCCAAAGCGCTACGGGACACACTGCAAGTCATTGCACGAACCGATTATCAACGCGCCGCCGCCCTCAACGTTGAAGGGCGTTACGCAGGCTTGATTGAGCAGCATCTGTCAGACACTGTGAGTCTCAATGAGCAAGCACTCAACTTCATTCGCAACAGCCACACGCCGGAATCACTCACACTAAAATTTGTGATTTATGATGACATGGGGGTGGTGAATTTAATGACCAAACGCCCCGAAGCCGCACTCAACAATTTCAAGCAAATGCGTGATGTAGCCAACTCATTGCGTGACCCCTACCTCAGTGCAGAAGCTGAGACGCGCTTGGCCAAGTATTATCGAGAAACCGATCAGTTAGCCAAGGCGCTACAACACTACAACGAAGCTTACCGGTACTCCGCCAAACATGACTCGCCCTACCAAAAAGCGCTGTTGGAATTGAGCCTAGCTAAGTTATATCGCGACATGCAGCAGTGGGATAACGCGCTGATCCATGTGCACAAATCCATTGAGTTATTCCGCGCCCAAGGCATTGATAAATACCTATCCAGTGCCATGACAGTCATTGCCATGGTTTATGCTGAGCAAGGCGAGTGGAATCGCGCCATTGATTACTACCTCAACGCCCAGCAATTTGATGCGCAGAATAAGAGTCTGATCGCGCAAGCGCTTAATTTTCACAACTTAGGTGAAGCCTATTTCCATATTGAAAATCATGCCAAAGCGCAGGAATACCTACTGCAAGCCAATCGCATATTCCAGGACCACAAAAGTCGCCACTATCTGGTATACAACGACTTGCTGGTGACCCAAGTTGCACTGGCGAGCAAGCAAACAGATATGGCACAAGCCTATGCGCAAGAAGCGCTTGAGTTCGCTACACAGTTGGGCTTAAAGGCGGAGCAAGTTGAAGCGTTACAGTATCTGGTGACGATTCAAGAAAAAGTGGGCGATCTCACCACCGCTTACGCCACCCAAAAACGGATTATAGATCTGAAAGATCAAATTCAATCCGAGGCAAAAGCGGAGCAAAAACCCAATGAAGATGTGGCGCTTAATGAGCAAAACATGATGCTGAAGATTCAGCAACAACATGGCAATCTGCAAAAGCTGCAACAGAGTTTGTTATACCGCAACATCTTTGCCGGCTTATTGCTGATTGCACTGCTGGCAACAATCGTGGCAATAGTGCTGTTAAGAAAACAGCTGCAACGTGATAAACAACAGTGCCAAGCGCTGGAACACACCAGTCTGCTCGATCCACTATTTGGCTTGCCTGGCTACCGAGACTTTCATCGCAGTGTGACAGTAAAATCTAAAGGGTTGCTGTTGCTGGAATATCCAGAACTGGCAGACATGATGCTGACCCGCGGCTACCATAGTGCCAAGCAGTTACAACAATCGCTGCAGCAAAAGTTGACCTACTTGCTTGATACCAAAGTTTACAGCATCACCCCTGCACTGTTTGCGGTGCAGACTCATCGAGAACACAGTGCTGACGAGTTACACCAATTGCTCAGCACCATCAATATCGATAGCTCCCCACTGAAACTCAACCTAGCGCTGATCAATCTGCCACTACTCGCTGACAAAGAGGTATTGCTACCAGCCGAGGTGTTATTTGAAACCTTGCAATGGCTGCTAGCCGGCGCTCGAACGGTCGAGACCACTAAAGGCTGTTATTTAGCGCTCCGCGTCTTGGAATTTACCCCTTCAACCGTATTTTCTCAGCCACTCTATCTGCAACTGGGACAAAGTATTCGACGCGGATTTATTCGCATTGAAAGCAATGTTGATAAAGAATTGATCAACTGGCCTGAGTTTCAAAGTGTCGACACGTCAGATTTTACTCGGGCCGCTGACCTATAGTGTTTGCTGTTTATGCAGATTAATCCTGTTATGGACGAAGCCGACAGCTAAACTTAATCAACTAAGTAAGCTCGACGCAGCAACGCTCACTAGGGGCTGTTTATCTTTGCTGGTTGTTTTTGCAGCAGGCAGCGCGTGATTTAGGCAAGGCAGGTGATGTGCCGTGTAGTTATTCTCCACCAACAGCGCCTAACGCTGAATAAATTGCGCGCTGTCGCTGCCCGAAGGGTTCATTTAAACGCCTCCTGAACTTTGTTGCGCCCAGCTTGCTTAGTTGACTAAGCGTCGCAGGTCTCGCCTCGTTCATAACGCGTTTAATTTGAACAAAAATTAAACACTAAAGATAAACAGCCCCTAGCACTGGAGCAGTATTATGAGTTTTCAAGTCACCGTTACGTGGCAAGGCTCCCCAGCCCCCGAAGGAGAGTTTAATCGCGATCACCAAGTCCAATTTGGTAGTGGCCAACAAGTAGGTGCATCAGCGGCGCCGGAATACAAAGGCAACGGCGAGCTAGTCAATCCTGAAGAAAGTTTGTTAGCGGCATTATCTTCCTGCCACATGCTGACCTTTCTTACCATTGCGCACTTAAAACGCCTCACCGTGGCGCAATATGTCGATAATCCGATTGCAGAAATCGGCAAGAAAGATTCGGGTAAGATTGCCATTACCCATATCAAACTCAAGCCCGAAGTTACTTTTGCTGACGGCATTGAGGTTGACCGCGAAACCCTAGAAAAAATCCACGAAAAGGCACACGCCAACTGTTTTATCGCTAACTCGTTAGCTGACGACACTGTAGTGGAAATTGAGTTCTAGCAGCACGAGTTAGTTCGCTTTACATATAAAAAAGCTCTGGATTATCCAGAGCTTTTTTTTATTCGCAGTATGTTACGGACGAATATCTTGTGCTTCACCCTTTGGTGGCATCGGCTGTGCTTTTAATGGTTTCACAGGTTGCTGCTTGAGTTCATCTTTGAGGTAACTGATGGCACGGGTTAACTGCGCATCTTTGCCTTCAAAGGTGGCAAACGGCAAGTTGTCGACTTCGATATCTGGGCTGATACCGCGGCCTTCCACTACCCAACGTCCATCCATCGCATACTGTGGATACTCCGCTACGCGCGACATACCGTTATCGGTTAAGCGGTTACGGCCAGATAACCACACGCCAGCACCAGCGGTACGCTTACCAATCAATGGCGCGACACCCAGCGCTTTAATGCCGGCGGAGAAGGTTTCCCCATCGGAATAGGTTAACTCATCGGTTAGTACCACTAAGTGACCACGGAAACTCTGCTGCATGTTGCTGTAGGGGGTGCCATGGGTTGGCTGCCAGAACATCCACGCTTTGCGCAGCAGTTTCTCAATAATCCAACTGTCGATATTGCCACCACGGTTACGGCGAACGTCGATAATCAGCCCCTCTTTTTCATAATTGGCATAAAACTCACGGGCAAAGTTACTGATGTCACTAGCGCCCATAGCATACAGATGCAAGTAACCGATTTTCCCTTCGCTGGCTTTAGCAACTTTTACAGCGTTGTTGTTTACCCAATCGAGATAACGCAGTTGGTTATTTTCGCCCAATGACACCGGCATAACCACGGTTTTTAGTTGCTTACCACCACGTTTTAACGTCAGCAGTACCTGCTTGTCCGCTTGGTTACTCAGTTGCTCTGTCACATCCGCAATACTGCTAACCTTACGGCCATTGATGCCCACGATGATATCGCCATTGCCGGCATCCACACCCGGCTTATCCAATGGGGCGGCGCGTTGCGGCAGCTCAGGGTCGTTACGATAAATATGGCTGATCACCACACCGCCCGCCGTTTGTGTGAGCTTCGCCCCCAGTGCAGATGGTGAGGGTTGTTCACTATCTTGCGCAAAATCGCCACCGCGTACTTGCGAGTGCAGCGCATCGAGCTCGCCCATCATCTGCGTGAAGATATCCGCCAGTTCATGGCGATCAGTGACCCGTGCCAACAACGGCAGATATTTTTTCTTGGTGGCTTGCCAGTCAAGCCCGCGCATTTTCTTATCGAAAAATGATTCGCGATGCATTAACCACGCATCCTCAAACATCTGCCGCCACTCTTGCTGTGGTTGAATGGCAAGCTTCCAGCCATCAAAACGCACAGTGGCATCGCTGACATCCTTCGGTGCACTGTCACCCGCTTTGACAATCTGCATCTGCCCCGGCCGCACACCTTTAAACAAGAAAATCTGTTTGCCATCTTGCGAGACTTGGAAACCGCGCACATCACTGGCAAAGGTTTTCACTTCAGCCTTACGATTATCATAGGCGATGTATTTCACATCTCCTTTCAGGCTGAGATACAAACCACTGTCGTTCAACTGCAGACTGCTGTAGTCGTCCGCGCTTACCGGCACTTGCCACAAACGTTGTGCGAGGCCAGCCCAATCGATATTGAGCTGTAATTCTTTGTCCTCTTCGCTGGACGCTTTGTCCGCTTGTTTGGCGGTTAACTCATTGGCCTGCTCAAACGGGAACTTGGCGTCTTTGTTAAGCGCTAACGCATAAATATCGGTGCGCTTATCAAATACGGGCCCTAAGTTACGGTCGCCCCACGGTGAGCTTGGCGTGCTGTTAAAAGTACGGTTAGACAAGAAATACAACCAGTTGCCATCGCTACTGAACGCTGGTGAGAAAGACTCATACTTGTCAGATGTCAGCACTTCGCTACGCGCGCCATCAAATGTCATCAATACAATTTGCGGCCGTGGCGAACCGATGTCAGTTTTAGTCAACGCCAAATAACGGCTGTCCGGTGACCAAACAATATCTTGATAAGGTGCAAGACCTTCGTTGTTACTAGCAATTTTACGGTTGCTGCCTTGTTGCAGGTCAAGCAGCCACAGGTTGCCTTCGTAGTCATCGCTGGCAAGATAACGACCATTAGGTGATAGCACCATGCTCATACGCATGCTTTTGCCGTCATGGGTCAGCTGTTTAGCGCCCTCTGAACCATCAGCAGGATATTGCCAAATTTCCTGCTCGCCCGATTTATCTGAAATCAGGTAGACCCATTTGCCATCATGAGACATCACGGCATTGCGCATACGGAAGCTACCATCAGATGGCAGTTCGACCATACGGCGATTATCCGTGCCAGCAATCGCCACATGGCTACGAGCGGTTAACACCACTTTGTCACCCTTGGGCGACAAATTAAAATCGTTGGCATACTGCAACGGGTCATTGAGCCAGCGTTGATGTTTTTCAGGAAAGTCTGAGGTCAACTCAATCGCTTCGACTTGGTCTTTACCACTGGCGATATCGAGCAGATGAATATCCGCGCCGAGCTGAAATACGATACGTCCTTTGTCAAGCGACGGTGAGCGCACTTCATAATCTTGGTAATGGGTCAGCTGCTGTGGGTCTTTGCCATCGAGGCTCATCGACCAGATATTGGCATTGCCGTCTTGATCAGACACAAAGTAGACACGGTTTTGCCACAACATCGGTGAACGTATGGAGCCTTCATGCGCGGCACTCAAACGCTCAGCTTCTTTGTCCTGCCCCAATTGATAGCGCCACAGTTCGCCTTTAGCACCACCTCGATAAACCCGCGCGTTATCGCCGGTCACCTGCAAACCAAAGCGCACAAAGTAGATATATTCGCCAGCGTCATCCACCACGCCTTGCACCGCATCGGCCAAAGGAATGTCATGCGTTACCAAAGAATTTGGCTCAACGGTTTTTAGCACCCAAAAATTAGCGGGGCCATCAGCACTATCAGTTGAGTAAAGAATCTCACCTTTTGCGGTCCAACCTTGAATACGCACGCGGCTGTTTTCAAAGCTGACGCGTTTGGCGCTGCCCCCTGCGAGTGGAATGGTATATACCTCGTCAGTGCCATCGTAGTTGGCGACAAAGGCCAAGGTTTTACCCTCAGGCGAAATTTTACCGTTAAGTTCTTCCGCGGGCAGACTGGTTAACCGCGCTGCCGCCGCTTGCCCCAGTTGTTGCGTCCACAAGTCGCCTTCGGCGGTAAAGACTAAGGTGTTATCGTGCAAATTTGGCGCTCGGTAGTATCCCACGGCTGCTTGAGCGGCACTGACGGTCATGCCTAACCCCAGAGCAAGCAGACAGCTGGTCACTGACTGACGAAGTTTCATGAGCTTATTTCCTAATCCATTGTTTGAATTGTTATTGAAGAGACAAATTAGCAAAGTCAGCGGCAAGATTCAGTAACGGGTATAATGAATAAGTTTTAGCAAATGTGTCGCTTAACATTGCAAACGGCACCTTAACGCCACAGCACACAGATATTCACGGGTTACATCACACACTCGTAACCAACCAAGCCCTAGAATATGCGCCCTTTTAATCATGTAGCAGGAGCCACAGGTGCCTAATAGTTCCGGTTTTCGCCAGCAGTTATTTTCTCTCAAGTTCGGTTATGCGCTGCGTGATGTGTTGTTTCGCCAAGGCTATCAACGCCACCAGTTGCTACAGGATTTGATTGCCGGAATTACCGTAGGGATTATCGCTATTCCGCTAGCCATGGCACTCGCCATTGCCAGTGGCGTACCGCCACAGTATGGCTTATATACCTCCATTATTGGTGGCTTCGTTATCGCCGTTTGTGGCGGCTCACGCTACTCAATTTCAGGGCCAACAGCCGCCTTTGTGGTGCTGCTTTATCCTATTGCTCAACAGTATGGTTTAGCGGGTTTGCTGATGGCGACGTTGATGTCAGGGCTTATCTTAGTGGCCATGGCGCTGCTGCGGTTGGGACGGTTGATTCAATATATTCCACAACCAGTTACTCTCGGTTTTACCGGCGGCATCGGTATTGTAATTGCGGTGCTACAACTGAAAGATTTCTTTGGTCTGCAACTCAGTGCCATGCCAGAACATTTCCTCGACAAACTGTTCTTATTGGTGCACAGCCTACCGCAACTTGACCTACCAAGCGCGGCGGTGGCACTGATCACGCTGACGACTATGCTACTCTGGCCCAAGCTGAAATTACCCATTCCCGCTCATCTGCCGGCCTTGATCATTGGTACGTTACTGGCGTTATTGCTGGCCTACAGCGGCCACGAGGTAGATACCATCGGCAGTCGTTTTCATTATCTATTGCCAGATGGCAGCCAAGGCGCAGGGATCCCGCCGGTATTACCGCATTTTGAATGGCCGTGGCTGCGCACAGGGGCTGATGGTCAAACGTTAACGCTGAGTTGGCAAACCATTCAAACCTTGGCACCGGCAGCGTTTGCCATTGCGATGCTTGGCGCCATCGAATCCCTGCTATGTGCGGTGGTGCTTGATGGCATGACCAACACTCGCCACAGTGCTAACAGTGAGTTACTCGGCCAAGGTATTGGTAACATTGTGGCACCGCTGTTTGGTGGGATAACCGCTACCGCTGCGATTGCCCGCAGTGCTGCCAACGTGCGAACAGGCGGACAAAGTCCCATCTCTGCCATGGTACACAGCATAGTGGTGTTGCTGGCACTGATTGCGCTGGCGGGCATATTGTCCTACGTGCCAATGCCCGCCATGGCGGCATTACTGATGGTGGTGGCGTGGAATATGAGCGAAGCGCCCAAGGCGGTCGAACTCATCAAAAAAGCGCCGCGCAGTGATATTTGGGTATTTGCCAGCTGTTTGTTGTTAACGGTGGTATTTGACATGGTGGTCGCTATCTCATTCGGCATCATGCTGGCGGCACTGCTGTTCGTTAAAGAGATAGCTGACATGACCAAACTGCATGACATCAGCAGCAACCGCCGCTATGTTGACCGCGATATTCCTACCGATTGGGTCATTTTAAAAATTAACGGCCCACTATTTTTTGCGGCTGCGGAACAGGTATTTGGCGATATCGCCACGCTGACCAAAGACAAGCAAGTAGTGGTGTTGGATTGGGACGGTGTATCACTGCTGGATGCTGGGGGCTTAGCGGCGCTGAATAAATTGGTCAAACAGTGTCAGCAACATCACAGCTATCTACTGATCAGCGATCTGCAATTTCAACCGATTCGCACCTTAGCTAAAGCGGGAATTAAACCGATTGATGGGGTGTTGAAGTTCTATCCTTCGCTAAAAGAATTGCTCAATGAGCAGTTGCCGTTGGCAGTTGATGACCAGGCACTGAGCAGTGATAGCCAGTAATAGCCAGTAATAGCCAGTAATAGCCAGTAATAGCCAGTAATAGCCAGTAATAGCTAACCAAAACAGTCAGCCCCAATCGCCATGATTGGGGCTTAAACTTACAGACCTAACACTTGTTCCACATATTTGGGGAATTTCGCTGGCCAGTCGGCGTCGAAGAAGTGACCGCCTTTATGGGTATGCTGCTCAAACTGGTTATCTTTGCTGAAGTAACTCGCCAGTTTTTTATCTAACGCCTGATTACCCTCGCGTTCAGCCTCGCCATACGACAACACCACGCGTTTGCCCTTCGGTGCTGCAGCAGTCATGGCGGTTTGCATTCCCCCAGCGGAGACAATGAGCGCCCCACAATAATCATCTGGGTGTTCGGCCAACAGATGTGCACTGTGTAAAGCCCCTTGGGAGAACCCCATTAACGCAACGCGCTTTTTATCTAACTTGGCAGATTTTGCCGCCAACGCTAAGGCTTGCTGTACTGCTTGTTGCGTCGACTCGGTATCGGTACGCGCCCACCGGAAACGATGATCATCCAGCTTTTCAGTGCCGTTGATGCCAATAAAAATGGCTTTATCAGCGGTTAAGACCTCGGCTAAATCTTTACTATCACTGCCTTCAGTACCGTATCCTGCTAACCACACCAACACCGGCCAACCATCGGCTGGCGCCGTGCCTTTGGGTAAATGAATATAGGCTTTGCCAACATCTTGCGCATGCTGTGGATAGCGTAGTTTGGCGTTGGTCAATAATGTGTTGTAGGCGCTAGACTCAGTAATTTCGGCCAGTTCATCATCCTCTTCCATGGTGATGTACTGCCAGAAACCACGCTGGTCGGCCAATTGCAAATAAGTGTCAGCCTGATCCGGCACGCGTAGATACGCCAGTGCGGCCGCCGCTTGGTACGGTGCCCAACTGCTGTATGGGTCACGTTCAGTGGCCATCAAGTAATAGGCCAACGCTCCAGCATAGTTATTCCAGCGTGACTTCTCTTCATCGCCCTGCGCCATAAATTCGCTAGCAGGCGCATTATCTAAGTACAAATTGGCCACTGGGCTGAGTGTTTGCCAACGTACGTCGGCCTCTGATGGCGGTGCAGAAGTTTCAGTGTCGGCCACTGCCGCAGCAGAAACGGCCATCGTTATCGCCACAAGCAGTGGCTTAACTGACAGATGTCTTAAGTCCATTTATCGATCCAATTAACAGTAAGAGATGAGTCGCCAAAGACAGAAAGATGAAAAAGGGGCGGCCCCCTGCATCTTCCTATGTGCGAAGCCATATTTTAGCAAGACCTTGGGCCACTACCAATGGGTTTTCAGCAAACGATACCAGCAAATGCGAACACTGCGTTTTGCACAATAGACTGCCATCGCTCAGCTAAAAGGCAGCACATTCAGAAGGGACATGTTATGATCGCGCCACTTTTTAGCGGCCAAGTTCAACGGTGGCTGCTGATAACAACTATCTACCCTACATTGATAAAAACATCCGTTTTAAGGAGTGATCATGCAAGCCCTCGTTGCCGTTGTTATGGGGTCAAAAAGCGATTGGCCAACAATGGAAGCCGCCGCTGAAATCATGGATACCCTCAAAGTGCCTTATCACGTTGAAGTGGTAAGTGCCCACCGCACCCCAGATAAACTGATTGAGTTCGCAGCAACTGCCGCTGACAAAGGTTACCAAGTGATCATCGGCGGAGCTGGTGGCGCGGCGCATCTGCCAGGCATGCTGGCCTCAAAAACCCGCTTACCTGTGCTCGGTGTCCCGGTACAAAGCAAGGCGCTTAACGGCATGGACAGCTTGCTCTCCATCGTACAGATGCCCAAAGGCATTGCCGTAGGTACCTTGGCTATCGGTGCTGCGGGTGCATACAACGCGGGGTTGCTGGCTTGCCAAATTTTGGCAACGCATGATGCCGAGCTAGCCAAACGTCTTGAGGCATTCCGCGAAGCACAAACGCGTTCTGTGTTAGAAAACCCAGATCCGCGGGAGGCATAATGGCAAACGCTATTTGGGTATTGGGTAATGGTCAACTGGGCGCCATGCTTGCCCATGCAGGTAAGCCGTTAGCCTTAGATGTTAACCCCATCGATATTATGGCACCGACGGATGCACAGCTACCGATGCAAGCGAGTGACATTGTCACCGCTGAGCGTGAACAGTGGCCGGAGTCAGCGCTCAGCCTGCAATTGTCACAACACCCGCAGTTTATCAATAGCTCAGTGTTTGGTCGTTTAGCGGATCGCTTTACCCAAAAAAGTTTGCTGGATGAGCTCAACGTTGCCACGGCACCATGGCAATTAGTCGATAGCGATGTCAACGAGCCCACACTGCACCAACACTATGGTGAACGGGTGCTGCTCAAACGTCGCACAGGCGGCTACGATGGTCGCGGCCAGCATTGGTTGAAACAAGCCGAAGCCACGACTATTCCTGCCGATTGGCGCAACGAAGCGATTGCCGAGCAAGCCATTAACTTTGATGAAGAAGTGTCGTTGGTTGGCGCGCGTACCCATGATGGCCGCTGTGTGTTTTATCCACTGACGCTGAACCTGCATCAAGATGGTATTTTGATGGCATCAATTGCACCTCTGCCCCGCTTGGTGCAATATCAAGCAGCGGCGGAACAGATGCTAACCACCATCATGGACGGCTTAGAATATGTCGGTGTGATGGCCATGGAATGTTTCCGTGTTGGCGACAAGCTCTTGGTCAACGAGTTGGCACCGCGGGTACACAACTCTGGCCACTGGACCCAAGCGGGCTGCCATATTGACCAATTCCAGCTACACCTGCGGGCACTGGCAGATTTGGCAGTTATGACACCACAAGTGAATTTCCAATGCGTGATGGTGAACCTTATTGGGGTAGACTATGATGCCCGTTGGCTGGCACTGCCAAATGCCGAGCTGTTCTGGTACAACAAAGAAGTGCGCCCAGGCCGTAAAGTGGGGCACCTTAACTTGTCGGTGACCGAACCGCAGCTTTTGGCTGATAGCATTGCCAAACTGCAGCAATGGATGCCAAGCCAATATCAGGCGCCGTTAGCGTGGATTTTAAAGCATTATCAAGGTTGATAATGCCAAAGGAGTAGTGAATTGGATTTTACCCACAGCAGCAAACTGAACGATGCCAAAGTTTCAACTAGCCAACATATTTTACTGTTGCTGGTACCAATGCTGCTGTTTTCACTGCTTTGTTGGATGTTCAGTGGCCCGGGTAAATACCCGTGGCTACTGCTCTGCGGCGTTAGCATCATCTACTATCTCGCCTACAGCTTAGGTTTTTTTCTGTACTTCAACGTACTCAGCCACCAGCACGATAAGCTACAGCAGCTGACCAACATCAATGACGCGGCGATGGAACTGCTTAACCTGCATCGCTACTGCAGCAGTGAACATGAGTTTCTTAGTGCCCTGCTCTCTAAAGCGATGAGTTTGATTCCCGGTGCGGAATTTGGCTCCGTGATTAAAGTCGATCCCTCAAGCAAGAAACTGCAATTTGAAGCGGCCGTAGGGTTGGATATCAAAAAGCTGCAAGGGCTTAGCATGCAGCTGCATCAAACCTTTCAGTACAAAATGACCGGTGGCCGTTGTGACCGCGCAATATTACTGAACGAAACCGATGGTGGCTGTGCCGCTGATGCCCACGGCGCCGAGCAGATCGCCGATAACCGTATTCATTCCACCCTGTCTTGCCCAATTCATCTCGACGACAAACTGTATGCCTTGTTAAACCTTGATAGTGAACAGCCCGGCAGTTTTAGCGATTACGATGTATCCATTGCCACGATCTTGAGTAATGCCGCGGCCAATGCCTTGGCACTTTATCACCAAGCACAATTGATTGATGAACTACGTCATTATGATGCACTAACTGGCTTAGCGAACCGTGAGTTTTTTGAAGAGCAAGCGGTGCAATGGCCGCTGCGCGATAATATTGATACTAGCTTGATCCTGATTGATATCGATAACTTGAAAGAGATTAACCAACAGCAAGGGCTGGAAGCGGGGGATGAAGCACTGCGCCAGCTAGGGCTAGCGCTCAAACAATGCTGGCCAGCAAAAGCCTTACTGTGCCGATTTCGCGGTGATAAATTCGCCATTTTAACGTACGGTGATAGCAGCCAAATCAGCGCTTGGCTCGGCGATGTCAACTTAGAACTAAGCCGCCATCTACCAGGTATTCGCTTTACGGTGGGTAACGCATTGTTCAATGGCAACCTGCCGGAAACCATTGAACTCGCTGAGCATGCGGTGAGCTCTCGTCAGCGCCTACTTGCCAAAAAAGAAACGCCACAACCAGGAGGAATCTAACTCCTTTTGGCAACTATGATACTGCGCCGCATATTTGCGTGAACGGGCATCCACTTTTTTAGCGACTCGTACTAACCATTTTTTCTTCCAGTAGCTGCCTCTTTTGTAGCCGCCCCACCCTTCGTGATAATTCAGGTATTGGTTTTTCGCATCCCACTTGGAGACGCCATTAATTTTATGGGTCTTCCAAATAAACCACCCCATAAAATCCATCGCGTCATCAAAGTCACTGCGGCTTGACCAACTATTGCCTGTTTCACGCACGTAGTCGTCCCATGTCATGGTTTTTGCTTGCGCATAACCGTAAGCATCGCTAGCACGGCCAATCGGAATAAATCCGAGAAAATATTCCATGGGCGGTTGGGCATTGTGTTTAAACGAGCTTTCCTGATACATCATGGCAATCGGCACATGTACTGGTACACCCCATTTATCGCGAGCATCGACCGCAGCTTCATACCAGTCGTGGTTTTCCCGAAAGATTTCACAAATATTGTCAGGATTTTTGGGAGGTGGCGTGGCACAGCCAGCTAACAATGTGGCAGCGACAACAATTAGCGCACAGTTACGCGCGCTACGTAAGCAATGAGGGAGGTAACTTTTTTGAAGAGACTGCTGCAAACCTAACTACCGGAATTGAATCTAGTTATTGCCATTGAGCCCGACTCGCCGACAAATATCAACCCACAATTGCAGTTAATCCTCCGCCAGCTCACATTCGTGATACGCCTGCGAGCGGATAACGGGTTGCCAAAAAGTTTGATCGTTGCCGCGATACTGCTTATCAACATTGAACTGCGCCATCAGCTGATAACGCATATCGGCTACCACATCGACCGTAATCGTTTTAGGCACCCGCGCCGCTAAGCGTACTTGAAGTGTCTCATCATTAATCAGTTCCGAGACGGTAAAAGTATGCTCACCGACGGGCAATAGATAATTAGGCTTAGAGATCACTGCCTTGCCGTCCACGCTGGTGACCACTAACGGAAAATAGTGTTCAGCCGGCGCGGCGGGCAGATAGGTACTCACTATACCACAGCTTACCTCTTCCTCTGGTGCTGAGGCGCAGGCAGATAATAGGGCTACGGCGACAAAGACTAACGAATATTTCAATGTACTGGTTCGTCCATCGATTGTTTGTTACCAAAATAAGCTGCGAGATACTCATCAAAGGTCAAGGTATCCGCTTGCTCTATCCGCAACTGTTGCGCCAACGAGGCGGCGGTTTCTGCATCGAACGACGCAGTCACAGCATCTGATAACGGCTGTTGCTTAAGTTGTTGGTAGTATTGTTCTGACAGTTGGCGCATCCAAGTACCGTGATCCAACCCGGTATCGGCCAAGGTTTGCCAAATGCGGCCTGACAGCGTCATTTCTGGATCTACCACCGCTTGCTGCCAGTAATCTAACGCTTGTAGGTATTCCTTACCATCTCCATCGATTAAAGCCGCAATGCGGCGCATGCCAGCAAATACGTCACCCAGCCATTGCTGCAAGGTGATTGCTTGTTGGTTATGGTTTAAGGTTAACTGTGGCTTACGTCCTTCCATGACGACCGCTTTTAAGTTGGCCGCCAACTCTTTCTCACCCACATCATCAATGATGGGTGAAGGCGTAAACAAACAATACAGTAAGAACAGATCAAGGAAGCGTACCTGACAGGCATTGATACCAATCGGACTGAATGGGTTTACGTCTAAGGCGCGCACTTCTATGTATTGCACCCCAGCGCGGCTTAGCGCTTCTGAAGGTTTTTCACCTCGTTTTACCACCCGTTTAGCACGGATCGGCGCGTAGAATTCGTTCTCAATCTGCAAAATATTGGCATTGAGTTGACGATATTCGCCATCCACTTCCACACCGATATCGGCAAATTTTTTCGATGGCATTTTTATCGCCGCTTTAATGCCACTGAGATATTCATTGAGCGAGTTGTAGTTGATCGACAACGTTTCCTGCTCTTTGTTGGTATAACCTAAGTCGCTCATACGCAGTGAAGTGGCATACGGCAAATAGAGCGTACCTTGACCATGCTGCAGGAATTTCAAATCAGTCTGCTGCTCTTTTAAGAAAGAACGGCACAACGCCGGTGAGGCGCCAAACAGATATGGCAACACCCAAACCAAACGGCGGTAGTTACGGATCAGATCAAAATAACGCTCGGAGATAAAATCGGTCAGCGGCAACTGTTTATCGCTGTGCTGATATAACCGCTGCCAAACGGCATCATCAACAGAAAAGTTAAAGTGCACGCCAGCAATAATTTGCATCAACGCACCATAGCGATAAGTTAAGCCTTTGCGGTAGGTACGTTTCAACGTACCGGTATTTGACGTGCCATACCAAGAGATAGGAATATCGCGCTCATCGCCAACATAACACGGCATGCTCACTGGCCACAGTTTTTCACCATCTAGATGCTGCACCGCGTAAGCATGAGTCTCAGTCAGTCCGGTGAGCATCTGATTGATATCCTCATACACCGGAGTAATAAACTCCATTAAGGATTCACTGTAATCGGTGGTGATGCGAGAGTGAGTCAGCGCAGCGCCGAGTGCCGGTGGATGAGGCGTTGTTGCCAACTTGCCATCTGGTGCGATGCGCAGTGCTTCCCGTTCGATACCGCGATGCATGGTACGTAATGCTTGGCGGCTATTTTCATCGGCGAATAATGCCAACGTCTCATCAAATGACTTCAAGTTTAGATCTCTGTAATTTAGCTCAACTGCCGCCACCTTAACTCCTACCTAGCGGGTAGTGTCAAGTTTTACATAGCGAATAAAAAAGCAGGAGATGGCGGTTAAACGTAATAAGGTGACGAAATCACTTTCGTCACCTTAGTCTGATATGAGCTAAGTGGCTCGTCCCCTCATTATGGGGACGATTTTAACTATTACAAGTTCATGTCGACCACTTTGTAGCCAAGAGCTTCCAAGCTCGGTTTAAGCGATGCTTTATCACCAACAATCAAAATGCCCATTGATTGCGGATCGAGCCATTTTTTCGCGAGTTGATTGAGCTGATCCACCTTGGCATTGGCCAAAATTTTATCTTGTTGCTCAATGTAGTCGGCTGGTAAATCATAGCGTTGGATATCACGGATAAACTCCGCTTTGTCACTTGGGCTTTCGTACTTCAACGCCTGACTTTGGCTGAGCGACTGCTGGGTAAATTGTAGCTCTTCCGCCGTCATTCCAGTTTGGTAATATTGGGAAATCTCCTTCATCACCTCTGCTAATGCTTTATCAGTCACATCGGCTCGAACATCGGCCATGACCACAAACATCCCTTGCTGACGATCACCGAAAAACATCGAACGTGCGCCATAGGTATAACCTTTATCTTCACGCAAGTTGAGGTTGATACGGCTGTTAAAAGCCTTGCCTAACGGGTAATTCATGATATTGGTTTGGTAATATTCACCAGTTGCATCAAACGGTAACGCGAGCTTACCCACACGGATAGCAGACTGCGCAGCGCCTGGCTTATCCACTAAATAAACGGTGTTACTTTTGACCATGGTTGCTGGCGCTTGCTCAATTAATTGACTTGCCGCGCCAGTTAACGCAGTGATAGGTGCCAATTTCTGCAGCAATTCAGCCTGAGGTAGATCGGATACAGCGACAATTTTGGCATTACCTGCGGTATATTGCTGTTGGTAAAACGCCTTAACATCGGCCATGGTCAACGTCGGAACTGTCTGCAACGTCCCCTTGGTTGGTACGCCCATAAACATCTGGTCACCAAACAGCATCTTGCTCAATCCCTTATTTGCCAATGCCGTTGGCTCAGCACTTTGTTGTTGCAACATCTGCAGTATCTGCTGTTTGCTGCGATCAAAGTCGGCACTGACAAACCCTGGCTGCAACAGTTTCTCTGCCAACAAAGCCACGGTCTGGTCGAGATTTTCAGTCAAAGCACTAACACGCACGGTACTTTGCACCGCCCCAGCGTCAAAACTGATACGCGCACCTAACAGCTCCAACTCATGAGCCAGCTCTTCTGTGGTGTGCTTCGCGGTAGACTCATTCAACACTTGCGCAGTTAAATTAGCTAGGCCAGCTTTCGCAAGTGGCTCTAACTGGTGCCCACCATTAAAGTACAACACAATATTAGTAGTTGGTGTTTCGGTGCTTTGGGTACCCATCACCTCTACATCGTTGCTAAGTTTACTTTGCCATAAGCTAGGCACATGTAGGGACACAGCGCCTGCAGTTGCTGGCTCAACATTGCGATCAAAACTCGTTTTTGCCGTAGCGATATTTTTAGGTAAGCCTTCCACCGCTTGCGCGGCCACAGGAGGATTAGTTGGGGTAAAGTTATCAGCCGCAGCGACTAACGCCTTGCCCCCGTGCGGTACCACACTCAATACTACGCTGGGTTTGCCCTTGATGTACTGGTTGTACACCCGCATCACATCGGCTTTAGTCACCGCACTATAGCGTTCAAGGTCAGCGTCAACTTGGTTTGGCTCACCCGTGAAAGTTTGGTTGTAGGCTAAGTTAGACACTTTGCCGCGCACACTCTGCAATGCAAAAATCTGTTGCGAGCGGATCTGCATCTTCACTTTCGCAATATCATCATCAGTAACCCCACGGCTTTCAAACTCCGCAATGGAGCCACGGATCTTCGCTTCAATCGGTGCTAATGCGCCACCTTGGGCTGGGTTTGCTACTGCGTAAATGCTCATCTGGCACGCCAATTCAGAGCAACCATGGCTAGTACCTGTCTGCACAGCTAGGCCATCTTTTACCAGATTTTTATACAAAATCGAACTTTTACCGCCGCCCAAAATATTGGCTAACACGTCTAACGGTGCTTCATCGGCGTGGCGCGCATAAACAGTTGGGAAGCCGATTTGAATTAATGGCAGATGGATATTGTCCTCAAACGAGACATAACGGGTTTTATCTAAGGTAACTAATGGCTTGGCCAACGGAGTAACTTCTGGGCCGCGAGGGATCTCACCAAAATACTTATTTACCCAGGCAAGGGTTTGCGCTTCATCAAGATCACCACCGATGGTCAACGTCGCGTTATTAGGACCATACCAGCGGCTGAAAAAGTCACGCACATCTTGGCTCGTGGCGCGGTTTAAATCCGCAGGCCAACCAATCACTGGCCAAGAATAGGGATGCCCGGGCGGATAAAACGCTTGGTCGAAAACTTCATTTGTGCGGCCATAAGGACGGTTATCAATACGTTGACCCCGCTCATTTTTCACGGTAGCTCGCTGTACTTCAAACTTTTCATCCGTTAACGCTGGCAGCAAAAAGCCCATGCGATCAGACTCCAGCCAAAGCATTTTCTCTAACTGATTGCTGGGCACGGTTTCAAAGTAGTTGGTACGGTCGCTGTTAGTCGTACCGTTCATGGAACCACCGGCTGCAGTCACCGTTTTGATATGTTGCTCATCTGCCACATGCTCAGAACCTTGGAACATCATATGTTCAAACAAGTGCGCAAAACCTGTACGTCCATAGCGTTCGCGATCAGAGCCAACATGATATGTCACATCCACATGCACCAACGGATCAGAGTGGTCTTGGTGCAGAATGACTGTGAGACCGTTAGCCAATTGGTATTTGTTGAATGGTATACCGATTTCCCCCGCTTTAGGGGTATATGACTCCACCAATTTAATGCCTGCAGGCAAACTAACAGCGGCTTGTGTTTGCGCTGTTGGACTCGCCGTATCGGCGACCTCTGCCGTACAACCTGAAAGCGTAGCTGCTACAGCAACCGCCACTAACCAACCGTTTTTCATCTGTGACTCCTTCACCTACTTATCTCTAATGGCTTCTAACACTAGGATTTAAATCGCTAAAATGCTATTGCTACTTTGTGATAAAACATTTCTTTTAGGAACTATTGACCGATAGCGTTTTATTTTCCTGCAAACCTAAACACGTTATGCGCATGCCGTAACCATTGATGTTAATGAAGTAAGTAAGCTGGATGGAGGGTGTTCAATATTCTGTGTCAGCGTAGTCACAGATCTATATGAGCGCTGGATGCAGTTGAATTCAAAAGACGTTTAAATGTCCCCTTCTCCTAACTTTACTACCAGCTTCATCGTACTGAAAACCTGCGCTAGTTAACATTATGTAGTTCTTTAAAATCATGAGAACAATCTTTAATATGGCCATAAGCTATAAGAAAACGATGTTTTGCCGCCAAAGCTGGCGAATTACAATAGTCTAAAGTAGCAAAGGAACGATCTCGGCGCGCCGTTATTGGTTCTAACACTAGATTTACCGCCCCGTTTCGGGACATAACTATAACAATGCAGGCCATTGGCACTGCTTCGGATGACACATGATTTGGCAGACTGTTACTAAGCTCCCCTTTTGGCAGAAGGTTGTCGCTGGTTTTTTACTTGGCGTATTAGTTGGCGTAATTTTTGGCGAAAAGGCCACACTGGTTGCTCCTCTGGGCGATCTGTTCATTTACGCGATCAAAATGCTAGTTGCCCCATTGGTATTCTGCGCCATTGTTACCAGTGTTACCGCCATGTCTGGCGATGGCGTTAACCTTAAACGCCTCAGTATAAAAACGCTGGGTATGTTCATGCTGACTGGCTTACTTGCCTCGTTGATCGGTCTCGCTGTTGGTTCATCTATTGATATGGGTGGCACTATGCAACTGGCAAGCACCGAGGTACGCGACCGCAATATTCCCGGTTTCGCACAAGTGCTACTGGACATGATCCCGCAAAACCCATTTGCCTCGCTGGCGAATGGTGAAGTGCTACAAATTATTGTGTTTGCGGCACTGATTGGTATTGCAATCAATATGGCCGGTGAAAAAGCCACCCCGCTGAAGAATGTCATTAACGCTGGTGCTGAAGTGATGTTCCAATTGACTCGCTTGGTACTCAAACTGACGCCTATAGGGGTGTTTGGTTTGATGGCCAGTGTGATTGGTGAATACGGAGTGGGCACACTGGAACATTTAGCGTGGTTTATCCTTGCTATCTATATTGGTGTGATACTGCACATTCTGTTGGTATACGGCGGCATGATTAAGCTGGTCGCACGTTTACCATTGCTGCAATTTTTCCGTAAAGCGTTACCAGCACAGATCGTGGCCTTTACCACGTCATCTAGCTATGGAACCCTGCCAGTGACAACCCGTTGTTCATTGAATATGGGCGTGTCAAAGCGCTATTCCGCCTTCGTGCTACCGTTAGGTGCCACCATGAACATGGACGGCTGTGGTGGAATTTATCCAGCTATTGCTTCTATCTTCATCGCACAGATTTATGGTATCCCGCTAGAACTTAGTGATTACATCATGATCGTCGTGACTGCCACGGTTGCCTCGGTAGGTACCGCTGGCGTGCCAGGCAGCGCAATGGTCATGCTGACTGTGACTCTGAGTGCGGTCGGTTTACCATTAGAAGGCATCGGCTTTATCGCTGCCATCGATCGTGTCATCGATATGGCACGTACCTGCACCAACATTACTGGCGATATGATGACATCTGTGGTGGTCGGTAAATCTGAAGGCGAGTTTGATGAGGCGCAATTCTACGCCGATACCACTGATGCGCCTGAGCACACTGAAGCGCAAGCAAGCTAAACACCCACATCTCAAAGCTAAAGAAGGTCGCAATTGCGGCCTTTTTTGTTTTTCGGCGTCAGACACTTATATACTAAGAACAGCATCACTCGCCATTGCAGCGCGAGCGTAGTCGATGCCATAGTAAATCGCCAATATATCCGCCGACCCAACCCGATGATGAGGAGTAACTATGGGCCGTATGTTGTTTGTTCCCATTATTCTGTGTCTGTTATGGATTTTATTTTTGCGCTTCTTTGGCATTCCGCTGAAGAAAGGTAAGCAAGGGTTTATCTGGATTATTGGGGTGAGCAGCTTATTGATTGTGATGCTAACAATCGCCCTCTGGTTGACTCGCTAGCGTAATAAATGGAAAGCTAGCTCGCAGTCTCGCAGTCTCGCAGTCTCGCAGTCTCGCAGTCTCGCAGTCTCGCAGTCTCGCAGTCTCGCAGTCTCGCAGTCTACTAAATAATATTTGGGGAATTTTTACTAAGAATTTTTAGCGTGGAAGTATCTGAAATGGCGGAGAAGGAGGGATTCGAACCCTCGATGGGAGATAAAGCCCATACTCCCTTAGCAGGGGAGCGCCTTCGG